>DATCJZ010000026.1:0-3457 GCA_036562545.1 Capillibacterium sp. | reverse complement strand
ATCCGGGTCTTCATCGGCCATTATGAACTGGCCGGGATCACCCTTCCCATTCCTCAGGTGGTGGCCCTGCAGTTCTTGGCGGTTGTGCTCATGTTTCTGCTCTCCCGGATTTTGTGGTATTTCGGGATTAAGCGGTTTACGGGGGTGGGCGCATGAGAACTAACCTTCGGATTTACTTGGCGGGGGTCAAGACGGCGCTGGCGAGCCGGATGGCATACCGGGGTGACTATTTCCTAAGTATTCTGATCATGCTGCTGGTGGAGATGGCGGCGCCGCTGATCACCATTTTGATCTATGAAAACGGAGCCAGTTTCCCCGGCTGGAGTATGTATGAAGCCTTGCTCATTCAAGGGGTCTTTCTTTTGGGCAAGGGGATCGCCTATCCCTTCTTTTTCGGGATCGTCTGGAACACCGTTGAACGGGTGCGCGGTGGCGCCTTTGACTTATTGATGATTAAGCCCAAATCCGCCCTTTTTATGGCGATTGTGACCGGCTTTGACGCTGAGGATCTGGGGAAATTGATTGGCGGCGCTACTTTGTTCACGCTGGCCTTGCGCCGGCTGCCACCCCCGGGGGTGGGGGAATGGCTCCAGTTTTTGGCCCTGTTTCTCATTACCCTGCTGACCCTTTTTGCCTACGGGGTGACTTTAGCAGGGATCGGGATCGTCTGGATTGGGAATATCCGGGTTTACGATATCTTTAATTCTCTGACCAACTTCGGTTTGTATCCGGCGGCCATCTTCTCCAAGCCAGTCCAGACGGTAATTACAGGCATTATTCCCATCGCGATTCTTGGTTCCGTGCCGGCTTCGGTTTTACTGGGCCGTCCTTCCCCCGGCACCTGGAGGACCGTAGGGGTCAGCCTCCTTTTTCTGGCCGGGAGCCTGTTGTTTTGGCGGGCGATGCTAAAAAAATATACCAGTGCAGGTGGGTAAGATGTTGATTACCGTCGAAGATTTAAAGAAAGTCTATAAAACCTACCAGCGGGGCAGCAGTTTCGGGGAAACGCTGAAAAGCCTCTTTGTCCGGAAACCCATTTATATTGAGGCTTTAAAAGGGATCTCCTTTCAGATTGACCAGGGGGAACTGGTGGGCTTTCTGGGGCCCAACGGCGCCGGGAAATCCACCACTCTCAAGATTTTAACCGGGATTCTTTATCCCTCCGCCGGGAAGGTAGAGGTTATGGGTTACATCCCCTGGCGGGACCGGAAAAAGTACGTGGCGAAAATCGGGGCGGTTTTCGGCCAGAAATCCCAGCTGTTATGGGATATTCCGCCCATTGACGCCTTTTACCTTAATAAAGCCATCTATGCCCTTCCGGAGCGGGAGTTTAAAGAGACCATGGAATATATGGTGGAACTCTTGGGGGTGGGGGACTTGATCCGGAAACCCACCCGCCAGCTCTCCCTCGGCGAACGCATGAAATGTGAGTTTATCATGGCGATGCTCCATCGGCCGGAGATTGTTTTTTTGGATGAGCCCACCATCGGCCTTGATGTAATCGCCAAGGATAAGATCCGCCAGTTTATCCTGGAAATGAACAGACGCGGGGTGACCTTTATCCTGACCACCCACGATTTGGGCGATATCGAGCATTTGGCGCAAAGGGTGATTGTGATCAACCACGGGGAGATTGTCTTCGACGATGCCCTGCCCGCCTTGCGCCGGCAGTTAGGGGAGAAAAAAATTATCGCCGTGACCACCATTCACCCCCTTCCCGCGCTGGACCGGCCGGGGGTCACCATCACCAACCGGCTCTCCCCTTACCAGGCCGAATTGGAACTGGACCTGACGGCCTTCCCCCTGAACGAATTCATTGCGTTGGTGAACAAGAGCAGCACGATCCGGGATTTGTCCGTTCAGGAGCCGCCGATTGAGAATGTGATCAAAGTTTTGTATGAGGGGCGTTAAAGGAGGAAAGTAAGCGGCTCTGGAGAGAAAAACAGTAATTGATAAGAATATTAGTGTGATCAAAAAAGCATCTCGGCCGAGATGCTTTTTTTTGTCCTGAGCTGAGCAGTGATAGTGGTGAGAGAAGGGGACAATACTGGAAATAAATGTACTTAAATCTTTTTTCTGACATATAAATTTATAATCAAAGCCGTTTTAACCTCTGCCACTACTACCCGGCAGGGAGGTGAGTCAGGGGAATGCTTTGGCGTAACAACTAGGAAGAAGAAGGAGAAAAGGAGGTTAAAAAAGGATGGATTTAAAGAGAATTTGCTTTTTATTGCTATGTTTGTTCGCCCTCTCCTCGGCGGCTTTTGCCGGGGAAAAGGGGCCCTTTGCCGACCGGATCTATTTTGATGTCCGGATGCAAACGGATATTGGCATCCAGGATGTGGCCGCCGGGAAAAGCGACATCTTCTATTACGGGGCGGAAGGTCCTGCCATTCATGGCCTGGACCGGGCAACCCTGGATAAATTGGAGATTTACTCCATTCCTTCGGGGAGTTGGAGCTTGTTGATCAACCCCATTCCCAACGAAGCCCCTTACACGGTGACGGTGGATGGGAAGGAGTATTTTAACCCCTTGGCCATCCGGGAAGTACGGTTTGCGCTCAACTACTTGATTAACCGCCAGTACATCGTCGACGAGATTCTCGGCGGCGCCGGCGGACCAATGATGACCATGGCCACCCCCGGACAACCGGGTACTTACCGATATAACCTGGTCGCCTCCAAGATGGGGTTGACCCCGGAGGGTGATGAGGAGAGAGCCCTCCGGGAGATCAAAGCGGCGTTGACCGAAGCGGCGAAGCTGCCCGCCCTCAAGGGCAAACTCAAAGAAGGCAAAGACTGGTGGACCTTTAACGGGGAACCGGTGACCGTAAAATTCGCCATCCGGGTGGATGACCCCGAGGGCAGGGCCAAAGAAGGCGAATATGTCGCCCAACAGATCGAGAAGGCCAAGATTAAAGTGGAACGGTTGATGTGGGACCGGTCGAAAAGTAACGACGCAGTTTACGGTGGTAACCCCGCCGACTATGAATGGCACATTTACACCGAGGGTTGGAGCGCCGGCGCGACCCGGGCCTGGTGGGAACATATCGTCGCCCAGATGTATGCCCCCTGGTATGGTTATATGCCCGGTGGCGCCTACCCCGAGAACTGGAACTACACCAACCCCGAGATTGACCGTTTAACCGAAAAGGCGTACAGCGGCAGTTGCCTGACGGAGGAAGAATACTGGGAGACCGCGCTGGAAGCGTTAAGGCTGGGTCTGGAGGATGCGGTCCGGATCTATGTCTGCTACCAGAACCAATACTTTGTGGCCAATAAAGCGGCTTTTAACGGCAGGTTTGCCTACGGCCTGGGCGACGGGCTGACCAATTGGTCTTTGATTACCGCCAATACGAAAGATAAAGAAGTCCGGGCTACCCAATACTCGGCCCAGGGCGCCCTTTTCATGTCGAACTGGGATCCGGTGGGCGCCGACGGGTTTAATGATACTTAT
>DATCJZ010000016.1:0-10542 GCA_036562545.1 Capillibacterium sp. | reverse complement strand
GTTTTCAGGTACATACCAGTCACTCCAAATGCAAGGATTTTATAGAATATTTCTCGTTTTCCTTGCACTTCCCTTGTCTTAAAATGGGTTATTTATCAGATTTTATAAGGGTTTGGGACTTTTTCAGGAAACCCTAATTATATACTGAATGAAACCCGTTTTATACGGGTTTTTTTATTTTATTTTTACACAAAATATGAGCTAAGCTCAACAGATCACCGCCACGGTCAATGCAGTCTTTGATTCCAGCACCGAAATCGCAGTTGGTAATTGAAAAAGGCCATCCTGGCGGTGGAAAACTCCTTGCTAATGCTCTTCATGGCATTATTTTTTTAAATGGCAATTCTGGCATGATTAAAGGCGCCTCCTGGCCGGTACCAGCAACTAGATTTATTCAGAAATATATGTAAATTACCGGCAAAAATTCTATCTCTGTCCTCTTCTTGAAACTTTTTATTAATCATTTTGTAGATTTTGTCGATAATTAACACAAAAGGACTGGATCGCAATCAACTGCCCACGAGGAGGCGAAATTTATTATGTCAGAAAAAAAACCCCTGGCCAAGAAGAAATCATCTTCAATATTTTTCAAGATTATACTTTTACTAAGTACCTTCATTATTGTCCCGCCGTAAGCATTTGCTTCCTTTCCTACCGGCAGTTTTCGCAATCGATCACCGAGGAAATCCAGGGGAAACTTCTTGATATCAACCTGGAAAAACAGGCGAAACTCAGTTTGGAACTGACCAACCTCCAAAACTTGGCTCACATGTTAGTCCGGGATAACTTTGCCATGGATTGTTTTTCCGAGCTTCGTGCCCAAGGAAGCATTGACCGGGAAAAGCTGCGCCGGATCAGTGCCAACCTGGAACTTATTTACCAACAAGGGCAAGGAATCTACGAAAACATCGGCTACTACTTTAACGGCCGGGTAATTGCGGACGGAATCGGCGGTCAATCCAGCCAAGAGATCATTCAGGAAAATAAGACCATTCTCAACCTGATCCGGTTGTCTCCCACGACCGGCCGGCCGGTCCTGGTGAACCGGATTACTTATTATGAAGACGCCCCTGTGGCCAATACTTTTTTCATGGCCATCGAACTAAACAATATCACTGAGCGGATCATCAAAAATGAGACTGATCAAGAAATGAAATCGCTGATCCTGGACGCAAATGGCCTGATCATCGCCTCCGACAACCATGAACAAATCATGCAATTAAACTTCAAAGAAGCCGGCGCAGATCCCGCCCGCTTCTTTGCCCGGATGGAAAAAAACACTTCGGGAGTGGATTATCTTGTTTGGGAAGGCCAAAAATGCCTTGCCGCTTTTGCTAAAGATCCCGTGCACGGCTTGTATCTTGTTACTTATCTCCCGGTCAAGCATTATAAACAAAAAATCAACGGCCTCTTGCAAATAATTATTATTATAGCCTTCCTCTGCATTGCGCTGGGCTTAATCCTTTCCTATGTGATTACCAAGAGAACCATCATCAATTCCCTTTTGACACTGACCAAGGGCATCCAACAGATGAGTAAGGGTGATTTCTCCACCACCATTCAGATTGCGAGCAACGATGAAATCGGTCAGATGGGGAACGACCTGAACGATATGAGTGATCAGGTTTCCCAAATGATCGGTGTGGCCATGGAGACAGCCTTACAAGTAGGTTCCGGTATGCAGGAAATCGCAGCCAGCAACCAAAATCTATCTTCACGCACCCAGGAACAAGCATCGACCCTTGAAGAAATCTCCTCTTCCGTCCAGGAAATCACGGCCGCCATTCAACAAACCGCCACCAATTCGGAGCAGGCCGGTCAACTCTCCACCTCCACTCTGGAAGTGGTAAAAGCCGGCGAAGAGGCGATCAAAGAAACGATCGGGGCAATGCAGCAAATAAGCGAGAGCAGTAAAAAGATCGACGATATAATCAAAGTGGTCAGCGACATCGCTTTCCAGACCAACCTGTTAGCCTTAAATGCGGCGGTTGAGGCGGCCCGCGCCGGGGAACAAGGGCGGGGCTTTGCCGTCGTCGCCGCGGAAGTACGGAATCTGGCCAGCCGGACGGCGGACTCCTCAAAGGAGATTGAAATGTTGATCAAGGAAAGTGTCAACCGGGTTAACTATGGTAACGAGGCGGTCCAACGCTCCGCCGACATTTTGCAAAAGATCATCGAGAACACCAAACACACTTCCGATGTGGTAGTCGAGATCGCCGCCGCCATGCGGGAACAGTCCGCTTCGTCGGAACAGATTAAAACGGCCATCGAACAACTGAACCTTGTGACCCAGCAAAACGCCGCCCTGGTCGAAGAGATCACTGCCTCGACCGAAGATTTGAGCGCCCGGGCCAACGAACTTGTAAATATGTTACAATTTTTTAAGACTAAGAATCAATCCGCAATGGCCTAAACCGGATTGGCCTTTCTCATCTCCCATTCCCCAAAAAACCGTCCGTACCGGAAACGGTACGGACGGTTTTTTACACCAAAAGTCATACTCATCTTTTTCCCGGATGGCTTTCTTTTTCCAGAACCCGGCGGTCGCTTCGTGAACATTTTTATTCCATGCTTAGCTCAACCCGTCTGGTCGTCGCCGGGATGCGAAGCACGGCCCCGTTCCCCTCCCGGGAAAACGCGATTTTTTCCCCGTCGGCTACGGCGGCGGCCACTTTTCCTCCTTTCACCTTGAGCAGGAAAGACCGGTAGGAGCGGGCGTAGCCGGCGGCCGTCTTGGCCAAGTCGAGGCAGAGTTGGTCCCCCGTCCGCCGCTGGGCAAAAGTGTAGAGGTTATACTCGCCTTGCCGGTAATTGAAGGTTGCCCCGTCATCCTGGTAATGGGTATAACGCCCCGTTCCCGGATAAACCTCCAGTGTCAGCTCGTCAATTTCCCTTTCCCCCACAAAATTCTGGACGGGGTAGGTGGGGAGGATGCTCCCGGCTTTCACATAAATCGGACAAACATCGAGGGGGGTTCTCTTTAAGACATACTGTTTCCCGCTGTGCTTTTCGCCGGTCCAGTAGTCAATCCATTCCCCGGCCGGCAAGTACACCGCCCGGCAGCTTTGGCCTTGCTGCAGAACGGGAGCGACCAGCAGTTGTTCGCCCACCATAAACTGGTCATTCAATTCATAGGTTTCCTCATCATCCTGATAACTCAGGAACAAAGGGCGCAGCAGCGGCAGACCGGTTTGTTCGCCTTCCCACAGCAAATCATAGAAGTAGGGCAGGAGCATGTACCGCAGGTTGATATACTTCCGGCAGATCTCCTCCACGGCGGGGCCGAAGGCCCAGGGTTCCTGGTCCCGGGTAAACATGTTGCTGTGGTTCCGGAAGAGCGGGGAAAAAGCGCCCAGTTGCATCCAGCGGGCCAGCAATTCTCCCTTGCAATCATAACTGAACCCGCCCACGTCGGTCCCGCAGAAGGCAATCCCACTCAGTCCCAAGTTGAGCAGCATGGGCACGGCCATGCGCAAATGCTCCCAGTGGCTGCAATTGTCCCCGGTCCACACCGCGGCGTACTTTTGCGAGCCGGCGTAACAAGCGCGGGTCAGGATAAAAGGCCGCTTCCCGGTTAATGTTCGCAACCCGTCATAGGTGGCCTTGGCCATCAAATGGCCGTAGACGTTATGCATCTCCGCATGGACGGCCGGCAAACCCTCATTCTTAAAGGTGACATCATCCGGAATCGGCCCGTCGAAACTGGCCGGTTCATTCATGTCATTCCAAATCCCGGCCACCCCTTGCTCCGTCAACAGGCGATGCTTTTCGCCCCACCACTGCCGGACTCTGCGTTCGGAAAAATCCGGGTAAACCGTCGCCCCCGGCCACACTCTGTTCACGTAAGGGAGGCCGTCTTTATCTTTGAGATAATAATCACGGGCCAGGCCTTCGTCGTAAACAAAATAGCCCTTTTCCTTTTTGACCCCGGGATCGATAATAGTCACCACTTTAAAGCCCTTTTCTTTCAGTTGGGCCACCCCGGCGCCGAAACCGGCAAACCTGACCGGATGCCAAGTGAAGACCCGGTAACCGTCCATGTACTCGATATCCAGATACAAAACATCACAAGGAATCCGCTTGGCCCGGAAAGCCGCCGCCACCTCCTGCACCCGCTGCCAACTGTCGTAACTGTGGCGGCTCTGTTGATAGCCCAGGGTCCAAAGCTGGGGTAAAGGGGTCCTCCCGGTCAGGTAAGTGTACCCGGTGAGCACCTGTTTAATGCTGGGACCGTAAATGAAGTAATAATTGAGGTTCCCGTCTTTGGCGCCGTAATAGAAATATTCCTCGTTCTCCTGGCCCAGATTAAAATAGGAATGGTGGGTATTGTCGAAAAAAAGGCCGTAGGCCGTTTCCTTCCGGAGCACGAGCAAGAAGGGAACGGATTTATACAATCGTTCATGACTCTCCACGTGGGGGGAGGGATCATCCGTATTCCACAGTTGGTACTGATAACCCCGTTTGTTGAGGGGCCCCGTGTTTTCACCCAAACCGTAAAAATACTCGTCACCGGTAAGCTCCTTTAAGACCTCCACCCGGTTGCCACTGACATTTTCCACGACTTTATGCCCTTCCTCTTCGATCAGGGCCGCCCGGCCACGCCGGACAAAAGGCCTCCGCTTTCCCCGGTAGTCCCGGCAGATGACCCGGCCGTCCCCGGTATAAAAATCGACCAGAAAACCGGGGTCGACCCTGATCTTGAGCCGGTCCGTGCCAATCAACAGAGTATCCGCTTGCCTTTCCACGGTCAATGCCACGGAGACCCCTTTCTCCCCTTCGATGGCATAAGAAGGTCTGGCGGTTCCGCCCAGCGGAAGGAAAACATGGATAATCTCCGGCGTGACCGCTGTAATCGTTGCCGTAATCCGTTCGTAATTAATTGTTACTTTATTCTTCTCCACATGGTAGTCGATAAGCTTTCCGTACAAACCCCTTCACATCCTTTGCCTTATCCTTACTCAACCTTTAATTCCGGTCATGGTGATCCCTCTGATAAAGTGCTTCTGCAAGCAGAGGAAGACGACCAGCACCGGAAGGACGGTAACCGTTGCCACCGCCATTACCAAGCCGTAATCGGTCCAATACTGCTGGGAAAAGGCCGTCAAGCCCACCGGCAACGTAAACCGCTCCTCGCTCTGGAGCACAATCAAAGGCCATAAAAAATTATCCCATTGCCACATAAAAATAAAGATGGCCAAAGCCGCCAGGGCCGGTTTGGTTTGGGGGAGCATGAGCTGGAGAAAGATCCGGAATTCGCCGGCCCCGTCGATCCGCCCGGATTCCAGCAGTTCGGTGGGGAGCCCTTGCATAAACTGGCGCATCATGAAGATTCCGAAGGTATTGTAGAGAGACGGAAGAATGATGGCGAGATGATGATCCACCAGTCCCGCTTTGGAAAAGAGCAAATACATGGGGATCATGGTCACGGTAAACGGAATCATCATCGTCGCCAAGATGGCGGTAAACAGAACATTTTTGCCGGCAAACTCGAATTTGGCAAAGATGTAACCGGTCAACGCACTGGTAAACAGGGAAATCACCGTCGTTAAGACACAAATGTAAATACTGTTCCAAAAATATAAACCGAACTTCAGTTCCCCAAAGATCCGGCCGAACCGGGCCCAGGTGATTTGGCTGGGGAACAAAATCGGGGGGTAAGAAACAATCTCATTGGCGGGTTTCACAGAGGTCAGCACCATCCAGAGAAAGGGAAGAAGCATGACGGCGGCGCCCACGCTTAAAACGGACCACGCCAAGAGCGAAAAAAGCCTCTCCTTCTTGGACTTCTGCTTTCCTTCGAACCCAGGCCAAAGGACATGTGGCTCCCGCAAAAACAGGCTTTTTCTGTCTTGCATTTCCTTTTCCTCCAGTTCTCTTAGAAACAAAACCAACTAATAACTAATCTCTTTATTGAGGAGCTTCAATTGAATAATGGTCAGGAAAATGATCATGAAAAAGAGGATAAAAGCCATGGCGGAGGCACTACCCATGTTAAAGAACTCAAAGGCCCGGTTATACAGATGATAAACAATGGTCAAGGTCGCGTTCACCGGCCCGCCCTTGGTCAAGACGTACATTTGGGTAAAGGCCTGTAACCCGTTGATCAAACCGGTGATCAGGATAAAGGCGAAGGTCGGCCTCAATAAAGGAATGGTGATCCGGATCACTTTTTGCCAACGGTTCGCCCCGTCAATCTCCGCCGCTTCATACAGCGAGTCGGGAATCCCTTGGAGACCGGCCAAAAAGAGGACAATCGTGAAACCCAGTCCTTTCCAGACCGACATGATCACCACACTTTCCATGGCCGTCTCCGGGGAATTCAGCCACATCCCCGGCCCGAGCCCGACCAGCCCCAACAATTGGTTGATCAGGCCAAACTTGGGCTGAAAGAGCCAGCGCCAGAGAATGGCGACCGCCGTCATGGAGGAGACCACCGGCAGGAAGAAAACCGTCCGGAAAAAGGGGGCGCTCCGCTTCAACCTGTTAATTAACAAGGCAAAACAAAAGGCCAGGACCGTGCCGACGGAGATTTCGGAGAAGGTAAAAGTAAAGGTGTTTCCCAATGCTTTATAGAAAAGTTGGTCCTGGGTCAAGATTTCGCTATAATTGGCCAACCCCACAAACTGGGAAGGATCGAGAAAACTCCAGCGGAAAAAGCTAAGATATAAAGAGTAAAAAATGGGAAGGCCCGCAAAGATAAGATACCAGACGACCGCCGGCAATATGCCGGCCAGCACAAATCCCCTGGCAAACCGTTTTTGCTTGCTCCTTTGCTTCTTCATGCTATCCCCTCGCCGGTGAGGCGTTCCAAACGGAAAGTCTCCGTTTGGAACGCGCTCGCTTTTTCCAGGATTGTGTCGTGTCGCTAACCAGCAACATCAGCCGGGATTAATACAGCTCCAGCACTTTATATTCCTTTTCCACACACCACTTCACCGGCCGCTGTTTTAAGACTTCCGTCGCTTCCCGGTCCGCCTGGCGCAAAACATCCTCCACCGGCGCACCGTTGAAGGTCAAATCGTTAATTGTTTTGATGCCACCCGTTGTTTCGACAATCTCCGGCAATTCTCCGGGGATGATGGTGTACGGGATCGCCTTCACCAATTCGCTGATAATCGGATCCTGCTGGATGCGCCGGTCCGCCCAGAGGTTCTTATCCGCCGGCGCCACCGCCAGAGTCAAGCAGGACTCTACGATATAATCGGTGTCATGATAGAGCCAGTCCAGGAACTTCCAGGCCTCTTGCTTCCGGGCCTCCGGCACCGCTTTCGGGACGCAGAACCCTACCTCATGGTTGTTCCGGGCGTTCGGTCCCGGGCTCAGCTCTCCGGTAAAGGTCGGTAAGGGAAAAGCAGCGTAATTTAGATCGGGGAAATTCGTATCCAGGCTTCCGCGCAGCCATGTCCAGCCATAAACCATGGCGGCGTTGCCGGTGCCGAGGGACTCCGAATAGTCGAGGAAACCAGGTTCCGTTACTTTCTCTTCAAAGACCAATTTTCTCAGGAAGGTCAAGGCTTCGCGGCCGGCTTCGGTATTGAACCGGGTGGCCGTCCCGTCCTCGTTATAAAGCGTCCCGCCTTTCTGGTAATTCAGGTCGCACCAAAGGAGACCCAAAGCTCCATTCAGGCCGAAACCGGCGACTTGCACCTTGCCATTCTTGTCGTACTTGGTTAATTTCTTCGCCACCTTGACAAAATCGTCCCACGTCCGGGGCCGGTCCGCTTCGGTCAAACCGGCCGCCTTCCACAGGTCCTTATTGTAGAAGATCAAGGAAGACATGATCCCCACCGGGTAAAAGTAGAATTGGCCGTCAAAAACGTACCCGGCTTTAAAGTTGACAATGTTCTTTTCCATCTCCTGGAGGGGGAAACGGTCCTGGGGATAGGGCGCCAGTTGGCCCAGAAAAACGGAGGTCTTTGAATTATGGAACGAAGCAATATCCGGCACTTTTTTCGCCGCTATCCCGGCGGTCAGCTTTTTCCAGTAATCGTCCCAGCCAATCGTTTGCTGGTTAATCTTCACGCCAGGGTTGAGTTTTTCATACTCCTTTATGTATTTCTCGGTAATCTGCATCCGCGGCGCATGCCAATCCCAAAGCGTGAGTTCAACCCGGGCCGCTTCGACGGCGAGGCACTGCAGCAGCCCAACCAACAACAGCAGAGAGATTAGAACCTTTTTAATCTTCATTTTCATTCCTCCTGAATTAAATGGATTTTAGCGGTCTTGGGCATTTTGTTTTTCATTCCCACCCCCCGGTGAATGGCAGTTGCCGAATGATTTATCATCTTTCTGTAAAGGGCGAGCACCTGAAGCAGGAAAACCGGAGTTCCTACAAAACCCTGGCCGTGCTCGCCCGCACTTTCAGTTCTACCGGCAGCAAAACATTGGCGTCCGGCAGCGGTTCCCCGTTAATCTGGGCCAACAACAAACCCGCCGCCGTCTTGCCTTTCTTGAAAATATCCTGCCTGATGGTGGTCAAAGAAGGGATCATATACTCCGTGTAAAAAATGTCGTCGTAACCAACCACCGAGATCTCCTCCGGCACGCGTTTCCCCATCTCATTTAAGCCTTTAATCAGGCCCATTGCCCCGATATCGGAAAGGACAAACGCCGCCGTCACCTGTTCGGGAAGGGAAAAGATCTTTTGGGCGGCATGGTACCCGCCCAACATCGTCCCGCCGTTTTCCAGCACCAAACGCTCGTCATAAGCCAGCCCCGCTTCGGCCAGCGCTTTTTTGTAGCCCAACAAGCGCTGATAGTCGACTCCGCGGCCGGAGAGACTGCCCGCCACCACCGCAATCCGGGTATGGCCCAGACTGATCAGATGCTTCGTCCCCAAATAACCGCCGAGGAGATCGTCATTATGAACCTGATAAATACCAGGCTGGTCAATATAGCTGTCCATAAAGACGGTGGGGATCTTCAAATCCAGAATGCTCCGGTACAGTTCGGACCCGGCGTCAATCCCCACCACAATCAAACCGTCCACATTATGCATCCGGACAAAGGACAAGTCGTTATCCCGGTCGACGCGGGTCAACATGACGTTAAATTCCTGGTCTTTGGTGCCCATCTCGACCCCGCTGATTAATTGCCAGAAAAACGGATTTTCTTCAAAGTTGCCCCTTTTTAAATAGGGAACAATGACGCTAATTAACTGGGTATTCTTATTCTTTAACCCCCGGGCCAAGGTACTGGGGACGAAATTCCTTTCCTCCATAATCCGCCTGATCCGCTTGGCCGTCTCCTCCGAGACCCGCCCCGTCCCATTCAGGACATTGGAGACGGTGGCCACCGAGACCCCGGCTTCTTTCGCGATATCCTTGATGGTGATCTTCATATGCTCACCCCGCCCATTTTGATTAAACGTTTAATCTAACTGCCAAAAAATATTCTGCCCTCGGCAGGACAAAACGGATTTCGACGGGCGCAATCATCGCCACCGTTGCCCAACAGCGGATCAACAGTGCAATTAATCGCACTCCCCATCATGGGCTGCCCTGGTTTTATGGGGTCCACACCTTAACAGCCCGTTAGCAAATAGTGATTAAATGTTTAATCATTTGTCCATAGTATACCTCATTTTTTAACATTTTGTCAATACTAAATATGGATTTTCCCCCTTGCGTCAATCCATCATAGCTCGTCCGGCCGCGGTGTTCCTTTGCCCAGGGCCGTCTTTCGGAAATACTGAGCCCGGTAGCGCAGGGGAGTCAGGCCGGTGCGTTTACGGAAGACTTCCGTAAAATAGCTCTGGCTGGGGAAGGCCAGAATCGAGGCGATCTGGGCGGTGCTCAAAGCGGAGTAGACAAGCATGTTTTTGGCCGTCTCTACCTTCCTGGACTGAATGTATGCGCTGATGGTCATGCCTGTCTCTTTTTTGAAGAGCCGGGAAAGATACGAAGGATGCAACCCCGTGCAGGCCGCCAGAGAGGCTACCGTGATCCGCGTGTGCAGATGATCATGGATATAGTCGATGCATTTGGCCACATGCTTTGAGCAGATTTTCCGCTTACGCAGGTTTCTCATTCTCTTGGCATAATCAAGGCACATTATAGAATGCAATTCCGCCACTTCCTGCGGGGATTTGCTTTGGTCGGCCTTCTGAATGTAAAAGTCACTCAAGCCATAGGAAACCGAAAGGTCCATGCCGCCCTCGATACAATACCTCGCCACCAGGGCAGCGGTGATCACAAAGTGATATTTGATATTCTGCAGGTAATCATCGGACAAAGTCCCGAGACCGGCCTTTTCCAGCAGCGATTCTTTACAAAGTTCACGTGTCCTTTCCACATCTCCCGCTTGGATGACAGCGTAAAATTCCAGCTCCGGATCGTAGGGCGCCCGCTGAAGATTGCTTTCGCGCCGCACAAATTCCTTGTCGAAGATCTCTTTGTCGATCTCCACAAAGATCCCCTCTTCCTTGTTCAGGATAACGGAGGCCGTCCTTTTACCTCTGCCTGCCACCGGGTCAATAGTATCATAAAAATGATAAAAAAGTAATAAAAACGATATATTCGGCGGCAAATTTATGCCAGGATA
>DATCJZ010000024.1:0-24507 GCA_036562545.1 Capillibacterium sp. | reverse complement strand
CACGGCTTGCCGCAAGAGTTTACGCGACCCATGATCAACGATTATTTAACGGGGGATGCTTACCAGACTTTCAAGAGCGACATGCTGAAAGTGGAAGGAAGAGTCCTCTATTGCCTCAATGACGGAAGCTTCGCCTTCATGCCGGCCGTTACTTACAAGGTGAACGACAATCTAACCTTCCTGCTGAAGGCGGTCCGGTTCTTCGGCGACGAAGATGAAGAGGAGGCCCTGGCCTATCTGAAGCCCCTCTCGGAAGTCAGGTTGGGCGTCACCCTGGCACTGTAAGTTTCTTGCCATCGCGTTTTTTACGACTTGCGACAAGGGAAAGCCTGATCTGAGTGGAAAAGCACGCGCAAGTGCTCGTCATTATAGAGGTAAAACGGGAGGGCCAGGCTGCATGGCCAAAACAGTCTGGCCCTCTCGCGTATAAAAAAGAGCCTTGCCCCGGCGTATAAAAGCTATTGGCTGCTCTTCAGCAGCCAATAGCTTCTACTTTTTAATGAGTCAAAGTACAAAGTTTACTTTTTTATTCGTAGTATTGTTCGAACTTCGCCTTACGTTCGTTGATGATGGCCTGGCCGCCGGAATTGAGGTAATCCTTCATCCCGGCGTCAAAGACCTTGTCGAAGTCTTCCGGTTTCGCCACGACAGCCTGAACCAAAAAGTTATCCCGCTTTTCGGCCAGTGCCGGGCCCATACCTTCCTCGGCTTTAATCTCACCAACATTAAAATACGGAGTATACCGGGCATTATTATCGGTCAGCTGGTAAGCCTTTTCAATGAAGCGCTTATCCACCGGGTCGTAACCCAAAGCCACCGATCTGGCGGTTAAGACGGGATCACCCAGATCAAGACCGTTAATAGTGATGGTATAGTCGATGTTCTGGGGCGAGTTCATGATCATGTCGCCGGTCGCCGCAATATTCTGGATGGAACCGTCCGCAAGCACCTTATGGTTCACACCCTCAACCCCAATCTGGAGGAAACGACGGTTTTCCAGTTTGGTGATCCAGTTGAGATAGAGCATGGAAGCAAGGGGTTCATCGTTGGTCGCCGGGAAGAACACTTTCCGGTCATTCCCCGGAGCGAGGTATTTCCGGTAGATTCCCGCATCATTCTTGAAGGGTTCAACCGCAATAAAGGCCGCATCCGGACCAGCCATCAGCTGTAATTGATATTGGATGCTGTCCTTACCGTTCCGGTACGGATAGTCCCAGTTATGCATGAAGGCGCCCACATAACCGGCTTTCATATTGTTATCTTCCGTACCGTCGCCGGGGCCATAGAGCGGAAAGTCTTTCCAGATCAAACCTTCATTGTACCATTTGTTCAAAATCCGGAGCCCTTCTTTAAAACCGGGCCAGAGCAGACGTCTGTCGTCAAAATCATGAATGTACAATTCTTTGTCGGTAATACTCTCGGGAACGAAGGACGTAATCAGATGTTCATTCCGCCACCCAATATCATAACTGGTGGAGTAGGGAATCATCTTATCCGCGTCTTTACCCAACAAGAGCTTGGCGTTGGCCTTGAAAGCCCTCAGCATGTTCTCAAATTCTTCGAGGCTGCGCGGCTCGGGCAAATTCAGCTTCTTAAGCCAGTCTTCCCGGACGAAGGTATTGATCCGCTTATTCTGGAAGAGTCTGGCTTCAATTGCCCAAACTGTTCCTTTAACCGGATCCTGATTCCACAAGAGGAATCTCTCACCCAGAAAATCCCAGAGATCGGGGAACAATTCTTTGTATTCATCGGTCAGGTAAGGAGACATATCCAGCACGCCGCCCATGTTGGCGTAGGTTAGAATCGTCGGATAGCTGTAAGTAACGCAAACGTCGGGCGCATCCCCGGCTGCCAGGAGGTTGTTGAGGACTTCCACCTCAGTCCAGCGGGGGACAGGCACAAAGGTGACTTTCACGTTATGATCCCGGAGCATGCCTTCTTTGATCCAGTGGGCAAAGAAGTTGTCTTCCGGTTTGGATCCTCCCGGATTGCCCCGGTCATAAACTTCAACGGTGATTGCCCTTGTTTTCAGGAATCTGCCGTTGGCATCCAGTTCCGGGAATTTGGAAGCTGAAAGAATTGTCCCTGAAAAGCAAGCTGTCAACATGAGAGCAATCAAGAGAGTTGACAACACAACCAAACGTCTTTTCTTCATCAATATCCTCCTTTTTTTAGTATTTAATGTGGCCATAAGACCACACTTTAACCTTTGATTGCACCCAAAGTGGCGCCGTGAATAAAGTATCTTTGCAACCACGGGTAAATAAAGAGAATCGGGACGGTGGCAAACATGACGGTTGCCGCCTGCAGGGATTGAGTGAGTCCCGGGGTAGCATAACCTTCCTGCGTTTGAATATCAATGCTCGTAATACTCTTTAAGATGTTGTACAGCAACAACTGGATTGGATAATACTCCCGTTTATTCATAAACATCAGGGCATCAGAAAAACCATTCCACCGGCCGACCGCATAGAAAAGAGACAAGGTAGCAAGCACCGGTTTTGATAAAGGGAGATAAATACTTAATAAAACCCGGACAGGTCCAGCCCCGTCAATCTCCGCCGATTCGCGCAGACTTTCCGGAATTCCGTAAAAGAAGCTCCGCATAATAATCATGTTAAAGACACTTAAGCAATAGGGAATAACCAATACCGCCGGCCGGTTTAGCAACTTTAAATCCTTAAGCAACAGATAGGTAGGGATCGTTCCGGCGTTAAAATACATGGTAAGGAGGATCATCCCGTTGATAAGACGGCGCCCTTTTAATTTCTCATAGGTCAACGGATAGGCGCAAAGGGTGGTCATCGTCATTGAGATAATAACCCCGATTACCGTAATGATGGCCGTCCAAACCAACGACCAGGTGTATTTGGAATCGTTCAACACCGCCTTGTACGCTTCAATGTTAAAACCCTTCGGCCAAATCGTAACTTCATTCCGGATCAATGCCTGCGGCGAACTCAGGGAACGGGCCGCGATGTTAAGCATCGGCAACAAACAGGCAAGAATAAGAAGCAAACATAAAAAGGCGACAAACAAATCCCCGGCTTTTGATTTTCTGGTTTTAACCATGAGCTTAACCCTCCCTTACCAGACACCGCGTTCGCCGAATTTCTTGGCCAAGGCATTAGCGGCAAACAGGAAGATGACACAAACCACCGACTGAAAGAGTCCCACCGCTGTGGTGAGGGAAAATTGCAGGCCTCGAATACCGTTGGTATAAATGAAAGTAGCGATCACATTGGATACATTGTTCACCAAATTATTGCCCAAAGCGTAAGGCCGGTCAAACTCGCTGCCCAGAATACGACCTAAATTAAGGATAAGCAGGGTAATAATGGTCGGCCGGAGACCGGGTAAGGTAATATGCCAGATACTGCGTAGACGGCCGGCGCCGTCGATGGCTGCCGCTTCATACAACTGGGGATCAATATTGGTCAGCGCCGCCAGATAGATAATGGTATTCCACCCCACGCTCTTCCAGACTCCCAAAAAGACGTAGGTCCAGACCCAGTGGGCAGGATCATTAAGGAAAGGAATACTCTCAAAACCCAAGCGGTTTAAGACAATATTGATCAGACCACTGGTGGGCGCGAGTAATTGGACCGCCAAACCCGAAACAATAATCCACGAAAGAAAATGGGGCATGTAGGCTACGGTCTGGGTAAAGCGCTTAAAACGCTTATAGGGTAATTCATTAAGGAGAATCGCCAAGATAATGGGAGCCGGAAAGCCAACCAGCAAATCAAGGAAGTTAAGCATTATGGTGTTGCGTAAAGCAAAGAGAAAGTCCCGGTTGGAAAAGGCTTTGATAAAATACTCAAAGCCATGATTATCGGCCCAAGGCATTTCCCAAGGACTCTTCACAATGCTGTATTTCTTGAAAGCAATTTGGATATAGGTCATAGGGATGTATTTAAAGATGATAAAATAGGCCATTGGCAAAAGCAGCATCACATAAAGAGTCCAGTATTTTTTTAAGTAATTCCATGCCTTTATCCTCTTTTTTGGTAATGAAGCGGTTACAGCTCTCATCAATATCTCACCTTCACCTATTCGAAATTTTTTTAGAACGAAACAGTAACAAAAAAGTTTGTAAATGGTTTTAATACCAGCATTTTCCCGCTTACCCAACAAACAACATGCTGGTTGCTTTTTATTATTCTAGCCCTTTCCTCTAAAATCCTTTTTATTCCAGAATCTTTTCACTGCCATCAATCACTGAGGATAACTGGGAAAATTAAATGGCCTTGAGGAATTCATACTGGGACATGTACAAACGGTAATAGGCCCCTTTCTTCTTCATCAGTTCCTCGTGGGTGCCCTCTTCGATAATCCCGCCGTGGTCGATATAGAGGATCCGGTCGGCATTTTTGACCGTGGAGAGGCGGTGGGCGATGATAAAGGAGGTCCGGTTTGCCAGGAGCTTCGCCAAACCCTCCTGGACCAGGAGTTCCGTCTCCGTGTCAATGCTGGAGGTGGCCTCATCCAGAATCAAAATCCGCGGGTCGGCCAGTAACGCGCGGGCAAAGGAGATGAGCTGCCGCTCCCCGACGGAGAGCCGGCTGCCCCGTTCGTTCACCTCCGTATAATAGCCCTCTTCCAGCTTGACAATGAAATCATGGGCCCGGACCGCTTTGGCCGCGGCCATTACCTCTTCGTCGGAGGCATCCAATCGGCTGTAGCGGATATTATCCATGATCGTCCCGGAGAAGATAAAGGTGTCCTGGAGCATGACCCCCATCTGGCGGCGCAAAGACTGGAGGGTGACGTCGCGCACATCAACCCCGTCAATCAGGACCCGGCCGCCGGTCACATCATAAAAGCGGCTGATCAGATTGACGATGGTGGTTTTCCCCGCCCCGGTCGGCCCCACCAAGGCAATGGTCTCCCCCGGATTTACCTTGAAGCTGACCTTGTGTAAAACCTCGTGCCCTTCTTCGTAGGCAAAGGAGACGTCGATAAATTCCACCTGCCCCTTGATCGGCGGCAGCGGCCTGGCGCCCGGGAGATCGGCCACCAGCGGTTTCTCGTCCATCAGCTCAAAGATCCGCTCGATATAAGCCGTAGCATTTACCAAACTCGTATAAAAATTGGCCAGATTAAAGATGGGCTGCCAGAAGGAGCTGATATAACTCAAAAAGGCAATCAAAACCCCCACCGAGATCCCGGGCATCCCCCGGTTCAACCAGGCCACCCCCGCCAGGTAAACAGCGGAGATCACCAGCGTGGAAAGGTTTTCGACGATGGGATAAACCAAAATCAAGGAGATAATCGCCTTCAGCCAGGCCTGGCGGTAGCTCTGGTTCACGTTGGCGAAAATATCCAGGTTCATCCGTTCCCGGGCAAAGGACTGGGTCACTTTCATCCCGCAGATACTTTCGTGGACATAGGCGTTCATGTTCGATTGCTTCCGGCTGACCTGCTGCCAGAGTTTCCGCTGGATATTTTTGAGGAGAAAAAGGGCGGTCGCCAGAACCGGAAGCCCCGCCAGACAGATCAGCGCCAGTCGCACGTTAAGGATGAGCATGAAAAAGGCGATCACAAACAGGGTAAACAAATCGGTGATGACATTGACAATACCGTTGGAGAGGAGATCACTCAAGGAATTGATATAGTTGACCACCCGGACCAGGATCTTGCCGTGGGGCCGGCTGTCGTAAAAGGCAAAGGGGAGCCGTTGCAAATGGGCGAAGAGATCCCGCCGGAGGTTAAGGATGATGGTCTGCCCCATCTCGGCCGTGCTTTTCAGCCGGTAGCGGAGGCCACAGGCGTTGATTACCACCGTCCCGATGTAAAGCAGGGTCAAAATAATTAACTGGCGGCCATTCCTCTCCGGAATGGCCTCGTCCAGCGCGATCTTGATTAAATAAGGCCCGGTAAAAGCGGTGACACTGGCAACCAGCATGACCAGGACGGTTAAAATAAGTTGCTTTTTATAAGGCTTGATATAAGCAAATAACCGTTTGACCTGACCAAAGTTAAATTCCTCTATCAACTCTTCGTCGACATCAAATTTATTCCGGGCCATTATTTCGCCTCCTTCAGCAGTTCCGCATCAAACTCGCCGTACTGGTGCTTAAAGACCGTATAATAATAACCGCCCTTCGCCAGCAACTCTTCATGTTTTCCTTCCTCAATGATCTCCCCGTCTTTCAGGACCAGAATCCGGTCGGCATTCCGCACCGCCGAAATCCGGTGGGCGATCAGAAAGATGGTTTTCTTTTTATATAAGGAACGCAGATTCTCCTGGATGGCGTGTTCCGTTTCCAGGTCCACACTGGAGGTGGTATCATCCAGAATCAGGATGGCCGGATCCTTAATAATAGCGCGGGCCAAAGCAATCCGCTGCTTTTGCCCCCCGGAGAGCCCGACGCCCCGTTCGCCGACGATCGTATCATACCCCTCCGGCATTTTGCCGATGAAATCATGGGCGCCGGCGATCCGGGCGGCCTGCTCCACTTCGGCAAAGCTGGCTTCGGGCACACCATAGGCGATATTGCCTTCAATGGTATCGGAGAATAAGAAAATATCCTGCATGGCCACGGCGATATTCGTGCGCAAACGGGTCAAATCCAGTTCTCTGATGGGAATGCCGTCGATCAGGATCTCCCCGTCGGTGCAATCGTAAAAACGGCAGATTAAATGGACAATGGTGGACTTGCCGGCGCCGGTGGGGCCGACCAGGGCAATGGTCTCCCCCGGGTTGGCCGTGAAGGTGATCCCCTTGAGGACCTCCTGACCGGCATAGGCAAAGGAGACATTCCTGAACTCCACCTTTCCTTCAAGGCGCTCAACCTCCCGGGGCGCTTTCGGGTTTTTAATCCGGGGTTGTTCAGTCAGTAAAGCCATAATCTTATTGGCCCCGGCGACAAACCTTTCCAGGTCATTCATGAGCCAGCCCAGGTTGCGAAGGGGATTGGTCAGCGTCCAAAGATAGCTGTTGAACATCACCAGTTCCCCCAGGGTTAGACGGCCTTTCATCACCATCCAACCGCCGACCAGAAGCAGCACCACCGTGAGGCTGCTGCAGGCAGCGTCAATCAGCGGCAAATATTTGCTCCAAATCTCCACCGCTTTCAAGTTTGTCGCCTTGTAACCCTCATTCTCCTTGTCGAACTTGGCGATCTCGTACTCCTCCCGGGCAAAGGCCTTCACCACCCGGTTGCCGCTGATGTTCTCCTGGACCACCGAATTCAGGCGGGAAAGCTGCTCCCGGATGGCAAAGAAAGTAGGCTTCACCCCGGTCGAAAGGCGGAAGGCAAAATAGCCGATCGCCGGGGTGCACAGGAATAAAACCAACGCCAACTTGGCGTTGATCGAAAAGAGGGTGACCAGGGAGAGCAGGAAAATGGCGATATTCTCCAGCAGGCTGAACGCCACCCAGGCAATGAAATGGCGGACCGCGTCGGCATCCCCCGACATCCTGGTCATCAGGTCACCGGTGCGGGTCCGGTCGAAAAAGGTAAAATCCAGTTCCTGCAATTTCCGGTAGATATTCATCCGGACGTTGTAGACCACATCCTGGGAGATCTGCTCAAAGATCCAGCGGTAAAAATAGCGGGCCACGGATTTCAGCAGGGTCGCCCCGATAATTGCCAGGATCAACCGGCAGAGCAGTTCCGTCTCCCGGCCAAGGATCACCCGGTCGACAATCACCCCGGAGATATAGGGGGGAACGAGGTTAGCCAAGGTGAAGAGGGTGACCAAAGCAAAGGCTAAAACCAGGTATAACTTGTGTTTCCGCAGATAAGTCCATAACCATTGAAAGGGATTCACTTGTCCGCCTCCTCTGCTCCCTGTTCCGCAAAGCGAAACCAGGCCAAATCAAATTGACTCCCCGGGAGAAAGATAAATAGCAAGTTTTTGCCCACCGCTCATCTTGGCCAAAAGCCAACTTGCCGCAGTCGGGGGTGGCTGTAACTCCCATTCATTTTCTTCCCTTTAAGCTTCAAGATACGCCTCGAAGGGCGAAGCCGGTAGTCCCTCCCGGTTATACAGATTGGCGTTGGTGGGATTGTCGGCCCAGGCATAGCGGACGCCCACCGGTGCGGGCACGTCGGGACTAAAGACCCGGATCCGGTCGTCCACAATTTCGGCGGTGGCCGGCTGGAACTTATGGTCGGCGCCGCAGACTTCAAAACCGCCGAGGGGTCCGCCTTTCGCCACCAGGCCGCTGCCCACGTCCGTAAAGCTCACTTCGATGGCCTGCCCTTTAACCTCCAGTCCCTTGAACAACGGTCCCTGCGCCACCAATTCTTCATGGTAAACCAGCCGGCGGGCGCATAAGGCCAGCCTCCGGCCGATATCTTTTTTGTTCAGAGGGTGCAGATCGTTGTATTCCCCCACATCGATGGTGACCGCCATGGCGGTGTTGGGGACGGCCAGGGTCCGGCGCTGTTCTTCCCGGAGCCGCGCCCAGTTGTCCCCGGGCGTCTGCTCATAGGCGGCGAGGATATTCGGCAACTGAACATAGATAAAGGGAAGGTCGCCCCGTTGCCACGTGGCCCGCCAGTCCTTGATCATCTCGGTAAAGAGCATTTGGTAATTCCCGGGCTGATGGGTATTGGACTCCCCTTGGTACCAGAGGAAGCCCTTGACGGCATAGTTCTTGAGGGGCACAATCATTCCATTATAAACCCCTGCCGGCTTGTACTGGAAAAAGGTGAGTTGCGGCAGGACCGGCATGACGGCGCCAATCTGATATTTCCAGGAGCCGGTCAGGTCGATGGTGTAAGGGCCGGCCGCCAGCGTATATGGTTTATCCGGCATAAAGCCGCCGGTCTCCCGGTTACAAATGACCCGGACCGCGATGGTATTGACCCCGGCGCGCAAAACACCCCGCGGCACCGGATACTTACGGGGCGGATATTTATAGTCGGTCTTCCCCACCGGCACACCGTTAATGTAGGCATCGTCCGCGTCGATAATCGCCCCCAGTCTTAATAGGGCATCATACTGGAGCATCTCCGCGGGAACGGTGAACTGCTTCCGGAACCAAACCGCTCCGTGGACACCTTCCAACTCGCTCCCCGTCCAGAAGCCAGGCACCTTAAACTCCGGCCACCCGGAGTCATCAAAATCGGGCTTGCTCCAGAGATTCACGCCGCCTTGGCAGCCCCGGTCTTCCTCATTGAGCTTCCGGTACCACTCGTCCATCCGCTGCAGTTCGCTGCTGATTGTCCCCTGGACAAACCGGTCGTCCTTGCACTTGGCCAGGATCTCCTCATAACCGCCGATCTTCCGGAGCACGGGCTCGCTGATCCATGCTTCCACCGGCGTGCCGCCGACGGCGGTCTGCACCAAACCGATGGGGACTTGATATTTGGCATAGAGCTCCCGGGCAAAAAAGTAACCGGCCGCGCTGAAGTCCAAAACATTCTCGGGCGTCACCGCTTTCCATGCCCCGCCCTCAAGCTCCGCCCGGGGCCCGTGGAAATCATAGAGCATCGGTACGGTAAACTGGCGAATAAAAGGATTCCGGGCGTCTTTAACTTCCTCTTCGTATAAGTCCAGTGTCCGGCCGACAGGGAGCTCCATGTTGGATTGTCCGCCCAACAGCCAGACATCGCCGACCAAAATATCGTTAATGGTTACTTTCTGCCCGCCATGGGTGATTTCCATGGTAAATGGTCCGCCGGGCGTCTGCGGGTCCAGGTAGAGGCTCCACTGCCCCTGGTCATCACTGAGCGTGGTGTAGGTTTTCTCCCGGAATAACACCTTTACTTCTTTTCCCGGTAAGCCCTGCCCCCAAATCTTGACCGGGGTCTCCCGTTGCAAAACCATCCCGTCGCTGAGGATTGGCGACAAAAAAAGTGATTCTGTCCGTGTTTTCAATTAACCAACGCCCCCCTTAATAACGTATTTAAAGGAATCGGTGTAGCCGCTTCCTGGCCGTGCCTGCAAGGGATCACAAACGTTTGTGAATAAGTAAAGGCTATTCACTCCGAACCCTTCGCTAAAAAAGCAAAGCGAAGGCAAGAGCACTCAAGAATGGGCTTCTTCTCCTGCTCGTCAATGAGGGAATTCCACATTTAAACATCTTTTCCTTCCGGATAGTCCTTTTTGTTAAGGCCGAATGGGGAGCTAGAAGTTGGGACCCGTATGGCAACAGCCGGGTTTAAGTTTCCCTGATCCAAACCAACATCTCCCCGCTTCCCCGATTATTCCAGGTGAAATAGGGAACTGCAGTAATCTCGGTTTTAACCTGCGCAGGTGGTTGATTGGCATAAAGCGAATCTCCCCAGTCATCCCCAGTTATCCTGACGGCTTCACCAGTAATAACCGTCACTCCGCCCAATAAATCCGACCGGTATTTTACCGTCAGTTTAGATTGGAGCGGTAAGCCGATGGCTGATAAATTCGGACCATTATCGATTTCCTCCAGACAATAGATGATTGGACCTCTTTGTAAGGCAACCTTACCCAGGTTTTCCGCAACCAAAGGATGGGAATAAACCCTTTCCACCGGCATCGCCATCATAAGCTCAACTAGATCGCCATTCCTCCACCGGCGAGATATTTTCGCATACCCATTAACCAAACCATGATTAAGGAGGTTACATTCTTCTCCATTTACCCGTAATTGCGCTTGCCGACACCAACCGGGGATCCTCAAGGCAAGCGTGAAGCTGATTGGTTCCTTAGTTGAAACCGTGATGCGGACTTTACCTTCCCAAGGATAAGCGGTCTCTTGAGTAAGCTGAACCTCCTGATCTCCTCCGACCTGAGCGGTGCTGTTCCCATATAAGTGAATATAAATCTCATCTTGATTAACTGTGTAGAAATACTCGCCAATTGAGGTTAAAAGACGGGTAAGATTCGGTGGGCAACAAGCGCAATCAAACCACTTCTGCCGCTCCGGTTTGACATGGGAGTGATCATGGCGGTTAGTGCAAACATCCGGCGAAACAGCTAAAGGATTAACGTAAAAAAACCTTTCTCCGTCAAGAGACATCCCGCTGAGAACTCCGTTATATAAGGCTTTTTCCATAATATCAGCATATTCCCGATCTGGTGTCAATTGCAACATCCGGTGTGCGACAAAAACCAAACCGATGGCCGCGCAAGTCTCAGCATAGGCCGTGCTGTTCGGCAAATCATAATCAAAACTAAAAGCTTCGCCGTAACTGCTCGCGCCGATCCCCCCGGTCAGATACATCCTTTTTTGCGTCACATTTTTCCAGAGTCTGCGTGCGGATTCAAGCAACGCACTCTCCCCGGTCTCGATGGCCACATCAATCATTCCACAGAGTAGATACATAGCGCGTACCGCGTGTCCTTCCATGGTTGCCTGTTCCCTAACGGGAAGATGAGCTTGGTAATATCCTAAGCCAAAATGTCTACTCTCGGCGGAAAACTGCTCTCCCCTGCCTTTTGCTTCTGTCTCAAAATAGTTGGGTTTTTGCCCGCGTTGATCAATGAAATACTTGCTAAGTTTTAAATATCTTTCTTCCCCGGTCACTCGGTACAGTTTGACTAAAGCTAATTCAATCTCCTCATGCCCGGGATAGCCCGGTTTCTTACCCTTTTCGCGGCCAAAAACCTTGTCAATATGGTCGGCTAATTTACACATCTGGTTAAGAAACTTATTTTTACCGGTTGCCTGATAATAGGCCACCGCCGCCTCAATAAAATGGCCGGCTGTATATAATTCATGGCAATCCCGAAGATTACTCCAGCGTTTATCCGGTTCTTTAAGCGTAAAATAGGTATTTAAATAACCGTCTGCCTGTTGAGCCCTTCCGATCAGGTCAATCATCTGATCCGCAAGTTCTTCCAACTTAGGGTCGGGATTAGTAGTCAAACTATAAGCTACGGCTTCCAACCACTTGGCGAGATCACTGTCTTGGAAGACTTGCCCGTGAAATTCACCCTCTGCTTCCCCGGCCGCGATTTTGAAATTTTTGATGACATGACTAAGTCCAGCGGAGGGGATTTCATCATTTAATATCTGCCACTGAAGAGGGATGACTTTCTCCCGAACCAACTGATTTTTTTCTCCCCAAAAGCCACCGCTAAGTTTCACCTTGCGCAGGGGTAATGGTTTAAATATCCGGTTACCTGTATTCATTGAATTCCTCCTCGCTTCTCCAAAGCCGGGCTTCCCGCTTTGGTAGGTATTGTTCCACTGTTTTGGCGATGATCTCCATTGACAGAGCGCGATGGCCATGATCGCCTCCACTTGAAGAAGAGGCGGGATCTGCGAGCCAATTATTAATAATTTCTGCCCTTTTTCCGTAATTACCTGCTCTTTTTAGCCCCTTACCGAAAGAAATCCGCCTTTCAGGTTGGCTTAAAGGCTTACATCGGCACCCGCATCTTCAAACAAAACGGCTTTAATGTGCAAAATACCGCCTAAGCTACCGGGGAAATCGTTAACAGAAAGGGGCTTAGTCTCCGCATTTTATTATGTTAACTGAAAATAGCTTTTGGATGCTTAGTTATACTCAAAATCCCGGCTTTATACCTTTTTACATCCCGGTCGACAACCCTGAAAACTGATGTTATAATGCATCAATCGGCCCCCCAAGACCCGATATCCCAACCGGCCATTCAACAAGGGTAAGATACCGGCGCGCTGCGGCGTGGAAAATCAAGAAAGGGGTTGGATTATGCTGAACTTGAAGACAAGAATGCTGAAAAAAAGAAAAATGAAATTGGTAACCTACAGTTTGCTTGGGATCATGATCTTTGCCTGTTCCAGTCCAGTTTACGCCTGGACCTATCAGGTACGGTGGGGGGACTCCCTTTACACTTTGGCGCAACGTTACGGCACGGAGATTAACACGTTAAAAGCCGCCAACAGACTATCCGGGGATCAAATTTGGGCCGGTGGGAAATTATGGATTCCTGAAAGGCAACCGGCGGCGCAGACGACCAGAGCCGCGGCGCCGGCCGGTGTCAGTGAGCGTGATCTTTACCTGCTGGCACGGTTGATTAACGGCGAAGCCCGCGGCGAACCTTTTACCGGACAAGTCGCTGTCGGCGCGGTTATTCTGAACCGGGTTAAATCGGGGAAATTCCCCAACACCATCGCGGGGAATATTTACAAGGCCGGGGAGTTTGAATCGGTGGCCAACGGCCAGCTTTGGCAGCTGCTGACCGGCAGCGCGCTGAAGGCGGCCAAAGCAGCCCTCAGCGGCTGGGATCCAACCGGGGGCGCCCTTTATTTCTACAATCCGGCCAAAATTCATAACCCGTACAGCTGGATCTGGTCCCGCCCGGTGATTAACCGGATTGGCCGGCATGTCTTTGCGGTATGAAGTGAAAAGGAATGAGGCGATCAGATTGACCGCCTCGTTCCTTCTTTAATTAATTATAGCGTTACACCGCTCTTTTCCATTTTTAAGCATTATATTCGGTTAAAGTAAAGCCATGATGTTTTGCACTGAATCTAATTCTACCAAATCAAAGCGGCGACTTTCGCCGGTTCTTGCGTTCTTTGTCTCCTCGACCATTTTCACCATCTTTCCTTATAAAGCAATTACTCTGTCAGGCAAAAAGTTATTTTTACGCTTACTTTCCGGTCCTCGGCCGCCGCCGTCTGCCCCTCCTGCCAGGTATACCGCCACTGTTTAACCGCTTCCATTGCCGCTTCATCGAGCACCGCATATCCGGATGACTTGGTCAGCTCAACCGTTAACACCGTTCCTTCCGGATCAAGCAGAAGGACAAGATAAACTGTGCCTTCCCAGCCCCGGCGCCTGGCCAGCAAGGGATAAACCGGATCGGTATGATAAACTTTGACCGGGGCTGCGGGGCCGGCACCATCTTCACCTTCGGCCGGAAACGCATCCTTTCCCCCATGGCCTAACTTACCGTCGACCCCATTGGCAAAAGAGGAAGCCGACCCCGGGCTTACCCCGTTCGCCCAGTCACTTCCGCGTTCAGCAGATGGATCGACCTCCGTTTTGAGGGCCGTCGCATCATATGCCCCCGTTTCCCCTTCGCCACCCGTTCCGTTTTCTGCTTCCACTGCCTGGAGAAACGGGTCATTCGACGATTGTTTCTGACCGTCAAGGGTTAACCCTTGACCGGTCGCGGCTGCTTGACCTTGCTGGACAGAAACGCCCATCTTTTCTGCCGGTGCAGGCCCGTGACCGGCAAGGGCGGGAGATCTTGGCGCCGGTGAAGCCAGCGGGGCCCGCTCCTTCCCCTTTGTTTTGAAACCGGTGGCGGTCGTTTGCCTTGGACTTTCAAGGTCCACCTTTGTTTTGGGGGGGACTTCCGGCCCTTTACCGTTTACCGCCGGTGACGGAGGAAGCTCCACCAAGGTAACCAATCTGTAGTCCAAATGCTGTTCACGGAGGGGAATCTCCCGCGTGCGCCGGAAGAAAAAGGAGAAGCCGGCGCCGTCCCAGCTTAAGACCAGTAAATGGATTAGGATGGAGATGAGCAGTGCTTTAAGGAACAAAGGGAAACACCTCAATAACACCCGCTCAGCATTAACTTGAAGCTCCTTCCCGGCATGGGATAGCCCTTCTGGATTTGATATTTGGTATCGGTCAGATTCTCCACCTCAAGACTGAGCGTATAATTGGTGCCAAGCTGATACCGGAGGCCGGCGGAGAGGAGAAGGTAGTCGGGCAGCTTCTCGCCGGAAAGCGTATCAACCCGGCCGAGCACCACTTGACAACCGGTGTCACAAATCAACTTGCCCAAGTCGGCCTCACCCTTCAGGTGGAAACGGTGTTGTCCAAAATGGTTTAGATCCTTGGAGTATCCGTTTTGCGGGGAATCCCAGCCCCTTTTATCCGTGAACGCATAACCGAAACTGGTCTCCAGGGGTCCCCAGACGTACGCCGCGTTCAAACTAAAACCAGAGATTTTAATCTTCTCCATATTTTGGGGTTGGAGTTTCCCGTTCAAAGAAGACCAAAATATCCCGTCTTGAAGATGAGATAGGAAAAGATTAGCGGAAACAGACGTTTGTGCGCCTTTCCAATGGCCGGTTATTTCCCACTTTTCCCCTTTTTCCGGGGTCAAGTCGGGATTCCCTTGCGACCACGGATCGCTAAAGTATAAATCATTCATGGATGGTACCCGGAAAGCGGTCCCATAGTTAAGCCCAAGGTTGAAATGGTCCGTAAGGAACCAGGTTAGACCAAACCGGGGAGAGAGGGCTTGGTTTTGACCGACTCGGTCCCAGCGCAGCCCGGAATGGAGGAGCAAGGCGGCATTAAGGTCCCAGAGATCCTGAAGGTAAAGCCCAATTCCGTCCTGCCGGTGTTTACCCGAGGTGGTGCTGTCCAAGGTATCATAATTATAGGCCAAACCGGCCAAAAAGCGGTGCATCCCATAGTCATACCGGTAGGTCAAGTCCGAGGCCCACCGCGTAAAAAGATGGCGATCCGTATTATAGTGATTATCCAAGCTCTGGTAAGAAAGCTTGCCCTCCAGCGAACGATCGTTGAATTCCTTTCTTCCCGTCAAATTCAGGAATAGATTTCCATCCTCCTGTTCACCATAGCCCGCCGAGGTCTCATCTCCGGGAATTTGGGCCTTTTTTCTTCGGTAACCGCCATAGAGTTTTAAAAACTCCGTTTTTTGCTGGACCAGATTAAACTGGGCCGCCAGATCGTAACGTTCGGCGGCGGAATGGGGACGGTGGCCATCGGTTGTCGCCCCGCCGACCGCCAATCCCCACCGTTCACGGTTCAGCTGGAAACTGCCGCGGGCGGAACCGAAGGAGCCGCCGCTGAGATAAAAACGCTCTTCCCGTCCGCCGGTCAGGTTTGGGATGATATTGACCACGCCGCCGAGGGCATTGGCACCGTAAAGGGCCGATAAAGGACCGTTCACCACTTCAATTTTTTCCACCCCGGCAAGGGGAAAGGCACTTAAGTCTACGATCCCCGTGGCCCCGCCAGCAAGGGGAATCCCGTCAACCATCACTAATGTTTGGGCAGCGGAGGCGCCGCCCAATTGAATATTGGCTTGAGAATTCTCCCCGCCGTTGGTCGAGACGGTAAAACCCTCCTCCATCAGTACCTCGGCCACACTTTTGTTCCGATCCTCGGTGATGGTTTCTTCATCAATCGTTTGGATCATACCGGGTGCTTCCGTAATGGGTTGGGGAATTTTCGTCGCCGTAACAACAAGCTCTTCATCAAACTCCTCTTCTTCCGCCCCGGCGACCGGCAAAACTGTACAAACCAGCAAAAACAGGACTATGTAAATGAACGGATAAACGAAACGTCGCATTCGGTCTCATCCTTCCTTGGCTAATTGGTATAGCATATTTCCCCACAATTAACAAAAATAGCCTTTAACCCACAACGGATTAAAGGCATAATAATCCAGCAACCATCACCCCCTATCCTCCGTAGGTTACGTGACTACAACTTAAGGCAGGTCTCCTGACTCGGGTTCATCGCTGCTTGCCACCTTCCCAGGCTAAACCAGTGGCGATTGGCAAGAGCTCCCCTCTCACAGTGGCGGGACCGTACAGGATTTCCACCTGTTTCCCTATTAAGCCTTGACGGCACCTTAAGAGGATAACTATTCAATTGTTGCCTCAATTATAAACTATAACGGTTTCCGAAGTCAAACGCCTCCCTGCCGGGCTTTTTCCGTTTCCTTCTTTGCCGGCTGTTGAATATGTCAATTCCGCACCAGTTCCGCCTCGTCGACGATCACATCCTCCAAGGCGGCGCCCGGCGGTACCATCGGCAAGACGATTTGCTCCCGGTCGATTTCACAATTAATGACGGCCGTCCGGTTTGAAGCCAAAGCTTCCTTCAGCACCGGTACCACATCTTCCTTGGCGGTGAGGTTGTAACCCGCCGCGCCAAAGGCCTCGGCCAGTTTGACAAAGTCGGTCGGCCGGTCCAGGTTGCTGTGGGAATAACGTTTTCCGTAAAACATACTCTGCCACTGCCGGACCATGCCCAAAGCATGGTTGTTCATGATCACTATAATAATAGGAAGCTTATACTCAACGGCGGTGGCCAGTTCCGTGAGGTTCATGCGAAAGCTGCCGTCACCCGCGATATTAATGACCCGTTTCCCCGGGCGGGCGAGGGAAGCTCCGATCGCCGCGCCCAGCCCAAACCCCATCGTGCCCAGTCCGCCGGAGCTGATGAAAGTCCGTGGTTTGGTAAACTTGTAATGTTGGGCGGTCCAGATCTGGTGCTGCCCCACTTCGGTGCAGATGATCGCCTCGCCGCCGGTCAGGGCGTAGATTTGTTCCAGGATATACTCGGGGGTTAAACTCTTACCATTTGCTTCTTTCCCATTTTGCCCTTTCAACTCCATCACATAGCGGAGCCACGGGGAACGGTCCTTCGGCTGAATCCCCCGGTTAATCCTTTGCAAAACTTCCTTGACGTCCCCGATGATGTGGTGGGTCACCCGGACGTTCTTGTTGACTTCCGCTTCGTCGATATCGATGTGGAGAACTTTGGCCTTGGGCGCAAACCGGTCCAGCTTGCTGATGACCCGGTCGCTGAAACGGGCGCCGATGGCGATCAAGAGGTCACATTGGGTCACTGCCAGGTTGGAAGCCTTGGTCCCGTGCATGCCGATCATTCCCGTGTACAGTTCATGGGTGGCCGGAAAAGCGCCCATCCCCATCAGGCTCAAGGTAACCGGCGCGTTGATCTTGACCGCCAACTCGTACAGTTCGGCGGCGGCCTCCGCCGCAATCACCCCGCCACCGGCGTAAATCATAGGCTTTTCCGCATTATGGATTAGGTCCAGCGCTTTGGCAATCGCTTCGTCGGTGATCCGGTAATGGTTCCGTTTCCGCAGGCCAACTGTTTCCGGGACAAACTCGCACTTCTGTGCCGTAATATCTTTGGGAATGTCGATCAGGACCGGACCGGGCCGCCCCTCTTTGGCAATGAGAAAGGCCTGCCGGACGATGGTGGCCAGGTCCTCGACTTTTTTGACCATAAAATTATGTTTGGTGATGGGCATGGTAATCCCGGTAATGTCCACTTCCTGAAAACTGTCCTTCCCGATTAAACTGACGGGCACATTCCCGGTGATCGCCACCAGCGGAATGGAATCCATGTAGGCCGTGGCAATGCCGGTCACCAAATTGGTGGCGCCCGGGCCGGAAGTGGCAAGACAAACACCCACCTTCCCGGAAGCCCGGGCATAGCCGTCGGCGGCATGGGCCGCCCCTTGCTCGTGGGAGGTCAGATAATGCCGGATCCGGTCCCGGTATTTATATAAGGAATCATAAATATTTAGCACGGCGCCTCCGGGGTACCCGAAAATCGTATCAACCCCTTGTTCGATAAGGCATTCCACTAAAATGTCGGCTCCAGTCAGACGCAATCCACACACCACCTTTTCTGCCGCTGCTCAGTTCAGCTTTTTCTTTTCCGCATTAACCTATTCAGGCCGGGTCTTGCGGTCAAAGCTTCAGAACCGCCCCTTCACTGGCGGAGGAGACAAACCGGGCATAACGGGCCAGGTACCCTTGGTTGATCTTGGGCGGGGGCGCCACCCACTCCGCTTTTCTCCGCTGCAATTCCGCTTCGTCCACTTGGAGGGTGAGTGTTCCCTTTTCGATGTCGATGGCAATCAGGTCCCCCTCCCGGATCAAGGCGATGGGGCCGCCCTCGGCGGCTTCGGGGGAGACATGGCCGATGGCGGCGCCGCGGGTGGCACCGCTGAAACGGCCGTCCGTCACCAATGCCACCTCCGCATCCAAACCCATCCCGGCCAGGACAGAGGTGGGCATCAACATTTCCCGCATCCCGGGCCCGCCCCGGGGGCCTTCGTAACGGATGACCACCACATCACCCTTCTTGATCTTTCCGGACAAAATAGCGGCCACCGCCTCATCCTCACTGTCAAAGACCCGGGCCGGCCCTGCGTGGACCATCATCTCCGGGGCCACGGCGCTCCGCTTCACCACACTGCCGTCGGGGGCCAGGTTCCCTTTGAGCACCGCAATCCCGCCGGTGGGGGCGTACGGCTGGTCCACCGGACGGATCACCGTGGGATTCACGTTCGCCGCCGGGGCGATGTTCTCCCCGAGCGTCCGGCCGGTAACGGTGAGACAACCGGTTTTCAGCAATCCTTTTCGCGTCAGCTCCTTCATCACCGCAGGAATCCCCCCGGCCGCATGGAGGTCCTCCACGAAATGGCGGCCGGCCGGTGCCAGCCGGCACAAGTTGGGCGTTTCGGCGCTGATTTGGTTGGCCAACTCCAGGTCAAACTTGACCCCGGCTTCATAGGCAATCGCTGCCAAATGGAGCATACTGTTGGTGCTGCCGCCCAAGGCCATATCGACCACCAGGGCATTGTGGAAAGCATCTTCCGTCAAGATCGACCTGGGCGTGATCTCCTCCTTGACCAACTCCACAATGCGCATGCCGGTCTTTTTGGCCAGCCGGAGCCGGGCCGCATAGACCGCCGGAATTGTCCCGTTGCCGGGGAGCGCCATCCCCAGTGCCTCGGTCAGGCAGTTCATGCTGTTGGCCGTGAACATCCCGGAACAGGAACCGCAGGTGGGACAGGCGTTCTCTTCATAGTCCGCCAGCTCCCGGGGGCCGATTTTTCCGGCCTTGAAGGCGCCGACGGCTTCAAACATATCCGTGAGGCTAATCCCTTTTCCGCCCCCCGATCCCTTCAGCATCGGCCCGCCGCTTACCACAATCGCCGGGAGGTTCAAACGGGCGGCGGCCATCAACATCCCCGGAACAATCTTGTCGCAGTTGGGAATCAGGACCAAGCCGTCGAAACCGTGGGCCAAGGCCATGGTCTCGATGCTGTCGGCAATCAGTTCCCGGGAGGGTAGAGAATAATGCATCCCGAGATGGCCCATGGCAATCCCGTCGCATACGCCAATCGCTGGAAAAACAATGGGTGTGCCCCCGGCCATGGCCACCCCGGTCTTGACTGCTTCGGCGATCTGGTCCAGGTGCAGATGCCCCGGCACAATCTGGCTGTGGGCACTGACGATACCGATCAGGGGCCGGTTAATCTCCTCCTCGGTCAAACCCAAAGCTTTAAAGAGCGAGCGGTGGGGCGCCCGCTCCAAACCCACTTTTACTGCATCGCTCCGCATGGGAACACCCCTTTCTTCACATGCGCTCTACCAATCTACAAAAATACTCCCTTTCCTCAAATCTAAATACCGCTGCCGACCAGTCTTCCCATTTCTGCCGTGCCAACCAGGTTCTTACCGGAACTCATCAGATCGGCGGTCCGGTATCCGTCGGCCAAGACCTTCTCCACCGCCTGTTCAATGGCGGCCGCTTCCCGGGGAAGGGCCAAAGAATAGCGGAGCATCATTGCCACCGACAGAATCGTCGCCAGCGGGTTGGCCTGGTCCTTCCCGGCCAGGTCGGGAGCGGAACCGTGCACCGGTTCGTAAAGGCCGAAATTTCCCTCGCCCAGACTGGCCGAGGGGAGCATCCCGATGGAACCCGTGATCATACTGGCCTCATCGGAGAGGATATCCCCGAACATGTTGGAGGTGACGATCACATCAAACTGCTGCGGGTTTCTCACCAGTTGCATGGCGGCATTGTCCACATATAAGTGGTTGAGCTCAACCTCCGGGTAGTCGGCGGCCACCCTGCTGACCACCGACCGCCATAACCTGGAGCTTTCCAGGATATTCGCCTTATCGACGCTGGTCACTTTCCGCCGGCGCTGGCGGGCAAGGTTAAAGGCCATCCGGGCGATCCGCTCCACCTCCGCCTCACTGTAAACTTCGGTGTCAAAGGCTTCCTCGCCCCCGGTTTCCGTCTGGCGGCGGCCCCTGGGTCCGAAATAGATCCCGCCGGTCAATTCCCGGACCACCAGGAGGTCAAGGCCTTCCCCGATGATCTCCGGCTTCAAGGGACAGGCCTCCCACAATTCCCGGTATAAATGGGCCGGCCTTAAGTTGGCATAGAGGCCGAGCCGGCCCCGGAGCCCCAAAAGCGCCTGCTCCGGTCTTTGGTCACCGGGCAAATGATCCCACCGGGCGCCGCCGACGGCGCCCAAAAGCACCGCATCACTCTTTTGACACTCTTCAACCGTCTCCGGAGGTAAGGGACTCCCCGTGGCATCAATGGCACATCCGCCGGCCAGCAATGTTTTTGTTTTAAACTGATGGCCGTATTTCACCCCGACCTGCGCCAAGACAGCTAACGCCGCCTTTACCACCTCGGGTCCGATCCCGTCCCCGGGGATCACCGCAATTCGATACGTGCCCATCCGGGCCACCTCCCTTTTTCGGGCTTTTCAGCTTTGAAGACGCCGGGAAATTCAACGGAGCGGGGAAACACCATTCCGCCCCGGTAGAAATTGCCGGCGTAAGCGGCTACCTGGCTTCCGCTTTGATGTAATTGACCAGTCCACCCGCAGCAATAATCTTCTGCATAAACTCGGGAAAGGGCTGGGCCTCAAAAACCCGGCCTTTGGTCAAGTTCGTGATCAGGCCGCGGTCAAAATCAATCTCCAGTTCATCACCGGCGTCCGTCCCCGCCACCGCCGCCGGGCATTCCAGGATCGGCAGCCCGATGTTGATGGCGTTCCGGTAAAAGATCCGGGCGAACGTCGCGGCAATGACACAGGTCACGCCCGCTGTTTTGATGGCCACGGGAGCGTGCTCCCGGGAAGAACCGCAACCGAAATTTTTCCCGGCCACAATGATATCCCCCGGTTGTACTTTCCGGCTGAACTCCGGATCCAGATCCTCCAGACAGTGGGCGGCCAGTTCCTGCGGGTCCGAGGTGTTCAGATAGCGGGCGGGAATAATCACGTCCGTATCCACATTATCCCGGTATTTAAAGACTCTGCCCTTGGCTTTCATCACAGACCTCCTTACGACTCAATAGAAAACAACCACATCATTCGAACTTCGCCACCTGTATAGAATGAAGACTTTAATCTTTATCCGGCCGGAGCAGAATGGTGTTCTCCGGCGACCAGAATTTCTTTAGCAAGTATTCTTCGCGAAGCGGAGGTTGAAAGCGGGTCACGCGACAGGGAGGTCACGTGCCGCTTTTGGTTCAGGAGGAACCACCAAGCGGCTACCTGCCTTCAACTGGAGCTGGGCTTTAGAATACTCCAAGAAATTTTTTGGAGCAAGGAAACACCATTCTGCTCCGGTGATGTCGGGAGACACTCCCTAGATCAGAGCCGGATCCGTAATCTTCCCGGTCAACGCCGAGGCGGCGGCCACCGCCGGGCTGGCCAGATATACTTCGGACTCGGGATGGCCCATCCGCCCGACAAAATTCCGGTTGGTCGTGGCGACCGCCCGTTCCCCCTTGGCCAGAATCCCCAGGTGTCCGCCGAGGCAGGGACCGCAGGTGGGCGTGGAAACCACGGCGCCGGCCGCCACCAGATCCTCGATGATTCCTTCCCGCAAGGCCTCAAGGTAAATCCGCTGGGTTCCCGGGAAGACCAGGACCCGGACCCCCTTCTTCACCTTTTTCCCCTTTAAGATTTGGGCCGCCATTCTCAGATCCGAGAGCCGTCCGTTGGTGCAGGAACCGATCACCACCTGGTCGACGGGGATCTCCCCCACTTCATCAATGGTTTTGGTGTTGGCGGGCAGGTGCGGGAAGGCCACCGTCGGCCGGAGGGCGCTCAAATCCACTTCATACTCGGCGTCGTAGACCGCATCGGCGTCGGGTTCATAAATCCGCCAGGTTTTCGTGGCATGCTCCTTGACGTAGGCCATGGTGGCTTCATCCACCGGAAAGATCCCGTTTTTCGCCCCGGCTTCAATCGCCATGTTGGCAATGGTGAACCGGTCGTCCATCGAGAGAAAGGCGAGGCCGTCCCCGGCAAACTCCATGGATTTGTAGAGGGCGCCGTCGACCCCGATCCGGCCGATAATATGGAGAATGATATCCTTCCCCGTAACCCAGGGCGCCGGTTTGTTCTTCAGGACAAACTTCAGGGCGGCTGGGACTTTAAACCACAAGCGGCCCAAGGCCATCCCGGCGGCCATGTCGGTGCTGCCCACCCCGGTGGCAAAGGCGCCCAGGGCCCCGTAGGTACAGGTATGGGAGTCGGCGCCGACAATCAAATCCCCCGGCACCGCCAGCCCCTGCTCCGGGATGAGACAATGCTCAATCCCCATCTCGCCCACTTCAAAATAGTTGACGATCCCCATCCGGCGGGCAAACTCCCGGACCTGCTTGCACTGCTCCGCCGCCTTCAGGTCTTTATTGGGGGTGAAATGATCGGGGACGATGGCGATCTTTTCCCGGTCAAACACCCGGGTGCAGCCGGTCTTGGCAAACTCTTTAATCGCCACCGGTGTCGTCACATCATTCCCCAAGACGAGATCGAGTTTCGCCTCGATCAGTTCGCCCGGCCTCACTTCGTCTTTACCCGCATGGGCGGCTAGGATCTTTTGTGACATCGTCATTCCCATTTTCTTTCCTCCGTCACAGAAAAACTTTTACCTTCTTTTCCAGGTCTTTAAGGAGTTTGTATTCGATGGAGTCCACCAGGGCAATCCAGCTGGCTTCAATAATGTCGGTGGAGACGCCCACCGTCGTCCAGACCGTGTCGCCGTCGGTGGATTCGATCAGCACCCGCACCTTGGCGGCGGTAGCCCGGTTGGAATCGATGACCCGGACTTTAAAGTCGGTCAGGTGAACCTGGGAAAGTTCCGGGTAAAAAACCTCCAGCACCTTACGTAAGGCCTGGTCGAGGGCATGGACCGGACCGTTCCCCTCCGCGGCGGTGATCTCCGATTTACCGTCCACATTCACCTTGATCAAAGCCGAGGCCGACGGGCCGCCGTTTTTGGGCTGCTCCGTCATGAGCTGAAACTTTTCCAGTTGAAAAAAGGGTTTATATTTGCCCAGTTGCTTACGGACAATCAATTCAAAGGAACTTTCCGCCCCTTCAAATTGGTAACCCTGGTGCTCCAGCTCCTTGATCCGCTGGATAATCTCCTCCGCTTCCGGCGAGTTCTTATCGATGGCCGGGTTGATCTCCTTAATTTTTTCCACGATCGTCTTCCGGCCCGCCACCTCCGACATGAGGAAGCGGCGTTTATTCCCCACCAGGCTGGGATCGATATGCTCAAAGGAGCTGGGGACTTTGCTGACCGCATCGATATGCATCCCGCCCTTATGGGCAAAGGCCGCGTTCCCCACATAGGGATCGCGCTTGTATAAAGTGACGTTCGCAATCTCCGCAATCTTCCGCGCCGTGTAAGTAAGATTGACCATCTGCTCCTCGGGGATGCACAGATAATTCCGTTTCAACTGCAAATTGGGGATGATGGTGCTTAAGTTGGCATTCCCGCACCGCTCCCCAAAACCGGTATAGGTGCCCTGCACATGGGTGACCCCCGCTTCCACGGCCATAATGCTGTTGGCCACGGCCATCCCGCAGTCATTGTGGGTATGGATGCCCAGTTTAACCTGGAATTGCTCCTTGACCGCCTGGACCATCCGGACGATCTCCGACGGGAAGCAACCGCCGTTGGTGTCGCAAAGGACCAGACAATCGGCGCCCCCGTCCAGCGCCGCCTCCAGCGTCTTGAGGGCATACTCCGGATTGTTTTTGTACCCGTCAAAAAAA
>DATCJZ010000002.1:0-31199 GCA_036562545.1 Capillibacterium sp. | reverse complement strand
GGGCAGATTGCCCACGCGTTACTCACCCGTCCGCCACTAGGCTTTCGCCAATAAGTGAAACCTATCGGCTAGGCCCCGTTCGACTTGCATGTATTAAGCACGCCGCCAGCGTTCGTCCTGAGCCAGGATCAAACTCTCCGTAAAATCTTGAAGAGCTCGATTTAAGCTCATCTTTTACTTGTTTGACGCGTCCAGACTTATTGCCTCCCCGGCAATAAGCCCGCACTTTTTTGGCTCCTCCCCGGTCCCCCGGAAAGGCGCCCTTACCTGTCTGGCTGTTCAGTTTTCAGGGTTCAGTTAAGGTTTGTTGCACGTCCTGGGGCTTTTCTCTCTCCCGGACGCAAAACTTATTTTACCACAGACATTTTATCTTGTCTATATCCTTTTTTAAAAAATTTTTGGGTTATGCCATTAACCCAAAAGAAATCAGTTATTACATGGCGTTTCTCCCCCGGCGCCTGGGCTTCAGAGGCCTTTGGCGGGGAAATTACGCCAGACGATTATGCGCCGGCCTTCCTTGCTTTTCTCCTCATCCCCCGTTTCATTCGGGCTGCCGGGTTGGGCTTTCCCTCCGGTTTCCGCACTGCTCGGCGTTTCCCTTTCCTCCCCGCTTTGCCCTTCTTCGCCGTCCGCTGCGTTGCCCATGGTCTCCTCTCCCGGCCGGTTCTCCACTTTCCCTTCCGGCTCCTCCCGGCCTCCGGTTTCTCCGGTTTCCGTGCTAAGTCCGGCTTCCCCCTTCGGCGCAGTTACCGCCTGCCACTCGCGCTCTTCCTTACGCTCCATTTCTTCCTTGGGTGTAACCTCTCCCTTGGTCTCATTTTCTTCTATACGCTCAATTTCTCCATCAAACTCCGTTTCTCCCTCGCCCCCGCTTGCTTGGACCACGCTTCTTCCGGAAGTCTCCGCCGTTTCGGCCGGCCAAGGCGCCGAAACACCCGTCCATCCCTGCTCTTCTACCCTTGCTCCGAAAAGATAAGCGGCTGTTGGGTCTTCCCCTCCCCCCGGGATCTCCGCGTCGGCTATGATGAAGTTTTCACTCTCCCTCGCCCTCTTCTTCTCGTCTCCGGTCTCATCCTGGCCGGGTTGATCCTCTACCCTTTCTCCAGTGGACCACTCCCCGGGCCGGTCTTGGGGTTCCGCCCCTTCCGGAAACCACGGGAAATGAGCGGCTTGATCCCACGGGATAGACGGCCAAGGAGAAGCTTCCCCGTACTCCGCCGGTTGAAAACCGGGGTCCACCCCGTAGTTGAAGTACGCCTCTTGTCCCGCCTGGGGAGCGAAGGGATCGGTGAAAGGTTCCGGGTCCAGACCGGCATTATACCAATCGGCCCAGGGGTCATAGGCAGGCTGGTCCAGCGGTTGCGGGACGGTTTGATCGGAACCGTCACTCTCCAATTTGTGCTCCCGGGAGCGGAAGGAGCCTTCCCTGGAGCTGGCTTTTTCAAACCAAAACCGGTATTTTTCCATTTTCATCACCTCATCCCTTAATCTTATGCACTTATCTCATCTTATGTTCATAGAATATGACAGGTGACTTTGGTCGGGAAGATTTAAAAGGGGGATTGTAATGCTGAGGCACAATTTGAACCGGGAATTTATCCTCTCCCAACTGCTGGATCTGGCGGAACTACCGGTGCTTTTAAGTACGGAAGGCTTGGAGCTTGCCCAAGAGATCGCCAATAAGATGGTGGACATTTTTCAAACCCAACATCAAGTTTTTATCTTGGGCCTGGCGCCTTATGGGAATATCGCCCGCGATCTCGCGGATAGTTTCAAAGACGGCTTGAACATAAAGCATCCGCCCCTGCCTGTTACCCTTCTGGAGCCGGCCACCGGCGGGAAAGAACCCATTTCCGGTTTGCTCCGGGAGGTCCAAGAGGGTGACGGCCTCTTCCTGATCAGCGGCGAGCATAATCAGCCGGCGGAAGCGCTGATTAAGGCAGGTAAAGAAAAAACGGTCTTTACCTTTGCCTTTTGTAGTCATCCCCCGCTCAAAGCCCACCGTCCGGATCTCCTCTTTTACGTTCCGGTTGCCAATCGTCCACGTGTCAAAGAACTCTTTTTAATGTTGGGGCATATGATTTGTACCCTGGTCGAAGCCAACCTCTTCGGCAATAGTTTTTAAAAAGAAAAAAGCCCTTTTCAGGGCTTTTTTCAATTTCAGCAAACGCACATTTTGTCCTTTGGCAGTATTTGGCAGCAAAGTGCGCTTCGCCTGTTGGCTTCAGTTGGCAGGACGAACGCCAGCGTGCCTTCTTTTTGGCCTTTATTCAATCTTTATTGGCCTTGATTGGCCTTTGCCGCCGCGATAATCGTCTCGGCCAGGTTGGCCGGGACTTCTTCGTAATGGTCAAATTCCATTTCGAATTCGCCGCGGCCTTGGGTAATCGAACGCAGGTCGATGGCGTACTTGAACATCTCGCTGAGGGGCACTTGGGCTCTAATCACCTGGAAGCCGTGGTTGGGATCCATCCCCAGGATCCGGCCGCGTTTTTTGTTCAGGTCGCCGATAATATCACCCATGTATTCTTCGGGCACCGTCACCGTCACGTTGACAATGGGCTCCAACAAAATGGGCTTGGCATCCATAAACCCTTTCTTGAAGGCCATGGAAGCGGCAATCTTGAAGGCCATTTCCGAGGAGTCCACGCTGTGGTAGGAGCCGTCGTAAAGGGTGACCCGCACGTCGACCACCGGATAACCGGCCAGGACCCCTTCTTCCATGGTCTCCCGGACGCCCTTTTCCACCGCCGGGATAAACTGTCTGGGCACCGCGCCGCCGAAAATCTTGTCGACGAACTCAAAGCCGCCCCCCTGCGGCAAGGGCTCCAGTTCCAGCCAGACATGGCCGTACTGTCCGCGCCCGCCCGATTGTTTCTTGTGTTTGCCTTCGACTTTGGTGGTGCCTTTAATCGTTTCTTTATACGGAACCTTCGGATCCTTCAACTCCACCTGGACACCGAATTTCTTCTGTAACTTGCTGACAATGACCTCCAGATGCAAATCGCCGATGCCGGAGAGGAGCTGTTCTTTTGTGGTGGTATCCTTCTCCACTTTAATGGTGGGGTCTTCCTCCAGGAGACGGTTCAGTCCGCTGCTGATCTTATCCTCATCGCCCTTGGTTTTGGCCACCACGGCCATCGTCAGTTTGGGCTTGGGAAATTCCGTCCCCGTGAGGAGAAGCGGTGAACCTTTCGCACAGAGGGTGTCATTGGTACTGGTCACCTGTAGTTTGGCCACCGCCCCCAGATCGCCGGCTTCCAGGGTCGAGACGGGGATTTGGGTCTTCCCTTTAATTAAGAACAATTGACCAATCCGTTCTTCCTGGTTCCGGGAGGCATTCCAGAGGGAGGAGTCGGAGCTTACTTTTCCGGAGTAGACCCGGAAGAGGGTCAATTTTCCGACGAAGGGGTCGGCCATGGTCTTGAAGACTAAAGCGGCCACCGGCCCGTTGGCATCGGCTTTCAGTTCTTTTTCCCCGTTCGACTGGGGATCGATGGCCACTTCCGGTACACTCTCGGCGGGCGAAGGCAGCACTTCCACGATCTTCTTCAGCAGGTCTTCGATGCCGATATTCTTCAGGGCCGAGCCGCACATCACCGGGATAATCTGCCGGGCCATGGTTCCCTTCCGGAACCCGTTGAGGACCTCTTCTTTGGTGAGTTCTTCCCCTTCCAGGTATTTGCTGAGGAGATCATCATCGGTCTCGGCCGCCGCTTCCAGGAGGAGATGATAATACTCTTCCACTTGGCCTTTAAGGTCGGTGGGGACTTCTTCTTCCTTGCCATTGACATAAGCTTTGCCGGCGATCACATCCACATAGCCTTTAAAACTCTCGGCCGCGCCGATGGGAATCTGGATCGGGATGACCCGGGCCCCAAATTTACTCTTTAACTGATCATAGACATGATGGAAGTTGGCATTTTCCCGGTCCATTTTATTGATGAAGACAATCCGCGGCAAATCCCGTTCTTCCAAGTAAGACCAGACTTTTTCCGTGCCGACTTCCACACCGCTGGCGGCACAAACCACTACGATCCCGGCATCGGCCACCCGGACGCCGGCCTTAACCTCGCCCACAAAATCAAAAAAACCGGGGGTATCGAGGAGATTTATTTTGTGGTTGGCATATTCCACCGGTGCAAGGGAGGTGTTTATCGAGATTTTCCTTTTAATTTCCTCGGGGTCATGGTCCATCACTGAAGTTCCGTCGTCAACTTGTCCGAAACGGTCCACGGCTTTGGCATTAAAAAGCATTGCCTCGGCTAACATCGTTTTACCGCATCCGCCATGACCGACCAGGACGATGTTTCTAATTTTGTCGACAGCATAATTCTTCAAAACAAACCCTCCTCAAATTAAACAAAAAAATCACATAACGTTAAAATTATTCTACCACCCTTAAGTATTTCCTCCCAAACTTCTTTTTTTTATACTTTCCCTTTCCCTCTTTTTTCGCCTCGTCGTTTTCTCCGGCGGGGATATTTTTACGCCAATCCGGATAGAATAATATTGGCAGATGACCGGCTGAACGAAGACTCAATTTTACCCTGCCGGAAAGGGCCGGCACCGGTGGAAGGAGGTCGGGCAAAGAGCGGTTGGGGTATTGGTTAATGTTTAACCTTACCTTGACCGGTCGGCGCGAAGGTCCCAACGATTTGATCTTATCCCCGCTAAGATGGAGTTGTTGGGGCTGAGTGCAGAGCCCTTTTCTTGCCCAAAGGGGAAAAAAGGAACATGGTAAGACGGGAATTTCAAGCGGTAGGAAAGGGGTTCGGACAAAGGTTAACCGGGGTGCTGAAGAATGGTGTGCCGTGACAAACCTGCGGGATCCTGGTTAGCCGGCGTGAAGGTCGGTCCATCGCCCAAGGCGCCTGGAGGAGTCCGTCCTCCAGGTTTTTTCATCCTTGGGCTGCCGGAGACTTAATTCTGAAAGGCGCCTAATTCTGATAACCCTCCAAGATACGCCACTTGTCTTGGGGTTGGTCGCAGATGATCCCCGCCCGGAGATCGGCAATTTCGGCCGGGGGCAGCTGTCCGATATCCACCGGAATGATCTGTTTCAAAGGGCCCGGCTGCTCCGGACTTCCGGCGTAGACGCCGATCTCCCGGCCGTAAATCCCGATAAACTCTTCTTCCCGGCAGGTCCGGCAAAGATCATCCGCTTTTTTTTGCAACGCAACCCGTTCCGCGGCAAAACTGGTAATCAACCAGCCGTCCCGGAAGAGTTCTTCCAGGGTGGCCGCCCAGTTTTGATGGGGGTATGTTCGCGTCAGTTTCTCCTCATGTTGGCATTGGGTATATAAAGTAACAAATTCCGCGGTTATCTCTTCCCGGTTGATGACACGAGTAAGCACGGGGGAGAGTTTGCCGGTCCTGGCCAGAAAGCCCGCCCCTGTGCCCAACAGGATCAGAAAAAGAACGGGAACAACCCTTTTCATCGGCGATCGCACCCCTTGCCATTTTGGGTTAAATTACCCAAAAATGGCCGGGTTTATACCCGCTCACTCCTCGGCCGGCTCAAAATTGGTGTAGACATTTTGGACATCATCATGATCTTCCAGGGCTTCAACCAACTTGACCACATTTTCGGCCTCGGCGCCGCTGACGGTCACCGTATTCTTGGGCAGATAAGCCAGTTCCGCCTCTTCAATCTCGACTTTTCCTTCCAAATAGTTACGGACGGCTTCCAATTCGGCGGGACCGGTAATTATTTCGTAATAATCCTCTTCAGCCCGGAGATCTTCGGCCCCTGCTTCCAATACCAATTCAAACAGTTTCTCTTCATCCAAAGCCACTTTTTCTTTGGGAATGGTAATGACACCTTTTTGCTCAAACAACCAGGCCACACAGCCGGTCTCCCCCAGACTGCCGTTATTCCGGGAAAAGATGTACCGCATATCGCTGGCGGTCCGGTTACGGTTATCCGACAAGGTTTGGACCAAAAATGCCACCCCCGCCGGGCCGTATCCTTCGTAGAGAATTTCCTCGTATGCTTCGGCATCGCTGGAGCCTAAGCCCCGCTTAATCGCCCGGTTAATGTTCTCGTTGGGCATATTGATGGCTTTGGCCTTTTGGATCGCGAGCCGCAACTGGAAGTTATGCTCCGGGTCACCCCCGCCCGCTCTGGTGGCGACGATAATTTCCCGTGTCACCTTGGTAAAGGCCTGCGCTTTCTGGGCATCTGTCTTTTCTTTTTTCCGCTTAATCGTTGACCATTTGGAATGTCCGGACATAGTTTTCACCTCAAACAAACAGAATTCTAGCATCAATTATACCAGACTTTCCGCGGGAACGGAAAGGGATTCCGCCTTTTCGGACCGGAAAGGATTAAATTAATTGGCAAAGGGGGAAACCGCCGTCAGTTGACGGATCTTCCGGAGCAGGAAATAGAGCAAAAGACCGGTGAGCAAAAGTGAAGCGCCGGTGAAGAAAGGGGTATTTAAAAAAATGAGAAAGTCATATAAGCCATGCCAAAAGAGGGCCACGCCCAAGCCGGCCGGGAAGCGCTGGACCACCGGGCGCCGGGGTAAAGCAGCGGTTAAAAAATAACCCCCCCAGCCGGAAAAGGTGGCATGGGCAAGACAAGTGACCACCGCCCGCCAGAGGCCCACCTGAAAGCCCATGGTTCCGGTATAAAGCAGGTTCTCCAGGGCGGCAAAGCCCAAGCCCACGGTAATACCGTAAATGATTCCGTCCACCGGTTCATTCATCTCCCGCCGGTAATTCACCGCCAGCAGCAGGAAAAGGAACTTAAGCCCTTCCTCGATCAGACCGATAAAAAAGAAGGCATACAAAAGGATCAGCCCCAAATCCCCGCTGGACCTGGCCGCCGCCAGGCCATCCTGGCCAATCAATTCCAGGGCTCCGGCAGGAATCACCAACAGCATGCCGCCCAAAAAGACCCAGGCAATCACCTTTTTGGGTTCCGGCTCGTAACGATCCTTCCGGTAAAAATAGGCAAGCCAGAAGACACCCGGCAGGATCGAGACCAGGATCAGGGATAACCACATCTTGCTTCCTCCTTCTTAAAAACATGGACTTATTATGCCCGAATAAAAAAAGAAAATGGCACGGGGCCATTTTCGGTCAAGGAAATTTTTCTTTCCTTTCGGGCAAGCCGATCTTAATCCAATTTAAAACTAGTCCTTCTTCAACATCTTCCGGGAGTAAGTGTAAAAAGCAATCAGGGAGAGGACTAGGCCGATGGAGAGAACAACCACCCCAATCTGGTTGTTGAGGCAATAAAGAAAGAGGCCGACAAAAAAAATGAAGGTGCTGGCTTTTCCCCAGTAGTTACTGGGGATAACCTTCTGTTTGGTCTTGAGAAAAACCAAACCGCCGGCCAACTGGAGAATTTCTTTGGTAATATAGATCACCCCAAGCCAAAGGGGCAAATCACTCCAGATCATCAGCGCCAGAAAGGAAAAACCAAGGGTCATCTTATCCGCCACTGGATCCAGGATCTTCCCCAACTCACTGATTTTTCCCAGTTTACGCGCCATCCGTCCGTCCAGAAAATCGGTGAGCGCCGCCAGGGCCCAGACCGCGAGCACGCCGTAGAGGTTTTTCCGGGAGAAAAAGAACAGGATGAACGGGGCTAAAAGAATCCGCGACAGCGACAGTAGATTGGCGATATTCATCATCTGCTTCCTCCTAAAGAACCGGTTCTTTCCCCTTACTTCTTCTTTCCGCCCGGAAATCCTCCTTCACCTTACGGCTTAACCCATTTTTCTAATTTCTTTTTGCAATTTTTTGATAATCCGTTTTTCCAAACGGGAGATATATGATTGGGAAATCCCCAAATAATCCGCCACTTCCTTCTGGGTCTTCTCCACCCCGTCCTTTAGCCCGAAACGCAGCTCCACAATGGAGCGTTCGCGCCGGGATAGCACCGCCATGGCGGAGGCCAGCAAGTCCTTGTCAACCTCCTCTTCCAACTGCTTATAGGCGACATCATTATCGGTCCCCAACACATCCGAAAGGAGCAATTCATTCCCGTCCCAGTCCACATTGAGCGGTTCATCAAAGGAGACTTCCGAACGGATTTTGCTGTTCCGCCGGAGATACATGAGAATTTCATTTTCGATGCAACGGGAGGCATAAGTCGCCAGCTTTATTTTTTTCTCCGGATCAAAGGTGTTCACCGCTTTGATTAAGCCGATGGTGCCGATGGAAACCAAATCCTCAATCCCGACCCCGGTATTCTCAAATTTCCGGGCAATATAGACCACCAAACGAAGATTATGCTCAATCAAAAGGCCGCGGATCGCCGGATCACCGGTCTTTAATCTTTCCAGCAGATAACTTTCCTCTTCGCTACTGAGCGGAGGGGGAAGGGCATCACTTCCGCCGATATAATAAATAACCTTGGGGTAAAGGGCAAGTTTTTGCAGAATCCGGACGATTTGGATTTTAATCGCCAACCGGATCCGCCACCATTTCATCCCCAGCACGGCCGACTCCTCCTTTAATCTCAGAATACCGCTGAAACCAATCTCCGTCGCCACAAGTTAATAAACGCCGCTCAGGATCGAAGCAGGTAAAAGTGCCTGGTAATTGCCGGCCCGACTTAAAGCGCTTAACGGATAAAGACCAATCACCACCGGTGGCAGACGTTTCGGTTCTTTCTGCATGAGACAGACTTCATCGGGGCGAAAACCCAACAAAAAACCCTTCTTCCTCCCGACGCTCGTATAACTGATGAAGCGGAGCCGGGCCGCCCACTCCGGACTAAAGTCGAGGGCCCGGTTGTCTGGAAATTCCCCTTTGGCAAGGAGTTCGCTTAAGGAGAGAATCTCCCGGGGCAGGACTTCCCGGAAAAGATCGGCTTCGGCCACCAGCACCGGCTCCTTCGTCAAGGGGGCAACCAGGGTGTTACCGGTATCCAGCAAAGCCGAGAACTCCTTGGTGACCCCGTTTACGCTGAGCCGCAGGGAAAAGAGGCATTCTTTCTCCAGCAAGAGCTGGTGGACCAAGCCCCACCCCGCTTCAGTGACGATCAGTAAGGAAAGGATGTTGATGAAGATAATCTGCCATGGACTGTAGGCCACCGGCCGGGCAAAAAAGGGGGGATAGAGCAGAAAGTAGGTGATCCCTGAGGTAAGTACCAGGAGCAAAAGAAAAAGGCCGACGGTGCGCAGAAAATCGGGAACGGACAGGAGGGAAAAAGCCAACGCCAACATCAAGAGGCCGGTCCCAGTAAAGAAGAGGACTTCCCCCTTGCCGACCAAACCTATCTCCAGCCGGTAACAGAGGAAAAAATAATAGACGCCCCCTAAGAAGGAAGCCAAAAAAAGACGCCACCGGGCTTGTTTTTTCTTGAGAATCCGGTCCGTCGCCCAGAGCAACAAATAGTTCATCAGCAAGCTGACGAAAGTGCCAAAGAGCCAATCGTCAATGTAGACATCCCGCATCGACCCACCTTCTTTCTGTTCTTAATCTACCAACCGCGAGCCGTGAATCCTTTTTTGACCGTAGTTTTCATTCTAATAAATTTATACCGTCCCCCTTCGGTTTAGGACTCTTTTTTACGGGGCGCAGGCTCTTTTTTCCGTCTGAACCTTCCCGAAAAAGCCCGAAATTAGCCGGTTTGTCCCATATAGCACAAAATGGCCTCTTCAGGCCATTTTGTCGTCAGGATTATTTTTTTACGTTCAAAGCTAATCCGGCTTAAAAGTTTAACCGTCTCTTCTTTTACCCGCGTTTTCCCTTTTTCCAAAGAAAAGAGGGAATCTCCAGTTCTTCCCCGTCCACCAGGGATTTTAATTCCAACTCCTCCAAGCCCAAGCGCTGCTTCTTCTGGCGAAAACCGGTGGCAATCACGGTGATCCTAATCTCGTCCCCTTGTTTATCATCAATCACCGCGCCGAAAATAATGTTGGCATCGGGATCGGCCGCCTCGGTAATAATGGAGGCGGCTTCATTGATTTCAAAGAGGCCCAGATCGGAACTGCCGGTCACGTTAAGCAAAATGCCCTTGGCGCCGGCGATGGAAGTCTCCAGCAGCGGAGAGGAAACCGCTGTTTTCGCCGCCTCCGCCGCCCGGTTTTCGCCGCGGGCCACCCCGATTCCCATCAGGGCGGAACCGGCGTTGTTCATAATCGTTTTCACGTCGGCAAAATCCACATTGATCAAACCGGTAATGGTAATCAAATCGGAGATCCCCTGGACCCCTTGGCGCAACACATCATCGGCAAATTTGAAAGCCTCAATAAAGGAGGTCCTTTTGTCGACAATCTGGAACAGCCGTTCATTAGGGATGGTAATTAATGTATCAACCCTTTCCTCCAGGGCTTTGACCCCCTCTTCCGCCTGGGCCATCCGGACTTTCCCCTCAAAATTAAAGGGTTTGGTGACGACGCCGACGGTTAAGGCGCCGGCTTCCTTGGCCAGTTCGGCAATGATCGGGGCTGCTCCGGTGCCGGTCCCTCCCCCCATCCCGGCCGTAATAAAGACCATATCCGCATTTTCCAGGACACTCTTGATCTCTTCCCTGCTCTCCTCCGCGGCCTGCCGTCCAATCTCGGGGTTGGCGCCGGCGCCCAATCCCTTGGTTAATTGGTCACCGATCCGCAAGCGGACGTCGGCCTTCGAACGGAGCAGGGCTTGTCCATCGGTATTAATGGCGATAAATTCTACGCCTTGTAACCCGGCTTCGATCATCCGGTTCACCGCATTGGTTCCCCCGCCACCGACACCAATGACTTTGATCGTGGCAAACTGTTGATTAGTTACTTCAAACTGAAGCATGGTGCTCCCCCTATTCATCCAAAGCCCTAAGGTCAGCTCGCAAGTATTATCAGTATTATCCTACTCAGAAAAATCCTCTTGTCCCGGGCTGCCAAGCCGGGGCAGAATGGCCTTCTCCGCCCTCAGAAATACCTTTGCTGCTTGTCGATGCACCCGGCTTTGCTTTTCAATTTCATTATCCTGGGAAAAGCCGGTGTGAGCAACTACCTAGAAATTAGATGTTCCACAAAGCCGACCAATTCCCTGCTGACCAAGAAAGATTTATCCATCTTTTTCAATGTAAAGAAATAAAAAACGAAGAGACCTTCTTTCCCTTCCTAGCTTTGCGGTCTCTCTTTGCAATACAGATCAAGAATCAATTGGACTTCGCCTTGGCCTTTTCCGGTCTGGCGGGCAATCTCCGGAATCGGCAAACCTTGTTGCCACAACTCAATAATCTGCTGATGCCATTCGGGAAGCTTACCCAGGGGCACCTTTGGTTTTCTCCCCTTTTTCTCTTCCCTTTCCGGTTGCGCCACCTGGGCCACTGTCCCGGACGGGGAAGAAAGGACCGGCGGTTTTTCCGACGGACCGGCCGCTTTGTTCTCCGGAGAAGAAACAGTGGCAACCGGAGAAGGCTTGATTGGCGCCGGGCTTTCCTCTTTCGCCTCTTTCCGGTCTTCCTCTTTCTTATTTTCAAGAACCGCCGAAGGCGCGGGTTCGCTCCCGGATTCTCCTTCTTCAACTAACGCGCAGACTTCGAGCAGCAGTTCTTCCACATGCGCGAGGCGGAACTCCACTTCCGAAATTCTCCGTGTAACCTTTTTACGCTCCCCGTACCAAAGGATAAGCAAGAGGAGGAGAATAAAAATATGCCAACCAGACAATAAAAAACCCCTCTCTTCTTTTTATAGCTCCAGATCAATATAACGTCCGCGCCATTCCTGCGGATTCTTCCCGGGTTTCTCTTCCTTTGCCTCCGGTGTTTTTGGCTTTCGTTCCCGTTTTGGTTGCGGATACTCCTCCCGGCGCTTCTCCTGTTCCTGGATGCGTCCGGGTGACGCTTCGTTTTTCCTCTGGACGCGCTGGGCTTCGGTCCGGATTTGGTTATCCAGCCGTTCCTTCTGGATTTGGCTTTCCTCGGCGATTACTTGGTTGACGTTACCTTGGATCCTTTGGACATCCAAAGTTCGATTGACAAGTACTTGCGTGTCTAAGGGTCCAATCATCGCAATTCCCCCTTAGCGGTAGGGTTGAATTGAAATCTCTCCATCCTGGTAAGTCAACATGGCAAAATTGAAATCATCTTTGAAGATCCGGACCGCTTTTCCGATGATCACCCTCACCCCGGGATAAATCGTCTGCCGCACCTTAATACAACCCCGTTCCAACTGGCGTTCATTGATCAGGGTCATGATCTCATCCCGGCGGGTTTCCAGTTTGCGCTTCTCCGCTTTCAGCACAAAAGAGGTCCGGATTAATTTGGCTTTTTGCTCCTCCCGTTTGGGGGAGAGTTCCTCCTGCCGGTTCAAAAGATTGAGGGCTTTCTCGACCATGTCCAATTCCTTTTCCAAAGCCGGCATTCTTTTCTCAATCTCGTTCAGTTCCCGGCGGTAGCCGGGATTGATCCCAACTTCCACTTCGGTCTGGGTGCCCATCTTCGAGCCCAAAAACTGGACATCGATGAGATCGGCCGCCCGGACCACCCCGCCCATGATCATCCCTTTTTTGGTGCCTAAGACGATGCGCTGTCCCGAGTTGACCACACTGTGCATAATCGCGTCCCGCACCCTGATTTCGCCTTCCACATCCACCTGGGCGTGGTCAATATAACGGGCATAAAGATCCCCGTTACATTTTATTCTCGATTTATCCTGTCCAATAATCCCGCCGTTGATGGTGATGTTACCCTCGGCTTCAATGATGCCGCCTTCCACATTGCCGGTGATCACCACGTCACCACCGGCTTTCACGGTAAAACCGCTTTCCACATCGCCCCGGATGTGGACCGTACCGACAAAATCGATGTTCCCGGTCCGGTAACCTACATTATCCCTGATTTCGTGGACAAGCTGGACCGACACCTTGTTTCCGCTTTTGGTCGGCTCCCCGTCGCAAGTGGCAATGACCTGGTTTTTCTCCCAGGTTACATTCTTCCCGAGCACAATATTGACATCCTTCCCGGGGGTGGCTTTCACTTCTTCACCCCGGACGTTTTTCCCGGGGGTGCCGGGCGTCGCCGGTTTCTTCTCCACTAAGGCTTGGCCTTTCTGCACATTCTGGACCAACGACAATTCCCGGTGGTCCACCCGGCCGTTTTCCAGCTCTTTGGGGAGCAGCTTAACCCGGTCGGTCTCAAAGAAAAACCTCAGACTCGCGTCCTCCCCGTCGACCGGATAAACCCCTTCGGCAACCAAGGTTAATTTGGTTGATTTTTCTTCCACGATACGATGAATGATCTCTTCTTTCAGGCCAAAGATGACGCCTTCTTCATTAAGCTTTGCAATTACCTCTTCATAGGTCGGCCATGCCATTCCCTCCGGTGGCGGTTCCAACTGTATAAAAGCCTGCATTTGATCGGAGGTTACCTGAACTTTAATCTGTTCCAAACCCAATTAACAACACTCCTCCGTTATAAAACTCCAATTGCATTACGCCAGCGGGTCAGCCTCCCCTGCAAACGAAAGATTGCTTTGGTATGGATCTGCGAAACACGGGATTCGGAAATATTCAAAGTTTGTCCGATCTCTTTCAGGGTCAAGCCTTCATAATAATAAAGGGTGATCACCAGCCTCTCCCGGTCGGAGAGGGCATCGATGGCTTTCGCTAGCGCTGTTTTCAACTCCTCAATCTCGACTAGTTTTTCCGGGTCCGAGCTGTCTTCATTTTCAATCAAATCCAAAACCCGGACATTATCATCTTCGGGATTCTTGGTCAACCAGAGTTCATCCAAAGAACTCAAAGTGGTACAGCTCACTTCATTGAGCAACCGGTAAAACTCTTCTAGGGAAATATTTAAAGACGCACAGATTTCCTGGTCAGTGGCATATCTTCCTAAACGGTTTTCCAGTTCACAGCAGACCTTTTCCAAATCTTTCGCTTTTTGCCGCACCGAACGGGGTACCCAGTCGTTATTGCGCAAACCGTCCATAATTGCCCCGCGAATCCGGGCGATGGCATAAGTTTCAAATTTAATGCCCCTTTCCGGCTCAAACTTGTCAATGGCATCAATCAAACCAAAGATGCCGTAACTGACCAAATCATCAAACTCCACATTTGGCGGGAGGCCAATAGCCACCCGGCCGGCCACATATTTGACAAGGGGGGAGTACCCCACAATTAACTGCTCACGGGCGGCTGCTGAACCTCCCTGGCGATAATCTTTCCATAGTTGCGCTTCCCGCCCTTTGAAGGTCATTATATACCCTTCCCCCTTTAAGGTATATACTTCCTGAAATGGATCGTTTTCTTCTTTCGACATCTGCTATAAAAATTCCTCTTATAAAATGATCTCGGGGGAATTCAACATCTTGACGCGCACGTCACCGGTGGACAAATCCATAAAAACAGAACGGCCCAGGTTTCCGCCGACACTACGGTTGGTGATGGTCAAGCCTAACCGGGCCAAATTCTCTTCTACCGCTTTAATATTCCTTGCGCCGATCTGAATTTGGTGGTCCATCCCCTGGTAAGAAAACATCTGCGCACCGCCGGCAATCTTCACCACCATCCGTTCTTTCGCGGTCCCCTTCTTCTGCAGGGCAGTCACCAAATCAACAATGGCCGTGTCGGCAAACTTGCCCCGGTTGACAGCGTCTGTAGCGATGGAACTGTCGGGAAGCATGATATGGGCCATCCCGCCCACTTTTAAAAGATAATCATAAATGCAAACGGCGACACATGAACCCAAGCCCAAAGTAACAAGAATCGTCGGCGCTTCGGCGACTACTAATTGGGACATTCCGACCCGGATTGTTTCTGGCATCCATCCTTCACTCCCAACGCAGATAAGATCGTCGCCAAAGAACCGGGATCCGGGACCAAAAAGAAATGACCGTCCACACTCTCATCACAAGCCAGCAACTGGGTCTTGATAATCAAAGCATAATCGCCCATTTCTCCCAAATCGGCCAGGATGGTATTTAAGATGGCGCCAACCATGTCATAGGCGAGCGCCGGTACGGACGATAACATGTCAATTCCGGTGAAATTGGAAAAAGCGTAGACGTATGCGCCGGTCAGAATATTCCCAATTTCCTTTAGCGCCGAAACTTCCAGTTCTCCTAAGAGATTTTTACATTTTTCCTGGTCGTTGATGAGCAAGCCGGCCAGAAAAAGCGCTTTATCCTCCGGGAAAAGGTAAAGGATTTTGCTGGGCGCCCCGCCAAAAACCCGCAAGTAAACCCCGACCATCGGTTGTTCGACGCCGCCCACCACATCACAGGCCTCCGCCAGCGGCAAGACGGCCACCTCGGGCACGGACATCGAGACCTTTTGCTTCAAAAGCTGGGAAAGCACCGTTGCCGCATGGCCGGCGCCAATATTGCCCACTTCCCGCATGGCGTCCAGTTGCAGAGGAGTCAAATTTTGTATCATTGCTCAACCCCCAGTTCCGCTTCTTTTAATTCCTTCTCCTCCTCCGGACTTAGAGTGCGTTCCAAGTTCAGCAAGACAATCAAACGTTCTCCGATCTTGGCCACCCCGGCCAGGAAGTAGGAATCCACCCCTTTGGTAATGGCCGGCGCCGGTTCGATGGCGGAGACCGGAATCCGCAAAACTTCCTCCACCGCGTCGACCAACATCCCCACCAGGGCTTCCCCCACTTCGACAATGATCACCCGGGAATTAAGGCCGATCTCCGGAATGGTCAAGCCAAAACGGGCCCTCAAGTCAACAATGGGAATAATTTCACCCCGCAAATTGATAACCCCTTCGACAAAATGAGGGGCTTTGGGTACCCTGGTAATGCCCTGGTCCAGTTTTTCGATCTCCCGGACCTGCAAAATATTAACCCCAAACTCTTCTTCGCCAAGCTTAAAAACGATAATCTGGGTCGTTTCCTCTTGTTTCTCCTTCTTTTCTTTCACTTTACCTTCCCCTCCTTCATTAAGCTACGGAACGAAGGTCCAAGATCAAAGCGATCTTCCCGTTGCCCAAGATGGTCGCCCCGGCAATCCCGGGGATATTCCCCAAGTATTTACCCAGGGACTTAATAACTACATCTTGCTGGCGCAAGAGCGTATCGACCACAAATCCGACCCGGCGTTCCCCGTTGCTGATCACCACCACATCCAGCTCATCCTGGGCGGTATTGCGCGCTTCCGGCACTTCCAAAAATTCCTGGAGCCGGATCAAGGGGATTACCTCACCCCGGTAGAACGTTACCTCCCGGTTACGCAGCATTTTTATATCCTTCTTGGCGACACTGATCGTCTGGTCGATCAGGGTGGAGGGAATCGCAAAAACTTCATTCCCCAGTTGTACAATGAGGGTTTGAATAATGGCCAGCGTCAAAGGCAATCTGATCGTAATCTTCGTTCCTTCCCCCGGCTGACTAGAAAGTTCGACAATCCCGCCGAGATTGGTGATCTTGGTTTTCACCACATCCATGCCAACGCCCCGGCCGGAGATATCCGTCACCTTGTCGGAAGTGGAGAAACCGGGCAAGAAGATCAGGTTCATCACATCTTCTTCACTCATGTTCTCCAGGACTTCTTCGGTAACAATCCCCCGTTCCAGGGCTTTGCTTTTGATCTTATCCAGATTAAGGCCGGCGCCGTCATCGGTCACTTCAATAATTACATTGTTACCGGCCTGATAGGCGTTGAGTGCCACCACCCCCGGCAGGGGTTTCCCGGCAGCCTTCCGTTCCTCCGGCTTTTCAATCCCATGGTCCACACTGTTTCTGATGATGTGGACCAGCGGATCCGCAATCTCATCAATCACCGTCCGGTCTAACTCGGTTTCCGCCCCCGAAATCTCCAAGTGGACTTCCTTACCGGTCTCCTTGGCTAAATCCCGCACCAAACGGGGAAAACGGGAGAAAACGTGCTCCACGGGGACCATCCTTGTTTTCAACACCTGATCCCGCAAGTCCATGGTCAGACGGGAAAGATGTTCCACGGTCTCCGCCAGTGTCTGGTCCTTCTTCTCCAAACTCAACTGTTCCAGACGGGAGCGGGTGATCACCAGTTCACCCACAAGATTCATTAAGTCGTCCAGTTTCCGGATGTCCACCCGGACTGTTGGGGAGACATTGGAAGGAGCTTTGGCATGCGCCGTTTTTTGCTGATCCGGACCGGGACTGCTACTACTGGCTTTAGTGACTTCGCCCCCCCGCCGTTCCACCAGGAGGTTTTCAGGATTGACCACTTCACCCTCGACTTTGGCCACGTCCAGCATCTTTTCGAGAAACTGGACCAAATTTTCGAGGGGTTTCTTACTCAGGATCCCGATGATAAAATCATTCTCAAACCGCTCATCCTCCAGTTCTTTGGAGGTGGGAATGGTCCGCACTATTTCACCGTGGGCTTCAATCTCCCGGAGGATCATAAAGGCGCGGGCTCCCTTGAGGAGACACTCATCCTGCAAATAAACATGGAGATGATAAAGGGTTAAACCGTCCTCCACCGCTTTTTTAATTTGTTCGATCTCCGCGGGCAAGTACCGTAACTGGAGGGTCTTCCGGCGCTCCTGCTGGCTTCCGGTTTCCGCTTTAGCCTCCTGTTCCTGGCTTTTACTGCTGAACTTTTGCAGGCGCTGAATGACGCCGGCAATTTCCACATCTTCTTCCCGGCCTTCTGCGATGCCTTGGGCGAGTACCTCCAATAAATCCAGCGCCTCAAATAAGACATTCACCAGTTCGGCGGAGACCTGTAACTCGTTCTGGCGGAGGAGACTTAAGACATCTTCCATCGCGTGTGTAACGTTGGACATTTTATTGAAACCCATAGTCGCGGAGGCACCCTTTAACGTGTGGGCGGCCCGGAAGATGGCATTCAAGATATCCGTATTGTTCGGTTCTTGTTCCAGCGCCAGTAAAGATTGGTTGAGTGTTTGCAGATGCTCCTGACATTCATCCATAAATACATTCAGATACTGAGAAACGTCCATCGTTTTCACCTCCCAGGATCGTTAACAAGCCTTTCCGTTTGCGATCCTTTCTTAGGCTAATGTCCTCAAAACCACAACCCGGAAATCCCGCATGGGCTACTACCTGGAAAACAATTTCCGGAAAAAAAGCACAATCCCTTCCGATGGCTGTTCCGGTAAGCAGAGCAACCTTTGGGCCATTTTCATCACACTCTGGGAAGCCCTGGAATTGGGGTGGGTGAGATAGAAAGGTTGTTGCTGCTTAACCGCTTTGGGAACATTACTGTCGTAAAAAATACACCCTAAAGATTCCAGCGGATAGTGTAAAAATTTCTCCGCCACCATGCTCAAACGCTCGATTACTTGTTCACCTTCTTCTTCGCTGCGTACCATGTTCACCGCCACATAAATCCGGGCTTTGGGGTTCTCTTTGGTAATAATTTTGATCACCCCGTAAGCATCGGCGATGGAAGTCGGTTCCGGAACGGTGACCACGATTAGTTCTTCTGCCGCCAATAAAAAACGAATTACTTTATTGGAAATACCCGCTCCGGTGTCAAGAATAATAAAATCGTTATCCTCTTCCAAAGTATTTAAACTGTTAATACAACTCTCCAACTGCCACGGGCTAATATCGGCCAGTTCCTGCAGGCCGGAACCGCCGGCAATCACTTTTACCCCGGCGGGACCTTCCATCACTACATCCGCCAATTCCTGCTCCCCGGAGAAAAAGTGGCCCAAATGATACTGGGGAATCATGCCCAGCATGAGGTCGACATTGGCCAGTCCCAGATCCGTATCAATCAAGGTCACTTTCTTCCCCAGTTTGGAAAGGCAAATGGAGAGATTGACAGATAAATTGGTTTTGCCTACTCCGCCTTTACCGCTAGTCACGGCGATGATACGTGCTTTATGGGAAAGAAACTTCTGGTTCTGACTGTTGACTAGTTCCCTTAGACGTTCCGCTTGATCACGCATTGACGATCTCCTTACCCGCATACCGCTTAATCACATCAAAGGTCGCCACTTCAATATCTTCGGGCACACTCTGACCGGTAGTGACATAAGATAACGGAATCTGCAACCGTTCCGCCACTTCCACCACATTACTGAGGCTATTGGTTTCATCCAGTTTGGTGAAGATTAACCGGTTTACATTCAATTCTTTAAAGGAATCAGCTGTTTCCAACAGATCCTCCAGTTTGGTATTGGCGCTTAACACCAGATGGGTCTCATTGAGGGGACGGCCGTTAAAGAAATGCTTTAACTCCCTGATCTGCTGCTTATTCTTTTGGCTGCGGCCGGCGGTATCAATCAGGATCAACTGCTTATTGGATAAATTTTGTAAGGCCCGTTTAAAATCGGCCGCCGTATACACCACTTCAATCGGCAAGTTGATAATTTCGGAATAGGTTTTTAATTGCTCCACCGCCGCAATCCGGTAAGTATCAATGGTAATCAAACCCACCGATTTCCCCTCAAACAAGGCAAAATTGGCCGCTAATTTGGCAATGGTTGTGGTTTTCCCAACCCCGGTCGGACCGACCAAAGCCACCACGGTCGGCCGGGTCGTTAACCGGATCGGATAGGTTTGGATCAGAAACTCCTGCGGTTCTTGTTTGGCCGGTGCGGCCGGGGTGATGGCCGGTTTAACTTCAACAGCGGAAGTCCTGGGCATGGTCGGAGCCGGGGTTGGCGCCGGCGCGGCTGTCTGGACTTGCTGCGACACCCCGGCAATGGCCATCCGGATCTCCGACAATTCCTTTTTCACCTTTTCCAACTCCGGAAGGATTACCGCCTGTTCGTTCTGGAACAACTGACGCTGCCGTTCGTCGGCCCTCTCCGGCTGTCCCTTCGTCTCCTTTCCGGCGGCTGGCGCCGCTGTCGAGGCCGGCGCCGGGATCCGGACCGTCTCTTTATTATCCACCGCCGCCAGAACCTCGTATTTCCTCTTGGCGAAGAGGCCTAAAAAACCCCCTTCTTTAAAAGGCCTGGAATGTAAAATAATCGCGTCATCACCCAAATCCCTTTTTACGCGGGCAATTGCTTGTTGCGCCGTATCGGCGACATATCTTTTAACCCTCATTACCAGCACCTACCATTCCTAAGGAGTGAACTTCCATCTCCGGTATTATTTCCTGATAAGAAACGACAAAAATCTTCGGCGACACCCGCTCCGTTATGCTCCGGACATAACGGCGGATCGCCGGTGCGACTAGTAAGACCGGGTTACGTCCCTCCTGCATGATCGGGCGAATCTTTTGATTCAAGGAAGCGTAAAACCGGTTTAGCCACGCCGGGGATAATGGTTCTCCTCCGTTTTCCTGGGCTTTCAGAATTCGCTCCTCCGCTTGGGGCGAAAGGGTCAAAACATGAATCTTGCCGTCTTCACCTGCCAACATCTTTGAAATTTGCCGTTTTAAAGCCACCCGCACATAATCGGTGAGCAAGTTCAGATCTTTGGTCATCGGCGCATAATCGGCCAGAGTTTCCAGGATCGTCACCAAATTCCGTAAGGGAATACCTTCCTTCAACAGTTGGGCAAAGACCTTTTGGACCTCGCCGATGGTCATCAAGTTCGGAACCAATTCCTCCACGACCACCGGGTAATCTTTTTTCAGATAATCCAGCATGGCCTGGACTTCCTGGCGTCCCAACAACTCATAGGCGTAGTTCCGGATAATCTCCGTCAGGTGGGTTGCCAAGACAGAAGGACAGTCCACCACCGTATAACCGGCCATCTCCGCCTGTTCCCGCTGGTCGGCGGAGATCCACAGCGCCGGCAGGCCAAAGGCCGGCTCTTTCGTGGGGATTCCTTTCACCTTTTCGGTAACGGCGCCCGCATCCATCGCCAGGTAGTACTGGGTAAGCAGTTCACCGCTGGCGACTTCAACGCCTTTAATTTTAATCACGTACTGGTTGGGAGCCAATTGCATGTTGTCGCGAATCCGGATCGCCGGTAAAATAATGCCCAGTTCCAAAGCGACCTGACGCCGGATTAAACTGACCCGTTCAAAAAGGTCACCGCCCTGACTTTTGTCAACCAAGGGAATCAAACTGTAGCCGATCTCAACCTCCATCGGGTCCACCGCCAACAGCGGAAGAACATTCTCCGGTTTGTAGGCGGCTTGTTCCTGCACCGGCCCTTCTTGTTCCGCCACCGTTTCCTGGCGTTTTTGCTCTTCCCGTTTCAGCACTGAAGAGAGCCACCACATCAGAAGGGCAATCAGGAGGAAAGGAATAGTCGGCATCCCCGGAACCACCCCAAAGAGGCCCAGCACCACTGCGGTCATCAGTAAAATCCGGGGATAATTCAGCAATTGTCCGGACAAATCCGTGCCCAGGTTTTCCTCGGAAGCCGACCTGGTCACCAGAACACCGGTGGCCGTCGAGATCAAGAGGGCCGGCACTTGGGCGACCAACCCATCCCCCACCGTCAAGAGGGCATATTGCTGCAAGGCAGTCATGAAATCAAGACCCCGCTGCCACATGCCGATAATGCCGCCGCCAAGCAGGTTAATCAGCGTGATAAGCAAACCGGCAATGGCATCACCTTTCACAAACTTGCTGGCACCGTCCATTGAACCGTAAAAATCGGCTTCCCGCTCAATCTCCCGGCGGCGCGCCCGGGCTTGCTCTTCGGTGATCATCCCGGCGTTTAAGTCTGCGTCAATACTCATCTGTTTACCCGGCATTGCGTCCAAGGTAAACCGGGCCGCCACTTCCGCCACCCGTTCGGAACCTTTGGTAATTACCAGAAAATTGATCAAAGTCAGGATGATAAAGATGATAAAGCCAACCACCGGATTACTTCCGGCCACAAAATTACCAAAGGCGGCCACCACTTTCCCGGCGTAACCATTCAACAAAATGGAACGGGTCGAAGAAACATTCAAAGCCAACCGGAAAAGGGTCGTCACCAAGAGGAGCGTGGGGAAGACGGAAAACTCCAGCGCTTTCCGGACATTCATCGTCAACAATAAAATCAAAAAAGAGAGCGCGATGTTAAACGAAAACAGAAGATCCAGGACAAACGTAGGTAAAGGGATAAAAAACATCATTAAAATAAGAACCAGTAAGACGACGACAATGACTTCCCCACTAAAGACCACTCGTGACAATAAACTTCTTTGTCCTGCTTGAACTGGCATTTCATCACCATATTCAATTATACATTTTAAGATATCAATCTTTCAACAATTTTCAACGTTTTTGCCGTAATTTATAAACGAAGGCCAAAACTTCCGCCACCGCCTGATATAGGTTGGGCGGGATTAGGTCGCCAATCTCCACCGTCCGGTAGAGGGTGTGCGCCAACGGTTTATTCTCCACCAGGGGGATCCGGTGTTCGGTGGCAATCTCCTTGATCTTGGCGGCAACGTAACCTTCCCCTTTCGCCAAGACTTTTGGCGCAGGCATCTTCTCCGCTTCATACTTAAGGGCTACGGCGATATGGGTCGGGTTGGTAATGACCACATCAGCCTTGGGCACATCCTGCATCATCCGGCGCATCGCCAATTGCCGCTGCTTTTGCCGGATCCGGCTTCTGATCCTGGGATCACCCTCCGTTTGCTTTAATTCATCCTCCAATTCTTTTTTCGTCATTCTTAAGCTTTTTCTATACTGGAATCTTTGGTAATAGAAATCAAAAGTGGCCAGGGCCAAGAGTAATAAAGCAATCCTTAAGACGATGGTAAACATCAAATCCCAAATCATCCCGGCCATCATCAAAGGAGGATAAAGCACGTTCGTCTCCGCCAGCGGAAAAACCCGCCCTTTAAAGGTGCTCCAGACAATCAGAATCACACCGATGATTTTAAAGAGGGCTTTCAGCAACTCAACCCACTTTTGGGGGGAAAACATTCTTTTAAAACCCGCCAGCGGGTTAATCCGGTCCAATCTGACCTTGAGGGGCTCCAGGGTAAAAATTCCTCCGGTTTGCAGGTAATTAACCATGACACCGGCCACCAGGATGACCAGCCCCACCGGAAGAAAAATGGTCGCCACCGTCAGAAGGGTATGATTAAAGATATTGGCCAGACTAACTTCATCCAGATAGGTATTCAACCGATCACTGGTAAAACTAAACTGGAAAAAGGAATATAATTTATCTAATAAATAGGAACCCCCTGCCTTCAACATGAGAAAACCGGCCAGGAGGGTCACTACCGTGTTCAATTCCGGGCTCCGCGGGACCTGCCCTTTTTTCCGGGCCTGTTGCAGCTTACGCGGAGTTGGTTCTTCCGTTTTCTCCTCATCGGCAAAGAACTGCAGGTCCCAACGGAAAGGAAGGTGTTCGTCCCGCCTCTCTTCAAGGCCGAAGGGTTTTAAGAAAGCGTAGCAATTCAGACCAAACACTCCCGTTTCCAGAATAACTCTCCGCAAGCCAACGGCAGAAAACCGGCAAGGACAGAATTAACAAAAAGAGCCCCACAAACACTTTCAGCGGAAAACCAAGGAAAAAAACATTGATTTGCGGCACTAACCTGGCTAAAACACCCAACCCGATATCGGTAAGAAACAAAACCCCAAAAATTGGGAGGGCCACTTGCACCGCCAGTAAAAAAAGATTACCGAAGGCCTTCACGAGATAAGGCAAACCCTTGGTAAAGATAATGGTCTCCCCGATCGGCAGCAAACGGTAACTTTGGGCTAAGACCGAAAACAGGGCGTGGTCCCCTTTGACCAAAATAAAGAGCCAAAGCGCCACCAAAAAATAAAGCTGGCCGAGGATGGGCATTTGCCCCCCCGTCTGGGGATCCAGCACATTAACCATGGTAAAACCCATGGGCAACTCCACCAACTGACCGGCCAATTGTAATCCGGCAAAAGTTAAATAAAGGATATAACCCATCAGTAAACCTAAAGCAAACTCGCGGAGCAGGTCAAAGAAGAGCGAAGCAAGGGTCATTGGCAGGGTGGACAAAGGGTCAAGCAATGGAGTAAAGATGAAAGACAAGAACAACGCCACACTTACCCGGACCATCGGCGGCAGGTTCCGGCTTTGAAAAAGCGGAGCGGCAATCAATAGTCCCATATTCCGGAAGAAAACTAACATAAACAGGGTTAATTTCAGCTCGGACCAGGTTGCTAAATCCACTTAACCCTCACCATCCGCTCACTTGGCTAAGATAAGAAAAGAGTTCGGTAGTAAAATCCACCAAGACTCTTAACATCCACGGGCCGCAGAGGACCAAGGTAAAAAAAATAGCCAATAATTTCGGAAGAAATGTCAAGGTTTGTTCCTGAATCTGGGTTGTCGCCTGAAAGATACTGACCACCAGACCGATGATCAGCCCGACTCCCAGCATCGGACCGGCCACCGTAAGTACAGTCGTAACCCCTTCCCGAATTATGGCCACCACCGTCACATCATTCACTGCTCATCACCACCACATGTTCAATAACCGGTTAAAAGGCTTTTCACTACTAAATTCCAGCCGTCCACCAAGACAAAGAGTAAGATCTTAAAAGGCATGGAAATCATAACTGGTGGGAGCATGAGCATCCCCATGGACATCAACGTACTGGCCACGATCATGTCAACAACCAAAAACGGTATATATAAGATAAAGCCCATCATGAAGGCGGTTTTTAATTCGCTGATGATAAAAGCCGGTGCAATAATATATAACGGAATCTCTTCATAAGACGAAGGTCTGGTTGTCATCTCCCCGATTTTCATAAATAAGCGGAGATCCTCATTCCGGGCGTATTTTCCCATAAAGCGCTTCACCGGTTTCTCGGCGGCTGTGATCGCTTCCTCCATGGTAATTTCCCCCGCCATAAAGGGTTCCAGCGCATTTTGGCGTACTTCTGTCCAGGTGGGCGCCATAATGTAAAAAGTCAGGAACAGGGCAAGGCCAATAACCACCTGGTTGGGCGGGGATTGTTGGAGGCCGATAGCACTCCGGGTAAAGGAGAGCACCACCACAATCCGGGTAAAAGCCGTCGTCATAATGAGAATTGCCGGCGCCAGCGAGAGAATGGTGATTAATGCTAAGATCCGGAGACTGGCCGCCACTTGTTCCGGCTCGTCCGCATCAGCCCAGCCGATTTCGATTTGAGGAAGGGTCGGCTGCCCCACACTGACTTTGGCGTAACAAAAGATGACAACCAACCCGAGGATGATGCCAATCAGGATACGCTGTTTATTCATGGATCTTTTGCCCTCGATGGGTACGATATTTCATTAATCTCTCCTCTATTCGCTGGGCTGAACTGAGCTTTTCCGGACTGGCGGCTGGTTCTTTCCGGGCGTTCTCCCCCTCCAGTATTTTCTTCAACTGATCGGCAAAGCTTTTTCTTTCGCCACGTTCCGTTCCAGCCGTTGCGGAAGCAGTTTGTTCCTGAAGCTTCATAATCAAGTCCACATCTTTAATCTCCTCAAGCAGGGTCAAACTGCGCTCCGCCGCTGCCACCAGGAACAACTGCCGGCCAACAAGGACCAAATGAAGGCTGCGGTTAGGCCCTAAATAAAGGGTTTCGACCAAGCGGAGATGATGACCGGAGCGGCCACCAACTTTCCCTCCCAGCCAGCGGGTGACACGAAAAGCTAAAAAAAGGACAACGATAAAGCATATGAGATAAAAGAGCAGCTGCAGATAGGTAAAATCCTGAGCCGGGGGCTCATTCTCCAACGGAAGGAGTTGGTCACCCGGACTCATCTTGTAGAGGGGCATGAAGAGCCCCGTTAAAACAGGATAAAAGTAGGCCATCATTGGATTACTTTCTTGACAGCCTCCAATACCCGGTCCGGCTGGAAGGGTTTGACCACAAAGTCCTTGGCACCGGCTTGGATCGCATCAATCACCATCGCTTGCTGTCCCATCGCACTGCACATAATAATTACCGCATTTGGATCGAATTTTCTAATCTCCTTCACCGCTGTGATCCCATCCATTTCCGGCATGGTGATATCCATGGTCACCAAATCCGGTTTTAATTCTTTATATTTTTCCACCGCCTTGACGCCGTCTTCTGCTTCCCCCACCACTTCATATCCGCCTTTTTTGAGAATATCTTTAATCATCATTCGCATAAATGCTGCATCGTCTACTACTAAAACACGATTTTTCACGAAACTTCCCCCCTATTGTAAATTGTTTACTCTCTCAAACGGGCTAATGATATCGGTAATTTTTACGCCAAAGTTTTCGTCGATCACAACGACTTCACCTTTGGCAATTAACTTCCCATTGACCAGAATATCCACCATTTCCCCGGCCAACCGGTCCAGTTCGATCACCGAACCGATCCCCAGTTCAAGAATTTCTTTAATCCGCATCTTGGTGCTGCCAAGCTCGACACTGATCTCCAAGGGAACATCCAGTAATAAATTGAGATTACCGGGTTCTTCATAATGGTTGGCGGAATTGATGGACCCAAATTGGACCGGCCGTACGGACGCGTCCGTTGCCGAAGATTTCACTTCTTTGCTTAAAGGTTTCATCCCGCTCGCCTTCGGTGGTTCCCCACTCTTATTTTCCACCGGTGACGGCTGGTTTTTATCAATCAACGTCGCTGCCATTTCCCGGGCAAACGCGTAAGGAATAACCAGCATTAACTGGCTATCGACCAAGCCTTCAATCACCAGGCGGAAATAAATAACCACCACCAAGTTATTCTGACCAAACTGTTCACTAAACTCCTTAATATTCTGAATCGATAAAAGCTTAGTCCGGGGAGGAGCAATTTCGACCCTGAGTTCAAAAAGGGAAGACATGGAGGTGGAAGCTTTCCCAATCATTTGGTTCATCGCTTCCCCGATGGCGCTCATTTCCATATCTCCCAGCTCCATGCGGGGCTTCGTCCCGTCCCCGCCGAGCATCAAATCGGCAATCACGGCAGCGTCCTTCATCTGGATTAATAAAAGATTGGTTCCCTTTAATCCTTTCTGGTAGTCGACACTCGCCGCCACGCAAGGGGTAGGATACTTCCTGATGAGTTCGCCCATCTCCGAGAGCTCAACGGTGGGCGTGTTGAGCTCAACCCGGCGGTTTAAGAGCAGCGACAAGGCTGTCGATCCGGAACCAAAGGCAATATTACCAATTTCTCCTAAAGCATCCCTTTCCAAGGAAGATAACTCTGGCAAGTCTTCTTTAAGCAAAGCATTAATTTCCTCTTGGGATAACATCTCATTTGCCATTGCGTTCACCACCTTTTTGCTTTAGCCCGTAGAGTTGGACCGCTAACCGGTTGTTGGAGATTCCGGGGAAACCAAGGTATTTTTCTTCATTTCCCACTTTTATGGTTAAAGGCTCTTTCACTGATTGCTCCAGTTTAATAACATCTCCAACAGCTAAACTTAACATCTCCCGCACGCTGATGGTTGTTTTCCCCAATTCCACTTCCACCGGAAGGACAGCTTCTTTCAGACGGTTTTTCAAGGTGGTAACCGCTTCAGGGGAAAAACTCTTCTTCGAACTGGCAAACCAGTACTGCGAACTCAGCCGGCCCAAAACCGGTTCCAGAAGGGCATAAGGATAACAAACATTCATTAAACCACTCACTTCAGCAATCTTGACATCCAAAGTCACCAGAATGACCATTTCCGTCGGCGGAATAACCTGTGTGAACATGGGATTGGTCTCCATCCCCTGGTACTCCGGTTCCAAATCGATCACATTGCTCCAGGCTTCCTTGATACTGGCGGCCATCCGGACCACAACCCGCTTGGTCACCATTTGCTCAATCTCGGTCAGTTCCCGGATAATCCCGTCGTAGGCTCCCCGCCCGCCCAACAACCGGTCAATAAAACCAAAAGCCAAATTCGTCGCGAACTCAAAGACCATGCTTCCTTCAAGGGGTTTCAAGGATAAAACATTAATCACCGTTGGGTTTTGGAGAGATTTTATAAACTCCTCGTAGGTTAACTGGTCTACGGAAGCAACCTCCGATTGAACCATCGCCCGTAAATAAGCTGACAGGGATGAACTTAACAACCGGGAAAAGTTCTCGTGGATCATCACAATTGTCCGGATCTGTTCCTTCGCAAACTTACTGGGGCGTCGAAAATCATAGGGGCGTACTCTTTTGTTTTTATCTTCCGACTTGACCGTTTCGGCATCAATGGCCCCGGACGAGAGCGCCTGCAGAAGAGCATCGATTTCATTTTGGGTAAGAATTTCGGCCAAAGCGCCACCCCCGTTATGTCACGATAAAATCAGTAAAGAAGATATCGATTACTTTTCCTTTTGGTAAAATATTGTTGATAGCAGTAATTATTTCGTTACGAAGCGCTTCATTTCCTTCTTTTCCCCGCAATTCTTCAGAATTTTTAGTCCGGCAGATACTAATCACCAGGTCCCGGACTTGCGCCATCCGCTTTTGGACCTCTTGTTGGGTCTCTTCGGAGTCCAGGACAATGGTGAAATTCAATTTCACATAACGTTGCTTGTTCGTATCCGCCAAATTCACCAGAATCTCATCACCAAGAGATAATAGATATTTCACCTCATTCCCGGCCATAACTTTAACAATGGTCTCCTTTTGTTGCGGCATGATTTTATAGATAAAAAACATGGTGGCGCCGAAGACCGCCGCAAAGAAAATTAACAGACAAACAGTGATGGTGATAATAACTTGATTTGCTTTACCGGTTTTTTCTGCCATTCTGATCCCACCTACAATGTATTCCGGGAGAGTAAGAGAATGTCCACTCTCCGGTTGCGCATTCTGTTTTCTTCCGAATCATTGGGGGCAATCGGCCGGAACTCGGCATAACCGGTCGCCCCTAACCGGTGGGGGTCAATCCCCACTTCATCGATGAGGAAACGGGTGACATTCGTCGCCCGGGCTGTGGAAAGCTCCCAGTTGGAGGGGTAGGAAGCGTTCCGGATCGGCAGATCGCAGGTATGTCCTTCCACCCGGATATCATGGTCATCCTCCGCCAGAACTTTACCGACCCGCCGCAACAAGTTACGGGCTTCCGGTAAGAGTTCGGCCGAACCGATTTTAAAGAAAATCTTCTCCTTAAAACTGATGACCATTCCCCGTTCTTCCGAATAAATCTCCACCGCCACCCCCACTCCTTCTTCGGCCAGCATCTCCTCGATCTGTTCATAAACCTCTTTAAATTCCTCGCTGATGTCCGAAGAAATCTCAAAGGGCAACGTTTCTCCCAACGGGCTGAGTCCGCCCGACAAGACACTTGGCGAACCACTCAAGGCCGATCTTAAAGAAGCGGCAACCTGCTCATATTTGGCCTCGTTCATTGTGGAAAAAGCAAACAACATTACGAAAAAGCATAATAATTGGGTCATCAGATCTGAATATGTTGTCATCCACAAGGGTGCCCCCGGGGCCGGAGGCTTTTCTTTTTTCTTAAACATGGGAGGCCACTCCTTCTACCCGTTCACGCCGGACTTTATACCGTTCCGCCGGGGGAAGGAAGGATTTCAACTTCTCTTCAACAATCCTGGGGTTTTCGCCGGCTTGAACCGAAAGGATTCCTTCCACCATGATTTGCCGGATCATGACCTCCTCATCGGTTCTGATGCCCAATTTCGCTGCCAGCGGATTAAACAGCAGATAAGCCATGACCGCCCCGTACATGGTAGTCAAGAGGGCTACCGCCATGGCCGGCCCGATGGCGCCGGGATCCGAACCAAGGTTACTCAACATTTTAATTAATCCGATTACAGTTCCCAAAAGGCCAAAAGAGGGCGCCAGTCCACCCCAGGCCTCCCAGAAAGCTTTGTTTTCGTTATGTCTTTCTTCCAGAAAACCGATTTCAATCTCTAAAATATTCTTCACAAGTTCCGGGTCGGTGCCGTCCACCACCAGCTGGATGCCTTTCTTTAAGAACTCATCCGAGGAGGAGGCAATTTCATCCTCCAAGGCTAACAGCCCTTCCCGTCTCGCCTTTTCCGCGTAACGGACCAAGGTGTTAATGATTTCATCCGGTGAATAACTCTTGGTAAAGAAAACCCAGTGCAAACTCTTAAAAGCTTTAGCAAACCGCGGCATGGGGAAATTGATCATCATCGCCGCCAAGGAGCCGCCTACGGTAATAAAGATTGAATTCAAATCAAAAAAACCTAATAAAGCACTGAGGTTCCCACCGGAACTACCGATCATCAACAAGATGACACCGCTGATGAGTCCGATTACAGTTGCCAGATCCATCATTCTTCACCTCGATTCTCTGTTGGAACCCATTCCCGGCCGCCTTCTCCCAGCTTACGGCGATAAGCAATAATCCGCTCGGTAACCTCCGCCGCCCTCTCTTTGACGACCACTTTTTTCCCTGTTACTAAGGAGATTACGGTATCCGGGGTTTCTTCCATAAACTCGATCAGGTGGGGGTTAATCCAAAATTCCTCCCCGTTAAACCTGGTGACTTTAATCATGGCCATTCCCGCCTTCCGCCTAGACAGTAGCGGTGAGGGGGAAGTAAAAGATCCCCCTCACCACCTTTTTACATTAACGTTTCAAGTTAACCAGCTCTTGGAGCATCTCATCGGAGGTCGTAATAATTCGCGAGTTGGCTTGGAAGCCCCGTTGGGTCACGATCATATCCGTAAATTCCTGGGAGAGATCGACGTTGGACATCTCCAAAGTGCCCGGGGAGATCGTCCCGCAGCCGCCGACGCCCGGTACGTTCTTGTCAGGCTCTCCGGAGTTGCTGGTTTTTCGGAACATGGTCTCGCCCACCTTTTCCAGGCCAGCCGGGTTCGGAAAGTTGGCCACCGCGATCTGGGCGATATTTTTCGTCAGGCCGTTGGTAAAGACCCCCACGACGGTTCCGGAAGAATCAATCTTGTAAGTGTCCAGATAACCCATTTCGTAACCGTCTTGCCCATAGCCAATGTTTGATTCAGTGGCATGCTGCTGGGTGAGGGCGCTGAGGTCAATTTGAATTGGTTGATTGGCTGCCGCACCGCCCGTCGGATCATATGTAAGGTTAATTGTGGTAATACTGGCTGGGTCCAGATGACCGTTGGCCGGATTAAACTCAATATTTCCCGTACCTCCGGTCACTGGATTACCGTTTTCATCTACCACCGAATAATCCCATTGATTTTCGGCCGTCTTGGTAAAGGTTATTTTCAGAATATGGGTATTGCCCAAGGAATCGTAAACCTCGACATTACGGGCAAAAGAGTCGGAATTTGCCGTACCCGAGTTCAAATTACCAGTTAAATTTATTAGACTCGTCGCTTTTGGGTCAATGGTACTATTGATTGGAAGAGTAATTCCTTGCATCGGATTGCTGGTGTAAATGTTTCCATCATTATCTGCCAGCCACCCCTGTAACTGCAGGCCATTGCTGTAGACCAGACGGCCGGAGGTATCCATGCTGAAGTTCCCGGCCCGGGTGTAATATTCTTGGTTTCCATCACTCAGGATAAAGAAACCATTTCCCTGAATGG
>DATCJZ010000057.1:0-7707 GCA_036562545.1 Capillibacterium sp. | reverse complement strand
GCCATTAAAAAACTGGGCGGCCGGTAACCATCATACGCAATTTCGCTGTAGGCGGCGTCATGACAAACCAAAAGATCAAATTCCCGGGCAAAGGCCACCACTTCCGCAAAGAAAGCCAGATCGGCCACCGCACCGGTGGGGTTGTTGGGGTAGTTCAAGAAGAACAGCTTGGCTTTTTTCGCCACCGCCGTCGGAATGTCAGCCAGGACCGGCTTAAAACCGTTCGCCGCCGTTAAGGGGAGAGGATAGACGGTCCCGCCGGCAAGAAAAGTGCCAATCCCGTAGACCGGATAACCGGGGTCGGGGACCAGACTCACGTCACCGGGGTCCAGGTAACAAAAGGAGAGATGAGCGATCCCTTCCTTGGAACCGATCAGCGTCACCACCTCGGTTTTGGGATCCAGCGTCACCCCGAAACGCCGCTGGTAAAAAGCGGCCACCGCCTGCCGGAAACTGAAGAGCCCGACCGAGCTTGGATACTGGTGATTGGCCGGGTTCCGCAGGCTCCCGGCCATGGCGTCGACAATATGGGGCGGCGTCGGCAGGTCCGGGTCCCCGATCCCCAGGTTGATCAGATCGATCCCCCGGGCGCGCGCCGCGGCAATCTTCTCTTCAATCCGGGCAAACAGATAGGGGGGTAAAGTTTGCATTTTGGTGTTGACTTGCACCATCAGAATTCCCTTCCTTCCTTCACCTGGGGTGGCCAGTCCAAATTGATCCGGCCGGTAAAGACCAGCGTCGCCCCGCCGGTCATATAGACATGATCATCGCTTTCCGCCCACTCGATGAACAGTTCACCCCCCGCCAGCTCCACGGTCACCCGCCGGCCCATGACGCCCTTGAGGGCACAGGCGACGGCCGTCGCACAGGCGCCGGTGCCGCAGGCCGGCGTCTCCCCAACGCCCCGTTCCCAGACCCGCATCTGCATCCGCCGGTCATCCAGGACCGTCACGAACTCCACATTGGTCCTGGCCGGAAAGAGCGGATGCTCCTCAATGAGCGGCCCCCACTGACGGACCGGGAAAGAGGCTGCCTCCTCCACCTCGATTACACAATGGGGATTTCCCATGGAGACCGCGGTAAAGCTAAACTCCTGCCCCGCCACGGCCAGTTTGCCTTCCACCACCGGGCTCTCCGGCCAACGGACCGGGATTTGCTCCGCCGCCAGGATGGGCCGTCCCATATCCACCCGGACGCCGGTGACCCGGTCTCCCTCGGTCAAGAGCGCCGCCTCCCGCGGACCACCCAAAGTGGCAATCCGTAAACTGGGTTGGCGGCAAATGCCCGCTTCCCAGGCATATTTGGCCACACAGCGGATGGCGTTTCCGCACATCTCGGCCTCGCTACCGTCGGCGTTAAAGATCCGCATGCGCAGGTCGTATTCGGGGTCCGGCCCCACCAGCACCAAGCCGTCCGCTCCAATCCCCCGGCGGGGTGCACAAAGGCGCCGCGCCGCCTCGGCGTATTTTGCCGCCGGGAGATCGGGCTGACCGTCCGGAACAATAATGAAATCATTCCCCAAACCGTGCATTTTCACAAAATCCATGCTCCACATCCTTATCATCGGGGGAAAATAAGACCCTGGCCCGCGGCCCCGGTCCCCCAATCAGATAGTACCCAGATACTGTTCAATCTCCCACTGGTGAACCTGGGTCCGGTAGACCTCCCACTCGATCAGCTTTGCCTTCATATAATGGTCATAGGCGTGTTGACCCAGCATCTCCCGGATCACCGCATCCTCGGCCAAACAGTCCAAGGCTTCGCGCAGGTTGCCGGGAAGGCTTCTGATCCCCAATTTTTGCTTTTCCTCCGGGCTCAACTCGTAAGCGCTCTCCTGCACCGGTTTTCCCGGGTTCATCTTTTTCTGGATCCCGTCCAACCCGGCTTTCAGCGCCGCCGCAATAATCAAATAGGGATTGGCCGCCGGGTCCGGCGAACGGAGTTCAACCCGGGCGGACTGCCCGCCCGCCCCCGGAATCCGGATCAATGTGCTCCGGTCCCGGTCCGACCAGGTGATATCAACCGGCGCTTCGTAGCCCGAGACAAGGCGCTTATAGGAATTAACCGTGGGATTGCCCAGCGCGCACAGGGCCGGGGCATGATGCAGGAGGCCGGCAATATAGTGCCGGGCCAGGCCGGAAATACCGATCTCGTCGTTGGGGTCGGCAAAAACATTGGCCCCGTTTTGGTAGAGGGATTGGTGAAGGTGCAACCCGGAGCCGTTCTCCCCGAAGATTGGCTTTGGCATAAAGGTGGCGTGGAGACCATGTTTCTTGGCGATGACCTTGGTCACCAGCTTGAAGGTCATAAAATTGTCGGCCGCCCGCAAGCCGTCGGTAAAATGTAAATCGATCTCATGTTGACCGGGGGCGACTTCATGGTGGGACGATTCGATCTCCACACCCATCTCTTCCAGGGTAATCACGATATCCCGCCTGGCGTCCTCCCCGCGGTCCAGGGGCGACAGGTCGAAATAGCTTCCGGTATCAATCGTCTCCTTCCGGGGCCGTCCTCGCTCATCGGTCTCGAAAAGGAAAAATTCGGGCTCCGGCCCGACGTACAGGGTGTACCCCAGCGCTTCCGCTTCGGCCAGGACCTGGCGGAGTAGATAACGGGGACAGCCGACAAAGGGCTCCCCGTCCGGGGTATAGACATCGCAAATGAACCGGGCGACGGCGCCCCCTTCCTTGGGTCGCCAGGGAAAAATGGCGAAAGTATCCGGGTCGGGACGGAGATACATATCCGACTCGTGGATCCTGGTAAAACCCTGGATGGAAGAGCCGTCAAAAAGAATTCCTTCCTTAAAAGCGCGTTCCAATTGGTTGATGGTAATCGCCAAATTCTTGAAATTACCCAAGATATCGGTAAACTGGAGCCGGACAAATCTTACATTTAATTCATGGGCTCTTTTGATTACCTCTTTTTGTCTGGAATCAAGCATCGGCAAACCTCCTCGACAATCCTATTTTATCTTAAAACTGACATGGTGTAAAGTTTTTTAATAGCCTTCCCGCAAAAAAAGACAATTTCAAGGGAAGCAGTACCCCTTTGGCCAAAAATAGCGTGTTACTTTTCCGGAGACTTGACGTTATATTTAAAGTTTGTTAACATAGAAGGAAAGGATGTACAAAACAAGAGAGGAGTCCACCATGGCCGATCAAGAGTCGAACCAACCAACTTACTCCATCGGTGAAGTCCGGGAAAGGACCGGCCTAACCAGCCGGCAAATCCGGTACTACGAAACAATGGGTTTGATTGAATCCCTGCGAACCAACGGCAAACACCGGCGCTTCACGGAGGAGATGATCGAACGGCTGCTGGTGATCAAAGAACTCTTAAAAGAAAAAGCCAGTATCGAAGCGGTCCGCCAAGCCTTGCAAGATCCTGGCGCCATCCAGTCCAGTCTCCATCCGAAAAAAACCGCGGCGCTGCCCAGGGATCCCCAGATGACCCGACAAAGTCTGACCTCCCTCTACCCGGTCTCCAACCGCGCCGCTCTCCTGGCGATGCTCCAGGGACTGGAAGGGCACAAAAAGACGAAAACCAAGAAAGACCTCTGAGAAGCCGGAGGTCTTTCTTTCTGCTTCTGCGCCAAGCCGGTTCCCGCTCAGAAGTGTAACCTGGCCAGTTCCGCTGCGAGCATGTCCTTCACGACCTGGGGATTGGCCTGGCCTTTGGTCTTGCGCATCACTTGCCCGACCAAAAACTGGAGTGCCTGGACCTTCCCGTTCAGGTAGTCTCCGACGGATTGGGGATTCTCCTTCAGCACTTCTGTGACAACCGTCCGGAGCCAGACCGGATCGGAAATTTGCCGGATCCCTTCGGCCTTAATTACCTCCTCCGGGGAGGCGCCGGTCCGGAAGACCTTTTCGAAAATGGTTTTCCCCAGGGTTAGGCTGATTTCCCCTTCATCGATGCGTTTCAGAAGATCGGCCAAATGCGCCGGGTTTACGGTCAGCTCTTCGGGGGCCATCCCCGCTTCCCCCATCAGCCGGAAGAGTTCGCCCATGATAAAATTGCTGGCCGCTTTCGGGTTGAAGTAATGCCGGAGTACGGCTTCGAAGAAATCGGCCAAGGGTTTGGCGGCGGTCAGGCGATCGGCGTCATAGGCCGGCAAATGGTACTCCTCGATCAACCGGCGTTTCCTGGCCGCCGGAAGTTCGGGAAGGGTGGCCGCAATTGCCGCCACGTAACTCCGGTCCAGTTCAATCGGGACCAGATCCGGTTCGGGAAAATACCGGTAATCCTCCGTCTCCTCCTTGCTCCGCATCGGCAGTGTCCGCTGCTTGGCTTCCTCCCACTTCCTGGTCTCCTGCTTGACTGTTTGGCCCTCTGCCAACAACTCCGCCTGGCGTTCAATCTCATAGGCCAGCGCCCGGCCCAGTGCCTTGAAGGAGTTGATGTTCTTCAGTTCGGTCTTGGTCCCCAGGCGCTCCGTACCGGCCGGTTTCAGCGAAATATTGGCGTCGCAGCGCAAAGAACCCTCTTCCATCTTGCAGTCGGAGATTCCGAGGTAAAGCAGGATCCGGCGCAACTGCTCCAGAAACTCCACCGCCTCCTCCGGTGTGGTCAGATCCGGGGCCGTCACAATCTCGATCAGCGGCACCCCCGCCCGGTTGTAGTCCACCAGGGAGTAACGTTCCCCTTCCGGACTATGGATTAGTTTCCCGGCGTCTTCCTCGATGTGAATCCGGGTGATCCGGACGGTTTTCCCGCCGGCCAGCCGCAAAAACCCGTCCCGGCAGAGGGGCAGGTCGTACTGGGAGATCTGGTAGGCTTTGGGCAGGTCGGGGTAGAAATAGTTTTTCCGGTCCAGTTTACTGTAGTCGGCAATCCGGCAATTTAAGGCCAAACCCGCCCGGAGACAGTACTCGACCACTTTCTCGTTGAGGACCGGCAGCGTCCCGGGGAGACCCAGACAGACGGGGCAGGTCTGGGTGTTGGGCTCGGCTCCGTACTTGGTGGAACAGGCACAGAAGATCTTGGTTTCGGTCGCCAACTCGGCATGCACTTCCAGGCCGATCACCGCTTCAAAGTTCACTTTTGCTCCCCCCTTTCCGCGCCGTTGGGCCGCGCCCGGTGGTAGGCGGTGACCTTTTGAAACTGATGGGCGATATTCAAAATGGTCCCTTCAGCAAAGGGGCGGCCGATGATCTGCATCCCCACCGGCAACCCCCGGACAAACCCGCAAGGGATGGAGATGGCGGGCAAACCGGCAATGTTCACCGGGACAGTGCACACATCGGAGAGGTACATCGCCAGGGGGTCGGCCAGCCTCTCTCCCAACCGGAAGGGGAGGGTCGGCGAGGTGGGCGTCACAATCGCGTCCACCGCCCGGAAAGCCTCGGCGAACTCCCGGCAGATCAAGGTCCTGACCTGCTGGGCTTTTTGGTAATAAGCCTCGTAATACCCGGCGCTAAGGGCATAGGTGCCAAGCATAATCCGGCGCTTGACCTCCGGCCCGAACCCTTCCGTCCTGGTCTTGGTATAATAGGCGGCGAGCTCCGCCCGGTCCGCCGCCGCCCGTCCATACCGGATCCCGTCGTACCGGGCCAGATTGGAACTGGCCTCGGCGGAAGAAATGAGATAGTAGACCGGGAGAGCGTATTCAGTCAATTTTAAGGACAGTTCCACGACGCGGGCACCCAGTTCTTCCAGTTGTTCGACGGCCGTCATGATGATTCGTCTTACCTCATCGTCGAGGCCTGCCCCGAAATACTCCCGGGGAAGACCGATTTTACACCCGGTCAGTTCCCGATCCAGCTCTTGGCGATAATCCACCGGCTCCCCCCGGACCGAGGTTGCGTCCAGCGGATCGAAACCGGCGATGGCCGCAAGCAGCAGGGCGCAGTCCTCCGCATCCTTGGCGATGGGCCCAATCTGGTCAAAAGAAGAGGCAAAGGCGACCAGACCGTAACGGGAAACCAATCCGTAGGTCGGTTTCAGGCCGGTCACCCCGCAAAAGGCCGCCGGTTGCCGGATGGAGCCCCCGGTGTCGGAGCCCAGTGCGACAATGGCTTCGCCGGCGGCCACCGCCACCGCCGAGCCGCCGCTGGAACCGCCCGGCACCCGCCGGGGATCCCAGGGGTTTTTGGCCGGTTTGACCGCCGAGTTCTCGGTGGAAGAACCCATGGCAAACTCGTCCATATTGGTCCGGCCGATGATTACGGCTCCCTGATCCAAAAGTTTTTGCACCGCCGTCGCCGTATAGGGCGGCACAAACCCCTGCAAAATCCGGGAGGCACAGGTGGTCTCCTTCCCGGCCTGGCAAAGATTGTCCTTAATGGCCACCGGAATCCCGTCCAGGGTCCCCAAGGCTTTGCCCGCCTGGAACCGCGCGTCGGCTGCCCGGGCAGCGGTAAAAGCGGTGTCCAAGTCCAGGGCCAGATAGGCACCGAGGCTCTTCTCCACTTCCCGGATTCTCCCCGCCACCGCCTCCAGGACCATAGAGGGCAAGACTTCTTTCCGGGCAAAAAGATCCTTTATTTCGTGCAAAGTCAAATCGCAAAGTTCCATGCCCACGCCTCCTACTCCATCACCGGCGGCGCCACGAAACTGCCGTCCTTTACCGCGGCGGCGTTTTGGAGCGCTTCCGCCCTGGGCAGGGAAGGTCGCACCCGGTCGGCCCGGAGCCGGTTCTTGACCTCCAGGATATGCGCCGTGGGGGGAACACCGGTGGTATCCACCTCGTTCAGCTTGGCAAAGGCTTGCAAAATCCTGGTGAACTCTCCGGCGAGCACCCGGAGTTCGGCTTCGGAAAACGCCAACCGGGCCAGTTCCGCCACATGCCGGACTTCTTCCACGCTAACTTCTTCCCTCATCTGCTCTCCGCTCCTTTCTCTAGGCCAACTTGGCCGGGAAAATACTCTACGGGATCACCCGCTCCACATCCCGCGGGAAAAGGCTGGCTTCCCTGATATTCGCCAGGTTCAAAAGCTGCATGGTCAACCGCTCGCAGCCGATGGCAAAACCGCCGTGGGGAGGAACGCCGTATTTAAAAGTATCAAGGTAAAACCCGAAGTCCTCCGGATTCAAGCCGAAGGCCAGCATCTTCTCATAAAGCATCCGGTAACTGTGGATCCGCTGTCCGCCGGTGGTAATTTCCAGCCCTTTATATAACAGGTCAAAACTTCTGGTGAGGACCGGTTCATCCTCCATCGGCATGGCGTAGACCGGCCGTTTCGCCACGGGAAAGCCGGTCAGGAAGAGAAAATCGCTGCCGGTCTTCTCCTTGATATACCGGCCGAGAAGTTTCTCCGCTTCCGCATCGATGTTCCCCACGGGTAAACGCTTGCCGTATTCCTGCGCCAGGATGGCCTGGGCTTCCGCAACGGTGAGCCTTGGAAACTCCCCGGGGTCGGCCGGTTCCACGCCGTAACGGGCCAGTTCCTCCCCGCACGCCTCCGGCAGGACAGCGAAGAGGTAACGCAAGAAGTCATTCTCGATCGCCATTAAATCATTTTCATCATGGATAAAGCCCATCTCCACGTCCAGGCTGACATATTCGTTCAGGTGGCGGTTGGTGTTATGGAGCTCCGCCCGGTAGGCGTGGCCCACCTCAAAGACCCGTTCATAGCCGGCCGCCACCATCATCTGTTTATAAAACTGGGGGCTTTGGGCAAGATAAGCCCGTTTTTTAAAGTACTTGACCGGGAAGAGCTCCGCCCCGCCTTCCGCCCCTTCGGCCACGATCTTCGGCGTCTGGAT
>DATCJZ010000049.1:0-13762 GCA_036562545.1 Capillibacterium sp. | reverse complement strand
CCCAGAAACAAATACCTGGGTTGCGCCGTGGATACCAGCTGCGAGATGGTGCTCTTTGCGGAGATGCTCCTCAAGATCATGGACCAACTGGAACAGGCGGGACGGATGGAACGCGAGGCCTATACGGAGCGGCGGATCTTTCTGGAGGCGACCGCCCGCTTGACCAAGGAGGCCGTCAATAAACTGATGTGGGACGAGAAAGTCGGGTTTTATTTCGACTTAAAGGCCAACCAGGAAAGGGCGCCGGTGAAGACGATCGCCGCTTTTTGGGCCTTGATTTCCGGGGTTGCCGACGAGGCAAAGGCCGAAAGGCTGGTGGAGTGGCTCAATGACCGGAACACCTTTAACCGGACCCACCGGGTGCCGGTCTGTGCCGCCGATGAACCGGAGTATGATCCGGAGGGCGGTTACTGGCGGGGGGCGGTCTGGGCGCCGACCAATACCATGGTCATCTATGGACTGCTCAAGTACGGTTATACGGAACTGGCCAGGGAGATCGCCTTAAATCACCTGGACAACGTGGTGAAGATTTTTGTCCAGACCGGCACGATCTGGGAGAATTATCCGCCCGATTTTATCTCGGCCGGGCAGAACGACAAAGGGGATTTCGTCGGCTGGTCCGGCCTGGGACCCATTCTGTACTTGATTGAGTTTAAGATCGGCCTCAAGGCCAATGCCGTAAAGGGGTTGGTGGAGTGGAGCATTGCCGAGGAAGAGGGGCCGGTCGGCTGTGAAAATTACTGGTTCTTCGGGAAGACCGCCAGTTTTTACGCGGCCAAAGCGAACGGGGCCTTGCAAGTAAAGATTCTGACCAAGGATCAATTCAAGCTCCGCATCAAATTCCGCGGACGGAGCTACGATCACCGGATCGATGGGAATACCACCCTGGTGATCCCGTAAGCATCTTCCGGACCGACCGCAACCGGTCCCCTGTTGACCTGATTTTCAGTGCCAGGCAATTATTGGGCTTTTATTCGACAGCCAGGGAGGTAAACAAGTAGAAGATGGACAATTTTCGCCGCAAGGCTTTAGAGCTGTTGGGAGTAGTATATAAGGACGAAGTCTTAGAAAAGGCGGAAAGCATCTTTTCATCCTTATATGAGAAGTGGCGAGGGAACAAGCCTTCCAGGGAGACGTCCCTCTCCGAAAAAGATGTGATCCTGATCGCCTATGGCGACAGTATTACCAGTAGCAGTGGCAAACCGCTGCAAATCTTAAAGAAATTTTTGGACGGTTATTGCCGGGAAGAGATCACCAACCTTCATTTGTTGCCCATTTATCCCTCGACCTCCGATGATGGTTTTGCCGTGGCCGATTACCGGCAGATCGATGAAAAGCTGGGCGACTGGGCGATGGTGGAGGAACTGGGCAAGGATTACGGTTTAATGCTGGATGCGGTGGTCAACCATTCTTCCAAGTCCCATCCCTGGTTCCAAGCCTGTCTGGCCGGGGTTGAACCCTACCGGGACTATTATATCGCCGCCGACCCCGCCGCCGATTACTCCCAGGTCACCAGGCCGCGGACTTCGCCGCTCCTGACCAAGTTTCCAACCGTGGCCGGGGAGAAGTATTATTGGACAACTTTTTCCGATGACCAGATTGATTTGAACTACGCCAATCCCCAGGTCCTGGCCGAGGTGATCGACCTCCTGTTCTTCTACGCCGCGAAGGGGGCCAAATTTATCCGACTGGATGCCATTGGCTTTATCTACAAAAAGTTGGGCACCAATTGTATGCATCTGAAAGAAACCCATGCCATCGTCAAGCTGATGCGGCTGATGCTGGAGGAATTTTTCCCCGGCACCTATCTGATTACCGAAACCAACGTTCCCCACCAAGAAAATATCAGTTACTTCGGGGAGGGGGACGAGGCGCATCTGGTTTATCAGTTTCCCCTGCCGCCCCTGGTTATGTTTGCCCTCCAAAAGGGGGACACCACCAAGCTGACCCGGTGGGCCCAGTCCCTGGCCGCCACGCCTTTAAAGAAGGGCAATTCTTACTTCAACTTCCTGGCCTCCCATGACGGGGTCGGCTTAAGACCCGTGGAAGGAATCCTCGACCGGGAAGAGTTGGAGTTTTTGTTGCAAACCGTAACCGAAAACGGGGGGAAAATAAGCTATAAAGTTAATCCCGACGGCAGCAAGAGCCCCTATGAACTAAATATCAGTTATCTGGACGGGATTACCAATCCGGCGCGGGCGAAGGAGGAGCGCTACCGGAGATTCATGGCCTCCCAGGCGATCATGCTCTCGCTCCAGGGCGTGCCCGGGATCTACTACCACAGTCTGTTGGGGTCGGGCAACTGGTACCAAGGGGTCCTTTCCACCGGGATCAACCGGAAAATCAACCGGGAAAAGCTGAACTATGAGGAACTCACCGCCGAACTGCAGGATCCCTCCTCCCTCCGGGCGATGGTCTTTTCCGCCTATAAGCACCTGCTTAAAGTGAGGGGAAGCCACAGCGCCTTTTCACCCGAGGCCGGCCAAAAAGTGCTCGCCTCGTCTCCGTCCCTCTTTATGGTGGAACGGCACAATGAAGTGACGGGCGAGCGGATAATGGCGGTGATCAATGTGACCGGCAAAACCGTGCCCTTGCCGCAACCGATCAAGGGAAGGGATCTGTTGGCGCCGGCGCCGAGGGGATACCTGACCGCGCTCGAGCCGTACCAGGTGGCCTGGATTCTGTTATGAAGAAGGGGTGACGACTCCGCTTTGCACCGGGGAACCGGGGATGAGGGGGAAAGGCGGTTCCAGTCAGGAAGGAAATCCCTTTTAAAGTTCAACCGCCTTTCCCGCCGCGGCGGAAGTATAAAACCCGTCGATAATCCGTTGAAGCACCAAGGCCTCTTCCATGGTGCATAGGGGTGCTTTTCCGGTTAAGCAACAATCGATAAACTGGCCGATGCTCCGTTCATATCTGTCATCGGCCGGCAGGTAGGGCATGGTCAGATCCACCAAGGTTCCGTGCTTTTCCTGGTAAACCTGGGGCGGGAAGACCGTGGCGCCGCCCCGGTCCCCGTAGAGATCCACATTCATCAGGGACTTTTCTTTGATATTCAACGCAAAGGACGATTGGAGGATCAGGGTTGCCCCGTTTTTAAAACGCAACATCCCAAAGGCGGAATCTTCCACGGAAAAATGGGCGTAATCCCAGGGGCCCATCAAACCGACGCCGGGCCGGTTGCCGATTTTTTGGTACGTGGTAGCCAGCGCCACCTGGGGTTCGGGGTAACCCATCAGGTATAAAGCCACATCCAGCATATGGACCCCGATATCAATGAGGGGTCCGCCGCCCTGCAACTCCTTATTGGTAAAACTGCCCCAGCCCGGAATTCCCCGCCGTCTTAAGGCCCGGACCGAGGCGGCGTAAATTTCCCCCAATTCTCCCGCTTCCACAAACCGCTTCAGGGTTTCCACCTCCGGGCTGAAGCGGTACTGAAAATTAAAGGTGAGGATTTTACCCTGCTCCCGGGCGGTCTGCGCCATGGCGTCCGCCTCCGCCGCCGTGAGCGCCGGCGGTTTTTCCACCAGCACATGGCAACCGGCCCGGAGAGCGGCCATGGCCGCCGGAGCGTGGAATTTATTGGGCGTACAGACGCTGACCGCATCAAGGGCACAGGCATCCAGCATCTCCCGGTAATCCGTGAAGAAATGGGGAATCCCATAGTCCGCCGCCACCTGCCGGGCTCTTTCCCGGTTCGGATCGGCGACGGCCATGACTTCCACTTCGGCGCCGCGCTTTAAGTAGACGGGGAGATGCGTCGTCTCCGCGATTTGCCCCGTGCCAATAATACCTACCTTGAGTTTTCCCATCATCATTTCTCCTTTTCGGTGATTTCAAAAATCTGCTCGGAAAGACGTCCGCCATTTCATAATCGTCCCTTGGTTGAAAACGGGCCGCGCGACAGGGAGGCCGCGCGACCCGCTTTTGGATCAGGCTGGTCCATCAAGCGGTTTACCAGTTTTCAACGGGGCGGAGCCTTAGATATCCCCAAAAATTCTTTGCCGCGCGGAACGCCTTTCGGCTTTAAGAGGCCTAAAAGCCGGCCTCCTGCAGACAAGCGCGGATAAACGCCACCGACCTCCGGTAGGCTTCGGCGGCCGGTTCGCCAAGGACCCGGCATTCAAAAGCCATTTGCCCTTGATACCCGCTGTCCTTGAGCGCCTTGAAAATGGGGACAAAGTCCAGGTGCCCCGTGCCCGGCTCGTAACGGTGGCTGTCGGCGATGTGGACATGGCCCAGCAACGCTTTGGCCTCGTGAATGCTCCTTTCGATCCCGGCCTCTTCGATATTCATGTGGAAGAGATCGGCCGTCAGTTTGACCCCGGCAAAGTTCCCCGCTTTAATCAGGGCGCCGGCCGCGGCAAGGGTGTTCAACATATGGTCTTCGTAACGGTTCAGCGGCTCCAGATAGATCAGGGTGCCGGTGGCGAGGGCCACCCGGTTTAGTTTGGCCAAGGAATCGAGTAAAACCTCCCGGTCCTCTTCCTCGGAACGGGGCGGGACCAGGGGCGGCAGCCGTTTGGAAAACATGCCCCAGGCCGCTGGAACCACGATGCCCCGGCCGTTGATTTCGGCAAGCGCCTGCAGGATCCTGGTGATCTCCGCGATGGCGGTGGCCCGCTTTTCCTGGTCGAAATCGCCGATCCATCCCCGGTAACCGCCGCAGACCGTCTCGACGGGCACCCCGCTCTCTTTGATCGCGGTTTTGACCTCAGACAGATTTTCCACCAGCACCCGGCCGTCGATCTCAAAAGTGTCAAAACCCAGCCGGCGGACGGCCTTTAGCTTCTCGCCAAGGGGAACGGGGAAGAAGGGTTTGTCTTGAGTCGCCAGTTTCATTTTTCTCCCTCCCGCCTCACCGGTTTTGCTCCGGAGCAAAAGCAATCCCCAGTTTCAAACTGCGCTCCGGATGCCGGTCCACATACTCGCAGTAGGCTTCCGCCGCTTCTGCAAAGGGAACCACGGGGTAGATCAGATCCTCGCAGTTGATAAGGCCTTTGCTCAACATGGCCCAGCAGACATCCTCAATCCGCCGGCGGCTCCAGCGGGGGTAATCCGGATTCGGCTCACTGCAGGCCCGGGAGAAGACGAGTTTTGCGTTATTGTAATGGGCCTCCCTGCCCAGATTGAGTCCGCCGGTGAAGGGCCGCGCCCAACCCACGTAAGCAATGGTCCCGCCGTAGGCCAGTCCGCGCAGGGCGGCCTGGAGCGCGCTGGCGTGGGCGCTGGTTTCGATGATTACATCCACCCCCAGCCGGTTGGTGGCCTTCTTCAGCTCGAAACCCACATCCTGGGTCAGGGGATCCAAGGCCAGATCGGCGCCGGCTTTCAGGGCAATCTCCCGGCGCAAGGCCAGCGGGTCAACGACCACCACCAAACTGGCGCCGCATGCCTTGGCCATCTGCGCGGCAATCTGGCCGATGGCTCCCAAACCGATCACGGCCACCGTGTCCCCCAGCCGCAGGTGGCTGTCTCTGATTCCGCCCAGGGCAAACTGGGCCGGATCGTAACAGAGCGCATTCTGCCATGGCATTTCCGGCGGGAGCTTCCGGAGGCGGTAATTATTGACCGCTTTGACAATGTGGGTTTCCCGGATTCCGCCGTAACTGCAGACCCGGTCGTTGAGGCGATATTCGGTCACCTCGGCGCCGACTTCGATAACCCGCCCCACCCACTGGTTGCCCAAGTTCCACTGGCCGAACTTGACCCCGGCCGGCTCCTGTTCCGCGCGGGGTAAAAATAAGCGCCATTCTTCGTCAAAGTATTCGGACATAAAGGGCGTCTCGCCCCGGAAATCGGCCAGTTCCGAACCGTGTTTGGGCGAGGCGAACTCCACCCGGACCCGGACTTCATCGGGTCCAATCTCCCGGTCTTCGTATTCCCGGATTTCCGCTTGCCGCGGAGCGGTGGCCACCAATTGTTTGTACTTCATTGCGATCAACTCCTTTGTGCAAAACATTTCTCGGCAAAGATTTCGGTTGGGTGCCTTTTTCCAAAAACGTTTTTGGAAAAAGGAATAAAAAATTAGACCCGATTAAGGTTGCTTTGGCGGACAGGTGGAAGACCTGATCACCAATGCGCAGGGTAATTGGGCGTGTTTTGGCCGGAAGTCGGGCTTTTCCAGAATGGCCAGTAATAACCGGGCGGCTTCTCGCCCCAATTCGTACTTCTGCTGCCGCACGGTGGTTAAGGGCGGCCGGCAATGCTCCGCTTCTTTACTGTCGTCAAAACCGACCACCGAGACATCCGCCGGGACCTGCAGATGATGCTGGTCCATGGCTTCCACCACCCCGCAGGCCATCACATCGCTGGCGGCAAAGAAGGCCGTAATTTGGGGCTGGGCGGCGATTAGTTCAGCCGCCGCCTGCCGCGCTTTTTCCCGGGAAAAATAGCCCAGCCGCACCAGGGACGGATCGAATCCGATCCGGCTTTCCATCAACGCGTCCTGGTAACCCCGTAAACGGTCAAAACTGGTTTTACTAATCTCATCACCACCTATAAAAGCAATTTTCCGGTGGCCTAAGCTAAGCAAGTGCTCCATCGCCAGCTTGGCCCCGGCATAGTTATCCGATTCCACATAGGTGCATTTTCTTCCCTCCAGGGGAATATCAATGGCAATACAGGGGATGCCGCTCTCTTGAAGCTCAATTAGCTGCTCGGTCCGTTTTTTTCCCTCCCCGGTGAGGAGGAGCAAAACCCCGTCGACGCTTCTTTCGCGACATAGCGTTGTATAGGTGGCTCTTTCCTTGTTTTTATTGGTAAAGATCAAAAGGTCATAACCGGCGTTGCCCACCACTTCCCGGACGGCGGAAATAACGTCCAGAAAAAAGGGATGATCAAAGCCGGAATTCACTTTATTGCCGAAAAACATCCCAATGGTATGGGTTTTTTTCTGGACCAGACTCTTGGCCACCGCGTTGGGGAAATAATTCAATTCGCGGGCAATCTGAAGCACTTTTTGGCGGGTTTGCGGGCTGACGTCACTGTAGTTGTTCAGGGTGCGGGAGACCGTAGACACCGAAACCCCGGCCTTTTTCGCGATATCTTTAATGGTAACCATCATTTCCCCCTATCGGCTCCAAAAACGTTTTTGGTGAATCGTATTTTCTTGTTCGCGCTTGGCTTACAGATTCCTTCCGGGTGCTGAAATTTTCTCTTTCAATTGTCGTCAAGATAGAGATCAATAATAAAGAGTGAACGCGGGGATCAGACTAAAGGGCCGACGATTTTGGTCCCGTGGACCTCCTGGACGCCCGTCTTGGCCACCACATCGGCATAGTTCTCCTCGGTGATGCCCCCGCCGGCGACGATCCCGATCCGCCCTCCGGCGTACGCCACCAGTTCTTTGAGGGTTTGCCAGTTGGCCAAGGCCGTCCCCGGGCCGCCCTTGGTCAGGACGCGGTCGATTCCGAGGCTAATTAACTGGTCCAAGGCTTCTTTCTTCTCTTCGATCTCGTCGAAGGCCATATGAAAAGTCACCTTTAGGTCCCGGGCTTGGGCCAGCAGCCTGCGGACGGCTTCTTCATCGATCCGCCGGTCCGGGGTGAGGACGCCAAAGACGACCGCGTTAACCCGGGCTTCCCGGCAGAGGGCGATATCCTTTTCCATAATCCGGAGTTCCTCTTCGCTATAAACAAAATCACCGCCCCGGGGCCGGATCATGACATTAATGGGGATGGGCAAAGTCTCCTTCGCCAAAAGGATCGTACCATAGCTGGGGGTTGTTCCCCCTTCTTTCAGGTTGTCGCAAAGCTCGAGACGCTGGGCGCCCAGGGCGTAAGCCTTTTTTGCCTCCCGGTAACTCCCGACACAGGCTTCTTTTATGATCTCCATTCCAATCCGTCCTTTGCTTGTTTTTGCTTCGTTGGGCCTCTTGGGCCAAGGTAGAATTCGGTTTCCGGAAAGATAATCCTCTTTTTCGCCCCCCCGGTTTTCTGCCCGGTCCGGCCAGAGAAAAAACCCGCCGGCGGGCGGGTTTTACAAGTTTTTCCTTCCAGGGCTTGGCGGAGACGGAGTGCAGTCTCCGGGCAAGCCCATGTTTTTTTCTTTGCGCAACAGACCGTTTAAGGCTGGACAGTCGTTACCCCGGTCCGGTTGAGCCCTTTTTCCCGCCACGCGCCTTTCTTATAAAAATAGATGGTGATCAAGGCGCCGAGGGTCCAGGAGAGGAGGAGGGAGATGAAGGTGGACTCCGGCCGGCCGGTTGGATAATGTTCGCTTCTGGTGAAATAGGCGATGCCGTAAGCGAGGGGGACCCGGACCGCCACCACCGTGATCAGGGAAATCCACATGGGGGTAACCGCATCCCCGGCGCCGCGCATCACTCCGGACAAGGATTGGGAGACCGCCACCGCGATATAGCCGAGGGCCAGGATCCGCATCATCCGCATGCTTAACTCCACCAGTGCGGCGGTTTCCGTGAAGATGCTCATCAAATACTTCCCGAAGCAGAGGAGGATCGTGGTGATGACCGTGGCGACCGCCACCGCGATTTTGGTGCCGTCTTTCGTTCCCTGGGACAGCCGGTCCCACCGGTTGGCCCCGATATTTTGCCCGGCAAAGGTGGTCATGGCGGCGCCGAAGGAAAAGTTGGGCATCATGGCAAACCCGTCCACCCGCATGACAATCACGCTGCAGGCGATCACCATCTCTCCGAAGCTATTGGTCAGCGACTGGACGATAATCATGGCCAGCGAGAAAATGGCCTGGGTCAGGCCGGAAGGAATTCCCAATTTAAACAGGGTCTCCGTATGCCTTTTGGTCGGTTTCAGCATGGACCAGTCCAGATCAAAGTGCTCTTTCATCTTCAATAGTTTGCTCAGGCAAAGAATGGCCGAAATTCCTTGGGCGATCACCGTGGCTAAAGCTACGCCGGGGACGCCCAGATTAAAATTGGCGACAAAAATAATGTCGAGCCAAACATTGAGGACGGTGGCGATCAGCAGAAAAAGCAGGGCGGAAAAGGAGTCGCCCAATCCCCGCAGGATTCCGGCCAGGTTGTTATAGAAGGCAAAGCCGGCGCTGCCCAGGAAAAAAAGATTCAAATAGCCGGCGCACCAATCGAGGATTGAGGCCGGGGTGTTTAAAAGGGTAAGCAAGGGTTTACTGATGAGAGGGCCAATGATCATAATTATCCCCGAGGCAATGGCGGTGTGGGTAAGACAGTTGCCGATGGTGCGGGAAAGGTTGGCCCGGTCTCTGGCGCCGTAATACTGGGAGACCATGATCCCGGCCCCGACGGAGATGCCGACGAAGAGCACGAGCAGGAGGTTTAAGATGGGGGCGGCGCTGCCCACCGCCGCCAGGGCGTTGTCACCGATATACCGGCCGACAATAATGGCATCGGCGGTGTTGTAAAGCTGTTGGGCGATATTCCCGAGCAACATCGGAACCGTGAACTCAACAATTCTTTTCCAAGGCGTTCCTTGGGTCATGTCTTTGGGCGTAAAGAGCGTTTTGGTTACAGCCATCCCTATCCCCTTATCTGCTTTTATTTTGGTAACATTTTTGCTTATCCCCATTGGACGGCCAACAGCCTGTCCGGAAATGATGATGCTCTTAAATCCAGTAAAAGAAGCATTCGGGATAGATTATATGCCAATCACGGTCATTAAGCAACAGGTTAATTACTGTGCTCCCGCGTTACCAAAGGACTTGACAAAATATTCCGGCCGTGTTATTCAATAGCTAGGCAACGTTAAAGTCATATTAACGAATTAACAATCATTCCTTGCCCCATTGCGCCGCACAATTTTTCCGTCCCCAAATAAGCATGCATAGGTCAGTTTAAAAATATATAACTATTGAAGAGGCGGAAGCGAGGAAAGCCGCGCCCTGTTTTTCGGGGAAAATCTAACCGGTTAGAAAGAATTTTGACCAGAAAGGGGTGAGCGTGGCAAGGCAAAAAGCGGTACTCATTCGGTGCGCGGAGGAAAGTGAGAATTATTCAAGGAGGTAAAAATGAAAAGGAGAAATTGGTTGTTCTTCCTGGTTTTGGCCGTTCTTTGCTTGATCCTGGCGAGTTCGGTCTGGGCCGTCGACCCGCCCCGGCATGAGATGTTAATTGCGGATATTCTCACCGGTAAGGTGGGCAATCCGGGGAATTTTAATTTCTGGGCCACCTGGGTGGGGAATGACAAAGGCCTCCAGCAACTGGTGATTGATCCGTTGTGGATGGCGGATTATGTCACCGGTGAAATCATTAATGTCTTGGCCAAGTCAAACCCGATTTACAATAAGGATTTTACCAAACTCACCGTTGAGTTGCGGCAAGGAATTTATTGGAGCGACGGAGTGGAATTCACCGCCGACGACGTGGTTTATACCGTTGAACTAAGCATGAAAACGCCGGGTTTCGGTTACCATACCCAGTTTAACCAAAATATCGCGAAAGTTTATAAAACCGATCAATATACGGTAGTCTTTGAACTGAAAAGGCCGAATTCCCGCTTCCACTATCAGTTCCTGGACCGGTGGGGCGCCTGCCGGATTTTGCCGAAACATATTTTCGAAAAAGTCGCGGATCCCTTAAGTTTCCAGTTCAATCCCCCGGTCGGCACAGGCCCTTATAAACTGGTCGACTATGATGTGGGCGGCTATTGGTTCCTTTATGAACGCCGGGAAGATTGGGAGCGGACGGCTACGGGAATGCTCTATGGGAAGTCGGCGCCCAAATATGTCAAGTTTATCCATTACGGCGACGCTGCGAAGAAGGCCATGGCCCAAATAAGCCATCAGCTGGATATGGCGGATTTGACTCCCGAATCCCTCCAGGTCGTGCTCGACCGGAATAAATATGCCCGGGGGTACTATGCGGAGTTTCCCTATGCCGAATTGTTGCATCCTTGCGTGACAGGGGCCGCCTTCAATACGCTGGTCAAACCCTTTGACAACCGGGAAGTGCGGTGGGCGTTAAATCTGGCGTTGGACGCCAAAAAACTGGCAATGACCGCCTATAACGGGGCCGTAGACTTTTCCCCGGCCTACATTCCGGCGCTCTTGCCTTACTACGAGACCTATTACGAAAGATTGCAGCCCTGGTTGAAAGAGTACACGATCGAAGTCGACGGGGAGAAGTTCAAGCCCTACAATCCGGATCTCCCCTTTGAAATGGCCGCGGAAGCCAAAAAAAGAGGATATAAAGTTCCGGAGACGGAGCAAGGGATCAGAGCGATGTTCGGTTATGGCTGGTGGAAGTATGCGCCCGACATCGCCGAAAAACTGTTGAAAAAGAATGGCTTTACCCGCAATAAGGATGGCAAATGGTTGTTGCCCGATGGTACGCCTTGGAAAATCGAGATCGTCTCCCTCACCACTTCCACTAACCCCTCGTTTAAATGGGCATTCGCCATTGCCAACCAATGGCAGGAGTTCGGGATCGACTGTGAGGCCAGACCCACCGAACAGGTGGAGTCGTTAACCGAGACCGGTGATTTCCAGGTCGTTGGCGGTCAGCCGGCCGCGGAACCCTTCGGCGCCGGGATCGATCTCTACCGGGCTTTCCATGTTTTCAAATCCGAGTACTTCAAACCGCTCGGGGAAAAATTGGTGGGTCACCAATCGCGGTGGGTCCATCCGGAGTTGGATCAGCTGATCGAAAAAATGGAAAAGACCGATTACAATGACCCCGCCATTATCGACCTCGGCGTCGAAGTGGCCAAAATATTGATTGACGGGCAACCGGGGGTTTCCCTGGCTTCCTTCCCGGGCTTTATGGGTCTGGACACCTATTATTGGACCAATTATCCCGGCGGGGAAAATCCCTACGCCGTTCCTTGGTACCATTGGCCCAACTTGAAGTTCGTCCTGCCCTTCCTGCAGCCGACCGGCAGGAAATAACGAATTGAAAGCCTCCCTGTCCGGGGAGGCTTTCAAAAAAAATCCGGAAATACCGTATGGGGGAGGGCTGATGGTGTTAAGGAAATATTTCATCCCACGTTTTATCCAATATTTGACTGTTTTATTCATCGGAATTACGCTGGTCTTCATTATTCCCCGGTTATTGCCTTCCGATCCGGTGGAACACCAGCTCAACCGGATGACCGCCCAGGGACAGTACCTGGATCCCGCCGCGGTAGAGGAAATGCGGGAAACACTGCAGGAATTGTATGGTTTGAAGGGCAGTCTGCTCCAACAGTATCTCATTTACTGGAAGAGATTGTTCACCGGCAATCTGGGTCCTTCTTTCACCCAGTTTCCCACCCCGGTAATTGAGTTGATCAAAATCTCTTTGCCTTGGACCGTCGGTCTTTTACTCGGCTCCTTGCTGCTGTCCTGGTTAATCGGGACGATCCTCGGGGGAATCAAGGTGAGTTTCCCCAATTCAACCGTGGCGAAAGGGATCGAGTTTTTGGCGATGGGGATTCGCCCCATTCCCTATTATATAATGGCCCTTGTTTTACTGATCTGTTTCGCCTTTGTTTTTCCGGTTTTTCCGATGGCCGGAGGCTACAGTATGGGCGTAAAAATCGGTTTCAACTTAAAGTTTATCCTCGATTTACTGAAACATGCCTTTTTACCCCTCATGTCCATGGTCGTGCTGGAGATCGGAGGCTGGTTTATCCAGATGCGGAATGTGGCCTCCAATGTGGTCGAAGAGGATTATGTGGTTTATGCCGAGGCCTTGGGCTTACCCAAATCAAAAATTATTTTCCGGTATATTATGCGGAATGCGCTGATCCCGCAAATAACCGGATTGGCGCTTAACCTCGGCTTTATCTTCGGGGGCGCTTTAATTACCGAAATTGTCTTTGCCTACCCCGGGATGGGCACTCTGCTCTATTCGGCCATCCTGGCCGGGGATTATAACCTGATTATGGGGATTAATATCTTTTCGATTGTGGGGGTGTCCACGGCCATGCTGGTGATTGATTTAATCTATCCGTTGCTGGATCCCCGCGTCCGTTACCAATAGGGAGGTGAGGACAGGTGTTCAAAAGGTTGTTTCGGCATGACAGGCGATTTGCGTTCGGGTTTTCCGTCTTGACCTTCTTTATCCTCATTGCGCTCCTCTCCCTCTTTGCGCCTTACAATATGAAAGCCTGGAATACGGTGCCCAGGGATCTGCCGGTCAGCTGGCAACATCTCTTGGGGACCAACGCCCTGGGTCAGGATATCTTCTGGCAGGCCACGGCGGCCATTAAAAACTCTTTATTACTGGCCTTAATCGCCGCTTTGATCTCACGGGTGATCGCCATTGTCCTGGGTTTGCTGGCCGGATATAAAGGGGGCCTCTTTGACCGGATTGTGATGACGATTAACGACAGTTTTATTATCATTCCGCTATTTCCGGTCTTAATCCTGATCGCCAGTATCCTCCGGACTTCCTTAAGTATCGTTGTGTTGGGGATCATCATCGGCCTATTTGGCTGGGCCTGGGATGCCCGGCTTTTCCGTTCCCAAATCTTAAGTCTGAAGGAGAGGGAATTTACGAAAACCGCCCTTTTGTCGGGGATGAAAACCTACAAAATTATCACTTCCGAGCATTTGCCTTATATCATTCCCCTGATTATGGCGGCGACGATCAACAATGTGATCTGGGTCCTTGGCATGGAAGTGACCTTATCCATGTTGGGCCTCTCCAATCTGAACACTCCGACCATCGGGACGATGATCTACTGGGGGGTCTATGTTATAATTCCGGACATGATGATAAGATAGAAGCATAATGAAAAGGAGAGAAAATCATGTCCAAAATCCGCCAACAATATGATGAGGATTTCCGCAAGAATGTGGTCAAGCTCAGTTACGCCACATCGAA
>DATCJZ010000044.1:0-3188 GCA_036562545.1 Capillibacterium sp. | reverse complement strand
GAAAGAACGGTGTAAACAATGCAACTCCTTCCTGAACTACCCTGGCTTGTTAAGCTCCTGGCCTCCCTTGCGGTTATCCTCCTCAGCAACCGACTTTTGAAAAGCCTCTCCCTGGCCATGGCGATCGGGACTTTGCTCCTTGCCCTTTTTGCCGGCCACTCGGCCACGGGGATCCTGAGCATAACCTGTAACCGGCTCTTTAGCATATCTCATCTCAACTTCATCCTGGTCATCGCCCAGCTTCATTGGTTAAGCCAACAGATGGCGGCCACCGGTCTGATGAGCGATCTGGTCGATCTGATTCAAGGCCGGTTAACACCCCGCAGTTCGATTTCGGTGTTACCGACGGTGATGGGGATCATCTCCATGCCCGGCGGCGCGCTTTTTTCCGCACCGCTCGTGGAGAGCTGCGATCCGGAGAAAAAAATAAAACCGGAACTGAAGTCGGCCATTAACTTCTGGTTCCGGCATACTTGGGAATTTTGGTCGCCGATTTTCCCCGGCCCGCTTTTAGCAATGGAAATTGCCGGTCTTTCGACCCTGGAATTCTTTGTAGTGGGCTTTCCGTTAAGCCTGCTCGCCCTGGCGGCCGGTTATTGGTTTCTGCTCCGGGAGATCCCGGCGTCCGGCGGGAACTCCGGCAAGGCCGAACCCGCCTTTTTCCGCCGGTTTTTCTATCTCATCACCCCGATACTAATCGTGGTTGGCGCCTATCTTCTCTACCAGTTCCTGCCCGCCGGTCTCCGCTGGGATAATAATTATTTCCCGATCACGCTGGGCGCTATCGGCGCCAGCCTCTGGCTGCAGCACGTGCGCCCTTTACCGGCCGAGCAGTGGCGCCGGATCTTCTTCCAGAAGAAGATTTTCACGCTCGCCCTTCAAATGTCAATGATCCGGGTTTACGGGACTTTTATCGAGGCCAACCTGCCCGACGGCATCCCGTTGGTCGCCAAACTCAGTGCCGAATTGGCTTCCTACGGGATCCCCATAATCCTCATGGTGATGCTTGTTCCTTTTATCAGCGGGCTCGCCACCGGCCTCAGCGTCGGTTATGTGGGGGCCAGCTTTCCGATTGTCCTCAGCTTACTCGGGGTCAACCCAGACTATTCCTCTTTCCTCGCTACCCTGGTTTTGGCGCAAGGATCTGGCATGGCCGGGATGCTTCTCTCCCCGGTCCACGTTTGTCTTCTCGTCTCCAATGAATATTTTGGGGCCAAGCTCGGCCCCAGCCTTGCCAAACAGGTAAAACCGGTGCTGGTGGTCCTCGCCGGCGCCATCCTCTTTTATTTCGCCTATCCGCTCCTGTTTTAAGAGCGGATCGGCCCCCGGCGGGCCGCCCGGCGCTTACTGGCTCTTCTGCTTTTGGCCTGTTTCCGGGCTTCCCATTCTTCATCCTCCGTCACCCAGTCGATCTCTTCGTTCTCCCCGACGGGATCCTCACCTTTTAACCGGACCACCGTCTCCCCCGGGTTGGGCATGGTATAAGGGGAACCGTCCTCCCCGCGGAAAACCGCTTCCACGTACTCGCGGGCGAAAGCCGATTCTTCCAGCCACCGGCGGACGAAGGATTTCAAGACGGGGAAATTGGCGCTGTGCTTCCCCTGGCCGTGGATGATCCGGACCACCCTTTCCCCGTATTGAAAGGCATTGCACAGCTTCTGTTCCAGCTTCGCCTTGGCTTCCTCCAGCGTCATCCCATGCAGATCGATGGTCTCCACCTTTTCCGCTCCTTCCCGCTCGCCCTTGCCAGGCGCTTCTTCGTTCCCGACGAAGGGTTCCTTTTCTTCAACCATGTTAAAACCTTTACTCAAATAAGTGAGCAATCTCCTCCGGCGTTAACTCTTGATAGCTGCTCACGATCAAATCCGCAGCCGATAAATCTTGCGCTCCGGAGTTTTTATTCCGGAAACCGATACACTTCATGCCGGCCCGCTTGGCGGCCAGCACCCCGTTTCTGGTGTCTTCAATCACTAAACAATCCTCCGGTTTTAACCCCATCTCCCTGGCCGCAACCAGAAAGATCTCCGGATCGGGTTTGCCTTTGGCAACTAATTCCCCGTGGATAAAGACATCAATGAACTTCGCCAGGCCGAACCGGTCTTTTACCGCTTCCACCGCCCTTTTGTTGTTGGCGGAAGCCAGCCCCAATTTATAACCCCTCGCGCGCAAGGAGGCCATGAAAGCCAAGACATGGTCCACTAAAGGGATTTGGTCAAGATTTGCGATAAATCTTTCCCGCTTAATATGGATTAATTCTTCCACCGAAAAAGTAAGATGAAAGCGTTCTTTTAAAGTCCTCCACAGTTCGGCATCGGTGGTGCCCATAAAATCCGTAGGTTTGATCTGGGAATAATCGCCTCCCGCCTCCTCCAAAATCTCCTTTTCCAGTTTAACATGGATCGGTTCGCTATCGATAATCACGCCATCCATATCAAAGATAACACCTTTCAAGCTATCCCCGTCCTTAGATCATTTTTTGCATTATTTGCTTCAATTGATATCATAACATAAGGCGTAAAAAGGAAAAACCACCGGCACTCCGAAATATTAATTGCCCGACCAAGTCGGCACCAACAAAACCAATTTGAGGAGGGATTCGGATGTCTTTTTTGGAACTGACCAAGCAAAGATATTCGGTGCGGAAATATAAAGCAAAGCCGGTGGAAAGGGAAAAGCTGCTCCAGGTGCTCGAGGCGGCCAGAAATGCGCCCTCGGCCTGTAATTTCCAGCCCTGGCACTTCATTGTCCTGACCGAGGAAAAAATAAAAGCCAAAGTGGCGGAGACTTATCCGCGGGATTGGTTCAAAGAGGCGCCGGTGGTGATTGTCGCCTGCGGTGATCACTCCGCCTCCTGGAAGCGGGCCGACGGTAAAGATCACTGTGACGTGGATCTGGGGATTGCCATTGAACACATGACCCTGGCCGCTGCCGAGCTGGGCCTCGGCACCTGTTGGGTCTGCGCCTTCGATGCCAAACGCTGCCACGAGATCCTGGAACTGCCCGCGCATCTGGAGGTAATTGCCCTCTTGCCGCTGGGTTATCCGGAGGAAGAAACAAGTCCCGAGAAAAAGAGAAAACGCCTCGAGGAGATTGTCACTTGGAAATAAAAGCGAAGCGGTTCCGGAGCCAATAGCCAAATCAACTGAAAACGGCGGTTTTTTCCTCAACTCGAAAAAACCGCCGTTTTT
>DATCJZ010000042.1:0-47207 GCA_036562545.1 Capillibacterium sp. | reverse complement strand
TCCTGGGTAATGGAGTAGAAATTGAACATCTCTTCAGAAGGGGAGGACTTCATGCCTTCCCGCGCCCACTCGGTAAGGGAGCCCATTAAAGCATGGGCAAAATAGTTGGCGATCATCTTTTCGGTGGAGCCCAGCCGGCCGGTGCCGAGCAGGAGGCGGATTTTTTGGGCAATTCCGTCATAAACTACTTTAAACATGTGTTCTTCCAGGTTGTTTTGGGCTTTGGAGGTCAGGGCGGCCACATAAAAAGATTTATTGGCGTAAAGGTGGGCGATGAGTTCATCGATAATGCTGTTGTCCTGGTTTAGATCGGTCAGACCGGCGTACTCCCGGTCAAAGATCCAACAGACCAGGGCTTGTTTGTCCTGGAAGTGGTAGTAAAAGGTTTTGCGGTTCAGGCCACACGCGTCCACGATCGCCTGGACGCTGATCTTATCCAGGGGAATCTTCTCCATCAATTGCTTGAGGGTGCCCGCCAGCAATTGTTTGGTCAGTTCTGGTTTGGCCATGGGGATCACCTCTGATTGGACACTTCGGCATTTTTGTGGCAAAACCTCCCATTTGACTTCAAATGAGGAAAAAAGGGACAGTTAGCCAGATTTATTGGTTTATCCCGCTGGCCGTATGTGCTAGAATGCATTTGAGTTCAGGCGGAAAGAAACGCTTGCGGAAAGGGTGGCGGAGGATGGATTATTACTTAAAGGAAAAGGAAGAAGTCCTGAAGGAAAAGGGGACGACGGAGCAGGGCTTGACTCCTGCGGAAGCCCGGGCCCGTTTGGAAAAATACGGCCCCAATAAACTGGCGGAAGGAAAGAGAAAATCCCTCCTGGCTAAATTCTTCGGGGAAATGGCCGATCCGATGGTGATGGTTCTCATCGCGGCCGCGCTCATCTCGGGCGTGGTGGGAGAGATCGCCGATACGATCATCATCCTGATGGTGGTCACGCTGAACGCGGTCCTCGGGGTCATCCAGGAGGGGAAGGCGGAAAAGGCCATTGAAGCGCTGCAAAAAATGGCTTCTCCTTATTGTAAAGTCCGCCGGGGCGGCCATGTGCTCTCGGTCAAATCGGAAGAGCTTGTCCCCGGCGATCTTGTCCTTCTGGAGGCCGGGGCGGCGGTCCCGGCCGATCTGAGAATCATTAAAGCGGCCAGTTTAAAAGTGGAGGAAGCCTCTTTGACCGGGGAATCGGTCCCCGTCGAAAAAGACAGCCGCGTCATGACCCTGCCACCCGGCGGGCGTGAAGTACCCCTGGGCGACCGGCAGAATATGGCTTATATGGGCACCAACGTGGTCTACGGCCGGGGCGAAGGGGTGGTCGTCCGGACCGGGATGGCCACCGAGATGGGGAAAATTGCCAATCTGCTGGCGGAGACAAAGACGGAAAAAACCCCGCTCCAAAGGAAGCTGGCGGCGTTGAGCCGGGTGCTGAGCATCGGGGTGCTGGCGATCTCCGTTTTCATCTTTGCCTTCGGGGTTTGGGAAAACGGCGGGCTCCACGGCGGCCATGTTTTGGAGATGTTTTTGACGGCGGTCAGCCTGGCGGTGGCGGCGGTTCCCGAAGGTTTAGTGGCGGTGGTCACCATCGTGCTCTCCATCGGGGTGACGCAGATGGCCAAGCGGAAGGCGATTATCCGGCGTTTAACCGCGGTGGAGACCCTCGGCAGTACCCAAGTGATCTGTTCCGATAAAACCGGAACTTTAACCCAGAATAAAATGACCGTGGTGGCCACCTATGGACCGGAGGAACCGCTGGCCGAGGCAATGGCCTTATGTAACGACGCTACCGAGGAGAACGGTGAGATCATCGGGGAGCCGACGGAGAACGCCCTGGTCCGGTATGCGCTGACCCGGGGTTTGGTCAAAGCCGAACTGGAAAAAGCACAACCGCGGGTGGCGGAAGCGCCTTTTGACTCCGAACGGAAGATGATGTCCACGGTGCACCAAAAAAAAGACGGGTCTTATGTCCAGTACACCAAAGGGGCCCTTGATGAACTTTTACCGCGGTGTACACGGATGCTGACGCCGGAAGGGGTTGTCCCCCTCACCCCGGAACGGGAAGCGGAGATCCGGACGGAAAACAAGCGGATGGCCCATCAAGCCCTCCGGGTTTTGGCTGCCGCCCGGCGGGAATGGGCCCAGCTTCCGGCAGAAATAACCCCGGATTTATTAGAAAATGATCTAATTTTTATCGGACTGACCGGCATGATTGACCCGGTGCGGCCGGAGGTGAAAGCGGCCATTGAAAAATGTCGCCAGGCGGGGATCACGCCGGTCATGATCACCGGGGATCATCAGGAAACGGCGGTGGCCATCGCGCAGGAACTGGGGATGATTGGCGGGGCCGATGAAGTGGTGAGCGGGGTGGAACTGACGGCGCTCTCCGATGCCGAGTTGGAGGAGAAAGTGAGCAAATACCGGGTGTATGCGCGGGTTCAACCCGAGCATAAGGTGCGGATCGTGAATGCCTGGAAAAAGCGGGGGCAAATCGTGGCGATGACCGGTGACGGGGTTAACGACGCCCCAGCCCTGAAGGCGGCTGATATCGGCGTCGGGATGGGGATTACCGGGACCGATGTGAGTAAAAATGTCTCCGATATGGTCCTGGCCGATGATAATTTTGCCACCATCGTGGCTGCGGTGGAAGAAGGCCGCCGGATCTATGACAATATCCTGAAGGCCATTCAATTTCTCTTATCCTCTAACCTAAGCGAAGTGGTGGCCTTGTTTGTGGCGACCCTGATGAACTTCCGTCTCTTCTCCCCCATTCATATCTTATGGATCAACCTGGTCACCGATTCCCTGCCTGCCATTGCCCTGGGCATGGAAAAGGCGGAGCCCGATCTGATGCGGCGCCGGCCCCGGAAGACCGATGAAGGGGTTTTTGCCCACGGGCTGGGCGCCGGGGTTCTTTATCAAGGCTTTGCCATCGCGGGTTTAACCTTGCTGGCTTACTTCTTTGGTAACCGGGTAACCCATAACACCGGCATGACTATGGCTTTTCTGACCCTGTCCTTATGTGAGATCTTCCATTCCCTGAACATGCGCTCCCGGACCAAATCCTTGTTCAGCTTAAAGACCCATAATAAATACTTATTCGGGGCGATGAGCCTTTCTTTCCTTTTGACCATCCCCCTGCTTTACGTCCCCGGATTAAATGATCTCTTTCAATTAACTCCGCTTTCGGCCGGGAATTTGCTCACGGCGATCGGCTTGGCGTTAATGATTATTCCCCTGGTGGAACTGGTTAAGTTGCTGGCCGGGTTGGCAATGGGAAGAAGGGTCAACCCATAGCACCTTTGGTTTATTCAACAAAAGAAAGGGATATTGAAAACGGGGAGGCGCTTTTTGGGGCTGCTTTCCTCAAGGAATTTTTAGAAAAAAACCCTGCCGTGGGCGGCAGGGTTTTCTTTATGCTTCAACCCCGGATTAAAGTGGCGGTAATCTGTTGTTCCAGGCGGAGAAGGGGGAGGGCGTCCGGCTCCCGCTCCTCCCGGGCAAGGGAAACCTCAAAGTAGCCTTTGATCACCGCCGGTTTGGGGGAGAGGACATAGATCTCGTCGGCGAGCAGTAACGCTTCTTTGGGGTCATGGGTGACCAAGAGGACGGTCCGGGGTGCCGCCGCCCAGATTTGCCGGAAACGGGAGATTAAAGCCCACTTTAAATTTAAATCCAGCGATTTGAAGGGCTCGTCCATCAAAAGCAGGCGGGAAGGAAAAGCCAGGGCGCGGGCCATGGCCACCCGTTGGCGTTGCCCCCCGCTCAGTTTGCGGGGATAAGTATCACGGTAGGGGAGGATCTCCATCTGTTCTAAATAATAATCGATTTTTTCCCGCAAGTCAGCCCGGGGAATTTTGTTCCGTAAAACAAAGGCGAGGTTCTCGGCGACGGTTAACCAATCGAGGAGCCGCGGCTCCTGGAAGAGGAAACTAAGGGGCTTTCCCGCCAGTCCGGTGATCCGGCCTTGGTCCGGAGATTTTAAACCGGCGATGATGGAGAGGAGGGTGGTTTTCCCGCATCCCGACGGGCCAAGAAAAGCCACGATCCGGTTGGCCTTGACTTCCAGGGAGAGCCCGGAGAAGACCAGAAGGTCGCCGTAGGATTTGCTGATTCCTTCTAAGGTAAACTCGATTTCCGGCATGGGTTTACTCCCAATAAAGCAGTTGCTTTTTTATCAAACGCTGGAGAATCCGGTCGAAAAAGAGACTGATCCCAATCACCACCACCGTCCAGGCAAAGACCTCAGCGGTTTCCAGATAGCTCCGGGCCGTATCCATCCGGGCGCCAATGCCCAACCTGGGGTAGGCCAAAACTTCGGCGGCGATGATCACTTTCCAGGTTAACCCCAGCCCCGACGCCGCCCCGGTGGCCAGGTAGGGCAAGATGGCCGGCAGATACATCCGGCGGAGGATGGCAGGGAAGGGCACCTGGTAAAGGCGGGCCATTTCTTTCAGCTCCGGATTGATCTGGCTGATGCCTTCGCTCACATTCTGGGTGACCAGGGGAAAAACCACGAGGAAGGTCACAAAAAGCGTGACCGCCTCCGCCCGGAACCAGATTAAAGCCAGCAAAATCAAGGACATCGTCGGTGTGCTCCGGATCACGGTCAGCCAGAGGTGGAAAAAGGTCCGAAAGTTCCGGTTGATGCCGGAAAGGAGCCCTACGCTCAAACCGGCCAGGTAGGAAAGGGCAAACGCCGCCAACCCCCGGGACAAGGTGGCCGCCAGATGAGGCCAGAACTGGCCGGTGCCCATCAGTTGGACCAGCCGGCGGAGGGTGGCGGCCGGAGTGGGCAGGATGATCTCCTTCCCAAGCAAGGCCGCCGCCCCGGACCAGACCAGGATTAAGGTCAGAAAGGAAACAAAGGTGATTACCCTATTCCGACAGGTAGAATCCGGCATCGGGTAATTTTCCCCCAATCGACTGCGGCTCGAAAGAATAGAGCTTCTCCAGGTAGTGTTCGATCTCGCTTCGGACCAGGTAAGCCCGGACCAGCCGGAGATTGCAACGGGGAATGGCTTCCGTTGCCGCCGCGGCGGAAATGGCAAGGTGCTTTTCGGCGTAAGGACCGGCGGCCTCCGGATGTTCGACTACCCAGTTATTGGCGGCAATGGCCGCCTCCAGGAAAGTATCGACCAGCGCCGGATTGGCGGCGGCCAAGGCGGATTTAACTACCAGCGCGCTTTGGGGGTAGGCTTCCTTCTGCTTTTCGAGGCGGCTCCATTCGGTTTGGTAATCCAGGAGCACTTTTAGGTCGCTGTTGCGGGAGAGGGCCTCGGTTATCCAGGGTTCGGGCAGGGTCGCCAGGGTGACTTTACCGGCGATCACCAGGTTCGCCAACTCCTTCGGGCTGGCGTAGTACCGGATCTGGAGATCCTTTTCCGGATCCACCCCGTTGGCGCCGAGGAAATAACGGAACAGCAGATCCGGAGTGTTCCCTTTGCCGGTGACGCCGATCTCCCGCCCCTTCAGGTCAGACCAGGAGGTAATGGGCTCACTGCCGATGACATACATAACTCCCCAGTTGGTAATGGCGGCGAGCTTGATCGGAATGCCTTTGTTATAAAGGATGGCCGCCAGGTTGGTGGGGACCGCGGCAATGTCGGCTTCCCCGGCGATGATCTTGGCGCTCATCTGTTCGGGGCTGGTCAAGACGGTGTAATTAAAAGTGACCCCCGGAACCAGATCCGGTTTTTCCTCCACCATCTTGACCAGGGACAAGCCGGTGGGTCCGGAAAGGACCATGACATTAATGGTGGTCTTTTCCGCGGCCGGCAGGGAGGAGGCAACCAGGAACAAAAGGATTAAACCCACAGTGAAAAGGAGTTGTTTCCGCATCAAAATCCCTCCGTTTGTTTTGGCTTAGGTGTCACCCGCCAGGGATTGCCCCGTTTGGCGAGGGGTGAAAAAAAGCCCGTCGGCGACAGGCTTGTGAGGATGCTTATTTGTTAATCGACAAAATAACAACATCCTTTGCTTCAGGACAAGCCTTGGCCTCAGGATTAATCAGTCTTTTTCTTTGGGGTAAGGCGCACCTTGACCCGTAGAAGATTCTAGTCTTATTCTACCCTTCTTTGGCTCGAAAAACAAGACGGCGAGGGGCTGGCGTATGTTAACATTAAACGAAGAAGCCCGAAAGGAAACGAGTAATGTTAACTTTAAGCGAAGATTGGGTTGACAATTCTCCAAAGCCTGTTTAAACTGGAGGCAGAGAGTAATGGGAAGCAAGGAAGGCGGTTAAATGTTACACTTGGGTACCCTTGTCGATTTATTGGCGGCGGCCCCTTATGTCTCCGGGGAAGAACTGGCCGCCCGTTTAGGAGTCAGCCGGACGGCGGTCTGGAAGCAAGTGGGGATCCTGCGGGAACTGGGCTACCAGATTACCGCCCATCCCCGCCGGGGTTATCATCTGGCGGCCCGGCCGGACAAGCTTTACCCCTGGGAAGTAGGGAAAGACCTTTCCACCCGGCTGATCGGGAAAACCATTGAGTATTACGAAGAATTGCCCTCCACCAACCGGCGGGCCAAGGAATTGGTGGGGACGGTACCCGAGGGGACGGTGGTCCTGGCCGAAACCCAGACGCAGGGACGCGGCCGCTTGGGCCGGGGTTGGTTTTCGCCGCCCGGGACGGGCATCTGGTTAAGCCTGATTTTGCACCCGTCCTTTTCTCCGGCGGAGTTGCCCAAGTTAAATTTATTGGCGGCGACCGCCCTTTCCCAGGCGGTTCTGGCGGTGCTTGGTTTTCGCCCCTTGGTGAAATGGCCCAATGACCTCTATTACCAAGGCCGTAAACTCTCCGGGATCCTGACGGAGGCCGGGGGGGAACTGGGACGCCTCGAGTATGTAATTTTGGGCGTGGGGATCAATGTTAATCAGAAAGAGAGTGACTTTCCCGAGGATTTAAAGGCGAAAGCCGGATCCTTGCGGATGATCAGCGGGCGTCCGGTGGACCGGCGGCTACTCCTCCGCCACTTTTTCCAGTATTTCGAAGCAGAATATTTTTCCGCTTTAACCCATGGCTTTACCCGCGTTTTGACCTACTGCCGGGAATATACGGCGACCTTGGGGCGGCTGGTGGAAGTGGACAACGGTGAGAGGATCTACCGGGGAAAAGCGGTGGCCATTGCGGAGGACGGCGCTCTTGTGATTGAAGCCGGCGGGAAAGAGTCCCGGGTGATTGCCGGGGATGTTCAACCCCTCCCGGACCATTAAATTAATTAATATATTATAAGGAGGAGACCGATGAACTGGCGAGTAAAACGGAAGCCCGGCGAACGCCTGGTCCTGGTGGCCCTTTTTTCCGCCTTAACCTGGGTGGGCGCGAATTTACGGATTATGCTCTTTCCCCCTCTCCCCTTTACCCTCCAGAACTTCATGGTGATTATGGCTGGGGTCGTGCTCGGCCCCCGCGACGCCGTGCTCAGCCAACTGGTTTACCTGCTCCTTGGCCTGGCGGGGGTGCCGGTCTTCAGCCAAGGGGGAGGCTTGAGTTATCTGTTCCAGCCCGGTTTTGGTTTTCTCCTTGGTTTTGTCGGGGCGGCGGCGGTGACCGGAGCCGTTAGTCGTCTGCTGCCCAAGCCCACTTTCTGGTCTTCTTTCGGCGTAGCGATCACCGGCATGCTTTCAATTTATCTTATTGCCCTCCCCTACCTCTATTTTTTGAACCGTCTGGTCTTCGCCCGGCCAGTGGGCCTTGTCCAACTGGCCATAGGGCTTTCCCCCTTTCTCCTCGGGGATCTGGTCAAAGCTTTTGTCATCGCCGGTTTAATCCCGCCTCTTTGGGCCCGCCTGCAACAGCTTTGAGGGTAGCGGTTAAAAATCCCAGCCGAGGCCGGCATACCACTGCCGGGTGGGGGAAGTTGCATTCAGAAGTCCGGCTTTGAGGGAGAAAGGGGACAGCCGGTACTGGGTGTAGACGTCCAGGACCGGCCGGTTGGGTTGCCAGAGGTCGGCTTGGAGGCTAAAATTCCGGTACTCATAGTCAAGGCCGAGACCCAGCCAGTTGTGGAGAATACCCAGACGGAACTGCCAGGGAGGCCGCCGGAGGCCGAATTGGAGGGAGAGGCGGTTCCGGTCGCCCAGGTCGTCACAGCCCAGAAGGAGAAATTGCCGGTTGTTCCAGGCGAGTTTGGCCTGGTAGGTCAACCCCCAGTCGCCGGGGGTGATCGCCAGGGAAAACCGGTGGTTGAGGTTCAACTGGTCGTAGGTCTCGAGAAATTCGCCGGCCAGGTTCAGGACGCGCCCCGCTTTCTCCATGGAACTTTTAAACAGGCCGGCGCTGCCTTCGGGGGCGGCCGCTTCCACCCATTGTTGAAGACCGCCGGTTATCTCCTGAACCGAAGTCAGCATTTCCTCGGTGGCGGCCAACAGATCGGCCAAGTTGGGGTCACCTTCGGTTAAAAGGGTCGAAAGCCGGGCCAGATTGTTGGCGGTATGTTCCAAAGCACCCAAAATATTGGTGATTTTGGCGGCGGTTGTGCCGTCCGCCCGTAATTCCGTCAGGAACTGGTTAAGTTCTTGTTGGAAAGGTTCGAAGGCGGCTACCAAGGCCCGAAACCGGTCGAGCAAAGCGGGCAACCCGGCGGCGGCGTCCAGGAGATGGTTGCCCTGTTCAAAATTGATCGCGGATAAACGGGTGGTGATGGTTCTCAGGTCGGCAAGGAGGCCGTTGAGATCAGCACCGGCCAGTTCCCCGCTGAAGGCGGCCAGGTTCCCGCTGATGGTTTCCAGATCGGCGGTGACCTGCGCCAGCCGGTCCAAGACAGCTTGACCGGTAAGGAACCGGTCCAAGGCGGTGGTGATCCGTTTTAAGGTGGCGATGACTTCTCCGGTTTCCCGGAAGAGCGCCTCCGCGGCGAAAGGCTCTTTCCCGGCCAGGCGGGTGCCGGGCGGGATTTTTCCGGGTCCGGTTCCGGGGATGATCTCGATGATCTTCTCCCCGAGCAGGCCGGCGGTGTTGATCGTCACCTGAGCGCCGCTTTTTAAGGTTACTGCCGGCGTCAAGTTAAGAACGACCAAAACCTGGCCTTCCGGGGTGAGGGTGACCCGGCCTACGCGGCCGATATCTACACCGGACATCTGTACTGGTGCCCCCGGCCGCAGGCCTCCCACGTGTGTAAAGACCACTTCCAGTTGGTAATGGCGGTCCAGCAACCGGTGGCCGCTCAGCCAGAGCAAACCGGCGATTAAGATGGCAAGGCTAAGAAGGGTAAAAAGTCCCACTTTCGTTTCGAGACGGGCAGGCAAACTGCTTCACCACCCTCCGTTGATCGTGATTGGACCGGTCAGACGGCCGTCCAAGAATTGGCGGAGGAGGGGACCGGCCTTCTCCGGGAGGGACCGGGCCGGTGCGCTTTCCCTGATTTTGCCCTGGTAAAGGAGGCCGATTTCATCGCCGACCCGGAGGGCGCAGTTGAGATCATGGGTGACCAGGATGGAAGTAATCTTCAGGCGCCGGTGCACCCGGCGAATCAGGTCATTGATGAGGCCGGCCATGATTGGATCCAGCCCGGTGGTGGGTTCGTCATAGAGAATAATCTTGGGATCCAGGGCCAAGGTACGCGCAATGGCCACCCGTTTCTGCATACCGCCGGAGAGTTCCGCCGGGGTTTTCCCGAGCAGGTCCGGATCATCCCCCAACCCCACCCGGTCCAGTTCCTGCCGGACCCGCTCTTTAATCTCCGCTTCGGTGAGGTTCCCCTTTTTTCTCAAGCCTAACGCAATGTTCTCGTAAACGGTGAGAAAATCGAAGAGGGCCGAAGACTGAAAGACCATCCCCCGGGTGGGTCCGGCGGGGTTGTTTTGCGTGTCCGCCAAGGGAAGGCCGTCAATCAGGATCCGTCCGGCGTTGGGCCGGATTAACCCCATCACCAGACGGAGGACGGTGCTTTTCCCGCAGCCGCTGGGGCCGAGGAGAACATAAGTCTGCCCGGCCGGTACGGTAAGGGAGAGTTGGGAGAGGATCTCCCGGCCCGCCAGACTGAAACAGACATTTTCCAGCTGGATCATCTTCGACTCCTTTAATAGAAAAGCACGGTGAGGAGAAAATTTATGATAAAAAGCGCAATGACCCCGGCCACCACGGTTTTGGTGGCCGCCGTGCCCACCCCGGTGGCGCCGTATTTCGTATGGAGACCGTAATAGACACCAATTCCGGTGATGGCAAGCCCAAAGAAGAAGCCTTTGGTGATCCCCCCCAAGAAATCCCAGGGCCGGATGTAAGTTAAGACCGAATCAAGGAAGGTGCGCACGGTCAGATGCTTAAAGTAAACGGCGAGGCCCATCCCGCCGGCTAAACCGGTGAGGTTGGCCATAATGATTAATAAAGGCAGCATGAGAAAGACCGCCAGGATCTTGGGGGCGATTAGGTAAGCGCGGTGGTCAATGCCCAAGGTTTTCAAGGCGTCGATCTGTTCGGAGACGGCCATCGCCCCGATTTCGGCGGCGATGGCGGAACCGGCCCGGCCGGCCACCACGATCCCGGTCAACACCGGAGCCAGTTCCCGGGCAAATGCAATGGTCAGAATATGCCCCATTTGCGCCGTCAGGCCGAAAGCCGCAAAGGAACTGCTTAAATGGAGGGAGATGACCATGCCGGCGAAGGTGTTGATGATGACCACAATCGGCAGGGAGTTGACGCCCAGGTTGTTTAGCTCCCAGAGGGTGCGTGTCCGGTCCAACTCGCCGCGGAGAAGCGCAGCGAGGCTGGCCTGGTAGTATATAGCGATCTCACCCACGGCGGCCAGGAAAGACCGGGACTTTTCGCCGATTATTCTCATTGGCTGTGGCATTTTGCTCCCCATCTTATGCTTTAATCTTTAATAATATATATGGATGGGGGGATAAGCCTATGCCTAAAGCCAAGAAAAAGGCCTCCCCGGGCGGGAGGCGCACTCTCTGTTTAAGACCGTTGCTTGATGATAATTATGGTTTTACCCCTTTTTTTAAGGACCGGGTTGAGCAGCGCAGCCAACAAACGGCACATAATTTACCCTCCTTTTGGGAAAAATCTCTGCTAGCCCTTTACAAGTTATTCCCTTCATTATATGATAAGCATAAAAGTCTGGTACATAATCAGGGGTAGGAATATGGGAAATGGGGGTTGGGAAGATGGTTCCGTCGGCATTAAAGTACACTACGGAACATGAATGGGTTAAGGTGGAAGGCAAACGGGTGACGGTAGGAATCACCGCTTACGCCCAAAAGGAACTGGGCGATGTGGTCTATGTGGAACTTCCCGCCGTCGGCGAAAAGGTCAAAAGCAAAGCCAGTATGGGCAGTATTGAATCGGTGAAGGCGGTTTCCGATGTTTATGCGCCGCTTTCGGGAGAGATTATCGAAGTCAACGACGATTTGCAATTCAACCCCGAACTGGTGAACCAGGATCCCTACGGCAAAGGCTGGATTGCTGTGATCGAAATGGCCGATCCTGATGAACTGAAAGATCTCCTGTCCGCCGAAGCGTACCAGAAGTTAACCGGTGAAGAATGATCGGGCGTCTTCTCCCCTGGTCGGCCGGGACCGGCCCTTGGAATATGGCCCTGGATGAAGCCTTGCTCCTCAGTTATGAACAAGGGAAAGCCCCGCCGACCCTCCGCTTTTACGGTTGGGAGCCCCCGGCGGTTTCCTTGGGCTGTTTCCAACGGCCTTTAAGCGAAGAGCAGCAGAGACGGTGCCGCCAGGCGGGAGTGGATTGGGTAAAGCGGCCGACGGGAGGCCGGGCCGTCTTTCATCAGGACGAGCTAACCTATGCTTTGGTTGCCGGTGAGCGTGAAGGGTTTACCGGTCCCGTGCTGGCCGATTACCGGAGGATAGGTCTGGGTTTCCAGCGCGGTTTTGCCCTGCTTGGGCTCACGGTGGAATTGGCGCCGGGCACACGGGGGCACAAAGGCGTGCCTTCCCAGGCTTGTTTTGCTGCTCCGTCCTGGTATGAGATTACCTGTCAAGGGCGGAAACTGGTGGGCAGCGCCCAGCTCCGGCAGGGTAAAGCCTTGCTGCAACACGGTTCGCTTCTCCTCACTTTCGACCCGTGGTTTTGGGAGAAAGTCTGGGGGGAGGCTTCCCTGGCCGAAAAAAGCGGTGGGTTAGCCCGGAAGGCCATCGGACTAAAGGAGGCTTTAGGTTATCTTCCAGCGCGGACGGAAATTATCTCTGCGCTCTGCCGAGGATTGGGCGAAGTGTTGGGGATTGAGTGGCAGGAAGGGGAGCTTGATCCGGAGGAGTTGAACTTGGCCGCCCGCTTGTGGACGGAGAAGTATACCACTACCGACTGGAACAACCACCGGGGCCGGAAAGGCCTTGCCGGTGAGGGGAGGAACGCCGCCTTAACAGAGGAGGCGAAAGGATGAAAGAACCCCTCAAACTGTCCGTTGGCGACCGGGTCCAATTGCGCAAGCCCCACCCGTGCGGGGGAACGGAATGGGAGATTTTGCGGGTGGGGATGGATATCCGTTTGCAATGCCTGACTTGCGGAAGACTGGTGTTGATTCCCCGTGTGAAATTGGAAAAGGGTATCAAAAAACTGATTCGCGCGGAAGACGGCGCGGAGCCGCTCCCGAAATAACCGGGCGGGTGCGAAGAACTAACTTGTCTATTCATAAATTAAATGATATAATTAAAATCGTGTACTTCCCTGCCTCGCCGACGCGAGGCCGCAAGTCCGGAGGGAGGAGGTGTCTACCGTATGAATAAGAAGTACGAAAGTGTCATCGTTTTCTCTCCCCAATTGGAGGAGGAAGCTTTGGAGAACGCCATTAACCGTGTGCAAGAAGTGATCACGAACGGTGCGGGCGTTGTCACCAAGGTGGACCGGTGGGGCAAACGTCGACTGGCTTACGAAATTAACAACTTTACCGAAGGCTTTTATTTGCTGGTCGAGATGGAGGCCCCCAGTTCGGCAGCGCAAGAACTGGACCGGGTGCTGAGGATCTCCGATGATGTGCTTCGTCATTTGATCGTCCGTGCCGACACCTGAGCGACCGCACCGGATAGGTGAAGGTGGTGTGTATTAAATGAATCATGTCATTTTAATCGGCAGATTGACCAGGGATCCGGAATTAAGGTATACCCCCAACGGGGTGGCGGTCGCCACTTTTACGGTAGCGGTGGATCGTCCTTATACCAGTCAAAGCGGCGAACGGGAGACGGATTTTATTCCCGTGGTCGTTTGGCAGAAACTGGCGGAAACCTGCGCCAACCATTTGCATAAAGGAAGATTGGTGGCAGTGGACGGCCGGTTGCAAATCCGGAACTATGAGACACAGGATGGTCAAAAACGAAGAGTCGCGGAGGTAGTCGCCGCCAATGTCCAATTTTTAGACCGGGCAGGTGAAGCCCGGCGGCCAGCCCCGGCCGGTGAAGGCGGGGGTGTCCCGGCCGAGGATCAGGCGGCGGATGATTTCGGCGAGATTAATCTGGATGATCTACCCTTTTAGTTCAGAACTAAAAGCCGGATGGAGGTGAAATCTTGGTACGCGAAAGAGGAAAGAAAAAGAAACGGGTCTGTGCTTTCTGTGCCGACAAGATCGAGCACGTTGACTATAAAGAGGTTGGCAAGTTACGCAAGTACATTACGGAACGGGGGAAGATTCTTCCCCGCCGGATTTCCGGAAATTGTGCCCATCACCAACGTCAGTTAACCGTGGCGATTAAACGGGCCAGACAATTAGCGATGTTACCCTATACCAGTGACTGAAGGTCTTAAAAATAGGGAAACAAAAGGTGGAGGCATTAAGCCTCCTTTCTTTTTCCAAAGGGAGACCGGAAGGAAAAACTGTTCTAGTGTGGAATAGAAGTGGTGACAAGGGGGGTTGTTCATGACCCGTCCCCACCAAGAAGTCGATATTGCCCGCCAGCTGCGGACCATTGAGTGGCTGAAGAATGAGTTGTTGGAAGGGGTTACTCTTTTTTTCAAGACTTTAACCGGCAGTAACGGCCAGGCGATCACCAAAGCCTTGGCTGCTATTATTCTCACCTGCTTTTTCCTCATCCGCCGTTTGGGCCTTAAATTTGAGGAGGTGGAGCAGGAGATTGAAACTCAGCTCCGGAACCACTTGGCCGCCAATCATCAGCTGGAAAGCTGGTATGGGGATCTTTCCGCTTGTCTGCATTATGTGGAAGAAAAAAAACACCGTTGAGAAGCTTGGCGCCTGTTCCGTAGGAGGTGGTGTTGGCGATGAAAGTAATCTTGCTTTGCGATGTAAAAGCCTTAGGGAAAAAAGGTGACCTTAAAGAAGTAAGCGACGGTTACGCCCGTAATTTTCTGTTCCCGAAAAAGTTGGCTCTCGAGGCAACCCCCGGGAACCTGAAAAAATTGGAGGAAGAACGGGCCCAGCGTGCCCTGAAAGAAGCCCGGGACGAAGGGACCGCGCGGGAGCTGGCCAAAAAACTGGATGGTTTAACCTTGACCTTTCAGACCAAGGTCGGCGAAGGAGGTAAACTTTTCGGTTCCATCACCGGCAAAGACATTGTCGACCGGGTTCAACAGGAAACCCGGATCGAGCTGGATAAAAAACAACTTAACCTGCCGGAAACAATTAAAACCATAGGTGAGCACGAGGTTACCGTAAACCTTTACCGCGGGGTTACGGCCACTGTGAAGATCCGGGTGGTGCCGGAAGGCTAAGGGATAAGGTCTAGGGAGGAATTAATGGTGAAAAGTGTGCTCAGAGGGGCCGGCGAGGAAAAAGCGGAGCCGGGGATGGCCTGGGGGGAACGTTTCCCCCAGGAGGATCAATTGCAACGACAGGTAACAGCCCTTTATTCGCTGCTGGCCAATCTTTACGGCTCGGATAAACTGGTGATGAAAGCAGGGAAACTGGATGCCCTGAAACTGATGCGTTCGAAAGACCTGGCCGAACGGGTACTGGCCTTGCAACGGTTGGTTTATGAGGACCCGACCTTGGACAAGGTACCCAAGGAAACGGATTTACCGGCTGTTTTAAATGAAATTGAAGAAGAGATTGCTGATCTCATCGCCCGGAAAACCGTGGAGGAAAAGATTGAAAAGAAGATCGCCGAACGGATGCAGAGCAGGCATGAAGAGTATGTCCGGGAGATCAAGATGCAGGTCCTCAAGGAAATGGCCGGACCGGATAACTCTTATACCCTGAAGAAATATGCCGAGCTTGAAAAACTGGATCATATCTCCCTCTCCCGGTCTGCCTTGGAGAAACTGCGACCCTCCACTTTGGACCAGGTGGTGGGGCAGGATGCAGCGATCCGGGTTCTCCTCTCCAAACTGGTCTCCCCCTACCCTCAGCATGTGATCGTCTATGGCCCGCCCGGGGTGGGGAAAACTACAGTCGCCCGTTTGGTTTTGGAAGAAGCAAAGAAAATTGACTACACTCCCTTTGCGCCGGATGCGCCCTTTATTGAAGTGGACGGCACTACTTTACGCTGGGATCCGCGGGAGGTAACCAATCCCCTCCTGGGGTCGGTTCATGATCCCATCTACCAAGGAGCCCGCCGGGATTTGGCGGAGAGCGCCATTCCCGAACCCAAACCTGGTTTGGTAACGGAAGCCCACGGCGGCATTCTTTTTATTGATGAGATCGGTGATATGGATCCGATTTTAATGAACAAGCTGCTAAAGGTTTTGGAGGATAAACGCGTCCGCTTCGATTCGGCTTATTACGATCCGGACGATCCGTGTGTGCCGAAGTATATTAAAAAACTTTTTGAAGAGGGCGCCCCCGCCGATTTCATCCTGGTGGCGGCCACCACCAGGGATCCCTCGGAGATCAGCCCGGCTTTACGTTCCCGTTGCGCCGAAGTCTTTTTTGAACCTTTGACGAAAAAGGCGGTGGAACAGATTGTCCGGGAGGCCGCCAAGCGGCTGGATGCCCGCTTGGACCCGGAGATTCCGTCAATAATCAGTGATTACTCCATCGAAGGCCGGAAAGCCGTGGGAATGCTGGCCGATGCTTACGGCTTGGCCCTCTATGAACAATATAAGGCCGGGAAAAGGACTCCGGTGACGATCCAAAAAGAACACCTGCTGGAAGTGATCCGGACCAGCCGGATGAGTCCCTTCACGAAGGCCAAAGGTAAAGCCCAGGGCGAGATCGGAAAAATCTACGGGCTGGGGGTTTACGGCTTTGTCGGTTCGATCCTGGAGATCGAAGCGGTCTGTTTTCCCGCGGAAAAAGGCAAAGGGAAGTTACGTTTTAATGAAACGGCCGGTTCGATGGCGAAAGACTCGGTCTTTAATGCCGCTTCGGTGGTTCGTCTCTTGACCGGCTTGGATCTGGATGATTACGACGTCCACGTGAATGTGGTGGGCGGGGGGAATATTGACGGACCGTCGGCCGGTGCCGCTATTACCCTGGCGCTCATCAGTTGCCTGCTGGAGCGGCCGATCCGCCAGGATATTGCCGTGACCGGTGAGGTTTCCCTCCAAGGGAAAGTGAAAGAGGTGGGCGGCATCTTCGAGAAAATTTACGGTGCCAAACAGGCCGGGATCAAGGAAGTCTTTATTCCCAAAGAGAATGAGCATGAGATTCCCACCGATGTGGCCGGGATTAAGGTTCAGACGGTGGCCACGGTGAAAGAACTGATGGAACGGGTTTTACTTACCCACTAACGCCGAATTTGGCAGGGGCGATCGTAAAGGCCGCAGTTCGCTGCGGCTTTCTTTTGCGAAAGTCCGCCAGAAGGAACTTGGCAGAAGGAGGGGTTGATTATGAGTGATGGCCAAATGCTGGACCGCATCCCTCCCCAGAATTTGGACGCGGAGCGTTCCACGCTCGGGGCAATGTTCCTGGAAAAAGAGGCGATTTTCCGGGCGATGGAGATCCTCCGCCCCGATGATTTCTACAAAGATGCCCACCGTCTCATCTACCAGACGGTGATCGATCTGACCAACCGGGGCGAACCGGTGGATTTGGTGACAGTCACGGAAGAATTGCGCCAGAAAAACCTGCTGGAGAAGATCGGCGGAGTTACTTACCTGACGGAACTGGCGGGTTGTGTTCCGACGGCCGCCCATATTGAATACTATGCCCGGATTGTGGAGGAGAAGTCCCTCCTCCGCCAGTTGATTCATGCGGCGACGGAGATTGTGACCTTGGGTTATGACGCCCAGGATGAAGTGAACAACATTATTGACCGGGCTGAACATCTCATCTTTTCCATCGCCAACCGGCGTTCCGGGCGGACGGTGGTCAACCTCAAAAACATCTTAATCGAAACTTTCGAGCAGATTGAGAAGCTTTATGAATCCAGGGGGTCGGTGACCGGGGTGCCCAGCGGCTTCAGCGATCTGGACCGGCTGACCGCCGGTTTTCAACCTTCGGATCTGATTATTCTGGCCGCCCGCCCCAGCATGGGGAAGACCACCTTTGCGCTGAATATCGCGGAATACGCGGCGGTGAAGATGAAGCTGCCGGTAGTCATCTTCAGCCTGGAGATGTCCAAGGAGCAACTGGCGATGAAACTCCTTTGTTCCGAGGCGGGGGTGGACAACCAACGGATCCGTACGGGGAATCTGCAAGAGGAGGACTGGCCCCGTCTCTCCCATGCCCTCGGTCGTTTGAGTGAAGCCGCGATGTTTATTGACGACTCGCCAAGCTTGTCGGTGCTGGATGTCCGGGCCAAGGCTCGCCGGATTAAAGCCGAAGCGGGGTTGGGCTTGATTATCATTGACTATCTCCAGTTGATGCAGGGACCCAAACGGATTGACAACCGCCAGCAGGAGGTTTCGGAGATCTCCCGGGGTCTCAAGGCCTTGGCCCGGGAACTTTCCGTGCCGGTGATTGCCCTTTCCCAACTTTCCCGGGCGGTGGAGCAAAGGCAGAATAAACGGCCGACCCTCTCCGATTTGCGGGAATCCGGCTCTCTGGAGCAGGACGCCGATCTGGTCTGTTTCTTGTACCGGGAAGATTATTATGAACCGGAGACCGACCGGAAAAACATTACCGAGTTTATTTTGGCCAAACACCGGAACGGCCCGCTGGGGACGGTTGAATTCCTTTTCCAAAAAGAGTATAGTAAATTTATTAGTCTGGAAAGGTTCCGCAAGCCGGAAAGCTAAAGGAGGCGTTCCGTTGACTCCTGCGGAAATTGTGATCATTGCCGACGGGGCGACCCCGGTCTGCTGTCCGGAGGCCCCCGATCTGAAAACCCAAATCAGGTACTTGGCCCAGGGCCTCATGCTGGCCTATGGGGAACAACTGACGGTGGAGTTTGTGGATTTAGGGGGAAGGCCGGATCACCCCTTGGTCCGGCGGGCACGGGCCGAAGGGCGCAAGTTTCCGCTCCTTCTTTTGAACGGAGAGGTTAAATTTGAGGGGGGGATTCCCCTTCTGGCCTTAAAGAACCTGCTGGAGCGGAACGGGATCTTGCCCCGGACTTAAGGCGGGGAAGATAAAAAGAACCGTGACGGGTAAAATAATCATTACCAGGCTTGGTTTAGGCAAATAAACGGAAGTTTGGCTAAGGCTTGCTGAAATAAGGAGGGGATTGCCCTTTGAAAAGAAACACCCCTTTATTCTGGATTGCCCTCTTGTTGCTCCTCGCCCTTCTGTTCCTCCTGTTCGTTAATCCCGGGTATCTCCGGCGAAAAGCCGTCCCGGAAAACCCGGCCGTTCCCGGGCCGTCCGGCGGAGAGCGCCGGCGGGAAGTGACCCTCTACTTCCCAAACCAAGAGTACATTCAGACCGGCCGGGCCGATCTGCCGATGCTCAAGGAGGTTAAGCGGACGGTAGAGGCCGGCGAGGAAGAGTTGATCGCCAAGGTTCTGGCCGAGCTCCGGAAACCGCCGGCGGAGGATGGCGTCACCACCGCCCTCCATGACGAATTGAAGATCCGGTCGGCCCGGCGGGAAGACCGACGGGCTTACGTCGATTTTTCCAGTGAAAACCTTTACGGGGGCTCCCTTCAGGAAACCCTGCTTATCAACCAGATTGTCTGGACCTTGACCGCCTTGCCCGGCATTGATGAGGTCCAATTCCTGGTTGATGGTGAGAAACGGGAGAGCTTGATGGGGCATATTTCTACAGATGAGCCGCTTCGCCCCGAACAACTCTAACCCCGCTGTTGTGTTGAACTCAGCTATTGTTCCGGCCTTAAGCAACGCCTCTTTCCCGGCGGAAGGAGGCTTTTTCTTTATCATGGAGAAAGTCCTATTCAAAAAGGAATTTTTCCGTTATAATTAAAAGTAACTCTTATGAGCTACTAATAAGCAGAAGCGGTATTTCATTGGCTTCCTGTCTTTGCTTGGGGTCGATCGATCTTTTCCTTTATCTGACTGCTGAAGGAATTGCCTGCCGTTAATTATCGGTAAAGGGATGAGAAGATGAGTGGAAAACGGCTGTCGAAAAAAGAGCGGCATCAGACTTTACTCAGCAAGTTGGAGGCAAATCCGCTCCTCACCGATGAGCAACTGGCGAAGGAGTTGGGTGTCAGTATCCAGACCATTCGTTTGGACCGTCTGGCGCTGGGCTTGCCGGAACTGAAAGAAAGGGCCAAAAGCATTGCTTCCCGGGCTTTGAACGGAGAGAATCATCCGGCCAGTTTGGAAGTGGTCGGCGAGTTGCTCTACTGCGAACCGGGGGTCGGCGGCCTCTCGCGGATGGTGGCCGAACCGGCGATGAGTCTGAGCCGGTATAACATTATCCGGGGGCATTACCTTTTTGCGCAGGCCAATTCTTTAGCCGTGGCAGTGGCTGACGCCCCCCATGCTTTGACGGGAGCGGCCCGGGTGGAGTTTTCCCGTCCGGTCCAGGCGGGGCAGGTCCTGATTGCCCGGGCCCGGGTCCTGGAAAAACGGGGACGCCGTTTTGTCGTGGAAGTAGTGACCCGGGTTGACGGGCAGGAAGTTTTCCAGGGTAAATTTTTGATCCTGGCCTTGGATGGGAAAAATCTAACCGAGGAAAAACTGGACTTGGAAAATGAGACCGCGATCGACAGGAGGGAAATGAATGATTAAATCACGGCTTCCGGCATTATTAGGAATTAAGTATCCGGTGATCCAAGGGGGAATGGCCTGGCTGGCTACGGCCGAACTGGCCGCGGCGGTTGCCAACGGCGGGGGACTGGGACTGATTGCGGCCGGGAATGCCCCCGGTGACTGGGTCCGGGAGCAAATCCGGAAGGCACGGACGTTGACGAGCAACCCCTTCGGGGTAAATGTGATGCTCCTCTCCCCCTACGCGGAGGAAGTGATCCGGGTGGTCATTGAAGAAAAGGTGGCGGTGGTGACCACGGGGGCGGGGAACCCCGGGAAATATATGACGGCTTTAAAAGAGGCCGGGGTCAAAGTTATTCCGGTCGTCAACTCGGTTGCCCTGGCGAAACGGCTGGAGAAAACCGGTGTGGACGCGGTGATTGGTGAAGGAATGGAAGCCGGCGGACATATCGGGACAGAGACGACGATGACGCTCATCCCCCAACTGGCCGATGCGCTGGAAGTGCCGGTGATTGCCGCCGGCGGGATCGCCGACGGACGGGGTATGGCGGCCGCTTTTCTCCTGGGCGCGGAGGGGGTTCAAGTGGGGACTCGCTTTATCTGTGCCGAAGAGTGTATTGTCCATGAGGAGTATAAAAAGATGGTTTTGAAGGCGACGGACCGTTCGACGGTGGTGACCGGTCAGCGGACGGGACATCCGGTCCGGGTTCTGAAAAACAAATTTGCCCGGCAGTTCCTTACGGCGGAGGAGGCAGGCGCCTCTCCGGAGGAGTTGGAAGCGCTGGGGGCCGGACGGCTGGCTGCCGCCTTCCGGGGCGATGTGGAAGAAGGATCCGTCATGGCCGGACAGGCTGCCGCTTTGGTTAACCGGATTGAACCGGCGGCGACGATCATTGCGGACATGGTCGGCCGGTGCCAGGCTTTGCTGGGGGACCGTTTTCCTGAAGCGTAAGGGGGAAGGTGAAGAGTGAAAGCCGGTGATCCGGTCATTTATAATCTGGCAGAGGCCTTAAGTGAAGGCGCTTGCCCGGTTTGCCGTTGTCTGGCGGCGGCCACCGGGCGGTCTTTACGGAATTTCCTTTATGAGTTTGTCAATGATCCCTCGACCAGAGACCGTCTCCGCGCCTGCGGCGGATTCTGCCGGGAACACGCACGGGCCCTTCAACAGTTGGGTGATCCCCTGGCCCATTCCATCATCTATGCCGACTTGATCGACGGGCTCTGTGCCGGGCTGACGGAGCAGGCGGCCGCCCGGAACGGACACCCCGCTGTTCCGGAGGAGAAGGAAGCGGCTTGTCCGGTCTGCCGGGAAGAAAAGGAAACCCAAAAACGCTATCTGGACGGTTTGCTGGCGGCGGTCCGCCAAAGCGCCTTCCGGGAGGAATACAGGAAGCAGGGTTTTTTGTGCCGGCCGCACTTTACGGCCGCCTATAACCTGGCCCGGGACAGTGAAACCCGTTCCTTTCTCACCGCGGTCCAGGTGGAACGTTTGTCCCAATTAAGCGGCGAGCTTAAAGAGTTTATTCGGAAATCTGATTACCGCTTTGCGGGGGAACTGCCGGGCAGTGAACGGGATGCCTGGCTCCGGGCCGTCCGCTTTTGGACCGGCGGCTACGATCCGAAAGCAAAATGAGTAAGGGCCCACGCGGCAATAGTTTGTCCTTTTGCTCACCGCCGTGGCCGGCTGCTGTTTCCATGCTCCGGTGAATGAGGACACCCTCCGGCTTGGTATATACCAGATACGAAGCAAAAAAAAAACGGCCTCCTTCAGCGAGGCCGTTTTTATCTTCTTTTGCCGGGAGCTTCACCCTGCCATTACAGAAGAAGCGGCGCGATGGTCAGGGCAACAATCTCCACCAGTTTAAAGAGAATGTTCAAGCTGGGACCGGCCGTATCCTTGCAGGGATCGCCGACGGTGTCGCCAATGACCGCGGCAGAGTGGGCCGGGGAATTTTTCCCGCCGAAGTTACCGGCTTCAATGTACTTTTTGGCGTTATCCCATGCACCACCGGAATTGGCCAGAAAGAGGGCGAGCAACATTCCGGTTAAGAGGGAACCGCCGAGCACACCGGCGAGGGCTTCCTTGCCCAGGAGGAAACCGATTACGACCGGAATCACCAAAGCGACCAGACTGGGGAAGACCATCTCTTTTAAAGCCACGCGGGTGGAAATATCAACACAGCGGGCATAATCGGGTTTGGCTTTTCCTTCCCGCAGGCCGGGGATCTCCCGCAGTTGCCGGCGGACTTCCTCGATCATATGCCCGGCGGCCCGGCCGACCGCATCCAGGGCTTGGGCCGAGAAGAAGAAGGGTAAAACGCCGCCGATAAATAAGCCGATTATCACATAGGGCGATAAGAGATCAATGGCCTCCAACTTGGCGGCGCTGGCGTAGGCGGCAAAGAGAGAGAGCGCGGTCAGCGCGGCCGCCGAAATATCAAACCCCTTGGTGACCGCCGCCATTGAATTGCCGACGGAGTCCAAAGTATCCGTTACTTCCCGGACATGTTCGGGAAGACTGGCCATCTCCGCGATCCCGCCGGCGTTATCGGCCACTGGACCGTAGGCGTCGACGGCAATGGTGATTCCCGAAATCGACAGCATGGAAACGGCACTCAAAGCCAAGCCGTAGAAGCCGCCGAACCGGTAGGCAATAAGGACCGCGAACGAGGTGATCAGGATGGGCAGAACCGTCGATTTCATCCCGATGGCGAACCCATCGATAATCGTGGTCGCGGCGCCGGTTTGGGCGGAAGAAGCCAGGAAGCGGACGGGTTTTTTCTCATCGGAGGTGTAATACTCCGAAGCCTGGCCCACCAGTAAACCGGCCAGCGGGCCTACCATCACCGCCCAGAAGAGGGAGAGATCCTTTAAGTAGAACTTGCAGAAGAAGAAACCGCCAATTACCGCTAAGGCGCAGGTTAAATAGTTTCCGTTGTTGATTGCCGTATAGACATTGTGGCTACGGCGCAATTTGATAAAGTAAATACCGAGGACGGAAGCCAAAACGCCGATGGCAAAGAGAAGGACCGGACCGACAATGGCTTTGACGCCATAAGTGGCCGTTAAAGTTGTACCGATGGTCATGGCGGCAACCATCACCTCGGATTCGCTTTCAAAGAGGTCCCCGCCCATCCCGCAAACATCACCGACGTTATCACCGACGTTATCGGCGATGACTGCCGGGTTCCGCGGGTCGTCTTCGGGGATTCCTTCTTCCACTTTACCAACAAGGTCGGCGCCGACATCGGCGGCTTTTGTATAAATACCGCCGCCAAAACGGGCAAACAAAGCCACCAGGGAAGAACCCAAGCCATACCCGGTTAATAAATCAGGATTGGGAAAGATCAAATATAAAACCGTGATACCGATTAAATTCAGACCGACAACGGTTAAACCCATGATTGCCCCGGCCGGAAAGGCAATTTGTAAAGCTTCGGCCGTACCTTTTTCCGCAGCATGGGCAGTGCGCACATTAGCCAGAGTGGCAGCGTTCATGCCAATCAGCCCGGCCAGCAAGGAAAAGAGGGCGCCGATTAAGAAAGTGACTACCGAAGCAAGGCCGATTGTGAAATAGAGGATCGGGGCGGCAATGAGTAAAACCCAGCCGACGGTGGTGTACTCCCGGCGGATAAACGCAAAAGCGCCCGTGCGGATCGCATGATGGATCTCTTGCATCTTCTCATTCCCGGGATCGGCCTTTTTGATCGTACGGTAGTAGGACCAGACAACCAGCAAGGTAATGATCCCCACCAGCGGGACTACCCAAAACAAGTCAGACCATAAGGACATATTTTCACCTCCAAGAATAATTGCGGCTTTTGTAAGTAGGTCTGCGGGCTCCGCTTGATGATTCTTGATGAAGCCTGAAAATCCTACTAATTATTAAGTTTCTAAAGGGTTAACAAGGAAGGATGGGCGTTTTGAGGTTTCAACTATAGGATTTCCGAAAAAGGACATAAAAAAGCCCCCAACCGATGGGGGTTAATTTCCGTTGGTGCCGAAGGCCGGACTCGAACCGGCACGCTTTTGAGGGCGGTAGATTTTGAGTCTACTGCGTCTGCCAATTCCGCCACTTCGGCAATGATCTACGTTCTCCATTGTAGCAAAGAAGGTGGCAGATGTCAAGAAGGGAAAATGACCGTCATCAGGAAAGGAATCACTGCGGGCGAAAGGACCAAGGGAAATCCTTAAAAAAAGGCGGTTTCCCGCCTTAATAGTACTCGATAGGAATGGATTTTCTTCAGTGATTGGCTGGCCTTTGGTGCGGAAAAGGCCGAAGCAGGTTTTTTGGTCGTCGGAGAAATGAGGTTTAATCGGTGGTAAACTCATTTCTTCATTATTAAGATATGCGGCCGACGCCAAAAGGTCCTAAGCCAAAAGCCTGTTTTCCGAATAGCTCTTACCTCCGGTCTGCCCTAAGGTGAAGAATACTTGGGCAAGAAATTTCAAATCGCCGGAAAACATCATTCTACCTTGAGTGGGTAAATACGGTTAAAATAATCATTTTATGGGAAGCCAAAAGAGAGCACTTTTCAGGTTATCCACTTTACCCCGGGGAGACCCGTCAGGGCTTTATTGAGCGCTGTTCGGTGTCCTTCCGGCACCCGAACCGTGAGGCGGACGCCGGCGCCATAATCCTCCCCCACAACCTCGCCTTCGAGGGTCTTGAGCAAATGCTGGACCAAAGGTAATTGGGGGTAGGAGAGCTCAAGGTTGATGGTAAAGGTGGGCCGGAAGGGACGGCGGCCGGCGGCGATCAGGGTTTGGAGGGCTGTCGAATGATAGGCGTCAATGAGCCCGCGGATCCCCAGTTTTTTCCCGCCGAAATACCGGGTCACGACCACCACCGTATTGGTCAATTCTTGCTGGAGAAGGGCGTTTAGGATCGGGCGTCCGGCACTGCCCGACGGTTCGCCCTGATCACTATAGTAAGCCAGGGGATTTTCCCCCAGGCCGACCCGCCAGGCAAAACAATTATGGGTGGCTTGGGGGTGGATTTCCGTTTTAATCCGGTCGATAAAGGCCTGGGCGGCTTCAACGCTTGCCACCGGCGCGGCCTGGCCGATAAAACGGGAACGTTCAATCTTTTGTTCCCAAGTAAATTCTTGGGCGACGGTGAAATAGACTGGCTCCATAGTTTCCCTCCCTCAGATCCTAAAAACAGTATTCTCCGTTCCGGCCGGGGATTCCTCCGCTCCACCCGGAGGGAAACGGACAGGCGGCAAATCCATTGACTTTCCGCGGGGAATAGGCTAAAATAAAACAAAATAACCCATTTGGCAAAGGCAAGGAAAGGACGAGTAATGCGGTAACGGGTTGCAGAGAGTCCCCGGCGGGTGGAAAGGGGATAACAACGGCCGGCATGAAGATCAGCCTTGAGCCTCCGGGCCGAACCGGGAGTAAGTCCGGACGGAGAGCCACCGTTAGCAGGCGTTAAGAGCGGGTGGGCATTATACCCGGAAAAGGTCATTGCCCGAAGCGGTGACCAACGGGTTTTTTATCCCACCAAATTGGGTGGTACCACGGTTCAAACCGTCCCTTTGCGGACGGTTTTTCTGTTATTTACGATGAGTATTTAGTGGTCATTGTTCACAATTGCTTTTGAGTGCACAATAGCTTTTAAGGATTTAAAGATTAAAGGTTTCCATTTTGAGGAAAGGAGTTCGACCGATGGGTGGAAAATTTCGTGAGGTAGATGTGAAGAGTCCCGCCAGCCGGCGGGAGGAAGCGATTTTAAAACAATGGCTGGCCCGGGATATGGTTAAACTCAGCGTGACGGAGCGGGAAGGGGCGCCCAAGTTTATCTTCTACGAAGGACCGCCCACCGCCAACGGCCGCCCGGGGATCCACCATGTTCTGGCGCGCACCATTAAAGATACGGTTTGCCGCTACAAGACCATGGAAGGCTATCAGGTGAACCGGAAGGCCGGTTGGGACACCCACGGCCTGCCGGTGGAGATTGAGGTCGAGAAGATGCTGGGCCTCTCTTCCAAACAGGAGATTGAAAAGTACGGGATTGAGCGTTTCAACCAGCATTGCCGGAAGTCGGTCTTCACCTACGAAAAGGAATGGCGGCGGATGACCGAACGGATCGGGTACTGGATTGATCTGGATCACCCTTACATCACCTTGGATAACAATTACATCGAAACCGTCTGGTGGATTCTGAAAAAATACTTTGACGCCGGGTTAATCTATGAAGGCCACAAGATTATGCCCTACTGTGCCCGTTGCGGGACCCCGCTGGCTTCCCACGAAGTCTCCCTGGGTTATAAGGACGAAACCATCAACTCCATCTATGTCCGGATGAAGGTGGCCGGGAAGGACAACGAGTATTTCCTGGTCTGGACGACCACCCCATGGACGCTCCCCTCCAACGTGGCCCTGGCGATCAATCCGGCCTTCACCTATGTGAAGGCCCGCCGCGCTGGGGATGACCGGGTATATATCCTGGTTAAGGAACGGGTGGCGCCCGTTTTGGGCAAGGAGGCCGAAATCCTGGAGGAGTTTGCCGGGGAAACCCTGTTGGGGATGGAGTATGAGCAACTGCTCCCCTTCCTGAAGGCGGGCGAGGCGGCCTTTAAGGTTTACGGGGCCGATTTCGTCTCCACAGAAGACGGGACCGGGATTGTCCATATCGCCCCGGCCTTCGGTGAAGACGACTACCAGTTGGGGCGGAAGTACAATCTCCCCTTCCTCCAGCCGGTGGATAAGGAGGGCAAATTCACGCCGGAAATTCCCCTCTGGGCCGGCCGTTTTGTCCGGGAGGCCGACAACGACATTACCGACTACCTGAAAGCCGAAGGAAAACTCTTTAAGAAAGAGCGGATTACCCACTCCTATCCCTATTGCTGGCGGTGTGACACGCCCCTCCTCTACTACGCCCGGAAATCCTGGTATATTGCGGTGACCAAGTACAAGGACCGCTTGATCGCCAACAACAACAAGATCAAATGGTATCCGGAGCACATCGGAAAAGGCCGCTTTGGCAACTGGCTGGAGAATTTGATCGACTGGTCCCTGTCGCGGGACCGTTACTGGGGCACCCCCTTGAACATCTGGCGCTGTGAAAGCTGCGGACGGCTGACTTCCGTCGGTTCCCGGCAGGAACTGGCCGAGCGGGCCTTGGAGCCGGTGGACCCGGCCACCATCGACCTCCACCGTCCCTACATCGACGGGATTCATTTACGCTGCGAGTGTGGTGGCCGGATGACCAGGACTCCCGAGGTTATCGACTGCTGGTTTGATTCCGGTTCCATGCCCTATGCCCAGTGGCATTACCCCTTTGAGCACAAGGACGATTTCGAAAAGCTGTTTCCGGCCGACTTTATCTGCGAGGGGGTCGACCAGACCCGGGGCTGGTTCTATTCGCTCCTTTCCATCTCCACCTTCCTCTTTGACCAGCCGGCCTACAAGAGTGTGGTCGTGAACGATCTGGTCCTGGATAAGAACGGACAAAAAATGTCCAAATCCAGGGGAAATGCGGTTGAGCCCTGGAGCTTGCTGGAGAAATACGGCGCCGATGCGACCCGCTGGTATCTGCTGGCCGTTTCGCCGCCCTGGATGCCGACCCGCTTTGACGAGGACGGATTGAAAGAAGTCTCTTCCCGTTTCTTCGGGACCCTCCTCAACGTCTATTCCTTCTTTACACTCTACGCCAACATTGACGGGGCCGACCCGGAAAATTACGATATTCCGGTGGCCGCCCGGGAGGAGATTGACCGCTGGCTCATCTCCCGCTTCAATTCCCTGACCAAACAGTGCCGGGAGGGCATGGCGGTTTATGATTTGACCAAGGTGGTCCGGGCCATTCAAAGTTTTGTGGTGGATGATCTCTCCAACTGGTATGTCCGGCGGACCCGGGAACGGTTCTGGGGGCCGGCGATGAACGCGAATAAGAAAGCCGTCTACCGCACCTTATGGGAAGTGCTGGTCGGGGTGGCCAAGTTGATGGCACCCTTCGCCCCCTTCCTGGCCGAGGACATCTACCAGAACCTGGTCCAGGGACCCGCCAAGAAACCTTCGGTCCATGTGGAGTATTATCCCGAGGCCGACCCGGCCTTGATCGACGCCGAACTGGAAAACCACATGGGGCTCGTGATCGACTTGGTCTCTTTGGGGCGGGCCGCCCGGAACAAGGTCCAGATCAAAGTCCGGCAGCCCCTTTCGGCGTTACGGGTGGACAAAAAGATTGAAGCCCGCTTAAAACCCATGGAAGGGCTGGTCAAAGAGGAACTCAACGTCAAAGAGATCATCTATGTGGACGCGCCCGACGCGTACGTGAGCTATACGGTGAAGCCCAACTTTGCGGTCTTGGGGCCAAAGTATGGATCGTTGATGAAGCAGATCAGCAAAGCTTTGGCCGGCAGTGAGGCGGCCGCTTTGGTCCGGACCCTGCGCGAAGAAGGGAAACTCAGCTTTGACCTGGACGGTCACCAGGTGGAACTCACCGCTGAAGATGTGGAGATCCGTACGGAAGACCGGCCCGGTTACACCATGGAGATGGACGGGGAGAACTACGTGGTTCTGGATACCGCCTTGACCCAGGCTTTAATTGATGAAGGTCTGGCCCGCGAGGTCATCTCCAAAGTGCAGAATATGCGGAAAAACGCCCAGTTTGAATTGACCGACCGGATTAGGATCACCTACTGGGCCGGCCCGGAAGTGACGGCGGCGATCAACGCTTTTCAGGACTATATCTCCGCAGAGACTCTGGCGGTGGCCATCGAAAAGGCGGCCGGCCAGGACGGCACTTTTACCCAGTGGGATATCAACGGCTATCCCGCCGGGTTGAAGGTGGAAAGGATCTAAGGCTGCGAACGGTTTAAATAGTAAATCCGTTCAGGAATAAACCGTCAAAACAAATCCCAGGTTCGCGCCGTTTGAACCTGGGATTTGTTTTGTCAGGGTCTGCTCCGAAGGGATGAAGGCGTCCGGGCTCCTGGCGGGAGGTTGCTTTTGGGTAAAAATGATCCTATAATATAGCATGTTTGAAATTAATAACGACGGTCGTAATTTCCCCGAATTGAAATACTTGGGCGATTGGGGATATTGCTTCCGGTGCCAGCAGGTTATTTGGGACACGGGGGGAAGAAAAATGCGCATTGTCGTGGTCGGCCTTGGCCGCGTAGGTTATAACATTTCGAAAGCCCTCTCCGAAGAAGGCCATGATGTGATAGTGATTGATAAAGACCCGGAAGTTTTAAAAGTGGCGGCAGCCAATCTGGATGTGATGACGGTGGCCGGGAACGGGGCCAGCGCGCGGATCCTGGAAGCGGTGGACATTAAAAACGTCGATATACTGCTTGCCGTCACCGAAAATGATGAGTTAAACATGATCGCCTGTATGACGGCGAAGCAAAGCGGGGTGCCGATGACCGTCGCCCGGATCCGTAACCCGGACTATACCTCCTATCATCCTTATATCCTTTCCTATTCCCATTACGGCATTGACCGGTTAATCAACCCCGAGCACTTGGCCGCCCAGGAGATCTTCCGTTTAATTGCTGTGCCGATGGCCAACGATGTGGAGTATTTTTACGAAGGGAAACTCAGTCTGGTCGGGCTTAAGATTACCAAGGAAATGGAGATTGCCGGGCAACGGATTGCCGATCTTAACCTGGAGCGGTTTACCATTGTCTCCATTGCGCGGGAAGGCAAAGCCCTCATCCCGCGGGGGGAAACCCGCCTTCTCCCCGAGGACAAAATCCTGCTCTTGGGGGAGACTTTAGGGTTTCAGCATTTAAACGGGTTGACGAAGAAGAAAACCCCGGTCTTCCAGCGGGTGGTGATTGCCGGCGGGGGTTTAATCACGCAGTATTTTATCCGTTTATTGTTGCAAAAGAAAAAAAGCCCGGAAATTGTTGTGCTCGACCCCGACCCGGACCTCTGCGCGACGCTCGCCACTGAACTGCCCGGCTGCCAGATCATCTGTGCCAATCCGACCCAGAAGGAGACTTTGGAAGAGTTGGATCTGGGACGGGATGATGTTTTTGTTTCCCTCCTGGGGGCGGAGAGTAATAATCTGATGGCCAGTCTCCTGGCACGCCAGCTGGGGGTGGAAGAGGTAATCTGTGAGATTGGCCGGGAGGATTACATCCCCTTGGCCGACACAGTCGGGGTGACGGCCACCATCACACCGCGGCTGTTGACCGTGAACACCGTTCTGAAACTGGTGCGGAAGAGTAATATTGTCAGTGTCAACCTTTTACAATCGGGGGATGCCGAGATCCTGGAGGTGATTCCGGAACCCGGTTCCCCGGTGACCAAGGCGAAACTCCGGGATCTGGGGCTGCCGCCCGGGATTCTGATTGGCGCCTTGATCCATGAGGGCGAGGTCATCGTTCCCCGGGGCGAGACCCAAATTCATCCCGCAGATCATGTGGTGGTTTTTGCCCTGAAAAAGCTGGTTCCAGAGGTGGAGAAGCTGTTTTACCATGCGTAGAGGAGCAGGATCAGAATGAGGTTGCGTTTGGTCTTAAATACGGTGGGTAAACTCCTGATCTTACTGGCAGGCATTATGGTTATTCCTTTGGGGGTTGCCCTTTTCTACCAAGGGACCGATCGCTTTGCTTTTGCCCGGAGCATCATTGTTACTTTTCTGGCCGGGGGATTGCTCGCCTTAATCAAACCGGAGGGCGATTTCCGGCGACGGGAAGGACTGGCCGTGGTCGGCCTGGGCTGGCTCCTGCTGACCGCCTTCGGGGCGCTGCCCTTTCTGTGGTCGGGAACGGTCCAAACCTATACCGATGCCTTTTTTGAAACAATGTCCGGGTTTACCACGACCGGTGCCACGATCTTATCCGACGTGGAGGCGACCGCCCGGGGGATTCTTTTCTGGCGGAGTTTAACCCACTGGCTGGGCGGAATGGGCATCATCGTCCTTTCTTTGGCCCTCTTCCCCGCTTTACGCCAAGGATATTTTCTCTACGAGGCGGAAGTGCCCAGTCCCTTTCCGGACAAAGTAGTGCCCCGCTTGCGGACAACCTCGGCCGTGCTGTGGTTGATTTACAGTGGGTTAACCCTTTTGCTCGTCATTATCCTGCGCTGGGCGGGGATGTCCTGGTATGAAGGGACGATTCATGCTATGGGCACGCTTGCCACCGGGGGTTTTTCCACCCGGAACCTCAGTGTGGAAGCCTATCATAGTTTATCGATTGAGCTGATTCTGATCGTTTTCATGTTTTTGGCCGGACTAAATTTCTCCCTTTATTACCGGATGCTGACCAAAAGGAGTCTGAAACCGCTTTGGCAGAGCACGGAAGCCCGGGTTTTTGCCGGCGTAATCCTGGTCGCCTCCCTCTTGATCGCCCTGACCCTGGCCGGTTCCTATGGCTTACCCTGGGGGGAAGCCTGCCGCCGGGCCCTTTTTCAGGTGGTTTCGGTCATGACGACCACCGGGTTTTCCAGCGACAATTTTGACCGCTGGCCGGAATTGGCCCGCGCCATCCTTTTGTTATTGATGTTTTCCGGGGCGTGCACCGGCTCGACGGGGGGCTCGATCAAAATTGGGCGCCTGGTGGTCCTCTTCCGTTATGCTCGCCGGCAAGTCACCAAAGCCTTTAACCCGCGGCAAGTGATCCCCACCAAACTGGATGGAGTGGTGGTGTCCGCCACCGCCGTGCATACGATGGCGGCCTTCTTCTTTCTTTATATCACTCTTTTTGCCTTAGGGACTTTAGGGGTCGCTGCGACCGGGGCCGACTTAATTACGGCGGTGAGCGCGGCCGCTTCCTGCCTCGGTAATATCGGTCCTGGACTGGGCGAGGTGGTGGGACCCTTGGGGAACTACGGCAGTTTGCACCCCGTGGCCAAATGGGTTTTAAGCCTGCTGATGCTGGCGGGCAGGCTGGAGATTCTGCCCCTTCTCGTGTTATTTTCCCCCCGCTTTTGGCATAAATAAAAAAGACGAAGGAAGAAGGTGGAGAAAATGACGAAAAAATACGACGTGATCATTATCGGCGGCGGTCCGGCCGGCATCTTTGCCGCTTTGGAACTGGTGGAACGGACCGGGAAAATCTTAATTGTGGAAAAAGGGAAGGATCTGGCCGAACGGGTTTGCCCGTCGAAGAAGCAACATATTCCCTGCGCCAAATGTCAACCCTGTTCCATCGTGTGCGGCTGGGGGGGGGCCGGGGCCTTCAGCGACGGCAAACTGACCCTCTCCACCGAAGTGGGAGGTTTTTTGGATGAATACATTTCCAAAGACCGCCTCCACAAGATGATCCGGTATGTGGATGACCTCTATCTCCGGTTTGGGGCTCCCCATGAAGTCTACGGCGATGATGAGGAAAAAGTGGCCGAGATCGAAAAGAAAGCGGTCCTCGCCGACCTGCGCCTAATTCCTTCACGCATCCGCCATTTGGGTTCCGGCCGCACCCTGGAAGTGCTGCAGGCGATGAAGGATTATCTGGAGGCCAAAGGGGTCGAAGTGGCACTGAACAGCGTCTGTGAAGAGTTGCTGGTCGAAAACGGCGTCGCCGTCGGGGTCCGGTTAAAGGACGGCGCGGAATACCGGGCGCCCTACATCATTGTCGGACCGGGGCGGGAAGGCTCCGGATGGCTGGTGGCCGAAGGACGCCGGTTGGGACTGAAGACCACGGTAAATCCGGTGGACATCGGGGTCCGGGTGGAACTCCCGGCGGAAGTGATGGAACCTCTGACTTCGGTGGTCTTTGAAAGCAAATTCATCTACTATTCCCGCTCCTTTGAAGACCGGGTCCGGACCTTTTGCATGTGCCCCTACGGCGAAGTGGTGGCGGAGAATAACGACGGCTTGATCACGGTGAACGGCCACAGCCACGCCCATAAAAAAACCGCCAACACCAACTTTGCCGTGCTGGTCAGCAAGAATTTTACCGAGCCCTTTAAAGAGCCGATTAAATATGGAAAATACATCGCCGGCCTGGCTAATCTGCTGGGCGGTGGCGTGCTGGTTCAACGCCTGGGTGACCTGCAGATGGGCCGGCGGTCCACGCCCGAGCGGCTGAAAAAAGGCCTGGTCATCCCCACCCTGCCGGAAGCTACGCCCGGGGATTTAAGTCTGGTCCTTCCCTACCGGCACCTCCTGGCCATTATGGAGATGCTCAAGGCCTTGGATACGATTGCGCCCGGGGTCAACTCCCGGAATACCCTGCTCTACGGGGTGGAAGTGAAATTTTACTCTTCCCGGCTTGACTTGAGCGCCAACTTGGAGACCAAAATCCCCGGCCTCTTTGCCGTCGGGGACGGGGCCGGGGTAACCAGGGGGCTGATGCAGGCCTCCATCTCCGGCGTGATTGTGGGGCAGGAGATCAAAAAACGGCTGGGGGAATAACCCGGCCGTTTTTTGCCGAAAGGTACTTATCGCGTGCGACTTTCACCGTGATGCCTGTTCCAAGCTTTATTGGGCATTTAACCCGAAAAAGTTCCTTGGCCAAAGGGTTTAAAAGAAATAGAAATGGATGCCGCCCCCGTAGACCAGGTCCGGTCCGGGGGGACCCAGCGGGAAACCGGCGGTGGAATAGCCAATTTCCAAGTTGTATTTGAGATTGGCGACAAAACTGCCGCTGGAAAATTCCAGGCCAAGCCCGGCGATGAAGCCTGGGGTATCGACCAGGTCGAAATTCTCGTCATAAAAGGTAAAATGCCCCGCCAGGCCAAAGAGATACAGGTTATGGCTGGGCCGGTGCAGAAAACGGTAGAGGTATTTGCCGCCCCAGATTGCCGCGTAATCCGTATATATGATAAGGCCCTGGACGGACGAATGGTTTGTGAAATTCAAGACGGCGCTGTAGCCCACTTCCGGGAAGACGCTCTGAACACCGAGGCCGAAACGGAAAAGATAGGGCTCGTCCTCGGCGGCGGCCGCCGGGGCCGCTTTGCCAAGCATCATAAATAAGAGGAAGGTAAAGAGAAGAGCTGAGCATCGCCGGCCGGTACGGGATAACCTCATGGTATTACCTCATTCTTTCGCATCATTTTCCGTGCGGCGGAAATAAAGATAGGAAGCCACCGTGACCACCAGGGTACTGCCGACGCTAAACCCCATCATCAGCCAAAAACGGGGCCGGTCCGGGAGAAGCGTGCCGAAGATGATCGCCTGGCCGGACCAGAAATAGAGCTTCCCGCCCAACCGGTGGGTTCGGGTCCAGACGGAAGGACTGGCCAAAGTCCATGGGGTGCGGATCCCCAGGAAATAGTTGTGGCGGATGCGGGGCAGACCCCAGCCCAGCAAGGTAAAGAGGAGCCCCAGGAAAAAATTGACGCACCGGCCGATATTGATGGGGTAGCCAAGGTTAAAAGCCAAGGTCAGCAAGTGAAGCCCGGTCATAAACACGACAAAACCCAGTTTGACCAGGCGGTAGGTCTTGATAAACTCCGGATAGTTTTTCCGGCGCGGGTCAATGAGGGGCAGGAAAAGAAAGAGCAGGTACATCCCGAAGGTCATTAAAGGAAGGAAAAAAACGCCGGTAAACCGGCTGCCGTAGCCGTCCACTTCCCCGTTGAGATTCCAATGGGTGGCGATCTTTTCCGGGAGGGCCGGATAAATCACCCAACCAAGGAGGAAAACCAAGAGCAGGATGAGGGGGATATACCATTCGGCGCGGAGTTCCTTTTTTACACTGTACTCTTCCGGCAATCGACTAGCCTCCTTTTGATTCTCTTTTGGGAACTGAAATTTTGCCGTTTAAGGTACGTTACCCGTGTCGATCATTACCCAAAACTAAGCTATACCCACCAATCTTGGCAGGACAAACCTGGGTTTCCTCTGAAGAAATTCTAATTTCTTCCGGCTTGATGTTATTATAGCATAAAAAAGGGGCAGTTAAAATTGGTTTTTCCCGGGGCCGGCCGCCCTTGCGCCAAGGGATGGAAAGTGCTATAATCGTTACAAAATTAAAGGTGAACCCGAAGCCAGCTTCGGGTCAATTTTTTCCAATAGAGGAGGAGCGCGGTGGACCAGAGTCGGATTCGTAATTTTTGTATCATTGCCCATATTGATCACGGCAAATCCACCCTGGCCGATCGGTTGCTGGAGTATACAGGGGCGGTCTCCCAACGGGAAATGACCGAGCAAGTGCTGGACTCCATGGATTTGGAGCGCGAACGGGGGATTACCATTAAAGCCCGGGCCGTCCGCCTTCATTACCAGGCGGCCGACGGGTCTTCTTATCTTCTTAATCTGATTGATACCCCGGGGCATGTGGACTTTACCTATGAGGTATCCCGTTCCTTGGCCGCTTGTGAGGGAGCCTTACTGGTGGTGGATGCTACCCAGGGCGTGGAAGCCCAGACCATCGCCAATCTTTACTTGGCCTTGGAACACGACCTGGAGATTATCCCGGTGATCAACAAGGTGGATCTCCCCAGCGCCGATCCGGAGCGCGTTACCAAGCAACTGGAGGAGATCTTTGGTTTTCGTCCGGAAGAAGCCCTTTGCGTTAGCGCCAAAACGGGACAAGGCGTCACCGACCTTTTGGAAGCAATTGTGCAGCGGATTCCGCCTCCCAAGGGTGATCAAGAGCATCCCACGCAAGCTTTGATCTTTGATTCCCAATATAACTCCTATAAAGGGGTGATCGCCTATCTCCGGATGTTCAACGGCCGGGTGACGGTAGGTGACCGGATTAGAATGATGGCCACCGGCAAAGAATTTGAGGTGACCGAATTGGGGGTTTTTGCCCCGGAGATGACCCCGGTGGCCAGCCTGGAAGCGGGGGAAGTCGGCTATTTGGTGGCCGGGATGAAAAATGTCAGCGATACCCAGGTCGGCGATACAATTACCCGCTGTGACCGGCCGGCGGCGACGCCCCTCCCCGGGTACCGTCCGGCCAAACCCATGGTTTACTGTGGCTTGTACCCGGTGGACAATGTGGATTATGGCGATCTCCGCGATGCCCTGGAACGGCTTAAACTGAACGACGCGGCCCTCACTTTTGAACCGGAGACCTCCACCGCCCTGGGCTTTGGTTTCCGCTGCGGTTTCCTCGGCCTCCTCCATATGGAGATTATCCAGGAACGGTTGGAAAGGGAATATAATCTGAACTTGATTGCCACCGCGCCCAGTGTGGTCTATCACGTTTACCGGACCAACGGCGAGCTGCAGGAGGTGCGGAATCCGGCGGAGTTGCCGGAGGCCAACGTCATTGCCCGTTTGGAGGAGCCCTATGTGAAAGCCAGCATCATCCTGCCCCATGACTTCGTCGGTCCCATCATGGAGCTTTGCCAGGAGAAACGGGGAATCTACAAAACCATGGAGTATCTGACCAGCGACCGGGTGCTCCTCAGTTATGAACTGCCCCTTGCCGAAATTCTCATTGACTTTTATGATAAATTAAAATCCCGCTCCCGGGGTTATGCCTCCTTCGACTATGATTTCCTCGGGTACAAGGAAGCGGAGCTGGTCAAACTGGACATCCTTCTCAACGGGAAGCCGGTGGATGCCCTTTCGGCCATCGTTCATAAGGAACGGGCTTACCAGCAGGGGCGCCTGCTCGCCCGGAAGCTGAAGGATCTCATTCCGCGGCAGCTCTTTGAGGTGCCCATCCAGGCGGTGGTCAATAATAAGGTAATTGCCCGTGAGACGGTGAAGGCCTTGCGCAAAGATGTACTGGCCAAGTGTTACGGCGGGGATGTGACCAGGAAGCGAAAGCTGCTGGAGAAGCAGAAAGAAGGGAAGAAACGCATGAAGCAACTGGGGACGGTGGAGGTCCCCCAGGAGGCTTTTTTGGCTGTGTTAAAGATTGAAGAGGAATAAAGGAAAAAAGAAGAAAGCTACTTCTTTTTAACCCCCATGATATAACCGCCTTTGGTCCCCCGGGCATCGAGGATGGTATAAAAGGCTTCCGGGTCCACCCGGTCGATTACCCTCTGCAAGCGGGGAAGATCTTTACGCCGGAGAATAATGTTCAGGATGTAGCGGGGGCCGGACCGCCCTTCCCCTTCCAGCACGGTGACGCCAAAATTTTCCTCCCGGAGGGCATTGGTCAGTTCGGCCGGATGGCTTTTGGGGACCAGTTCCACAAAGGTATAGCCCACCGCCAGTTTTTCTTCGAGGTACCCACCGACCAGGGTGCCGGTGGAGTAGCCCAGCGCATAAGCCAGGACTTTCCAGGGGTTGTCTAAATTGCCCACCACGGCGCTGAGGGCGGTAATATAGATACTAACCTCAAAAAAGCCGAGACCGGCCGCGAGGACCCGTTTCCCCCTGGTCAACATCAAAATCCGGATGGTGCTCAGCGTAACATCGCAGATCCGGGCAAAAAAGATAAACAACAAGGTAGGAAACAAATAAAGTCAACCCCTTTATCATTGAGCCAATGCTTATGCCCGATCCTATTCTATCTTCCCCTACAGCTAAGATACCATAAATGCAGAGAGAAGGCAAATAAAACCCTTGGTAAATCCGGTTTTGTGGAAGGAAGAAGCCCTTGAAACCAATTGCCCTCTATCTTCATATCCCTTTTTGCCGGCGAAAATGTTTGTACTGTGATTTCTGCTCCTTCCCTGGCCACCGGGAGGCTTTCGGTCCCTACCTTGACGCCCTGGAAAGGGAGCTCGCGGCCAGGTGGAATCCCCAATGGCGAGTTGCCACCCTTTACCTGGGAGGCGGGACGCCGACGGTTCTGCCCCCGGCGGCGCTGGCCCGATTGATCCGGGCGGTCAAAAGCGTCGCCCCGCTGCCGCCGGAGGCGGAAGTGACGGTGGAAGCGAATCCGGGGACCGTGGACGGGGAGGGCCTTGTCGAGCTAAGGGCGGCCGGGGTCAACCGTTTAAGCCTGGGAGCCCAATCGGGGGATAACCGGCTTTTGAAACGGTTGGGCCGCGGTCATACCACGGAGGATGTGGAGCGGACCGTTGCCTTGGCCCGGGAGGCGGGTTTCACCAATATTAATCTGGATCTTATTTTCGGCCTGCCGGGGGAGACTATTGACGACTGGCAAAAAACCCTCAAGTGGGCAATTGCCCTCCACCCCGAGCATCTTTCCTGTTACGGTCTGCAACTGGAAGAAGAGACTCCCCTCTTCCGGATGGTGGAGGCCGGTCAAGTCCGTTTACCGGATGAAGAGGAAGTAAGCGCCATGTTTCTGGCCAATACCCGGATTTTACCGGCGGCCGGTTATGAGCAGTATGAGATCTCCAATTTTGCCCGCCGCCCGGCGCCGGAGGACGCCGGCAACAAAGGGGAGGGGCCGGCCACTTACCGGTGCCGGCATAATCTGATCTACTGGCAATACGGGGATTATCTTGGTTTGGGCCTGGCGGCCGTTTCCACGCTGGCCGGCCGGCGCTACACAAACCTCGCCAAGCTGGAAGAGTATCTGGCCGCCGTGCACCGGGAGAGCTGGCCGGTGGCGGCGGAAGAGGCCCTCTCCCGCCGGCAGGGGATGGCGGAAATGTTAATGTTGGGTTTCCGGTTGCGGAGCGGGCCCGACCCGGATGCTTTTTACGCCCGGTGGGGAGTGACCATCGACGAGGTGCTGGGGGGGACGGTCGAACCGCTCATGGCGGCCGGGTTTCTCCAGCGGGAAGCGGGAAGGTACCGTTTGACGACCCGGGGAATGTTATTGAGCAATCCGGTCCTGGCGGAAATGTTAGCCCCCTTACTTTAAACAGTTCTTATTCACCTTTTACTAACTTCTGTAACCTCTTTGCTCTTGACAAAGGGCAAGGATGGTGATATTTTTTTATTAGCTTAGCACTCGCCTTTTGCGAGTGCTAACAAAGGAAAAAGGACAGAGGGCCTCATGGGAGAGGCGGGGAAAACGTTTCTTGGTAGAAGGTGAGCAGTAATGGGCAGAAGGGAGCTGGATCCGAGAAAAGAGTTAATTTTAAAGGTCGTCACCGATGACTATATTGAGTCGGCGGAACCGGTAGGTTCCAGGACGATTGCCCGCAAATACAACCTGGGGCTGAGTCCGGCGACCATTAGGAATGAAATGGCGGATTTGGAAGAAAGCGGTTACCTGAAACAACCCCATGTCTCGGCCGGGCGGATCCCGTCCCAGCAGGGTTACCGCTATTATGTGGATGTCTTAATGTCCCAGCAGGAGTTGAGCGAGGAGGAATTGAACACGATCCGGTCCTACTTTGCCGACCGCTCCCGGGAATGCGAATCCATCTTCCAGCAAACCGTTAAGATCCTTGCCCAACTAACCCGTTACCCTTCACTGATGCTCGGCCCGACGCTCAAACCGGCTGTTTTCAAACACGTCCAATTAATTCCCTTAAGCGCTCATGAGTTACTCGTCCTCATCGTTGCCGATCTGGGGATCATCGAAAATAAAGTAATTAGCCTGGATTATCCGGTCGCCCAGGCGGATCTGGACCGGATCTCTTATCTTTTAAATAAGAAACTGCGGGGGCAGCCCTTTGCCAAATTTAAATCATCCTTGTTCCGGGAATTGCGGGATGAAATGAAAGCCGATAACGGTATCTTCCAAGAGGCCGTCGATCTGATCCTGAAAACCCTGGAGACCAGGAACAAGGAACGGATTTATCTGGATGGAATCATTAACATTCTGGATCACCCCGAGTTTAAAGAGGTCGAAAAGTTTAAACTATTGATGGAGTTAATGGAGGAACATGACCGGTTGTACCGGCTGCTTGCCACCCGCCAACGGGGCATCAGGATTACGATTGGTGAAGAGAACCAGGAAGAAGCGGCTCAGGATTGCAGCCTGATTACGGCCAATTACGAGGTAGGCGGTCAAGTGGTGGGGACCATTGGGGTATTGGGACCCACCCGGATGGATTATGCGCATGTGGTCGCGGTGGTTGAGTTTATGGCCCAAAAACTTAGCGAGTTCTTTTCCGGTGTATAGAGGGCAGTCAGACAATTTCGGTTAAAGAAGCCAATTAGCCAAAGGAAAAGAAGTAGACCCCAAAAGGAGATTTTCGATTTCAGGTGGGCTGAAGGTGGAGCCCTTGCTCTGCCGCGGCCTTCTCCTTTTTAATTTAACGGAGGTGGTTGTGGGTTGGTGGATAAAAACGAAGGAAGAAACGGTACCGATCAAGAGGTGGAGACGTTAAAAGAGGAAGGAACAGCGACCGGAGGCGAGGCAACCGGCGCCCAAGCGGGTGGTCAGGGAGAAAACGGGGAGAAGGTAAAGGTGGAGGAGACCACGGCGACCGGGGCCGCCACGCCGGAAGGGCCGGACACCACCCAAACCCTACATAAAAAAATAGAAGAACTGGAGCGGGAGAAAGAGGAGTATCTCCAGAGTTATCTGCGGTTACGGGCGGATTTCGAAAATTACAAACGCCGGACCAGACAAGAACTGGAGCAGGCGGCCGATAACGGAAAAGAAGAGTTGCTGACAAAGCTCCTGCCGGTTCTGGATAACCTGGAGCGGGCGCTGGCGGCCTCCGGCGAACCGGAGAAGTGGCGCTCCGGGGTGGAGATGATCTTCCGCCAGTTCCTTGGCGTCCTGGCGGAGACCGGCTTAAAACCCATTCCGGCGGTGGGCGAAATCTTCGATCCCAGGCGTCACGAAGCCTTAATGCGGGAACCCTCTTCCCAACCGGACAATACCATTCTGGAAGAGCTCAAGAAAGGATATTTCTTTAAGGAAAAGACCTTACGGCCAAGTTTAGTGAAAGTGTCTGCTTTCGATCCGGATTTAGCTGGGGAGAAAGAGGAAAAATAAAAAACTAGAAAGTTCTGGAGATAGTAGGAGGTATAAAGTGAATGAGTAAAATAATTGGGATTGACCTTGGCACAACCAACTCCTGCGCGGCCGTCATGGAGGGCGGCGAAGCAGTGGTTATTCCCAGCGCGGAAGGGGGCCGGACCGTTCCTTCCGTGGTGGGTTTCTCGAAGAACGGCGAGCGTTTGGTGGGGCAAATTGCCAAACGGCAGGCCGTCGCCAATCCTGAACGGACCGTCGTCTCCATCAAGCGGCACATGGGGACCAATTATAAAGTGAAGATTGATGACAAGGAGTTTACCCCGCAGGAAATTTCGGCGATGATCCTCCGGAAGATTAAAACCGACGCCGAAGCTTACCTGGGGGAGAAGGTAGAGAAAGCGGTCATTACCGTCCCCGCTTATTTTACCGATGCCCAACGGCAGGCGACGAAAGACGCCGGCGCCATTGCCGGTCTGGAGGTGCTCCGGATCATCAACGAGCCGACGGCGGCCGCCCTGGCGTACGGTTTGGATAAAACCGACACCCACACTATCCTCGTCTTTGACCTGGGCGGCGGGACCTTTGATGTTTCCATCCTGGAACTGGGCGACGGCGTCTTCGAAGTGAAAGCCACCAGCGGTAACAACCGTTTGGGCGGGGATGACTTTGACGAACGGATCATCCGCTGGATGGTGGAGAACTTCAAGCAGGAACACGGTGTGGACCTCTCGAAGGACCGCATGGCGATGCAGCGGCTGAAGGAAGCGGCGGAGAAGGCCAAGATTGAGTTGTCGGGGATGTTGACCACCAATATCAACCTGCCCTTCATCACCGCCGTGGACGGCCAGCCGGTCCATTTGGATATGAATTTGACCCGGGCCAAGTTTGAGGAACTGATCGCCGATTTGGTGCAGGCGACCGAAGGGCCGACCAAACGGGCAATGGCCGATGCCGGCCTGGAACCGGGGCAGATCGACAAGGTCATCCTGGTCGGTGGTTCGACCCGGGTGCCGGCCGTGCAGGAAATGGTGAAACGCCTGACCGGGAAGGAGCCCTTCAAGGGGGTCAACCCCGATGAGGTGGTCGCCATTGGCGCGGCCATCCAAGCCGGCGTGCTGAGCGGCGAAGTAAAAGACATTGTGCTCTTGGATGTTACCCCGCTTTCCCTGGGTATCGAAACCCTGGGCGGCATCTTTACGCGGATTATCGAGCGGAATACCACCATTCCCACGACGAAGAAGCAGATCTTCTCCACCGCCGCCGATAACCAGACCGCGGTTGATATTCATGTTCTCCAAGGGGAACGGGAATTTGCCGCGGATAACGTTACCCTCGGCCGTTTCCGCTTAGACGGCATCCCGCCGGCCCCCCGCGGCGTGCCCCAGATTGAAGTGACCTTTGATATTGACGCCAACGGCATTGTCCACGTCTCCGCCAAGGATCTGGGCACCGGTAAAGAGCAGAAGATTACGATCACCAATTCCAGCGGCTTAAGCAAGGAACAGATCGAGCGGATGACGAAAGAGGCCGAGCAGTATGCGGAAGAGGATAAGAAACGCCGCGAACGGGTGGAATTGAAGAACGAGGCGGACAGTCTGGTCTATTCGGTCGACAAGACCCTCAAAGACATTGGCGACAAGGCCCCGGCCGACCGGGTGGAAAAGATCAAAAAAGCCAAAGAAGAACTGGTCTCGGCGCTGGCTGGTGAGGATTATGAGTTGATCAAGCAGAAGAAGGAGAACCTCCAACGGGAGCTCCATGAACTCTCGGCCACCATTTACCAGCAGGCGTCCCAGGCCGGAGCAGGCCAGTCCCAAGGATACACGGGGACGGGTTCCCAAAATAATCACGGTGAAGGCCCCACGGTGGACGCCGATTATAAGATGAATGATGATAAATAGGATTTGCCCCTGCCCCGTTTGGCCGGAGCCGGCGGCTGTTTTCCTCCGCCGGTGAAGGGCGGAAACCGCCGGCCTCGGCAGGAAAGACGGGGAAAGGCGGATGATCATGGTAAAAACGGGAATAAGGTTGACGGGACGGGAGGATTTTCCCGGCAGCCAGTGGGGATATTGGTTTTAATTTCAAGCGGAAGAGTGGTTTACCATGGCGAAGAGAGATTACTACGAAGTCTTGGGGGTATCGCGGGACGCCAGCGAGGAAGAGATTAAAAAAGCCTACCGGCGGCTGGCCCGTCAGTATCACCCCGATGTCAATAAAGATGACCCCAATGCGGAGGAAAAGTTCAAAGAGATCAACGAAGCCTACCAAGTGCTGAGTGATCCGCAGAAGCGTGCCGCCTATGACCGCTTCGGCCACGCCGGGACCGATCCCAACTTTGCCGGCGGGACGGGCGCCGGCGGCTTTGGTGACTTCGGCTTCGGCGGCTTTGACGGCTTCGGTGACATCTTTGACATGTTCTTCGGCAACAGCCGGCGGCGGACCGGTCCCGAACGGGGCGCCGACCTCCGTTATGATCTGCGGATTGAATTCGAGGAAGCCGCCTTCGGGAAGGAAACAACGATCAAGGTGCCCCGGACCGAAGTGTGTCCCACTTGCCATGGCAACCGCGCCAAACCCGGCACCCCGCTCAAGACCTGCCCGGTCTGCGGTGGCACCGGGCAGGTGCAGTCGGTGCAAACCACTCCCTTCGGCCGCTTTTCGACGATCCGCACCTGCGACCGTTGTCAAGGGGAAGGCAAGTTGATTGAGACCCCCTGTCCGACTTGTGCCGGCCGCGGGCGTGTCCGGCGGGTCCGGGAGCTCAAGGTTTCGGTTCCGCCGGGGGTTGACACCGGCTACCGTCTCCGCCTGAGCGGGGAAGGGGAAGCCGGTGAACGGGGCGGCCCCGCGGGCGATCTTTATGTGTACATTACGGTCAACCCCCATCCCATCTTTAAACGTTCGGGGAACGACCTCATTTTGGAACAGTTGATCAGCTTTGCCCAGGCGGCTTTGGGCGCCACCATTGAAGTGCCGACCTTGGAAGGGACGGCGACCTTAAAGATTCCCGAAGGAACCCAAACGGGGACCCAATTCCGCCTCCGCGGAAAAGGCATTCCCTACCTTCGGGGAACCGGCCGCGGTGACCAACTGGTCCGTGTCCATATCGAGGTGCCGACCAAACTCACCGCCGCCCAGCGCGAAGCCATCCAGCAGCTGGCGGAGGCCTTCGGCGAAGAGGTGGCACCGCCGGAGAAAAGCTTTATCAACAAGATGAGGGAAGCCTTCGGGAAATAAAGCCGGAGCAACCGGACGCGAGAAAAGGAAAGATAATTAAAAATAATTTTTTGTATACAGAAACCCGCACATTGTGGCGGGTTTTTTCATATTTTAAGACTATGATATCCGCCCTGGCAAGGGGCGGGAGCGGAATTTAATGGTGAGGAGGAAAGGCTGGAGATGCGGAAGGTTGTAATTCTTCTTTGCTGTGCGCTGCTCGCCGGCAGCCTGTGGGCGCCGCCGGGTCAAGCCGCGCCGAAGGAAGAATTGAAAATTGCCGGTCAATTTGGTTTGGTTTATGCGCCCTTAATGGTGGCCAAAGCCCGGGGGATCTTCGAACGGTACGGTTTAAAACCAGTCTGGAAAGAGTACGGGTCCGGCGGGGCGGTCCGGGAAGCGCTCATCTCCGGAGAGGTTGATGTCGGGTTTATGGGGATTCCTCCCTTCCTGATCGCCTGGGATAAGGGGTGTGACTTGAAGATAGCCTGCGGGTTTGTGATTGTCCCCATCGGGCTGGTGACCAATGATCCCAACATTAAGAGTTTGAAAGACTTTAAACCGGAAGATAAAATTGCCGTCCCCTCCCCCGGCAGTATCCAACATATTCTCCTGGCGATGGCGGCCGAGAAAGAATTGGGGAACCCGACCGCCCTCGACAACAACATCGTGGCCATGGCCCATCCCGACGCCGCGGCGGCGCTGATTTCAAAGAAAGGGATTAAGGCCCACTTTACTACTCCTCCTTATTTGTTCGAGGAACTCTCGCAGCCCGGTTTCCATCTAATCGTCGATGATCTGACCATCTTCGGGCATCCTTTCAACTTCAACGTGGGCGTTGCTTCGGTCCGCTTCTACGAGCGCCGACCGACAGCCTACAGCAGCTTCGTCAATGCCATCGGTGAAGCCATGGCTTGGATTAACGGTAATAAAGAGGAGGCCGCCAAGCTCTTGGCGCCGGAGTTCGGCTTGACCCCCGAAAAAACCCTGACCTACCTCAACTGGGAAGGCATGAATTATACCTCCGCCCCCTACGGCCTGATGGGTTTTGGCGAGTTTATGGTCCGGGCCGGGTACATCAAACGGGCGCCGGCGAGTCTCGCTGAGATCGCCTTCGACAATGTCCTGGCGATTGCCGGCAGCCGCGCCGGTGGACCGTCGGAGATTGAACAGCTGCAGTATTAAGGATCAAAAAAGCCAACAGCAAGCAAGGGAGGGGCCTGGCGGTGAAGGAGAAGGGTGAGCTCAAGACGCATAAAAACAAAACCCTGAATCAAGTCCTCTTTATTGTTGGCGCCATCATCGGTTGGGAAATCCTGGCCCGGACGGGATGGTTCCCGCCCCTTCTTTTCCCCAGGATGAGCGATGTCGGTGCGCAACTGATCGCCGAGATGATAAGCGGCGAGATCCTCCGGCGGCTGGCTTTCTCCCTTTATATCATCGGTTGGGGCCTTGGCCTGGCGGTGGTCACCGCCGCGCTGATCACCGCCGGGGCAATGCTCTCCCCCCTCATTTCCGATTGGGTGCAGGCCTTGATGGCCATTATGCACCCTTTACCCGGAATTGCCGTCCTCCCCGTCATCATTCTCTGGCTGGGGACCGGCACCCGGTCCATGATCGCCGTGATCTGGTTTTCTTCGATCTGGCCGCTCATCGCCAACTTCGATACCGGTCTCCGCTCGGTGCCGGTGACCCAAATCGAGGTTGGCCGGAATCTGGGCTTAAAAGGATTCGCTTTGGTCCGTTCCATTCTCATCCCCGGCGCCTTTCCCTATATCCTCACCGGTTTACGGGTCGGTTGGGCCCGGGCCTGGCAGGCTTCGGTGGCCGCGGAGATGGTTTTCGGCGCCTCCGGCGGGGAGGGGGGACTGGGCTGGTTTATCTACAAGAAACGGTTTTTTATGGAGATTCCCAGTGTTTTTGGGGGAATGGTCATTATCATTCTCATCGGCTTATTGGTGGAACGCCTCTGTTTTGAAGGGGTTGAGGCACGGACGGTAAGACGCTGGGGGATGACCTCAGAGTGAGGGGTTGAGCGGAAATGGCAAGACAAGGCCAGTTAGTCGTGGAAGCGCTGACCAAGACGTTTTACGCGGGCGACCGGCCCATAAACGCCTTGGAGCAGATTGACCTGACCGTCCAGAACGGGGAGTTTATCAATATCATCGGGCCCTCCGGCTGCGGGAAATCCACCCTTCTCCGCTGTATCGCCGGATTTGAAAAACCGACGGCAGGCCGGGTTCTCCTCAACGGGCAAGAGATCAACGGCCCCGGCGTAGAGCGGATGATGGTCTTCCAAAGCTTTGATCAACTATTCCCCTGGTATACGGTGGAAGAGAATATCATGTTTGCCCTGAAGGTTACCGGCCGGGCCGCCACCCGCGCCGAGCGGAAAGCGATCACTGGGGCTTACCTGGAGATGGTTGGGCTAACCGGCTTTGCCGATCTCTATCCCCACCAACTATCGGGGGGGATGAAACAGCGGGTGGCCATCGCCCGCGCCCTCTCCGTCCGCCCGCGGATCCTGTTGATGGATGAACCCTTCGGCAGTCTGGACGCGATGACCCGGCTGACCCTCCAGGAAGAGCTGATCCGGATCTGGGAAGAGACCAAAGTCACCATCCTCTTTGTCACCCATAACATTGAGGAGGCAATCATGCTCGGGGACCGGATTGTGGTGATGGACGCCCGTCCGGGACGGGTCAAAGTGGTCATTGTCAATCAACTGGCCCGTCCCCGTTCTCCGGAGGCGAAAGAGTTTAACCTGATCTGGGAAGAGATCCATACCCTTTTGGGGTTAAAAAATCCGGAGCATATAACGGTGGAAAGAAACATGACTACGTTACTTGCCGACGACCGGAAATTGTCCTTCCTGCCCCACCTTTAGTTAAGGGCAAAAATGCAGATAAAATTGGGGGAAATTAACAGGACAGGAAACTTACCGGACTGGAAATGTGTTTGGTAAAAGCTGTGGGGTGAGAAGGATAATGGTCATCCTTAATCGAAATGGTAAAAAGATGTAACCTATAACCGAAGAAAATTTGTTGTCGACCCCCGGTGATGTAAAAACCCCGGGGGGTCGACAACAACCAATAAATTTGGTTTTGCCGGGAAAAGCTTAGCTTTGCAAATCTTGCGCCCAGTGGTTTCCGGTTTTTCCGGAACACACTGGGTATAAAAAGCGCAGTTCAAACGGGTTGATAGCTTACCTATGAGGAATTGAAACTCCGTTCTTCCAAGAAGGTAGTCGGTGGTTGTATTGGTTGATAGCTTACCTATGAGGAATTGAAACTCCTACCCGGCAGATAGTGCGACTTCCCAGGTGTCGGGTTGATAGCTTACCTATGAGGAATTGAAACTATCATCACGCCGGGGCCTCGGGCCTGTCGTTATCGCGTTGATAGCTTACCTATGAGGAATTGAAACGCTCGATGGGCGACGCCATCCGGCAGCTCATGGCCGGTTGATAGC
>DATCJZ010000041.1:0-14972 GCA_036562545.1 Capillibacterium sp. | reverse complement strand
GGTAAGACAGGTGTTAGTAATTTAGACATAAAAGATATAAATTCCAATGAAGTGTTACCTATTTAATAGTTTACCAAGAAAATAATTAAGGGGGCCTATCTTTGAAAAAAATTATTATCTCGCTTGTTATAATGATTCTAATTGGGAACTGCGTAGTAAGTTCTAACTCAAAGAAAGAGTTTGATGATTTACTTGTTCTTTCTATAGAAAAAAATGATGATATTTGTGGATATATTTATATATATTCGGTGAGTAGAGGTGAATTAGAAAAGATTTCTAAGTTTTCTGGCTATGATCCGAAATGGGTGAATAATAAAGGAAAAATTGTTTTTAGTACTGATAGAGATTATGATCCTTATGAAATCGGTGATCCACCTTACAATCCAGATATTTATATTATTAGAAGAGATGGCACAAATGAGGAACGGCTGACTAATAATAAGAATAGTTATGGACATATTGTTTGTAAATATAACGATCACATTATATATATAGAAGAAATTAATAATGAAGAAGGTAAGTTTAAAAAAATTTATTCAATGGATCTGAATGGTGGCAAGATAAAAGAAATTTTTATAACCAAGCTTGATATAACTAATTTAGATATATCTCCAGATGGTAAGGAAATTGTTTTCAGTACATATGATGGTATTTACAAACATAATATTGATAGCTCTAAACAAAAAGAGTTACAAATAGCAGAAAAGATTGGAATATATTATGGCAGTCCTAAATATTCTCCGGACGGAAAGGAAATACTCTATTTTAAAGGGAACGGTACTTTTACAAAAATGAGTATTTGTATTATGGATAAAAACGGGCAAAAGAATAGAGAAATAGTTTCTAATATGGCGTTTTACGAAGCAGTGTGGTCACCAGATGGTGGAAGGATTATCTTTATAACAGAGGGAGAAAGCGGTGGGAATAAGTTATATATGATAAATAAAGACGGTACTGGCTTGAAAGAAATAAAGTTACCTCTTGATAAGCCTTATAAAATCTATGGGATAGACTGGTAAGACGAACTTTTAAAAATATATTACTTCTAATAATAATTGATATTGAAGTAATCGAATCAATTTCGGGCGCTAATCGAGAGTTTGAAGTTTTAGTTATGACAAGAGATAAGAAAAAATACAAAATAATTTTCAATTATGTTTTGGATCTGAGATACTCGATAGAAAACGCTTCTATTGATAGGTTTTGTAGTTTCCGAAAAAACAGGGCTGAAGGTGTAAGATAAAGTTGATACCGTTATCGATGTACTTACAGCAGGAGAACCAATACTTTTAAGTATGATTACAGGACAATAATATAATTTAAGAATTGAAAGTTTAGATAAGAACCATAATCTCGGGAACATTGCTTTACTATCATTTTACAAAAGAAAACAGGTAAAAATTATGTATAAAACTAGATATTTATATTCTACCAAGCGACATTTTAAAGATTAAATTATCGTCATACTAATTCAAATGGGAAAATGATAACTATACAACCCTAAGAGTATGCTGGCTGACGGTTGCTCCGCTCAGGGGTGGGTTGAATTGGTATGCGTATGTGAGTAATTCAGATGTACCTTGGTATAAAATCGTCAAGTTAAAAGATAATATCTTTTTCATGGCTTTTCTTTTCCCTTATGGGGAGGGATGAAAATGAAAGCATTTATATTGCTATATAAAGATTGGCCGCTGATTGTTGTGTTTTCGGCATTATTTGTCGGCGCGTTTTTTTGGTCGACCGTCGGGGGAATATTTCTTGTGGCGCCCTTTGTTCATAACATATTGACCGGATTATTGACCGGCTTGGTTTTGAGCAATTATCCCGAACGGATGAATTGGCTGACTTTTTTTAATGTGCTTTTCGGGATCGGTGCCTTTGTGACCGCAGCGGTTGGCGGAATCAGAATCGGCTTGAGTCTTTGGGGACCGGCAAAGATGCTGCCCGCCATATTTGACTGGGGGATGATTTTTCTGACGGTAGTCGTCCCGTTACAATTGCTTGGGGCTGTCTTTGAAGGCTTGTTATTTAAAAGACTATATGTGGAAAAAAGATTCCTTTGCCGTACGGGCTCAGCAAGGATTCGCTTGGCGGGCGCCAAATGTAAAGCTAAAAATCCGCTCCTTGGTGCAGGAGATTCGCCTCCGTGTCTGCCGCACGGAGGTTTTTGTTTTGAAAAGGAGGACCAATGGTATTTATATACAGCCCTTCTTACTTGATGTCCGGATGGCTTTAATAGTATGATCAAATAGGCAGATAAAACATGATTTTTCTATTTGCTTGTTCAGCCGGTGAGGAATGCCGATAACTTTGTAAGAGATTATCTAGTTCGCCCGGTCTGCTGAACTTTACAGTTGGGATTCGCTAAGTTCTCCGGTGGTGATCCAGTAATGAACGTCGACCAGTCTCTAAAGCTCCAAAACAAAGTTGAACTAAGCCAGAAGTTGAGCTTGACCCAGGCTATGCGGGAGGCGCTTGCTATTTTACGCATGGGCCACCTGGAACTGGCCGCTTATCTACAGCGCCAGGCTCTGGAGAATCCGGTTCTGGAAGTGGCAGAACCGGATTACGCAGAAGATGAATATGGGGATTTGAAGCGCCTTGCAGCGCAACTGGAATGGCTTGCCGAAAATCCCGGGGACTATGCCGGCGACGACGAGGCTTTTCCGGAAGAAGAGCCTTGGCAATGGCAGGGAGCGGCGGAGAACAATCCCACCCTTGAGGAGCATCTTCTTGCCCAGTTAAACTTGGTCACCACGGATGAGTCCACCTACAAACTGGCCCGTTATATTATCCAGTCCTTGGATGAAAAGGGATATTTGCAAACCGATCTTAAGTTGATCGCCGAGGTTTTTGGCGTCCCGTTGCCCAAAGTAGAATCCGCGCTGCAAATTGTTCAAGCGTTGGAACCATGCGGGGTCGGCGCCCGGAGTCTGTCCGAATGCCTGAAACTCCAACTCCGGAAGGCCGGTTATGAAGACCAAAAGCTCTTTGCCATTGTTGAAAAACACCTGGACAAGCTCGGCCGGAATAGACTGAAGGCCGTGGCCGCCGATTTGGGGGTCTCTGTCGAGAAAGTCAAAGAGATGTGCAGGATAATCCGGAGCTTGAACCCTAATCCCGGCTGGGCCTTCGGCCCCGGAAATCCGGTTCACTATCTTAAACCCGATCTTTTGGTAATCAAAGAGCAAGACCATTTGGAAGTGGTGTTTAATGATTGTTGCCTGCCGGTAATCACCATTAGTAATCTATACAGAAAAATGCTGCAAGATGGTGCGGATGCGGAAAGCCGGGAATATATCAGCCGGAAAATGAGGCAGGCTTCCTGGCTTCTCCGCGCCGTTCAGCAGCGGAACCAGACCCTGTTGGCGATCGGCCGGCAAATTGTCGCGTTCCAAAAGGACTTTTTTCTGTACGGCCCCGGCCATTTGCGGCCCTTAACCCAAAAGGAGATCGCTTCGTGTTTGAACCTTCACGAAACGACGGTAAGCAGAGGGATTCATGATAAGTATCTCCAGTGCTCCTGGGGGCTTTACCCTTTGAAATACTTCTTTACCTCCGCTTTTACTTCTGCCAGTGACGGAATGACGGCCGAAAAGATTAAAGTTCTGATCCGGCAGTTTATTTCCGGCGAGGACAAAAAAAGGCCTTACAGCGATGAAAAAATCGCCCAATTTCTTCAGGAAAAAGGTCTGACCGTCGCCCGGCGGACGGTCGCCAAATACCGGGAGCAAATGGCGATTCCAGGCGCGGCCGGGAGGAGGGAGTTCCGATGATCAAAATAACCTTTGTCGCTCCGTATGAAGAACTGCAACAGCTGGCTTTGAGCGTCTATCAGAAATACTACCGTACGGCGGTAGAGTTAAAAATCATCAAAGCGGTAGGCGCGGAGATCGTGAAAGATCTTACCTTTGACTGCGACGTCATTATCGCCCGGGGCGTGACGGCCAATGCCATCAAGTCCTTTGAAAAGGGCATTCCCGTCATTGAGCTGCCGGTGACCGGCTATGATGTGCTCCGGGCGGTCCACAAATGCCAAAGGGAGTTTAACCCCAGAAAAATCGCGATCATCGGTTCGTCCAATATGGTATACGGGGCGAAAAGTTTGAAGGAAATTTTCAATCTTGAATTGGAGTGTTACACTGTCGAGACCGAAAGCGAAGGGGAAAGGGCGGTTGCGGAGGCTAAAAAAAACGCGGCCGAGGTGATTATCGGCGGGGTAATGACTATTGAAATCGCGGCCGGCCTCGGCCTGAAGGGGATTTTGATTGAATCGGGCAAAGAAGCGATCCGGCAGGCTTTGGAGGAGGCGATCCGGACGGCTTTAATCGCCCGCCAGGAAAGGGAAAAGGCGGAACGCTTCCGGATTACCATCGAGTACGCCCTGGAAGGCATCGTCGCCGTGGACCAGGAAGGCCTGATTAATATCTTTAACCAGACCGCCCGGAAAATTATGAATGTGGGCGGCAAACCGGTGGAGGGCCGGCCGGCCGAGCGCGTCATTCCGGAGATCGGCCTTACGGAGGTGCTGAAAACGGGCGAGAAAAAACTGGGCGTTCTGCAAACCATAGGCGACACCACCATCTCCACCAACCTGGTGCCGATCAAAGTGAACAACCGGGTGACCGGTGCCGTGGCCACTTTTCAGGATGTCACCAAAATCCAGGCGCTGGAGGGAGAGATCAGAAGAAAACTGCACCAGAAAGGCTTAGTCGCCAAATATCACTTTTCGGATATTATCGGTGAAAGCAAAGCCCTGCGTGAAGCCGTGGAGACCGCGGAAAAATTCAGTAAGGTAGACTCCAATATTTTGCTGCTTGGCGAATCCGGTACCGGCAAAGAGCTGATGGCCCAGAGTATCCACAACGCCAGTAACCGTCAACAAGGACCGTTTGTTGCGATTAACTGTGCGGCTTTGCCCCCGAGTCTGCTGGAGAGTGAACTCTTCGGTTATGTGGAAGGGGCTTTTACCGGTGCGGCCCGCGGAGGCAAGCCGGGCCTCTTTGAGCTGGCGCATAAAGGCACCATCTTCCTGGACGAGGTGGGCGACATCTCTTTGGAGCTCCAAGGCCGGTTGCTCCGGGTCCTGCAGGAAAAGGAGATCATGCGGATTGGCGACGATAAAGTGATCCCCGTCGACGTCCGGGTGATTTCCGCGACCAACAAAAGTCTGCAAAGCCTGGTGGAAGAGGGTAAATTCCGTTTGGACCTTCTGTTCAGGCTGGATGTGCTCCGCATCACCATCCCGCCCTTAAGAGAGCGCGGCGCCGATCTTCTCCTCCTCGCCCAAGCTTTTCTGGAGGAATATAATAAAAAACTGCATAAGACGATAAAAAGAATCACTCCCGCCGCCCAGAAGTTGCTTTTGGCCCACCGGTGGCCGGGGAATATCCGGGAACTCCGCAATGTCTGCGAACGGCTCTCGGTTTTGGCGAGCGGAGACGAGATTACCGCAGCCGATGTGGAAAGAGTGCTGGATTATGACCTTGCCGCCGCCGTTAAGCAAAGTTTCCCGAGGGAAAAGAAGCAAGCAGGCATGTTCCCGGCGGGAACGCCGGCTCTCTCCTCCCTCGAGAAAGAGGTCATTCTCTCCGCTTTGGCCCAAACGGGGCAGAACAAAACAAAAGCTGCGGAAATGCTCGGGATTAGCCGGACGACACTCTGGCGGAAAATAAAGGAGTTACACTTGGAATAAGGCGGTTGTTTCATTTGTGAACGTTACAAAATGAAACGGACGCTTTTTGCAACACTGGTATACCCTGTTAAATTATTGTTGAAAAAAGTCCATAAAGTCTCCTGTCATCAGGGTTTGCTTTATGGGCTTCTTTTTTTGGCACGCAACTTGCTTGTGTTTATAAGTAAAGAAAAAATTAAAGAAACGTGAAGAGAGGATTAATTAACGGGGTTAACTCTCTCTTGGCAAGAGAGTTAAAATAAAAAAATAAAAGGAGGAAGTTTTCGTGTCTGGTATTGGAGTCATTATTGCATTTGTCGCGGCTATCGTTTTGATGATTCTGGCGATTGCCAAATTCAAAGTCCACCCGGCAATAACCCTGCTTATTATTGTCCTTGGGCTTGGGGTGATCATCTCCGACCCGGCGACGGTAGTCGGAAATGTGCAAAAAGGTTTCGGCAACACCATTAGCGACATCGGATTGGTGATCTTCCTCGGCTGCCTGCTGGGGAAAGTTCTGGAAGAAACCGGGGCCGCCCTCAGCATCACCAATTCCGCGCTGAAGGTCTTTGGGGAGAAACGCGCCTTGTGGGCAATTATAGTTAGCGCCGCGGTTTTAGGCATTCCGGTCTTTGCCGATTCGGTGGTCATCGTGTTGATGCCAATCGTTTCCACCCTCGCTTATAAGATCGGCGCCTCCATGGCCCAGTTTGGGACCGCTTTATACCTTGGCTCCTATATTACCCACTCTCTGGTTCCCCCCACACCGGGGCCATTAGCCGGCGCCGCCCTGCTCGAAGTGGACCTGGGGCAAGCTATTTTTTGGGGGATCGTTGTTGCCATCCCGGCCGTGATCGCGACTGCCCTCTATATTAAAACCGTCAAAATAGAGGTAAAACCGAAAGAAGAATTTATCAAATCCGCCAAAGCCGCCATCGATCCGCAAAAGCTGCCCGGCTTATTCATCTCCTACTTACCCATTATTCTCCCGATCGTTTTAATTATGCTCGCCTCGATCGTCGGGGTGATGGACGTCGAGGGACCGATCGTTACCGCCATTAATTTCATCGGTTCACCGTTGGTCGCCCTGCTCATCGGGACGCTCGTCTCCCTCTTCCTCACCGGCGAACGATGGAAATCCAAGACGGTTTTATCTGACTGGGTCGAAGACGGGCTCAAAATGTCCGCCATGCCCATTATGGTGACCGGGCTCGGTGGCGCGCTGGCTCTTCTGATCAAAAACGCCAAAGTGGCGGAGATGTTGGCGGAAGCCATCGGGAAAAGCGGAATTCCGCCCATCTTCATTCCCTTCCTCATTAGTGTGCTGGTGAATACAATCACCGGTTCCAATACCTTGGGGGTGATGACCGGGGCCGCCATCATGAAACCGATGCTGCCGGCCTTGGGACTCTCGCCCCTGGCCACCTTCCTGGCTTGCGCCTCCGGGGCCCAGATCTTCAAGCACACCAACAGCAGTGGTTTCTGGGTTAGCACCAGCTTGTCCAATATGAATGTAGCACAGGGACTTAAATCGGTGGGGGTCGCTACGACGGTGAGCGGCTTGGCTTCCTTCGCGACCGTGCTCATTCTTAACCTGCTCGGGATCATTTAAGCGATAATAAGCAAAAATCACCTTCCTTCATTGCACTGCATTGCGTTGAAAAATTTCGTAAAGGAGATGAGTGGTATGGGAGTCAGAACGCGCGCTGCGATCCTGAAGGGGCCGTATGATATCGAATTAATTGAAAAGGACTTGGTCTGCGGTGAGGATGAAGTAATTGTCAAAAACCATTTAATCGGGATCTGCGGTTCGGATAAGAGTTTTTACCGCGGACAGCTTCCGCCGAAAACGGCCGAGTTTAGGCATGAGCCCAAATTTCCCTTCCCCTTGGGGCACGAAAGTGGTGGCACGGTGGTCGAGGTCGGCTCCAAAGTGACCGAGTATAAAGTCGGGGACAAAGTCATGGCCTTCGGTTGGAACAACAACTACGCCGATTATTTTGTCTCCAAAACCTGGCAACTCCAACCGGCGCCCGAAGGTCTGGAGATGGACTTTGTCAGTCTGGGCGAGCCGATTGCCTGCGCCATGCATTCCGGGTTGAACTGCGGTGTTCAGTTGGGGGACTTTGTCGTGGTGATGGGGGCCGGTTTTGCCGGACAAATTATCGCCCAGTGCGCCAAGAAAAAAGGGGCCTATAAAGTCGCCGTGGCCGATGTCCTGGATGGAAAACTGCAACTGGCCAGGGAACTGGGGGCCGATGTGACCATTAACTTGACCAAAGAAGATCCGGTGGAAGTAGTCATGGATTTGACCCACGGCGTTGGTGCGGATGTGGTGGTCGAAGCGGCCGGCACGGAGAGTTCCTTCAATACCGCCTCGGAAATCATCAAACACAACGGCAAATTCGTCTTTTATAGCTGGGTAACCAAACCAATTACGTTAAATATCAGCCGCTGGCACGATGACGGGCTGCAATTCATCAACACCTGTCTGGTGCACCATACCTGGCGGGAAAGGTACGTCTGGACCCCGGAGGCGCTGCGCCCGGTCATCCAGGGTTTGGTGAACATCCGGCCTTTGATCACTAAGGAATTCAAGCTGGAAGAGATCAAAGAGGGCTTTGCCTACGCCGATCAAGACGATGCGGCCATCAAAGTCGTTTTCCGGCCATAAACCGGGGAACTACTCTTCAATTTAATCAAGGGGAGAATTGGCAATCGATTAGGCAGGAGAACCGGCAAGCGATCCGGCAACTGACATGAGAGCAGGTTAAAACAAGGGTTGTTCTCACGGCCGAAGAAAATGTCGCAGTAAGTAATAGCCAACAAAAGGAACAGACCATGTTGCAAGGTCAACATGGTCTGTTCCTTTTACTAACTCAAAAAGGAGGGTGGTGCCGGCCGGGGCCAATCCTGCCGTTCGGTGACCGGCTGAAAAGGGCTAAAAAGCTTAAGAAAGCCGGCTGGGGCCTGGAGCCGGCCGGAGTTGGCAGGTATTATGGGACAGTTAGCGAACGAATATAGGTAAACCCCAAATCATTTCATCCTCGCGAAGTTAATTTCGTTCGCAAAAAGGAGGATGCTTCCTCCGGGGGAGAGGAGACATAAAATGGCAGAAGAGGAAAGGCATGCTGCGGGGGAAGGAAAATCTGTCCCTTTGACTTTTAAAGAGATCATTAAGGATGCAGTTAAAGGGGGAATCTTTGGCCTCGGGATTAGTTTTGCCTTTCGCTTGGCCTTGGCCGAGCTGCCCGCCAGTCTCTGGGCAGGGCTGGCGACCGCGGCTTTTGGGATTGTGCTCGGTTTTACACTGACTTTTTGTATTGAGTATTTATCCAGCCTGATTCTTTTTTTCTGGCCTGGTTTAGCAGGTTGCCTGTCCTTTTATTTTTTGCTCAGTTTTGCGGTGGGCTTCGGACTCTTTTATGCCGCCAATTATTACTTTCAGCCGTTTGGTTTTGAACCGGCCAATCTCTTTCGCGTAAGTCTCGCGGTGGGTATTTTTACCGCCATGACCGGACTGTTTTTTGCGTTTACCTGGGAGACCAAAGAGAAGATCCGCCTGGAAAAGGAGAATAAGGAATTGGCCATCCTGGAGGAGCGGAACCGGATTGCCCGGGAATTACATGATACGGTGGTACAAGACCTCTTTGGGCTGAATCTGCATCTAAATGCCATCGATTATTTAAACGAACACCGGCCTCAGGATTTGCCCGCGGCGATCCGGAGGCTACAGGAGATCGTGACGGAAATCCAAGCCAAGATGCGCTTGATGATCTATGAACTAAAGCCGGCGGTTTTTATGGGGAAAAGTTTAACTGAAGCCGTGGAGGAACTGGCCAGGTTATACCGGACCAGATACAACCTGCAGGTGATCACCGATTATGCGGGGCAGGGGGATCAGCTTCCCGGCCAGGTCCAAACCGTGCTCTACCAAGTTTTACAGGCGGTGCTAAACAAGATCGCCAAACGGGGGCATCCCTCAACAGTCCGGATCAAGCTGGAGATGGCCGGTAACGGCTCTGGCAGATTAATTATTGATGATGATGGGCACGGGGGAGGAAAAGAGCAGAACGGCCAAGACAACCTGGGTCATCTGGAGGAACGGCTTAAGGAGATGAACGGCCGGATGCGAATCGAACCCAAAACGGGGAAGGGAACTACCATTACGATCATCTTTTGAAATGGAGGAAAAGATGGAAAAGATGAATCTTCGCGCCCTGCTGAGGGATGGCCGCAAAGGGGCGCTGATCGGGGTAGGGATCACGACGGCTTTTATCTTGCTTACGTATGGCTTTCCCGATTCGGCCCGGGGATTTTTGTTTATGAACGGTTTTGGTCTGGGAATCGGCTTTTTACTGACGGTCGGCAATGAACTGATCATAATAATGACCCAGTCTTTCTGCCCAAAGCTGCAAAGATGGCCGCGCTTTAGTGCCTTTCTGGTCTTTCCGGTTAGTGTCATTATTTTTTTCCCGGTGTTCAGCCTTTTTTTCCGGCATATCCCTGTTGGCTGGCGATTGACCTATAGTATGGGTGCGGGAATCGCCTCCATGCTGGCGGGGTTTTTCTTTGTTTACGCCCAGGAGAGGGAGGAAAGGCTTCGCCTGGAGCGGGAGAATCAGAGGTTGGCGGTCCTGGAGGAGCGGAACCGGATTGCCCAGGAATTGCATGATTCCGTTTCCCAAAACCTCTATGGAATCAGTTTGCATCTTGGCGCTTTGGCGTATTTGCAGAAGAAAGATGCGGACGCTTTCCGAAGAACCACTCGGATCTTACGGGAGATGGTCGCCGAAGCCCTGGCGGAGATGGAACTGCTGGTCCATGAATTACAGCCGGTGACGATGGAGAGGGGTTTCTACGAAGCCCTGGAGAAGCTGTGCGGGCTTTACCGGACCCGCTACCAATTGGCGATTACCACCAATTTGCAGGGCGTTGATGCCGGTTTGGATCCCAAAGTCCAAACGGCATTGTACCGGGTGACGCAAGAAGCCCTCAATAATGTCGTAAAACATGCCCAGGCCAAAACGGTGCAGGTGGAGGCGGAATTTACTCCTGCGGGGAAAGGGGTTTTGCGCATCCGTGATGACGGGCGGGGGTTTGACCCGACGACCGGCGCCGGGGAAGGCCATTACGGGCTGGCAGGAATGAAGAAACGGGTGAAGGAGATCGGCGGAAAATTGACGGTTCAGTCGGCGAAAGGGAAAGGAACCGTGATCATAATCTCAATCGGCGGGGAAGATGGAAATCGGATTGGTTGGCGTAGATAATTTGCGTGCCAGTCAAGCTCAGTTCGGCGCGGGCGGATCCTTTATTTGACAGTAGTGCGGGAAAGGTTTAAAATAAAGGTGTCATATTGAGAAACGCTGTTTCATTATATGAAATTATAGGAAGATAATGAGGAATGCTTGCTGAAAGGGGAATCCATGGATGGCAAAGAAAGTGGTGACCTTTGGTGAGATTATGCTCCGGCTTTCACCGCCGGGCTACCAACGTTTTGTCCAGGCCAGCAGCTTTGATGTGGTTTACGGGGGCGGCGAGGCAAACGTTGCGGTCTCTTTGGCCAATTTTGGCTTGGACTCGTATTTTGTGAGTAAAATTCCGCCACATGAGATTGGCCAGTGCGCGGTGGATCACCTCCGGCGCTACGGGGTCCATACCGATTATATTCTTCGGGGCGGGGAGCGGCTGGGGATTTATTTCCTCGAGATCGGGGCTTCCCAACGGCCGTCGAAAGTCATTTATGACCGGGCGGGCTCGGCCATCGCCCAGGTTCAAGCCGGCGAGTTTGATTGGGACCGGATTTTGGACAGCGCCGCGTGGTTCCATTTTACCGGAATCACACCCGCCCTGGGGGACGGTCCGGCGGCCGCGACTTTGGAAGCGGTGCAAACCGCCAAGGCGAAAGGGGTAAAAGTCAGCGCCGACCTCAACTACCGGAAAAAACTGTGGACGCCGGAGAAAGCCAACCGGGTGATGAGTAAATTAATGGAGTATGTGGATGTGGCCATCGGCAACGAGGAGGATGCGGAGAAAGTATTCGGCATCAAAGCCGGCCGGACCGATGTGACGAGCGGCCGGCTTGACCGGGAAGGATACGAGGAGGTTGCCAGGCAGCTGGTGGAGCGTTTCGGCTTTGCGCAGGTGGCACTTACCCTGCGGGAAAGTCTTTCCGCCTCGGATAACAACTGGTCGGCTTTGCTCTATGACGGCCGGACGTTCTACCATTCCCGGGTCTACAAGGTACATATCGTGGACCGGGTGGGCGGCGGCGATTCCTTTGCCGGCGGGCTGATCTATGCCCTGCTCTCCGGAAAGACACTCCAGGAGGCGCTGGAATTTGCGGTGGCGGCTTCGGCCTTGAAACATTCTATTTTCGGTGATTTTAACCTGGTGTCGGCCGCGGAAGTAGAGACCCTCGCCGGCGGTGATGCTTCCGGCCGGGTACAAAGATAGGGGCTTTCGCTGAGTATGTGAGGAAAAGGAGTTGAACGGGGATGAAAGTTAAGGAAAAGGAAGAATGCCTGCAAACTTTGATTGAGACCGGTGTCGTGGCGGTGATCCGGGTGGACAACGCTTCGGAATTGCTGGATACGACCGTCGCCTTGAATAAAGGCGGGGTGAAAGCCCTGGAGATCACCATGACTTCACCCGGCGCTTTGGAGGCGATCCGTGAAGCCGCAAACGAACTGGGGCCGGAAGCCATTATCGGGGTGGGGAGCGTCCTGGATCCGGAGACGGCGCGGATGGCAATCCTGGCCGGGGCCAAATTTGTGGTGAGCCCGGTCCTGAACCGGGAGGTTATTAAGTTATGTCATCGCTACAGTGTTCCGTGTATTCCCGGGGCTTTCACCCCGACGGAAATTCTTACGGCCTGGGAGGCCGGCGCCGATGTGGTGAAAGTCTTCCCCGCCACCAAACTGGGACCGTCCTACTTTAAAGATATCCTTGGCCCCCTGCCCCAGGTGCGGCTGACCCCGACGGGAGGGGTCAATCTGGAGACGGCCGGCGAGTTTATCAAGGCGGGAGCCTGTTTTGTCGGGGTGGGCAGCGCGTTGGTGAGCAAAAAGTTGATCGCCGAGAAAAACTGGGCGGAGATGAGCGCTTTGGCCGCCAGGTTCATTCAGGTGGTCAAAGAGGCGCGCCAAGGGACCCGGCAATGAAGAGACAATTGTCGAAAGGGCCGGATGAGCCGGGAGTAAGGATTGGCTCGGTGGCCAAGGCGGTGCAGATTATCGAGGCCATTTATAAAGCCCGGCGGGGTATTGGGATTAAAGAACTCGCCGCCGAGCTCGGCATGGCGAAATCCACTGTACACCATATCGTTTCCACCTTGGTGGCCGGCGGTTTTTTGGCCCAGGATCCCCAGAGCCGGACCTATAATATCGGCTTGCACTTGGTGGAGATTGGCCAAGCCTACCTGGAGCAACTTGATCTGCGCAAGATTGCCCGCCCCCATTTGGAGCAGCTTTCCTTGGCGGTCAAGGAGATCGTCCATCTTTTGGTTCTTGACCAGGACGAAGTGGTGTATATTGACAAAGTGGAAAATCACGCCCAGGAAGCGACCTTACGCTGCAGTTCGTTTATTGGCCGCCGGGTGAGTCCTTATTCGACGGCGGCCGGCAAAGTTTTACTCGCCTTCCTGCCCGGGGAGGAGCTCAAGCGTTACCTGGCCACCCATGAACTGCAGCCGAAAACCAAGTTCACCATTACTTCGCCGGAAAGCCTCCGGGAGCAGTTGGCGCAGGTGAAAGCGGAAAAGATTGCCGTTGATTGTCAGGAAAACGAACTGGGTGTTCATTGTGTGGCGGCCCCCATCTTTAACCGTGAAGGAAGATGTATTGCGGCGCTCAGCGTTTCCGGTCCGCTCAACCGGGTCAGCCTGGAACGGATCGAAAGGGAGTTAAAGCATGCCGTTACTTTAACCGCACGCCAAATCTCGGCGGAAATCGGCTATCCCTTTCCCCCCGGCGGATGAGGCAACGGCCTGCTTTCCCTCTTTCAAGTGTCTAAGTCTAAAGCACTTTTTCCGTAACCTGAAAAACGGGTTTGATCCCTTCTTCCGTGAAGGCCAGATCGAAACAGATGTCAAAGAGGGGGGTATTGTAAAGAATTCCCGGCCCCACGCTTTTTTGGAGCGTAAAGTCGGTGCGGTCATGATAAACGGCGCCGACATCGGCAAAGATTCTTCCTTGCAGGGCGCCTAAAAAAGGTTCCGGGGAATGGGGAAAAAGATTAATCCTTCTTTCGAAAGCGAGCAAGAAAAGCTTGACCCCTTCCCGCCCGTCAGAAGTATACCCCCGCACCAGGTTGTTGCTGAAATGCATATTGATCGCTTCGCCCTGGTTAATTACGCCTAAAGCGAGCAGGCCCCGGTAGTCGTGATAACGGAACGGCAGTTTTAACGTGTAGATTTGGTAGTCTTCCTTTTCCACCGTACCGAAAGTAGCACCCAAATCGTAACGAAGGTCTTTCCCCCAATCGTGATAGAGGTAATTTGCGGCGGCGAGGGCGGCCAATCGGGTATGGAGGGGTTCTTTCTTTTTGTCCCCGCGCCCGATTTCCCCCGTAAAAAGCGTTAGCTTAAAAGTGCCACCCAAACCGTTGTCGTAGCCAAACTTGGTCTTCCAGCCCTCCCAATAATGGTAACCCGGATGCAGGAAGTTTTTTTCCCGGTAATACCCCAGTTCGGTCCGGGTGGCGGGGGTAAATTGATATCCGGCCGAGAGCTCGTAATAGAAAAGTTGATGGGAGAAATCGTAAGCACAGCCAAGCTTGGGAGAAAACTGTTTGTATTTGGCCGTGAGGCCGCCCCCGAGCATTAAGCCGTTAAAAGGCAAAATCGGGTAGAAACTTAACTGGAAAGTTTTTTCCTCTTCGGTCCGGAGCTTGGCCAGTTCGGCCCGGACCGCTCCGTTATTTTCGTAGCGGGCGAGAAAATCCGTCAAAGTGGAGAAGGCTTTTTCTGTTTGGTGATCAAGCTGGTAGGCCCTGGCCAGGCGGCAGGCGGTGAGGGCATCCTGTTCTTCGTTGCCGAAGGGGGGCAGGTTTTCCAAGATTTTGATGGCTTTTTTGGGATGGTTGCCCAAAAATTCCGGGGCTTTGGTCAGATACTCGGCCATGAGTCCCTGGGCTTTGTAGTTACCGGGTTCGGCGATTAGTGCTTCCTCCAGTAAAAGATAGGCTTGGGGCAGGTAGGCAAATTCGGTGGAAAAATTGCTTCCCGCAAATGTTTGCAGGATCTCCTCCGCCAAGCGCTGATCGTCTTCGGTTTTCCTGGCCATGGCTTGTCCACTAC
>DATCJZ010000035.1:0-10488 GCA_036562545.1 Capillibacterium sp. | reverse complement strand
ACCCCAAGCTTGAGATCTTTCCCCTGTCGGCCAAGACCGGCGAGGGGATGACGGCGTGGCTTGATTGGCTCCGGCGGCAAGTGCGGGACTGGACGCAAACCGATTAACAGGAGAGGATTATGGCCGAACCAATTATCAACGTTGACCAGAGAGAACCCGTTTTTGCCGGGCTTAAACCGGCCGGGGACCGCTGGAAGCACCAGGTTGCTACCTTTTTTGACCGCCTGGCGCCGGAGTGGGATGCCCGGACGGTCATTGACGAGGCGAAGATTAATTACATTCTGGACGCGGCCGGGGTTAAAGAAAACACGGTTGTGCTGGATGTGGCCTGCGGTACGGGGGTGCTGTTTCCTTACTATCTCCGCCGGGATGTGACCCAGGTGATCGGGGTGGACATTTCCGCCGGGATGGCGCGCCTGGCCGCTAAAAAGGTGGATGATCCCCGCTTCATGGTGATCTGCGGGGATATCGAGGTTCTACCGGTGCGCCGCTTCTGTGATTGCTGTGTGGTCTACAATGCCTTTCCCCACTTTGAAGATCCGCCGCGGTTGATTAACCGCTTGGCCCAATGGCTTAAGCCGGGGGGCCGGTTGGCCGTGGCGCACTCCATGGGCCTTGAAGCGCTCCGGCGCCATCATACCAAAGGCGCCGCGCATGTTTCCCGCGAAATGCTTTCAACGGATAAAATGGCGGAATTATTAGCCCCTTGGTTTGAAGTTGATACGAAGATCGCGGACCAGGAGAAATATCTTGTGTCGGGGAAACGGAAGAAGGAAAAACCCCATTTTTAACAGCGAAAAAGACCCGAAAACGCTTCGGGTCTTTTTAAGTTTAAAATTTTCGTGGTTAGCCTTTGCAGGCTTTAACTTTGGAGATCCTTTTTTCAGTTATTTTTTCCACTTTGAAAACTACCCCATTAAACTCGATAACCGGAGTTTCATCTTCATCGGGGATCCTGCCCAACCGGCCGATTAAAAAGCCGTTTAAGGTGTCGTAGTCCCCGGTGGGCAAGTCCACCTCCAGGAGGTCCTTTACCCGTTCCAGGCTGGTAAGGCCATCGATCAGGTAAGTGTGCTCATCCAACTTTTCAAATTCCTTTTCCTCTTCATCGTATTCATCCAAGATATTACCGACAATTTCCTCGATCAAATCTTCGATGGTGATGATCCCGGCCGTGCCCCCATACTCATCAATCGCCACCGCCATATGGGTTTTTCTCGACTGTAACTCCTTGAACAGTTCATCAATTTTTTTCGAGGCGGGGACAAAATAGGGCTTCCGGATGATCTTTTCCAGTTTGAATTCGCGATTTCCATCCTCGACCAGCCGGATCAGATCCTTAATATTTAAGATGCCGATAATCTTATCAATATTATCTTCATAGACAGGAAACCGGGTGTATTTATATTGGTTGATTAAGTCGATTACCTCTTTTAAGCTTGCCGTGATCGGAATACCAACAATATCCGTCCGGTGGGTCATTATATCCTCAACAATTTTATTGTCAAACTCGAAGATATTGTTGATCATCTCCTTTTCACTTTCGTCGATGGCGCCTTTTTCTTCACCCACATCCACCATCATCCGGATTTCTTCTTCGGTCACATTTTCCTCATCGGCGTTGGGATCCATTCCCAAAAGCCCCACAATAAAGTTGGTCGACGCGGTGAGTAGCTTAACAAAGGGCGAGGCTATGGTCGACAAAAAATGCAAAGGCGAAACCACAGAAAAGGAGATTGATTCGGCTTTTTTCATGGCCACCCGTTTGGGTACTAATTCTCCTAAAACAAGGGTGAAATAGGAAAGAATGATGGTAATGAAGAGAACAGCCGCTTTTTTTAAGATGTACTCCGAGACGGGGATCTGCGTCGTTTGAATAAGAGCGACTAACTGATCGGCAAAGGTATCGGCGGCAAAGGCACTGGCGAGAAAACCGGCGAGGGTGATTCCGATTTGGATGGTGGCCAAAAACTTACTTGGCTCGCTGAGGATATTTTTTAACTGTTGGGCCTTTTTATTTCCTTCGTCGGCCATAAATTTTATTTTGTTATCATTTAAAGAGATCAAAGCAATTTCTGACGCGGCAAAAAAGGCATTCAGTCCAATCAGGATCAATAAAAGTAAAATTTCACTAATCAAAGGTCTTCATCCTCCAATGGTATTTTACCTGCGAAGTCACCATGCATGCTGAAATACCCTGAAGGACTTATGGCCGCGGATAATAGAAAGGCCTTAAATACACTTTTGTTCTTAAGAATGAGAAGAAGAGCAAAAGTGCCTTACTACTGTCCCCGTCACCAAGGTTATCGTCCATCTCTCTTATTTCTCTCCCCTTTTGAATTATGTTTTCTTTAATCTTACGCTATTAACATTAAAACTGTCAAGTTTCGCGGCATTTTCGACGGGGTCAGCAATTTTTGTTGGCTTTATTATTTTTATTCTATCTATTGCGTTGTTTTTTAGAAATTAAGCATTTCATGGATAAGGTCAAAACTGACCGCCGGCCCACTTTTGCATATTGAAGAGACCATTAATTGTTGTTACGATAAAACTACTACGGTACCGAACAAAGGAGCAGTGACCAATGACAGCAACCGGAGGTGTTCAAGGGAGCAGTGACCGATGGACAGGAAAATGAAGAAAAGTGAAACAACCAAGGAGCGGATCGTCACCTGCGCCTTAAAGTTGATCGGGCAGAAAGGTTTTAACGCCACGCCGGTGCGGGAGATCGTCGCCGAAGCCGGCTGCGCGAAGGGGACTTTTTATTTGTATTTTGAAACGAAAATGGATCTACTTAAACACTTTGCCATTCAGCTCTTCGACAGTTTCAACCGGATGTTCCAAGCGGAGCTTTCCGAGCTGGAGGACGACCCCTTTGCCCAGATCGACCGGCTCTTTGACCGGCTGTACGCGACCATGAAAGAGAGCGAAGGTCATTTGCGGCTTCTTCATAACGGAGAAATCCTTAATCTTGTCTTAGAGCAGAACTTTGGCCGTCCGTATCTGGAGGCGATCATCGGGCAACTGGCCGGCTTCTTGCAGGCCGGGATCGACGGCGGCTATTTCCGGCCGGTCGACCCGCAGTTTTATGCCAGGATCCTTTTTGGGATCGGGCATGCGCTTCTGGAATCGGCGTTGCTCCATGCCTACCCGGGGACCACGGAAACCGTAAAAAAAGAATTGGCGGTGATTATCCGGCGGATCTTGGCGCAACCGAAGGAGTGACTTGTGATGGGGTTTATCCAATTCCAAAAGGTCGTGAAGGAATATGATACGGGCGAGCGGAAATTCAGGGCCATCGACCAGGTGAGTTTTGAAATCGAAAAAGGGGAATTTGCGGTGATCCTCGGCCCCAGCGGCGCGGGGAAAAGCACTATTCTTAACTTGTTGGGCGGGATGGACCAGGCCACGGCGGGCGCCATCTATGTGGACGGAGAAGATATTACCAAGTACAATGAGGACCAATTAACTTTTTACCGCCGGGAGCAGGTGGGGTTTGTCTTCCAGTTTTACAATCTGATCCCGACCCTCACCGCCCTGGAAAACGTGGCTCTGATCAAATCATTGAAGAAAGAGGCGATGGATCCGAAATTAACCCTCTCTTTAGTCGGTCTGGACGGCCATTTGCACCAGTTTCCGGCCCAGCTTTCCGGGGGCGAGCAGCAGAGGGTTTCGATTGCCCGTGCCATCTGCAAAAACCCCAAGTTGCTGCTCTGCGACGAACCCACCGGCGCGCTGGACAGTGAGACCGGCGTCCGGATCCTGTCTTTACTGTGGAGAATCAGCCGGGAGCAGGGGCAGACGGTTGTGATCGTCACCCACAATTCGGCCCTGGCGCCGGCGGCCGACCGGGTGATTAAAATCAGGAACGGGAAAATTAGTGATCTCCGGTTCAATTCTTCGCCGGTGCCGGTGGCGGAGGTGAACTGGTAGATGCTGCTCCGAAAGATGCGGCGCGACATGCGGAATAACCTGGCGCAGTTTATATCCATCTTTCTCATGGCCTTTCTCGGCGTCCTGGTCTACGCCGGGATTAATGCGGAATGGTACGGAATGGAAACGGAGGTGGAGAAGTACTACGTGGAGATGCGCCTCCCCGACCTCTGGGTGCTGGCCGATGCCTTCACCCGCAGCGATCTGGAAAAAGTAAAGGCCCTGCCGGGTGTTTCCACGGTGACCGCCCGCTTGACCTTTGATGTGGTGGTGAATGCGGAGAAGGATCAGACCCTACGCCTCAATTTGGTCGATGATCTGGCGCTTTCCGCCCCTAAATTAATCGAGGGGAAAGCCTTTACCCCGGCCGGGGACGGGTTATGGCTGGACGCCGCCTTTGCCCGGGCGAACCAGTTCAAGGTGGGGGATCAAATCAGCTTTACCGTCATGGGCATGGTGTTTACGAAAGAGATTTCGGGCCTGGTCATTCATCCGGAATATGTCCATAACGTCAAGGATGAGACGGTTTTTATGCCCGACCCGGAAACCTTCGGCTTTGCTTTTTTACCGGCGTCCGCCCTGCCGGCGGGACTTTTCTTGCCCGCCAATCAATTGCTCATCGGCATAAACCGGGAGGGAGACGTAAAAAGAATCAGCTCCGAACTGGAAACGCTCTTTGCCGACCGGTACTGCCTGATTCTCGACCGGGAGACCCATCCTAGTGTGGCGGCCTTTAGCAATGAAATCGCGCAGAATAAAGCGGTGGGGGAGGTTTTTCCCGTGGTCTTCTTTTTACTCGCCGCCTTGACCATGCTGACCACCATGACGCGGATGACCGTTAGCCAAGGGACGCAGATCGGCGTCCTCAAAGCCCTGGGTTTTTCCCGCCGGCAGATCCAGTTTCATTATGTCTCCTACGGACTCTGGCTCGGTTTGTTCGGGGGCGTCATGGGGTTGTTGATCGGACCGCTCTTGCTCCCGCCAATCTTATTTACCATGCAAAAAAGCATTTACACCCTACCCCGGTGGCGGGCAGCCGTCTCGCCCTCCGCTTATTGGGTGGTGCTGCTTGCCGCTTTCTGCTGCGGCGCCTCCAGCTCTCTCGCCTGCCGCCGGCTGCTGAAAGAAGTTCCGGCGGCCACCTTAAGACCGGCGGCGCCGAAAACCGGAAAACATAGCGTGTTGGAGAAGAGCAGGTTCTGGCCCCGCTTAAGCTTTGCGGTCCAGTGGAATTTACGGGATCTCTTCCGGAGCCGGGTCCGTTCCGCCATGGCGGTCATCGGCGTCATGGGCTGCACGACCTTGCTCCTTTTCGGGCTGGGCCTTCAGGATACGGTCAACGGGGTGACCAGGACGATCTATGGGGAGCTGTACCGGAATGAATATAAAATCAACCTGCGGGAGGAGGTCACTGGGGAAGAACTGGCGGTGATCGGAGACCGCTACCGAGGACAATGGATCCAGGAGGCCAAAATCGAACTCAAAGCGGGCCCGCGGAAGGAAAGCGGCTTGCTGACCGTCTTGGCCCAAGGCGATCAGGTTATATTCGCGGATTACAAACGGCAGGCCATTGCCCTGCCGGAAGAGGGGATTGCTTTATCACGGAAAATGGCTGAACTTTTGGGGGTCGGCCTCGGCTCCGCACTCCAGTGGCGGATTTTTGGGGAAAAGGACTGGCAGGAAGCGAAGGTGGCGGCGGTCTATTGGACGCCCATGGGGCAAGGCATTGTCATGGATAAAGCCGTGTACGAAAGGTCCGGCCGTACCTTCCGGCCGACGGCTTATTTGACTTCGGAGCGGGCGGCCGACGCCCACCTTTTGGCCGGGGTGGCCAGCGTCCAGGAGCAGGAGCAGCTGGTCAAAGCCTTTGACGAGATGCTGGAAAGCCTGCGCCTGATTACCGCCATCCTGGTGCTGGCGGCGGTAGTCCTGGGGAGCGTGGTCCTTTATAACCTGGGCACCTTGTCCTTTGTCGAGCGCACCAGGGAGCTTGCCACTCTAAAGGTGCTTGGCTTTTTGCCAAAGGAAATCCGTTCTCTGTTGCAAATGCAAAACCTCTGGCTGACGGTGATCGGGATTGGGCTGGGCATTCCCCTTGGCTTTTTGTTCACGGATTATCTCTTGGCGACCATGCCGGATCATCTTGACCTCTTGACCGGGATCTCCTTAGGGTCAATATCCGTTGCGATCGCCGGCACTTTTGCCGTTTCCGCGCTGATCAATTTGTTCTTGTCCAGAAAAGTGGCAGGCATCGATATGATTACCTCGCTGAAGGCGGTGGAGTAGGGCGAGGGAACCCCATTGCCGGTCATGCTTTTTGCCGGTTGCCCTCATGGATAGAGGAGTAGGCCAAATATTAGTTTTCCCCTTGCTTGGGCGGGATTTTGGGCGTACAATTGCCTTGTAAAATTTCAACTATTCATGGGGTGCAGTAAAGATGGGCAAAGGATTACGAAAAATGGTTCTGCTTCTCAAAACGGAAACGGTCTTGTGCATTGCCGGAGCAGTGGCGATTCTTTCGATGTTTTGGGTCCCCCCTTCCCGGGCGTATCTGGATTATATTGATTTTAGTGTGCTTGCCCTTTTGTTTTGCCTGATGACCGTCGTGGCCGGCTTTCAACGTTCCGGGTTTTTCTTTTTGGTTGCCCAAAAAATCCTGGCCAGAATAGACAATATGCGGGCCCTTGCCCGCGTCCTTGTTTTTCTCTGCTTTTTCAGTTCGATGTGGATCACCAATGATGTGGCGCTCATCACTTTTGTTCCTTTGGCGATCATGCTTTTTGGGATGACCGGCCAAAGGGACCTGCTCATCCCGGTCGTTGTTCTGCAGACGATCGCCGCCAATCTTGGCAGTATGCTTACTCCCGTCGGCAATCCGCAAAACCTCTACCTTTATTCCTATTTCCGCCTGACGCTTCAGGAATTTTTGGGGATCACTTTACCCGTCACCTTGGTTTCCTTTGTTCTTCTCTGGCTGTTGCTTTTCGTGTTCAAAAAACAAGCCATCGTTAATGATTCGACCGGGGAGAACCGGCCGGTGCTTGCCGCGGCCGCTCCGCCGGTGACCGAAGGGCGGCGCCCCTATTTGCTTCTCCTCTATACTGTTTTATTCCTTTTCTCCTTGGCCGCGGTGAACCGGTGGCTTGATTACCGGCTTGCTTTCCTGATTGTGCTGGGCGGGGTGCTTGCTTTTGACCGGTCCATCCTGAAAAAAGTGGATTACGCGCTGCTGGTAACGTTCTGCTTTTTCTTTATCTTCGTCGGCAATGTCAGCCATCTGCCCGGGGTGAAAGAGTTTTTGGCCGGCGCGATGGCCGGAAGGGAACTGTGGATTGCCGTTCTGACGAGCCAGGTGCTCAGCAATGTTCCGGCGGCGGTTCTGTTGGCTCCTTTCAGCGGAGACCCGGAAGCGTTGATCTTGGGGACCAATGTCGGCGGCCTCGGTACGTTGATTGCCTCCCTGGCGAGCTTAATCTCGTATAAGCTCTACGCGCGCTCCGCCAGGGCAAACCCCGGGCGGTATCTTGCCGTCTTCACCCTTTTTAATCTCAGCTTATTAGCGGTTATCCTTTGTTATTTGGCCTTTCTTTGATTGGGCAGAGTAATTTGGAGCAACTCCTTTGCCTACCCCAGATAATAAGCGTGGCCGGAAGGGCAGGGCCGGACGGGATGAAAAAATCCCCTGCCGCTGTAACCGGATATACCCAGGTATAGCTGAAAGATAGGGCGCGGCGATGGTGACGCCATTAACAACCAGCCAACTTAGTCCCGTAAAAAGTAACGCCCAAAGAAACGGCTGCGGCCGGGCCACATTGGTGGCAAAACTTGGAATCAGCCGGTACTTCGAAATATAACATGAAGTTGACACAATTTTCCATTATTGGTATATTAAAATATCAATGAGATTTATAAGTATTTCTTTTCCACAGGGGGAGAAAGGAAAAGATAAGGTGGGGTCGGATGAAGACGGATAAGAAGATCCTTTTATTTTTATTGTTTTTGCTTCTTGGTGGGCAACTAAACGCGGCAAAAGAGAGCGGATTTATAAGTAAACCGGTTTTGGACCAAAAAGTGATGCTGACTTAATATGGATTTTTCCCGGTCAAAGACCAAATTCAAAGGTTTGATTTACCAGTTTCCGTACATCAGTACAATGGTTTTTATAGTCGAAGGAGAGGAAAGAATCACGGTCAAGGCGGGGGAATTCGACACCTATAAAATCAAGCTTACCTTACCCGGCTTCCAGAGCATTTTCTTCCAGGCGTATTTTTGGGTTTCCGCGGAGGAACCCCATTACTTGATAAAATATGAGGGGAAAAGACATAAAAGGAATGTAGTTACGGAGCTTGTGAACATTGAGGAACTGGACTCCCCGTCCGCCGGTGAGGCCATGTAACTTCGCCTTAATAATATCAATAATTAATTGATAAATAATATGACACCAAGTTGTCAGCTTAAACCGGCTATAATTACTTTGGCAAAGATTCACCGGCGTTCTGATTAAACCTACCGGTTTCAAGTTCCAAACTGTTCAGTTGTTGAACGCAGGGCAATTGAAAAAACTGGTTAACGGGTAATTGTGATGCATTACAACGAGTACAAAACGATTTTATCGCCCAGTAACAATATGAATCTCTACCGGGGCTGCACCCACGGTTGCATTTACTGTGACAGCCGGAGTAAATGCTACCGGATGAACCACGACTTTGAAGACATTGAGGTCAAAAAGGACGCCCCCAGAATCCTCGAAGCCCAATTGCGCCGCCGCCGGAAGCCCTGTATGGTTGCGACCGGGGCGATGAGCGATCCTTATTTGCCTTTGGAGGAAGAACTGGGACTTACCCGGCAATGCCTTGAGTTGATCGAAAGGTATGGGTTTGGCCTGGCGATTCAGACCAAATCCCCGCGGATTTTGCGGGATCTGGATCTGCTCAAGCGCATTCAGGCCCGGACCAAGTGTGTGGTGCAGATGACCTTGACCACATATGACGAGGATTTGTGCCGGGTGGTCGAACCGAAGGTGGCGACCAGTTATGAACGTTTTAAAGCCCTTGAAATCCTGCGCGACGAAGGGATTCCGACGGTGGTGTGGCTCTCGCCCATCCTCCCGTTCATCAACGATACGGAGGAGAATCTCTACGGATTACTTGATTATTGTCTCCGGGCCAAGGTCCGGGCGATTCTCTGTTTTGGTTTTGGGGTGACGCTGCGGGAGGGGAACCGGGAATACTTCTATCAACAGCTCGATGCCCACTTTCCCGGGATGAAAGCGCGGTATATCAAGGATTACGGAGACTCCTATGTCTGTACAAGTCCGCACAATGCAAGATTGCTGGAGATCCTCCGCACCGTATGTGAAAAACATGGGATCCTCTGGGGAACGGATCAGGTGTTCCACTATTTACGGCAGTTTGAACAAAAGAGGGCACAGCTTACTTTATGGTAAAATCCGGTCAGCGCCTTGCCCGTGCTTCCGGGCAAGGGGAACCAAGGGGGAGCGGAAAACGGTCGAACCTAAGGCCGATTGCCCATTTGCCGGAGCAGCTCTTCGCCGAGGGGCTGAACGGCGGTTGTCGCCAGGCTGGTTGCCCCGGTAGGGGTTTCCTCTGGTGATGCCCAGGGTTAACAGGTTGAACAAAACCGGCGGGGTAAGGGGAAGACTGGGCAGTCCCGAGGTGTGGGTGGCCAGCCTTTCCAAGGTGAGCGCGGGATCAAGCCCAACCTTTTTCCCGGTTTGGGTTTCCAGCAGTTCCGCCACCGGCATTTGGAGAGGCAGTTTTCCGGAGTGGACGGCTTCGGCAAGCATTAAACCGGTAAAGACTTTGGTGACCGAGCCGATTTCAAATAAGGTTTGCGCCGTGACCGGCCGCCCTTTTTTCAGGGAATGATAATCCTGATAGCCGTAACCGTATAAGAGAGTATGATCACCATCGATGATCCCGACCACCATGGCCGGGATGTTGTTTTCCTCCACAAACGAGTTAATGATCCGTGCGTACGGCAAACGGCCGGTTTCCCGACCGAGCAACAAGGTTACTTCCGGCTTTTCCGGCCAGCCGAGACTTAAGCGGAGGAAGGCGAGGATCAAGACCGCCAGGAGCAAATCGGCGGCCCCTCTTATTCTGGCAAACAAGATCCGCCGGCGGGACGGCTCCGTAAATGCCTCCGGGAAGTCCGCCGTCTTCTTTTTTTGTTTTTCACTTTTGGGCAGTAGGACCGGGCGCCCGAGCTTGTTTATTCCGCTGTAGATCGACCAAACGGCCCCCACCAAGAGAAAAAGATCAAAGAGCAAGGAACCCATATTCTCCTCCCGGTTTTTATTGAGTGCGTGACTACTTGGCAACAAGTTAATTATACCAGATCGCAACAGATCAATGGAAACGTTACGGCTGGAGAGGGTTAAATTACTGTAGAGCCAAACTTGACAAGGAAAGTAACCGGTAGTAGTATATAAATAATTGAAAAGTAAATAGATTGCGGGGGAACTCCTCTGGAGTTGAGAAGGTAGAACCTGACCCTTTGAACCTGTCAGTTAACACTGTCGTAGGGAAGCAA
>DATCJZ010000023.1:0-3362 GCA_036562545.1 Capillibacterium sp. | reverse complement strand
CGGAAACATTATTTTGAGCTGACCGTAGACAGAAGCCCGGTACAGGGCGCGGAGCTGGGTAACGAATAAATTCCGGTCCCCGAGACACATTCTGATGGCCCGGTACCCGAGGAAGGGGTTGCTCTCCGGGGGTAGCCCCAGCGCCGGCGCTTCTTTATCTCCACCGATATCCAGGGTCCGGATGATGACCGGTTTGCCTTCCATTTTGGTTAAAACCTCTTTGTAGGCGGCAAACTGCTCTTCTTCGGTGGGCAGGGTGTCCCGGTTCATAAACAAATATTCGGTCCGGTAGAGGCCAATCCCGTCGGCCCCATACTCCAGGGCTTTGTTTAACTCCCGGGGTTCACCGATGTTCGCCAGGAGCTTGATGGTTTTACCGTCTTTGGTCCGGGCGGGAGCGTTCTTCAAGGCGGAGAGGGCTTCTTTTTCCGCGCGCAGCGCCCTTTCTTTTTTCCGGTAAGTTTCGAGGATTTCGGGGGCGGGGTTGACTAGTACGGTTCCTTCTTCTCCGTCGATGATTAATAAATCATCATTGTTGACCCGGGCTGTGATTCCGGAGACCCCGACGACGGCCGGCAATTCCAGGGAACGGGCAATAATCGCCGTATGGGAGGCCGGCCCGCCGCTTTCGGTGACAAACCCCCGGACCAGGTCCAAAGGAAGCCGGGCCGTATCGGAGGGGGTAAGTTCAGCGGCCACGACAATGCACTCACTTTTAAGCGCCAAGGAGTCGTCCCCTTCGTTGCCGGTCAAAAAAGAGTTAACCAAATTCTGCACATCCTTGAGATCGGCTGTTCTTTCCTGAAAGTAGGCGTTATCACTCTTGGCCAAAAGGTCGATGTAGAAACGGAAGGCTTTTTCCAGGGCGAACTCGGCATTGATCCTTTCGGTGGTGATTGCGTTTTCGACCTGGGACAACAGTTCCGGATCCTCTAAAATGAGGCGGTGGGTTTCCAGGATGGCTGCGGTCTCCTTTTGTTGCTGTGCAGCGGCCCGATTAATCAACTGGTCCAACTTGGCTTTGGCGGCGGATAAAGCCTGGTGAAAACGGTCCTTTTCTGCGGTTACGTCTGTAACGGTTTTTTTCTCCGGCTCCACCTTTTTTCCCCGGATTACCTGTGCTTTGCCGATGGCAATCCCGGGGGAAGCCGGTACACCCGTGTACATGCGAAACCACCTCCTTCAGAGATAAAATTAAAGGCATTAACCTTCAACCCGCCACGAGGTTAGGTTAATGCCTGGAGTTGCCAGTAACACACCTATTGTTGATTTCTTTATCTTTATTTTACTCAAGAATGGGAGGTTTGACAACAAAAATTTAAACTTAAATTAAGCAAGGCAAGAAAAGGAGGCCGGTTTGCGGTTGCTTTTTTGTCTGGTGTGTTATAATGTTGTTAAGGGATGATCAGTTTACACCGGGGAATTGGTCAGGAAAGGCGGGATGCTAGTTTTGCCGGCCGCTTATACCGTGCTCAAACCATTCAACAACAATGTGGTCTTGGCGCAACACGAAGGGATCGAAAAGATCTTGATCAAAAAGGGGATTGGCTTTGGCGCCAAAGCGGGGGATCAGATTCCGGCCGATACCGTTTTCGAACGGGTCTTTGTGATCGAAAATCCCGAAACTAAGCAGCGTTTCAACCAATTGATCACCGAGATCGACGACCGGCTGGTGGGAATCTGCGAGGAGGTCTTGCACCTGATTTCTTCTGCCACCGGCGAACTGGATGAAGAGATGCATGTGCGGTTAACCGACCATATTGCCTTTACCGTTTACCGTTTAAAAAACAACGACCAGATTGAGAATCCGTTCATGATCGAGATCGAAACCTTATACCCCCAGGAACTGGCCATCGCCAAAGAAGCAACCCGGCTGTTGGAGAAAGCGCTCGATCTGCCCATTCCAGAGGAGGAGGCCGGATTTATTGCCTTGCACATCCATTCCCTGAAAACGAAGGATCGCCTCTCCAATACGGTTAAATATGCTTACCTTTGCAATTCCGCCGTCGAGATTATCGAGGATGAGCTTAAAGTGGAGATCGACCGCAAATCCATTGATTACGCCCGCTTTGCCTCGCATATCCGTTATGCGGTGGAGCGGATTCTCAAAAAGATCGCCATCAAAAATGAACTGCTCCCCGTCATTAAAAAAACCTATAAAAGTTCTTACCGTCTGGCCAAAATGGTCGCCGCGATGATGGAAGAAGAGCTTTACGCGCCGGTGCCCGAGGAAGAAGTCGGTTATCTTACCTTGCACATCGAAAGATTAAAAAATGCCCTTGACAACTAACGGGTTATTAACTATACTGTAACTGAAAATAAATATAGTGGACGCAAACAGCGTGCAACCTTTGGGCATGAGCTGGAGGAATTTCCTTCGGCTCTTTTTCTTTTAATCAAAAAAGGAGGTAAGAGAATGAAAGGAAACGTTTTGGGTAAACTGCAGAGACTGGGGAAGGCCCTCATGACCCCGGTCGCGGTCCTGCCGGCAGCGGGGTTGTTGATGCGCTTGGGCGCGGCCGATGTGCTCAACCTGGGATGGATGGCGGCGGCCGGTAACGCCATCTTTGAGAATTTGGCCTTATTGTTTGCAGTTGGGATCGCCATCGGCCTCGCCGACGAGAACAACGGGGTGGCCGGCTTGGCGGCGGCCGTCGGCTATTTTGTCCTGACCAAGGTGGCGGCCACCTTTAATGCCGGCATTAATATGGGGGTCCTGGCCGGGATCATTGCCGGTATTTTGGCAGCTTATTTGTACAACAAATATAAAGCAATCCGTCTTCCTGACTTTCTCGGCTTTTTTGGCGGTAAACGGTTCGTGCCGATTGTCACATCCTTTTACACCTTGATCCTGGGTGTCATTGCCGGTTTTGTCTGGCCGTACATCCAGAACTACATCAGTTCCTTCGGGAATACGATCGCCACTTCCGGCGCCATCGGCGGCTTCTTCTTCGGTTTCCTCAACCGTTTGTTAATCCCCTTCGGTTTGCACCATGTGCTTAACTCCTTTACTTGGTTCCAGTTTGGCGAGTTTGTCGATGCCACCGGGAAAGTGATCACCGGGGACCTTTACCGTTTCTTCGCGGGCGACCCGACGGCTGGAACCTTTATGACCGGTTTCTTCCCGATCATGATGTTCGGTTTGCCGGCTGCCTGCCTGGCGATGATTGCCACGGCCAAGCCGGAAAACCGGAAATCTGTGGCGGGTATGCTCTTAGGGATGGCGTTCACTTCTTTCCTGACCGGGATCACCGAACCCATCGAGTTTCTCTTCATGTTCCTGGCGCCGGTTCTCTACATCCTGCATGCTTTATTAAGCGGCATCAGCCTGGCGGTGACGACTGCGTTAGGCATGCGGTGCG
>DATCJZ010000020.1:0-4823 GCA_036562545.1 Capillibacterium sp. | reverse complement strand
GTGTCGTAGACATGATCAAGGCCGATCATTTCCGAATGCCCAAATTCTTTATTGACCCCTTTCTTCGCCCGGGAGATCCCATATTCCTCCTCCAGCCGGCGGAAGAGCAGCAGGGCGGAAGCAACGGTGGGCAATAACATGGCTGGATGTCCTTCGTTCGGCTTCGGTTCAATCCCGATATAGAGGGCGCCGCCTTTTTCCGCTTCATACTTGCAGAGTTTGGCGATGCTTTCTTTTAAGTTTTGATACATCTGTTTAATGCCGACGGTGGCCAGATCATAACCATAAGAGCCGTTCCACAAGACAAAGGAAGGAGCCAGCGCCGGGTCGGGATGCCAGTTCTTCTTCAACGGCCCGTAAGCCAGATCCACGGCCCGGACCCCGAGTTCTTCCGCCTTACGCCGCTCGTTCGGATCCAGGGAGGCGATCCCGCCGTAGCCAAAATGACTGTGGGCCCCCGGAGTAATCATCGCCAGATAAATCCCGGCCTCGCTGAGGGCGTCGGAAACTTCGGCCACGTTTTGCTCATTGATTTCCGTGTCGTAGTGCACCTCAAAACCCAATTGTACCCATTCGGGCAGGCGCGGGGCAATCCGCTCTTTGATCAGCTTCACCACCCCGGCCGTACATAAATTCTGCCCACCCCACGCCGGGCGCATGTCAGCCGGAACAAACCCGCCTTTCCCCGCATTAAAGGTCCAACGGCAAACCGCATGGAAAGATGTTTTTTTACTCATCATAAACCCTCCTTATATTTTTATAACTGGGCTTGCAATACCGCCGCCCATTTTTGATAAAGTTCCTGGTAAACGGAGACCAACTTGGAATTGGGCTCAATGGTCTTTTCTGTTTTCAGGCCGGCAAAAGCTTCCTTCGGATCCCGGTAAATCCCCGCGCCCAGGCCGGCGCCCCGGGCCGCTCCCTGCGCCCCGTCGGTATTGTAGAGTTCCACCCGCGCCCCGGTCACGGTGGCGAAAACTTCACCGAACAACGGACTTAAGAACATATTGGCTTGCCCGGCCCGGACTAAGTTAATCTCCACCCCCATCTTTTTCATAATCCCCAAGCCATAATTAAGGGCAAAGACAATCCCTTCCTGCCCGGCCCGGAGCAAATGACCCCGGTGGTGGAGGTTGAAGTTTAACCCCCGAATGGAGGCATTAATCTCTTTATTCTCCAAGGTCCGTTCGGCTCCGTTGCCATAGGGGAAGATCATCAATCCCTCCGCGCCGGGCGGAACCGAAGCCGCCAGACGGTTCATTTCCTCATAAGTAACCGTCTCCGCCATCAAGTTCTGTTTCAGCCACCGGTTAAGGATTCCCGTCCCGTTCAAACAGAGCAAAATGCCATAACGGGGTTCCTCCGGTTGGTGGTTGACATGTAAAAAGGTATTAACCCGCGATTTAAGATCATATTCCGGCTTGGCTCCAACCCCGTAAACCACACCGCTGGTCCCGGCCGTCGCCGCCACTTCTCCCGGGTTTAAAACATTGAGGGAGAAGGCGTTATTCGGCTGATCCCCGGCCCGGTAGGCCACCACCGTTCCCGGTTTTAAACCCAGTTCCCCCGCGGCCTTTACCGTCAATTGCCCTTGCGGGGAGAAAGTCGGAACTACCTCCGGAATCAAATCCTGGTCAATGCCGTAGTAGTCCAACAAGGTGGTCGCCAGTTTTTGCTCCCGGAAATCCCAAAGGATCCCTTCGGACAAACCGGAAGGAGTGGTCTTAATCTCGCCGGTCAGCATCATGGCGATATAATCACCGGGGAGCATCGCCTTATAGATCTTCCCGTAAATTTCCGGTTCGTTCTCCTGCACCCACTTCAGTTTGGAAGCGGTAAAATTCCCCGGCGAATTTAAGAACCGGGAGAGACACTCTTCCTCGCCAAGCTCGGTAAAGGCCCGGTCCCCGATGCCGGCCGCCCGGCTGTCACACCAGATAATGGCGGGGCGTAAAACCTTTTGTTCCTGATCAACCAAAACTAAACCGTGCATCTGATAGGAGATGCCGATCGCTTTGATCTCTTCCGCCTTGACCTGGCTTTTCGCCAGCAATTCAGCCGTCGCCAGTTTAACATGCTCCCACCAGGTACTTGGCTCTTGCTCTGCCCACCCGGGTTGTTTGGCGATAATCGCCAGTTCGGTCCGGGGGGAAGTCGCGGAAGCCACCAGTTGACCATCGTCCGTGATCAAAGACGCTTTAATTGACGAACTTCCAATGTCATAACCTAATAAATATGGCATTTTTTCACCACCCTTTACCAAATTTGATCCGGGTTAAGGTTTCTCCGCCAGAATCACCTCGCTTCCGTTCGTCTTAATTCACGGTGCTGAGCATCTGTTCCAGCACAATACTGCCCATTCCCAAGGCCACCGCCATGTTTCCCAGATGGGAAAACTCCAAACGCACACCGGCGAAGGATTTTTCCAAAGTCCGTTCTTTAATGGTTTTTACCAAAGAATTGTAGATGATCTCCCGGGCCCCGATCAGCTCGCCACCGATCACGATCATTTCCGGGTTTAAGCCGTTAATGATGTTGGCAATCCCGATCCCCAGATATTGCACCACGGTGGCCAAGACTTGACGGGCGGCCGCTTCCCCCTGCTGACTTCTGCGGAGAAACTCTTGAAAATCAATCATCTCCTGCTTTTTTTCCGCATACATCCGGATGGCCGCCGCATTGGAAGCATAGACCTCCCAACAGCCGCGGTTTCCACAGCGGCAGGGTAAACCCAGGGGTTCGACCACCATATGGCCAAATTCACCCGCTTGCTGGCAGTAGCCGGAAAATAAACGGTTATCGATGAGAAGGCCACAACCGATGCCCATCCCCACCGAGATATAAACCAAATGAGAAACATGCTTTGCCACGCCGAAACCCATTTCCCCCAAAGCACCGGCGTTCGCTTCATTCTCCAAATAGACCGGTTTGTCGATGGCCAGCATGGCCGGCAAATCCACATGCCGCCACCCTAAATTGGGGGCAAAATCGATAATGCGCGACTCCCGGTCCAGGACCCCCGGCACCCCGATCCCAATTCCCCCCAGTTGGGTAAAGGAGATCCGGTTTTCCGCCGAAATTTCCTGAATGAAGCTTTTTAAGAGGGGAATAACCTTCCACTCGTCCCGGTCGGTAAAAAGAGTCTCCTTGGCGCCTATGATCTCTCCTTTGAAATTTTGCAAAACGCCAATTATCCGATCGACTTTCAGATCGATTCCTAAGGTATAGGCATACTCCGGGTTCAATTGGTAGAGGACCGATCTTCTCCCTCCGGTGGACTGGGCCGTTCCTCCCGGCTGAATCACCCCTTCATACTCCAATTCCTTAATAAAAGTGGAAATCGTGGTGGTACTTAATCCAAGATCTTCGGCGATTTCCCGCTTGGAAACCGGCTGTTTCTCTTTGATACATTTCAGGATCTGGGTTTTATTGGTATTCCGCATCAGTTCCTGGTTAATTACCTTTTTCACCTTCACCCAACCTTTGTCCCTGTTAAGCCGGCAAGGTAGTCCAGTGCTGGCCCGCTTCACTTTTGTATCGTTAATGTTACTAAAAAGCTTTTTAAAAGTTGTTTAGATTATTCTCTGCCCGCCTTTTTATTTCCTCCTTTTTGGCTTGGAATTTGTCACCCAATTCAAACCCGGACATGTTTGATAAAAAAAGCCGTCAGCATCCAAAAAGGGATGATCCCGGCTTCTTTCATCTTCCATCGCCATAATTTGCTTTTCTAATCATGTTTTTCGCCCATCATTTATCGCGATCTTTTTCGATTGGGTCGTCACTCCATACTTGAACCTCAGCATAAAAAGGTTGCAATACAGGGGTGTTCGTCCCATTTTTCAGACTTTATCTGTATCATTGGGTATGACTACGGTTTTCATAATGTCACCATCATTTCCCCCGCAATATCACATGGCCGTGCCCATGAATAGGCTGACCCAGTTGAAAGGAGAACATTGATTAACCTCCACGAATACGATCAACCAAAATATTACAAACGAATTTGAAATACGCCGTAGGCATGCAAACCGCTGCCATGGTGCAACAAGCCCTTATTTTTCAGGTCTTCAAAAGCTTCTCTTACTGCTTTTAAAAAACATTTGTCCATACCAAGCTCATGATGGCCGGACAAGATTAGTTCAAGATCATTTATTTCGCTAATCCTGACAATTGAGTTGTAAAAATCAATTGGGTCCGTACTTGGATAATAAGCAAATAAAGTTCCTTTATAAAGTAAATCACCACTAAATAAATAACCCCGCTCTGCTTCGTATAAGCAGATATGGCCGGGGGAATGCCCAGGAGGATGGATTACCTGTAATTTACGTTTTCCCAAATCAATAACTTCACTATCAACCAAGATATGCGTTGGTTCACCGGTAAATAACCGATAAGCGTCCGGCTTAAAATGCTAGTGTATAATTAAGTTCGCAATTTCAAAAAGGAAAAGCCATCGGGACTCCGAAATGGTAAGCTGCTCAAACAAACCATAAAAGGAGTGAGACCCGATGGCTTACCATAAGGATACCCTAAATTTAGAAAAAATGCTACTGAAATTTTTAGGCGAACCGGATCCTATGCTGGCGATGTTGGAATGGCTATGCCATAAACTGATGGAAGTAGAAGTTGAAAACAAACTAGGCGCCGGCAAGGATGAACATTCCCCAACAAGGACCGGTTATCGTTGCGGGACACGGGTCCGGCGTTTTGATACACGGATGGGTACGATGTATTTATTGGTCCCGAAAGTTCGAAAAGGCGGTTACATACCTTTCTTTGTGACGGAAAGGAAACGTTCCGAGCAAGCCTTAATCCAGGTAGTG
>DATCJZ010000017.1:0-8586 GCA_036562545.1 Capillibacterium sp. | reverse complement strand
AAACCGCCGTCAAGGAGGGTTTCGATAAATCCCTTAATCGAAGTCAAAGGCGTCCGTAACTCATGGGAGACGTTGGCCACAAAATCGGTGCGGATCGTCTCCAATTGCCGCAACCGGGTAAAGTCACGGACCATGGCCAATACCCCCTGGACCTCTTCCTCCTCCCCGAACCGGATTGGGGTGATCTCCACCTTCAGATAGGCTTTGCTGGGCGTTTCCAGTTCAAACTCCCGGCTTTGCGGTTCCCCAGTAACAAAAACCTGGTGGAACATTTCCACCAGTTCAAATTCGCGCCAGACTTCCCGCGGATATTTCCCAAGGGCGGAACCGTGTTCGATCTGGAAGATCCGTTCCGCTGCCGGATTTAAAAAGGAGATCCGGCCGCTGGAATCGGTCGCCACCACCCCCTCCACCATACTGAAGAGGATGGACTCCACTTCCTCCCGGCCCTTCTTCTCCCGGGCAATCCGCTGTTCCTGCTCCTTTAGATGGTGGTAAACCTTCTTCAAAAACTGCTTGTAAGTAGTGGAAGCGGCCTCCGGATCCAAAGTGCGCATGGTCTTCCAGAGTTTTTCCATGGGATGAAGATAATAACGGATCAAGAGATAACTCCCGCCGGCGGTCCACAAAAGAGCCAGGGTCGAAAACCCCGGCCGGTACAGGCCAATAAAATAGGCCGGCCCCAAGAGGAAAACCACCGTCAAAATCAGTTGCAGACGCAGGCGCCGCATGCTTTAGGCCTCCCGGATCCGGTACCCCACGCCGCGCACCGTCTCCAGCCAGTAGGGTTGGGCCGGATTCTCCTCAATCTTCTGGCGAAGCCGCCGGACATGGACATCCACCGTTCTGGTGTCGCCAAAAAACTCGTAGCCCCACAGGTTCTCCAGAAGATACTCCCGGGAGAAGGCTCGTCCGGGATGGGACATCAACAAATGAAGCAGGTCAAATTCTTTGGGGGTCAACTCAATCTCCTGATCGTTGACCAATACTTTATGCTGACGAAGGTCCATCTTAATCGGTCCCAGGATCATCATTTCCTTCTCCTCGGCTTCCGAGAAGTTTTTGTCGGCCCGGCGGAGCACCGCCCGGATCCGCGCGATCAACTCCCGCGGAGAGAAGGGCTTGGTCACATAATCGTCGGCCCCCGACTCCAGCCCCAGAACCCGGTCGGCTTCTTCCGCCTTCGCCGTCAGGATAATGATGGGGATATCGCGGGTCAATTTATTCTGCCGTGTCCGGCGGCAAATCTCCATCCCGTCAATACCGGGCAACATCAGATCAAGAAGAATAATATCGGGATGCTCGGCCTGGATCTTTTCCCAGCCCTCTTCCCCGGTTTGCGCTTTCGAAACCAGCCAGCCCTCTTTCTCCAAATTATAGGCAACCAGTTCAATAATGTTGGGTTCATCTTCAATGATCAAAATCCGTTCTTTTGACATTCCGCTTCCCTCCGCTTATCAACATCTTCTTATGTACAGTCTATAACACGAACCTTTTACTGTCAACCATTATTCCCCCGGGGGTTTGCCGGCTCCGGCCATAAAAAAAAGGGGTTCTTCCCCTCCCGGTCACCCCGCCCGGTTCCCTGCCCTTATCTTATCCGGCCCTAGGGAAGCCGGCCGGGCGACTACTTTATAATAATTGTGGCCAGCTGGAACCACTTGGCCCATTCCACCCAGGCTTTGTCGGCCAGTTGCTCTTTGCGCCCCAGCAAATCCTCCAGCGCCTTCCAGCGCAACCGGATCCGCTCCCGCTCCTCCTGATCGGGTTTTTCCTCCGCCAGAGTCAGGTGGCAGACCGGCGGGAAAAGCACACACCACCAATTTTGGCCTTGCCCCTTGCCCAAAATCACCCGTAAAGCCTGGTAGTTTCCGGCCGGTAGCACCCCGAACTCATACTGGCGTTCCGGGAAGCGGAACTTCCCCACTTCCACCGTGGCCCCGTAAGGAAACCCGTGTTTGCGGAGCTCGTCTTCGGCCGCCGCCGCTAAAACCCTCTGGTTACGGCGGAGCGTCGCTAAAGCCGCCCGCCGGTCTGCGCTCCCCGCCAGCAACGCCCCGGTTTCTTGCAAGATCCGGTCCCGGACCAACAGTTTAACCTGTTGGTCCGCTTCCTCGTCACTATTGGCGATCACATGCAGGCGGATTAAATTCCCGGGGCTGAACGCCACGGTCGCCTCCGCCGCCGGCCACTGGGAACTGCCGGTTAAACTCAGCGCCACCCCACCGATTGAGAACAGAATTAAGACCGTGATCATCCGGGCTTTCATCTTCTCACTCCTTCGTCCGTTCCTCGCCGATATAACGCCGGATATTTTTCAAGGCGGTCTTTTCCAAACGGGAGACTTGCGCTTGGGAGATGCCGATCTCCTCCGCCACTTCCATTTGGGTCCGCCCGTCGAAGAAGCGCATCTTTAGAATCTCCTTTTCCCGTTCATTCAGGCGGGACATGGCCTCCCGGATCGAGATCCCCTCCAGCCACTGATTGTCCAGGTTCTTGTCGTCGCTGATCTGGTCCATTACAAAGATGGGATCGCCCCCGTCATGGTAAATGGGTTCAAAAAGAGAGATGGGTTCCTGGATCGCATCCAGCGCAAAGACTACTTCCTCCCGGTCGATATTTAAGGTGGACGCAATCTCCCCCACCGTTGGTTCTTTCCCGTTCTTGCTGGTCAGAGCATCCCGTACCTGAAGGGCTTTGTAGGCGATATCCCGGAGGGAGCGGCTGACCCGGATCGGGTTATTGTCCCGGAGGTAACGCCGGATCTCCCCGATGATCATGGGCACCGCATAGGTGGAGAACTTAACATTTTGTGACAAATCAAAATTATCAATAGCCTTCATTAAGCCGATACACCCCACCTGAAAAAGGTCATCCACATTCTCGCCCCGGTTGTTAAAACGTTGGATCACACTCAGGACCAAGCGGAGGTTGCCCTGGATCAATTCCTCCCGGGCCTTTTTCTCCCCGGACTGCATCTTCTTTAGTAACTCCCGCATTTTGGCATTGGTAAGAACGGGAAGTTTTGAGGTGTTTACCCCACAGATTTCCACTTTGTTCGGGATCATCTTCTCCAACCTCCACAGTGTGCTTGCGTCGTCCACAGGTGTTTTCGTCTCTTCTTACTAGGATTATTGCCATCTTTTTTGGCGGATATACTTCGCCCCGGCGTTTTTTTGCAAAAAAAGGTAACAAAAAGGCCGGCTTTCCTGACCGGTCCTCTAATGCCCTTCCAGCCGGTAACCATAATTCCGCTGGTAAAAATCGTGATATTCCCCGGAGAGGATGGACGTCCACCACTTCCGGTGCTCTACATACCAGGCTACCGTCTGGGCCAAACCCTGCCCGAAATCGATCTGGGCTTCCCAGTCCAATTTCCCCCGGATTTTCTCAACCGCCAGAGCATAGCGGCGGTCATGCCCCGGCCGGTCGGCCACCAACCGGATCAGCCTCTCCGGTTTCCCCAGCAGTTGCAAGATCTGCCGGACCACCTCCAGGTTGGTCCGTTCACAGCAGGCCCCGATGTTATATACCTCCCCCGGACGCCCGTCCAACAAGACCCGCTCCACCGCCCGGCAGTGGTCCTCTACATGGATCCAATCCCGTACTTGTTGCCCGTCGCCGTAGACCGGGATCGGTTCCTCCCGGAGGGCATTGATGATCGTCAGCGGGATTAATTTCTCCGGAAACTGGTATGGACCGTAATTATTGGAACAGCGGGTAATCAAGACCGGCAGCCCGTAAGTGCGGTAAAAAGCCAACGCCAAAAGATCGGCCCCGGCTTTGGTGGCGGCATAGGGACTATTGGGGGCCAAAGGGGTTTTCTCCGTAAAGAATCCCTCCGGTCCCAAAGAACCGTAAACTTCATCGGTGGAGATTTGTATAAAGCGCTTGACGCCGTACCGCTGGGCCAGACTTAAGAGGTTAACCGTCCCGTCGATGTTGGTCCGGGCAAAAACGACCGGCGCGTCGATACTCCGGTCCACATGGGATTCGGCAGCAAAGTTAATCACCGCCTCCAAACCCAGGGCAAAATAGGGCTCCAGTTTTCGGCGGTCATTAATGTCGGCGTGAACAAAACGGTAACCGGGATAAACCGAAAACCCTTCCATATTGGCCACATTTCCGGCATAGGTTAAAAGATCCACATTAATTAGTTCCGTTTCCGGGTAACGCCGGAGAAAATAGCGGATAAAATTGCTGCCGATAAAGCCGGCGCCGCCGGTGACCAAGATCCGCACTGCCCATCCCCCCTAACCGTCCTTTCTCCCCCAGTCGTAGGGGATCTTCATCCGTGTTGCCGGGGCATAAGGCGGCAGCCGGTATTCGTCAGGTTCCGCGTAATTATAGGGTTCGGTCGGGCAGTTTAAAACCAACGCTTCCTGCTGACTGATACACTTGAACCCATGGTAAACCCCAGGCGGTATTTGCAAAAGTTTCGGGTTGTGCACCCCTAAAAAAAACTCCTCTACTTTCCCCCTGGTGGGCGAATCCTCCCGGTCGTCAAACAAGGCCACTTTCATCATCCCGGTTAAGACCGTCAAATTGTCATACTGCTTTTTATGGTAATGCCAGGCTTTGACCACCCCCGGATAGGCCGTGGTAATGTAGACTTGCCCAAACCCGCGGAAGATCGGGTCATCACAACGTAAAATTTCCATCAGCCGGCCCCGTTCATCCGGGATTACTCTTAGCTCTTTCACAACCACCCCGTCAATCAAAAAAAACACCCCCATCCCAATCTATGCGGATGCGGGGGTCCTTTAGGATAAGGATGATAAATTTCCGTCTTATTTCAAGCAGGACTTTATCAAGCAGCCAAGAAGAGTAAAATATACCCCTTTTATCATTGGTTTTACCATATTTTTACCATATAACTGACCAAATAAATCTCACGCCATAATTCCAGCAATATCCGACGGAGGTAGTAAGCAACATGAAGCGCTCCTTGTTCTCCCATTGGTTTTGCCCGATTCTTCTGGCCCTTTTTTTATTATTGGGCCTTTCCTCCCGCCCCACCCAGGCCAACGCATTTCTCTTTCAGTTGAATAACGAGGGCTTGACCCTGATTAGTGATAACCGTTTGCAACTGGGCCCTGTTACCTTCTTTCTCTCTCCCTGGCTCTATACCGAGCAAAACCATACGATCTTCGGTGTGAAAGAAGGCGGCGTCGATCTTGGCCTCGGCGCTTTCCACCTGATCGCCGGTCGTCAGCTGAACTTCTTCGGCCCCGGACGTTACATCTTTCCCCTCCTGGCCCCCCTGGGCGAAGGGTTAACCGCTGAAGGCCTGGATCAAGTTGCTTATTCCTTTGCCACCCAACGGCTGAGCTATAAAAAACTCTACGCCTGGGTCCCGGTGCAGAAAAAATTCCGCCTCCTCCTGGGGCAAAGGGCCACCTATGCCCTGGGTCCCTTCACTTTCGGCTTTGGGGAAACGGCTTTGGTCAATGAGGACACCCCCGACATTTACCTTTTGCCCCTGCCGTTGGTACCGGTCGGTCTTTACCAGCACCTGGCCGGAAATTACCTGGAGTTACCCGAAGCTAAAGGCGCGATCAACCTTCTTGCCGGATTTGACGTGACCCTCCGTTTAGGCCCCAACGCTAAAATCTATGCCGGTTACCTCATCGACGAGCTTCCATTGCCATTCTGGCCGGAAGATCCTTCCGACAAGGCAGGAACGATCCTGGAGCCCGGCCAGTACCCCTGGAAAGTGGGGTGCCAGGCCGGCGGCGAATGGAACCGGCCCTTGGGAATAGACGGATTGAAGTTTTTTACGGAATACACCCGGATTAACCAGTACACCTATACGGCGCCAGACCCCTTTTTCAACTATACCTATAAAGGCCGGACCCTGGGTGGCCCCCTGGGTCCCGATAGCGACCAGCTAAATCTCGAATTGATGACCACCGGCCATGATACCTGGGAGTTCAGCCTCCTTTACTCCCGCCGCCGGCAAGGCGAAGGCCGCATCGGCGACCAATGGACCAATCAACCGGACCAAACCCATGTCTTTTTAACCGGAACGGTAGAGACCACCGCTCAATTTGCCCTCACCGCCGTCAAAACGATGGGGCTCACCGGCTCCGACCAGGTGGCCCTCACCCTTAGCCTCGCCCGGATTACCAACACCGACCATCAGCCGGGCATCATTAGTTTCCAGCCCGAGGTTTCGGTGGTCGGCAAAGTCAGCTGGTAAGAGGTATAACCGCTAAATTGCTAACAACACAAAAAAGTCCTCTTTGGAATAGAGGACTTTTTTGTGCCAAAAAGAAATGACAATTCTTGATAATGTCAACTTCTTTATCTAACAATTTGGATTTATGTCACTGTTCACGATTTCGCATCGGGATTCCACAGAACTAGGCTCTTTTTTCTGGTGATTAGACTTTTTAAAGTTATGTTACGTATCAGTTCTAATTAACAACTTGTCCCAGCTCTTTGTATTTCCGAATATATTCTCTCAGGAAAGCCGCCATTACCCCGACAAAAATGGCAAAAACACTGCCCACCGTTATATTTTTTACAGTTGAGGGTGAATATATACGTTCCGGGTAAAACGGAGGTTCGATGAGCACAAATAAATATTTCTGTTCCTTTTCCACCAACCGGCGGGTATCTTCTAAAATAGCGCACGCTTTCTTGTATTCCTCTTCGGCGACCTCCTGTTTCGTCCTGAGGGTTTCATACTCCAATAAATGTTCAGGCGAAACCCCTAATTTCCTTTTTAAATCCTGGTAATACATGTCACTGATGGCTAACTGATTTGGCAAAAAAATAAGCCCGGTTTTTTTCTGAAAAGCAACCAGTTCTGCATTGATCTCATCGAACACTTTTTGACTGGTAGCAAATTGTTTTTCCGCCACTTCCATTTTATTCGTCGTGTAAATCCGGAGTCTGTTAGCTACCTCATCCTTGTAACTATTATAAACCGAATATAAAAGTTCATATGCCTTCTGCGGATCACCCCAGATTATCTCTAATTTAATATTTCCAGCCTCAGTCTGGGTGACAGTAATAGCGTTCCGCAGCTTTTCTATTACTTCTTGGCTTGTATCCAAACCATCCTTTTCCAAAATTTCTCCTAAAAAATAGTTAGTTCGGATTATATCCTTAACCATATTAACCTTACCAAAAGTTGCACCATATTCACCCTCAGCTTGCAAGAAAAACAAAGCTTGGCTCCGGTACTTTTTAGGGAGCAAAAAACAAGTAATAACGCCAACCAGCAAAACAATGACCAAAAATATGGACGAAACTAATTTCCACGAATTTTTTAATATTGAGATAAGCTCGAATAAGTTAATTTCATCATAATCTTGCTGAACTTGAGCTTGTTGATTCATAAGGATTCTCCTTTCTTCTTTTACACCTTTCCTACTCCTTTGAGGCTGCCGCCTCTTTTTGTCTTTCACGACAATCCCCTTTTTTCCCTTGTCCAACCCCAAAATAATAAAAACCGGCTTCTTCCATCATTTCCCGTTTATAGATATTTCTCAAATCAAAGAAATAAGGTTCTTTGAGAAGTTTTTTCACCCGTGGTAAATCTAAACTCCGGAATTGATTCCACTCCGTCAAAATAACCAGGGCATCACAACCATCAATCGCCTCATATTCGCTCTGGCAATATGTTATCTGATCTTTTAGATTTGCCAAGCGCCATTTTGCTTCCTCCATAGCCTTTGGATCGTAAACTTTAAAACGCATCCCCTGCTTAGCAAGCTCATTAAGGATGACCAGAACTGGCGCCTCCCGCATGTCGTCGGTATTGGGCTTAAAGGCTAGTCCCAAGATGGCAAGCTGTTTCCCAACAAGACTACCCAAACCTTCTCTAATCTTGGCCACCATCAGCATTTTTTGGGCTTCATTGGCTTTTATCGTTTGTTCGATCAGAGTAACCGGGGCGCCATATTCACGGCCAATCTTTGCCAAGGCCATGGTGTCCTTTGGAAAACAGCTTCCTCCAAACCCAGGCCCCGGATGCAAGAATTTCGGGCCAATCCGGCCGTCCCTCCCCATAGCTTTGGCCACATCCTGGACATCGGCGCCAACTTTCTCACAAAGGTTGGCAATCTCATTAATAAAGGTAATCTTCATTGCCAAAAAAGCATTTGAAGCATACTTGATCATCTCAGCGGTTTCGAGATTCGTCTCGATAAAGGGAGTTTCATTAAGGTATAATACCCGGTAAACTTGTTTCATGCGTTCAAAGGCCCTTAACGTTTCCGCCCCGATTACCACTCGATCCGGATGGGTAAAGTCATAAACCGCCGAACCTTCCCGGAGAAATTCCGGATTGGAAACCACATCAAACTCATAGTCCACACCACGCTTGGCCAGTTCTTCCCGGACCCATTGCTTCACCCTTTGCCCGGTCCCCACTGGAACCGTACTTTTATCCACAATCACCTTATAACCATTCATATAATGGGCGATATCCCGGGCTACCGCCTCCACATACCTTAAATCTGCACTCCCGTCCTCCGCCGGCGGGGTGCCCACGGCAATAAAGATCACATCGGATTCCTCGACAGCCTTCTTCATATCGGTTGTAAAAGCCAAACGTCGGTTAGCCATATTCCG
>DATCJZ010000007.1:0-11236 GCA_036562545.1 Capillibacterium sp. | reverse complement strand
CCCCTTGCGGGCCAGCAAGGAGAAGGGGGAGAAATACTTTGCCCGGGCCGGACAGGCCTTGGCCAACTTCCTGGAGGAAGTGAAGAAGTTCAACATCGTGGTCCCCGAAGAGAAACGGTCCTTCACCAACCGGGCCTGAGTTGCCCCTGGGGCCAGAGTATTTGTCAAGATCGAATCATCTTTCAAAATTCAAAAGTCAGGTAAGCAAAATAATTGGAAAAGCAAGCGTAGAGGAAAAAATCAAAATAAAACTATAAGTAAGGAGCAGAGCAGATGGGAAGAGTTCAAGATAAAACAGCTTTGGTGACCGGTTCCGCCCAGGGTATGGGTTATGCGATTGCCCGTTGTTTGTTGGCGGAAGGGGCCAAGGTGATGATTAACGACATCAACCAGGAGACGATTGACAAGGCTGTCGCGGAGTTAAACCGGGAATTCCCCAACCGGGTGATCGGGAAGAAGGCGGATGTGACCAATAAAGCCGAAGTGCAGGCCATGATTGATGAACTGGTCCGGACTTGGGGCACGATCGACATTTTGGTGAATAATGCGGGCGGCAGCTTGCGTACTCCCTACAAGCTGGAAGAGATCGAGGAAAAACACTGGGACCTGGTGGTCAATGTGAATCTCAAAGGGACCTTCTTCACCTGCCAGGCGGCCATTCCCTATATGGTCAAGGCCGGCAAGGGAGCCATTGTCAATCTCTCCGCCCTGGCCGGCCATTGGCGGGCTTCGCTGGCTGGTGTCCAGTACACGGCGGCCAAAGCGGGGGTGGAAGGATTAACCCGGCAACTGGCTTATGACTGGGGCCCGCAGGGGATCCGGGTGAACGCTGTGGCCCCGACGGTGACGATCACCGGGGAACGGATGAAGGACCTTTGGGAGAACAAAGACGAGGCCGAACGGGAGAAGATTGTCGCCAATATCCCGCTGCGCCGGTTGAGCACGCCGGAGGAGATCGGGAAAGCCATTGTCTTCTTGGCTTCCGATGATGCCAGCTACATCACGGGGATCACCTTGGACGTGGTGGGCGGCCGTTATCTGCGCTGAAGACGATCAAGACAAATAAGAGAAAAGAGGGTTTACAGGATGGAGCGAAACAAGGGATATGTCCTTCTTCCCCAGCCGATTGAGGAAGAAGCCCATAAGATGCTGGAGGAGGCCGGTTTGGAGGTGGTGGTGGCCCCGGACCCCAAACCCGAGACCGTCCTGCCTTTGATGAAAGACGCCCGGGCCATTGTGCTGCGGACCGGTATCTTTATGGATGAGGCCTTAATCAAAGCCGCCGATGATTTATGGACCATTTCGCGGACCGGCGGCGGGGTGGACAATGTGGACCTGAAGGCCGCCACCAAAAACGGGGTGATTGTCACTTCCAGTCTGGGGGTGAACGCCAGTACGGTGGCGGAGCACACCCTTGCCCTGATTCTGGCGCTCTTCAAGCAGTTCTTCCTGCTGGACCGGGAGGTCAGAAAGAACAACTTTAAAATCCGCTATAAAAACTATCCCCAGGACGTACACGGCAAACGCCTGGGTATTGTGGGTTTTGGCCGCATTGGACAGATCCTGGCCGGTTACTTTTATCCCCTTGCCCAGACGAAACTTCTGGCCTATGATCCGGTCTTGCCAGAGACCGTGAAAGACAGCTTCCGGGCGACCGTTGACTTTGTCAGCCTGGAGGAGCTTTTGCAAACGGCCGATGTGGTCTCCATTCATGTCCCGCTCAACCAATACACCCGGAACATGATTGCCTGGGAACAACTGAAGATGATGAAGCCGGGAGCGTATTTAGTCAATGTTTCCCGGGGCGGGGTCGTCCATGAACGGGATCTGATCCGGGCCTTGCAGGAAGGGGTGATCCGGGGGGCAGGCCTTGACGTCTTTGAACATGAGCCCATCGAAGAAGACAATCCTCTGCTGAAGATGGATAATGTGATTCTCACCCCCCATACGGCGGCTTTGACCGATGAATGTGTGGTGCGGATGGCGACCGAAGCGGCCAAGCGGGTGATTGATCTCTTCAACGGTTACCAACCGGAGAAGATTGCCAACCCCGAGGTTTTACAACTGGAAAAATGGCAGCACCTGAAGAAAAGATGACAACGGAGGGAAAACCGATGGCGATTCCCAAAAAAATGCAGGCGGCCTTTTTGGTCGAACGCGGCAAGATTGAAGTACGCGAAACAGAAGTGCCGGTACCGGGCCCCGATGAGGTCTTGATTCGGGTTGAGGCCTGCGGGATCTGCGGGACCGACGTAGAGATCCGGGACCACGGTATGCCCGGCGAACCGCCTATGCCTTTTATCATGGGGCACGAGTACGCCGGGACGGTGGTCCAGGTGGGGTCAACCGTGGACGAATTCAAAGTCGGTGACCGGGTGGCTTCCGAGGTCCATAAGGGTTGTGGCCGCTGTCACAACTGTATTATGGGAAAATATACGGCCTGTTTGAATTTTGGCAACCCCTTGAAGGGCCATTCTGCCAGCGGCATGACGGTAAACGGCGGTTTTGCCGAGTATGCGATTAAACATGTAAACACCCTTTACAAAATGCCGGATGAAATTTCCTTTGAGGAAGCGGCGATCATCACCACGGCCGGTTCGGCCTTTTATGCCATCGACGCCATGGGCGGTTACATCGCCGGCGATACGGTGGCGGTCATCGGCCCCGGCCCCATCGGCCTGGCTCTGGCCCAAGCCGCCAAAGCCCTGGGGGCGGACAAAGTGATTCTTACCGGGACGCGCCAGGGCCGTTTGGAGATGGGGAAAAAGATGGGCGCCGATGTGACTGTCAATCTCCGGGCCGGAGAAGACCCGGTGGCCGTGGTGAAGGAACTGACTAACGGCGTCGGGGCCGATGTGGTCTTTGATGCGGCCGGCGTGGCCGATTCGCTGGATCAGGCTTTGAATCTGGTCCGGCCGGGCGGTGCCGTCGTAATGGTGGCTTTCTACAAAGGCCCGATTACGGTCAATATGAACAAAGCGGTGGTCCGGAACGTCAACCTCTACACCGTCCGGGGGGAAGGCCGGCGGAATGTCCGGCGGGCGCTTTCCATGGCCGCCCAGCGGAAGATTGATTTGCGGCCCTTGATTACCCATGAATTTCCCTTGCGGGAGATCAACAAGGCCTTTGACACCTTTACCCAACGGATTGATAACGCCATGAAGGTGATCGTTCACCCGCAACAGTAAATGGGTCCGTTCCCATAAACCGGGTACAACGGAACATGCCGGTTCGGAGGGGCATAGCTTCTCCCGGTATGAAGTTGCCAATGTTACCCAAAGCGTAATTGAATATTTCGTGATCTATGGCCCGACGCGGAGATAAAAAGTGACAAAAAGTACTAATTAAAACGAACCACTTCCACATGGAATAAGCTTCCTAGCAGGATCTTTGGTAGTAAAAGCGAATTGTCCACGAGTACAATCAAGGAGGTGGTTGTTTACTCAAACTTGTCATAACCCAGTGGACAACGCTGCAACATCATCCTACCAAAAATATAATAAAGAAGGGAGAAAAAAAATGAAAAAGAAGATTGGGTTTCTCGTCGGCGCATTGTTTGTTTGTGTCTTAGTCATCAGCCTCTTGTCGGGAACGATTTTCGGTGCCTCCAAACAACCAAAAACTTTCAAACTGGGGATTCTCTTACCGTATACCGGAACTTTTGCCGCGGTAGCCGAAACCCAGAAACAAGGGATTCTGCTGGCGGTCGAGCAAAAGAATGCCGAGGGCGGACTCAACATGCCCTGGGGTAAAGTCAAGATCGAAGTGGACAACCTGGATGATGAAACGAACATTAATACGGGGGTCAGAAGATTCAGGTATTTGAAAGACCAAGGCGCCCACGCGGTGGTCGGTCAAACCTGGGCGGCGGTGTCCCTCGCCATTAATGAACTTTGCATCAGGGATCCCTTCCCCTATTTCCCGGTGAACGTTGCTCCCTTGGATTCTTACCGGAAGGGTAAAATGGGCGCCTGCACCTACGCGGCCGGTTATACGCCCTGGACTGTCGGTTATATGGCCGGTAAAGCCGCCATTAACAACCTTGGCAAGAAACGTATCTTTTACCTTGGCCGTTCCGACTCTTGGGGTTGGGATATTAAAGCCGGGTTGGAAGCAGCGGTTAAGAAATACGGCGGGCAGATTATCGCCCAAACAGAGGTTGCCCAGGGGACCAGCGATTTCACGACCGTCCTTGAGCAAGTGCGGGCAGCCAAACCGGATGTCTTCATCTCCGCCCAGTTCGGCGGTGACGCTGTCTCCCTGTTAAAGCAGTGCTATGATATGGGCTTGAACAAACAGATGACCATCTTCAACAGCTTTATCACCAACGTGGTGGCCGAAGGTTTACCGGTGGAAGCCCGGGAGAATGTCTACGGTATGCACTTCTTCTATTATGACATGGCCGATTTCAAAGATGCGGAAACGGCGAAACTGGCGACCGCCTACAGCCAGGCCTTTATGAAAAAATGGGGTACGCCGCCGGATGGTTATGCGACCATTGCCTACATCGCGGTACAACAACTCTTTGAGGCGGTGGAAAGAGCCGGCAGCTTTGACCAGGCCGCCATTAAGAAGGCCATTGATGAAAAACCCGAATTTATGTCGGTGAAAGGGCCCGCCCGTTGGCGTGAGGACCATCAACCGGTTTATGAGTATGCCGGTTTCCTTGTCCGCGGCAAAGGTCCGAAAGAAGTAAAGAACAAGTACGATTACTTCGAAATCGTATCGGTGCAAGGCGGCGAAGAAGTATTTCCGCCCCTCGCGGAATTGGGTTACTAAGCATTGGTTAACGGAAGCCTGCTCCGGATCTTCCGGGGCGGGCTTCCCGAAAAGGATAGATGATCAGGAAAAGGAGTTGCTAAGATGAGCAGCAATTCGGAGATGATTCTGCAGGCTGAAAACATCACCAAGCGGTTTGGCGGGATGACCGCGGTCAACAACGTCTCCTTTGGCCTGGCCAAGAATGAAATTGCCGCCTTGATTGGGGCCAATGGCGCCGGGAAGACTACCTTTTTTAATATTCTGACCGGGAATTACATTCCGGAAGAGGGTGCCATCTATTACAAAGGCCAGGAGATTACCAAGCTCAGCCCGGAAAGCCGGGTTGACCTCGGGATCATGCGGACTTTCCAGTTGGCTTCCACCTTCGACAACCTTAAGGTGATCGATAATTTACGCCTTGCCTATTACCGGGCGATGAATAAATTCTCCTTGCGGAAAATCTTCTTCTCCCGGATGGACCGGATTGTTTCCGCCAAGATAGATGAGTGTTTGGAGACTTTTAATCTGACCAAATTAGCCGACCGGATGACCGCTAATATTTCCTTGGGGGAAAAACGGGTCTTGGAGATCGCCATGTCTCTGGTGACCGACCCGGAGGTTTTACTCCTGGATGAACCTTTTGCCGGTCTGAGCGAAGTGGAGATTGACGAGTGTCTAGCGGTCCTCCGCCAGCAAGTGCATAAAAAGACCATTCTTATTGTGGAGCATAAGATCTCCAAGATTCAGGATTTGGTGGAAAAAGTCGGCGTGATGGTAGAGGGTGTGATGATTGCTTCCGGTAAAACCAATGAGGTTCTAAATTCTGAACGGGTCCGGAAAGAGTACTGGAAAACCGCTGAATAAGGGGGAGAAAACAGCTTTCTCCGGTTTGATTAATGTGATGTTTGATGTCGCGCGCCGGAAAAATAAAGTATATTATTTTAAAGTATATTATTTTTATGTTGAGAAGAGAAACTGGATTTGGGACCGGATCGGGTAAATGGAATGGGGCAACGGAGCCAATTTGCCTATAACATGTCAGACTACCAAACAGCATGACGGCGAGCATGATCCCCATGCCGGAAAAGTCTTTCTTTGGGAAAGGCATTAATTTTCAGCGAAGGAAAGGAAAAAACCAACCGGGAAGAAAACCGGCAATCCGGAAAAGTAATGTTTAATTCATTGGTTTTTGTTCTTTATTGAGACGGGAAAGATTAAGGGGGATGAAAATGGATCGTTCTAATCTGGTTGAAGTGAGGAATTTAAATGCCGCCTACGGCCAGTCCAATGTGCTTTTCGATATCAACCTGGCGATTAAACCCAACGAGCGGGTAGCGATTGTCGGCCGGAACGGTGCGGGAAAAACCACTTTGCTGAAATGTATGGCCAGCCTGCTGACGCCCACGAACGGTTCGGTGGTTTTTGACGGGAAGGAATTGGTCGGGAAACGCTCGTATGAGGTAGCCCGGATGGGTCTGAAGTATATCGACCAGGACAAGCACGTTTTCCTCGATTTAACGGTCCGGGAAAACCTTGAACTCTCCAGTTATGCCACGGGTGATTATGACTGGGATAAGGTCTTTAAACACTTTCCCAAATTAAAGATTTTGATCGACCGGAAGGGAGCTTTTTTAAGCGGGGGCGAAAGACAGATGCTCATGATCGGCCGGGCGATCCTCGGTGATCCCAAAGTCTTGTTAATTGATGAACCCACCGAAGGGCTAGCCCCCAGTATTGTGGATGACCTGGTTACGACCTTCCATGAACTGAGTAAAGACTGTGCCATCCTGACCGTTGGCCAGAACCTTTCTTTTGTTTCCCGCGTGGCCGAGCGGATCTACGCGATGAAGGAAGGAAAACTGGTGGCGGAGATCACGGATGAAGCAGAGATCAAAAACAACAGTTACAGTCATTATCTATAGAACCTGAAGTGGGGAATATACACGGGAAGGAGTCGGAGCATGAAACGGTTCTTATCTAGTTGGACATTGATTTTTGTTGTTTTTATCCTTCTTTATTTAATGAAAGGGATCTTACCGGCCGCCTTCTTGACGGAGGTTGTCATTTTTAGCATTTATGCCATGGGGTGCAGTTTCTTAATTGGATGTCTGGGCCTTACCTCCTTTGGACAGCCCGCCTTTTTGGCCTTTGGGGCTTATGGCGCCGGGGTTTACCTTTACTATTTCGGGACCAACTCTTATATGGCGATTTTAGTGGGGATCCTGGTCAGTTTGCTCCTTAATATGTTGGTCGGTACCTTCCTGGTCCGTTTGAGCAGTTCCTATTTTACCCTTTGCAACCAGGCCTTCTGTGTCGTGACGTTCTTTATGTTCCAAAAGGCCTTGGTGAAATGGACCTTCGGCGATAACGGCCTCCTTTTGATTAGCCGGATGGAGCCGACACCGGTGATCGATCTCACCTCTCCCAGCGGGATTTATCTGTTTTCGTTTATCGTGGCCATCCTGGTTTGGCTCTTCTTCAATTATCTGATGAAAAAATCGGTCTTCGGCGCCACTTGCCTCTGTGTGAAGAACAACGAACAGAAACTGCGTTTTCTGGGCTATAAAACCTTCAACATCAAATGGCTGGCCTTTGTAATTGCCAACACCGTTGCCGGGTTGGCCGGCGCCCTGTATACCGTTTACTTTTGTATGGTCAATGCCAATATTGCCAATGTCATTGGGGCTGCGGATGTGGTGGCCATCTCGATGCTGGGTGGCGCCGGAACCCTCTTTGGGCCTTTGGTTGGTTCCTTCCTGTTTATCGGTTTAAAAGATATCGTCAGCCGCTTCATCAGCCATTGGGAAGTCCTGGTCGGCTTCTTGCTGATTGTGGTGATGCTGGCCGGGGAAAAAGGGATCGTGGGTTCCCTCGAGGCCTATCTTGAGAAACGGAAGAATAAAAAATCCCAACTGCAACCGGCATTGACCAAGGAAGGGGGATTATGATTCAGATGAATGGGCAATTAGTTATTTCCGCGATTGTTTTGGGGTTGAGTATGTCGGGAGTCTACTTTCTGTTAACCGTCGGCCTCTCCCTTTGCTACGGCTTGATGCGGATGATCAGTTTGGACCAATTTTTCTATTATGCCCTCGGCGCCTATCTGGTTTACACCATTACCGCCGCCACCGGCAGTTTTTGGCTGGGGGCGCTAGGCGCGATGCTGGTGACGCTGGTGGTCGCCTTTGCGGTGGAAAGACTGATTATTAAACGGGTTTATTCCAAGCCGGTCATGTTTTCCATGATTCTTACCTTCGGGGTTAATTTAATGGGGGTTGGTTTGATTAAGTATATCTGGGGCTTAACCCCCAAGCCCGTAGCCTCGCCCATCGGGGGCAGTGTGAATATTCTCGGCACCAGTGTTCCCGGTTACCGCGTTTTCGTGATCTTTCTGGCCGTCGTGGTTTATCTGGCCGTCCAGTATTTTCTCAACAAAACCATTCTGGGCACGGCCATCCGGGCGGGGATTGACGATGCGGAAAAGGTGGAAGCGCTGGGGATTAACATCAGCCGCCTCTTTACGGTGACCTTTATTCTTTCTTCCGTCCTTTCGGCCTTGGCCGGGGTGATCCATGCCCCCTTTGTGATGGTCTCCCCGGAGATGGGGATGAGTATAACCGCCTTTGCCTTTATGGTTGTGATCATCGGCGGACTGGGCAGTATCAAAGGGACAATGGTCTCCGCCCTCATCGTCGGGCAGGTGGTTTCGTTGGGCGCGTTGATTTGGGCGCCCCTGGCTGAGATGGCGCCGTTCTTGGTGATGATCATTATTCTGCTGATTAAACCCACCGGTTTGTATGGAAGTAAGCTCATGACCCGCTAACCCTTGGGAAGAGATTCCATTTACTGCCGTCTTCCTGTTTTTGCCGGCGGCGTTTGCGAATTTGGCTTGCCTTATGGCCAGGTGTTTCCGGGAGGGTAAACTTTGAGCGAAAAACGGGGGAAGTGGTAGCCATGAAAGCAATGGTTTTAAAGGAATATACCAAGCCTTTGGTTTTGACGGAGGTGGAGGAGCCGACCTACGGACCACGGGAGGTTCTGGTCAAGGTAAAGGCCGCCGGTATTTGCGGAACGGATCTGAAGATCCGGGACGGATTGGTTCCGACGAAAGAATTGCCTTTAATCCCCGGCCACGAAGTGGCCGGGGTCGTCGCCGCCGTCGGGAAGGAGGTCGAAAACTTCCGGGTAGGGGATGAAGTATTGGTTTCCTTCTATATCCCCTGTCAAAAGTGTCGGAATTGTTTAAGCGGCCGGCCGACCATCTGTGAAGAACTGAAGGGGAGAATCGGTTTTGAATTTAACGGCGGTTTTGCCGAGTATGTAGCCGTGCCGGAAGCTTGCTTAATCCCGAAGCCGAAGGAGATCTCCTTCCGTCAGGCGGCGGTGATCCCTGATGCGCTAGGCACCTGTTACCATGCCTTGGTCTGCCGGGCCCAGGTGAAGAAGGGGGACTTTCTGGTGATGCTGGGTGGGGGTGGCGGCTTGGGTCTCCATGCCATACAGATCGCCAAGGTGCTGGGGACGGTGGTGATCGGAGTCGACGTCACAGAGGATAAGTTAAGACTGATGCAGAGCTATGGCGCAGATTTTGTCATCAACGGGAAGGAAGATCCCTGCTGGAGTAGAACGGTGGCCGCCTATACCTATGGGCGCCGGGCCGACCATGTGATCACTTTCACGCCCTCCCAACCGGTGATCGATGAAGGCTTGCAAGCGCTCCGGAAGGGGGGCGACCTGGTCATGGTCGCCTACAGCAAAGACCTTAAGTTTAATGCGCTGTGGGGGCATCTCAACGAGATTAATCTGATCAGCACCCGGGCGGCGGGTAAAGCAGAGATCGAAGCCTGTGTACGCCTGGTTACGGAAAAGAAAATCCAGCCGGTTTTGGATCAAGCGATCAAGCTTGAAGAGCTTAATGCAGGGCTCCAATTGATAAAAGAAGGTAAAATAAAAGGAAGATTAGTGGTGGACATCGAATAATCTAAAAAATTGATATTATTTGATGAATAGTCCATGCCGAACTGAAAAAGGAAATATTTCTAGTGTGGGTGAAAGAGATGGTGAGCCTTGACCTCAAACCGGTGGAAACGGTGAATACCTCAACCCGGATTATCGAGCAATTCGTGGAGATGATCCGCGCCAACAAGCTGGAACCGGGTACTTGTCTCCCTTCCGAAACCAGTCTGGCGAAGAGTTTAGGGACCAGCCGGGCGACGATCCGGGAAGCCCTCAGCGGCCTCAAAGCCTTGGGGGTTTTGGAATCAATTCCGGGGAAGGGGAATTTCATTAAAAGACCTAATGTCGATTACCAACTGGACAATATCATTGACGCCGTCCGGAGCCGGATGAGCTTTATGGAATCCCTGGAAGCCAGGCAGGCCATTGAGGGAGAAATCTGTTATCTGGCGGCGAAGCGGCGTACCGATTCTTCCCTGAAAGAGATTAAAATTGCCCTGGATAATTCTAAACACGTAGCCACCGTTGACGAGTTTAGCCAGGTTGACTACGAATTTCACTTGGCGTTGGCCAAGGCGTCGGAGAACCGTCTTTTCATCCAATTTATCAAAGAAGCTTTGCTCAAATTGGATCAACCTTATTACAACATCATCCGTTTGGCGGAAGAAAAGGATGATTCCTCATCGATGCAACGGGTCTTTGGCAAATCCTATGATGACCATGAAGCAATTTATCAAGCGATCCTAAAGGGCGATGCCACGCTGGCGCGGAAGAATATGCTCAATCATCTGCAGGCGGCCAAACAGAAATTTACCGAGTATTATGACCGTGACCAACAGGGAAGGTGAGGGCTAATTTCCGGTGATTTTAACCGGCTCGCCTGGCTAAACTTTGACCCGGGGAGGTTATTCCGGAAAAACCCGAATTTTTCTTGGCAAGAAAAAAGAAAAGATTTTTTTAATAACAATAGCTGTCAGACAGCTTGACAAGTCTCGTCTTTTAATTTATGATAAGTTTGTCCAAGGTGCCAGGAAACGAAAGCCAAACGCAGTAATTGTTGGTGCAATTGTTGCCGACCGCATAGTTCAGGGCTTAAGTTAGGGATAAACTACCGTAAAGAGCAAAGATCCTTTCTTTTTTTGCCGAAACATGTCAGACAGCAAGACAGCAAGGCTGGATACCGGACGGCGCCTCCCCCCAAAAAGGACCCTGTTCGGGAAAGGGTACTTGCCGGTTCCGGCCACGACCCAAATTCCCGCCAGATTTTGAAGAAAGGGACGAAGCAAAGGAGGTTCTCCAAACAATCATGGAAACGCGGATCCTAATCATCGCAACCTTGGACACGAAAGAGACGGAAGCGGCCTACTTAAAACGGTTAATCGAAGAGAAGGGCGTCCGGACGCTGGTCATGGACACGGGGATTCTGGCCCCGCCCCGGCTGCTGAAGCCGGAGATCTCCCGGGAGGAAGTGGCCCTGGCGGGCGGGATGAGCATCGAAGCGCTCCTGGCCACGCAGGAT
>DATCJZ010000006.1:0-13665 GCA_036562545.1 Capillibacterium sp. | reverse complement strand
GAACTTGGCGCGACCGGTGTGTTGAAGCTGGCCGGGAACAACTTCCAAATCGTCGTCGGGACCGTGGCCGACCCGCTGGCGACCCACATCAAAGCAGTGATGGCCAACAAGAAATAACCGGCGAAAGCAAAGGATTGCAGGAGCCGAAAAGGCTCCTGCAATCCTATTCAAGTTAGTCGTTTACCAATGGCTCTGTCAATTCCAGAGGGGAAAACAAGGCGAAACCTTATAAGCCGGAAAGGGGATAAGCCGGAAAGGAGCGTATACCTTTTCCAATTTGAGGAGGTCAAGATGGTTCAGCGCTTTCTTGATTGCAGTACTTCCGATTGGCAACGGATGACCAAAGCGGAGATCTTAGCCTCGATTGCCGCCAGCGAAGGCCGGGTGCTGGTGAGCGAGGTGATCGGCGCCGTCCAGCCCTTATTGTTTGACATCAGCAATGCGGAACTGGCCGCCGCCTGCGGCGCCGATCTGCTCCTCCTTAATCTGCTTGATCTGGAAGAGCCGGTTTTTCAGGGCCTTCCTCCCCATGAACCAGCAGGGGTGATCCGGGAAATTAAAAGGTTGACCGGAAGGTTGATTGGGGTTAATCTGGAAGCGGTGGGCGAAGCCGGCCAAGTGCCCTCCGGACGCCGTGCCTCCGCCCGCAACGCCCGGCGGGCGCGGGAGATGGGTACCGATTTTATCGTTCTGACCGGAAACCCCGGCACCGCCGCTTCAAACCGGGAGATCACCAAAGCCCTCACCCAGATTCGACAGGAAGTCGGGGATGAACTCCTGATCGGCGCCGGGAAAATGCATGCCGCCGGCGTCGCGGCGGAGAGCGGAGCGGAACTGATTACCCCCGGAGAGGTGGAAGAGTTTATTGCCGCCGGTTGCGACATTGTTTTGTTGCCGGCGCCCGGGACAGTGCCGGGGATGACCATGGAATATGTCAGGGATTTGGTGAAACTGGCCCATCAACGGGGGGCGCTGACGATGACCACCGTCGGGACTTCGCAGGAAGGGGCCGACGGGGAGACGATCCGCCAGATTGCCTTGCTTTGTAAGATGACCGGCACCGATCTTCACCATATCGGGGATGCGGGTTACCCCGGCATTGCGGTGCCGGAGAATATTCTCCGTTACAGCCTGGCCATTCGCGGCCGGCGTCATACCTACCGGCGGATGGCCCGTTCGGTGAACCGCTGAGCGTTTCTGGCACAAGCAGGAAGTTTGTGCTGCCTTGGCGGGAGATTGGTTGGTTTGAAGCTTTTGCGGGAGTTTGGTTGGGATGAAAGCGATCAAGAACATTAAACTAGTCACGGCCGAAGGGATCAAAGAAAACCAAGGGATTATTTTTGACCAAAAAATCAGGGAAATTACCGGCGCAGACCGGCTTGGTCCCGGCCTGGAAGTGGTGGACGGGGGCGGCGCTTATCTCTCCGCCGGCTTTATTGACCTGCATATCCACGGTTGTGCCGGTTATGATGTCATGGATGAGGATGAACGGGCTTTGGCTGAAATGGCCCGGCGTTTGGTGGCGACCGGGGTGACGGCTTTCCTGCCCACGACGATAACAATGGAAAGAAGCAGGATTGAACGGGCATTGGGGCGAATTAGGGCGGCAATGGCCGGTGACGTCGGCCCCGGCGCCCGGATCTTGGGGTGTAATCTGGAAGGCCCGTTTATCAGTGTCAAGTATAAAGGGGCCCATGATGAGCGTTATATTTCTCCGCCGGACTGGGCGTGGCTGGAGCCGTACTTGGGGGTGATCCGCCTGGTCACCGTCGCCCCGGAGACCGAAGGAGCTCTTGCCTTCATTCAAAAAATGGCCGCCGCCGGGGTGGTGGTCTCCCTCGGGCATACCAACGCCGCCTATGAAGAGATGGTTGCCGGGATTAATGCCGGGGCGACCCATGTCACCCACCTGTTCAACGCCATGACCCCGCTCCACCACCGGCAGCCGGGGGCGGTGGGGGCGGCCCTTTTACACCCGGTCAATTGCGAATTGATCGCCGATAATATCCATGTGGCCCCGGCCGCCCAGGAATTGGCGCTGCGCATGAAGGGCGTGGCGAGGCTGGTGTTGGTGACCGATGCGATGCGGGCCTGCCTCCTGGCGGACGGCACTTATGATTTAGGGGGACTCACGGTCCAAGTGAAAGCGGGGGAGGCCCGCCTGGCCGATGGAACTTTAGCCGGGAGCACATTGGTGATGAACCGGGCGCTCGCCAATTTCCGGCGTAATACCGGGCTGCCTTTGGAAGAGGTTATAAAATTGGCGACCATTAACCCGGCCCGGATCCTCCGGCTGGAGCATCGGAAAGGAAAGATCGCCCCGGGGATGGATGCCGATCTGGTCTTATGGGATGAGGATTTTCAGGTTTTAATGACTTTTGTGGCCGGGGAAAAGGTTTTTTCCCTGAGGGAGAAGAAATGACCCGCGGAAAGTGGGGGTTGATCCCGAGGGATTTAGCGTGCCGGAAAGGCCGGCTTCACCCCGTCCGGTCAACCGGTGAACAGCGGCGGGTAACGGGAAGAAATGCTGGCTTAAAAATTACGGACCAAGCGAAGGTAATATTAATGGCTAAGGGGGAAAACGGAAGTGCTGGGCCTCTTTAAGAAAGAAAAGATTGTGGAGATAAAGGCGCCGGTTAACGGGGAAACCGTTGATCTGGTGGAGGTCCCCGATGAAGTCTTTGCCGGGAAAATGGTTGGCGACGGCTTGGCCTTTAAACCGGAGGAGGGAGTGCTCTATGCCCCGGCTGACTGTGAGGTGGTGCAGGTCTTTCCAACCCAACATGCCATTGGCTTGCGGACCGCAGAAGGTTTGGAGATTCTGATCCATATCGGCATTGATACGGTGGAGATGAAGGGAGAGGGCTTCAAAAGTTTTGTCCAGGCAAATCAGCAGGTAAAAGCCGGCGAGAAACTGATGGAGTTTGATTTGAAGCTCATTGCCGAAAAGGCCAAATCAACCCTGATTCCGCTCCTCATCACCAATATGGAGATGGTTAAAGACCTCCAACTTTACCCGGGAAAAGTAACTCCCTGTTCGACCGTAATGAAAATTAAGATCTGAAAAAGAAATGAACCGCCCGCCGGGCGGTTTTTTGCGCGGCGGAAGGAAAAGCAAACGCCAGAAAGATGAGCAAACAAGAGGAAAGCAGCGAAGAACGGAGAAGAAACATACTGGTGATCACACTTGTTAATGGGGTGATGGCGTGAAATCTTACCGGAAGGAACTGATCTTCAACACCAAAGAGCGGTTCGAGTTGCTCAATATCACCGAGCAGGTGGAAGCCGCCCTGGCAGAGAGCGGGATTCAGGAAGGATTATGCCTGGTCAATGCGATGCATATTACGGCCAGTGTCTTTATCAACGACCATGAAAGGGGTTTATGGCAGGATTACCGGAACTGGCTGGAAAAATTGGCCCCCCATGAACCCGTCTCCCAGTATTACCATAACCTGACCGGGGAGGATAACGGCGATGCCCACCTGAAAAGGCAGATCATGGGGCGGGAGGTCGTGGTGGCCGTCACCGGGGGCAAATTGGATCTGGGCCCCTGGGAGCAGATTTTTTACGGAGAGTTTGACGGCCAGCGGCGGAAAAGGGTGCTGATCAAGATTATCGGGGAGTAAAGCCAACCGCCAAGGGGAGCCAGCGGGGAAGCCGGCTCCCCTTTTGTTCTGTTTCTGCTTTCACTCTTACTTCTGCTTCGATTTTTAATCCTGCTTCTACTCTACTTCTTGATTATTTATCGGCAAAGCCCGGTTGGCCGACCATCGTTTACCGTTTATTTAACGGGGAGACCTTGAATTGTCCGGCGGCCGGCACTAGAATTTGGGTGACGAAGGCTTTGGGACAAAACGCCGGCGTTTCAGCCGGCGATGTGCAGACGAAAAGGAGGTAAAAAGATGAATGGGGAAATGATCCAGGCTTTGGTGATTATTGTAGACGATCCCGACAAGACGGAGCAAGTTTTGGAGGTTCTTTACGAATGTGAAATGCGGGGCGCGACCGTCATCGAGACCCAAGGCATGGCAAAAGTGCTGTCGGCCAATATCCCCATTTTTTTGGGGCTGAAAGGGTTGATGGCCAAGGAACATGCCCATAACCGGACCATTTTTGCCCTTTCCAAACATCCGGAAAAGATTGACCGGGCGATGGAGAAATTGGTGGTCATGTTCCATAACTTTGAAGAGGCTTGCACCGGTCTGATGTTTGTGGTGCCGGTGACGAAAGCCGTCGGTTTGGGGCGAAAACCCCTCCAAAACCAGTCCGGGACGGATAAGGGCTGACGCCAGGGCGAGGACCAGGTTAACCACGGTCTATTGATCGGTTAACCCGAACGGAATTGCTTAATTAAATAATCAAGAAACGGGAGTCGGAAGAAAGGATGAATATCGTACTCTTTATCGGTTTAATTATGATGATCGGCTTCACGGTGGGCAAATTGATTAACTATCTCCGGTTGCCGGCGGTCACCGGTTATTTGGTGGCCGGCTTGTGCTTCGGCCCTTCCGTGTTGGGGCTCATTTCGCCGGAGGTGATCAGTACATTAAATCCGATTAATTCCATTGCCTTGGGGCTGATTGCCTTCTTGATTGGCGGGGAGTTTTCCCTGAAACAGTTGAAAAAATGCGGTAAGACTTCGATTGTGATCGCGTTTGTTCAGGCGATGGGGGCCTTTGTTTTCGTGACCTTGTCCCTGACGCTCCTGGGCGGCGTGGAACTTTATAAGGCTTTGATCTTTGGCGCCATTTCCACCGCGACGGCGCCGGCCGCGACCATTCTGGTGCTGCGCCAGTATAAAGCGAAAGGCCCCATGACGGAGAACCTTTTGGCCGTCGTGGCCATCGATGATGCCATTTGCCTGATTGTATTTGGTCTATGCATGGCCATCGCCAAAGTGATGGCGGGGAAAATAACCGGCAGTTTACTGATGATGGTGGCGACGCCGCTCTGGGAGATCCTTGGTTCCTTGCTCCTGGGCGGCCTTTTCGGGTGGCTTCTCCTGGTGGTCAGCGCCCGCTTCAATGAACAGGCCGATAAACTGGTGGTGACCCTGGGCTTGGTCCTGGGCCTGGCCGGCCTGGCCGACGCTTTGCAGTTGTCTTCCTTGTTAACTTGTATGACCATGGGTTGCGTGGTGGTGAACCTCTTTCCCCGGGAAAGCGACCGCCTATTTAACCTGGTGAAATCGGTAGACACCCCCATTTATGTGCTCTTTTTTGTGCTGGCCGGCGCCAATCTCCAATTGGAGCTCTTACAGAAGGTCGGGCTGATTGGCGTGATCTTCATTATCAGCCGTGTGCTGGGGAAAATGTCCGGTGCCTGGCTGGGCGCAGTTATCAGTCACGCGCCGGAGACCGTCCGGAAGTATTTGGGCTTGGGCTTGATTCCCCAGGCCGGGGTGGCGATTGGCCTTAGCTTGATGGTGCAGCAGAATTATCCCGAACTTGCCGAAGTGGTGACGACGGTGGTCCTGGGCGCGGTGGTGGTCTATGAAATTATCGGTCCCTTCTTTGCCAAACTGGCGATTACCAAAGCCGGTGAAGTGGGGGTCGGCAAGGAGGTCTGATCTTGCGCAAATGGCAGGTGACGACAGTCACCCCCAATCCCGCCCTGGACCGGACTTACTGGCTCGAGGAATTTCAGCCGGGACGGCAGTACCGGGCCGGCCGGGGGAAGGTTGACCCGGGCGGAAAGGGCATCAATATTGCCCGTGTTCTGCAGGGTTATGGACTGGAAGTGGCCGCCCTCGGCTTTTTTGCCGGCCTGAGCGGTCAAGAACTCCTCCGCCTCTTGGCCGCGGAAGAGATAAAAACCCAACCGGTCCTGGTGGAAGGAGAGACCCGCACCAATACGAAAATTATCGATCCGGCCGGCCAAACGCTGACGGAGATCAATGAACCAGGCCCTTCAGTCGGCGAAGGGGAGATCGATCAGTTTCAGTGGTACGTAGCGGATTATGCCGCAAACAGCAGGTACATGATCTTTGCCGGCAGTTTACCCCGGAACTGTCCGCCTGATTTTTACGGACGGCTCATCCGTACGGCCAAGCAATCCGGGTGTCGAACGCTGCTGGACACCTCCGGGGCGGCCTTGGCGGAAGGAAGCAAGGCCGTCCCTTATCTGATCAAACCCAACCAACAGGAACTAGCCGGGTTATGCGGCCGGGAAATCGGGACGGCCCCGGCCGCGGTGGCTGCCGCCGCGGAAGTGCGGAAGGCTTATGGGGTGGAAGCAGTGGTCGTATCCCTCGGCGCGCAGGGCGCGGTGCTGGTTGAGCAAAAGGGAGCCTATCTGGCTGTTCCGCCGGAGGTTAAAGTAAAAAATCCCGTCGGCGCCGGGGACAGTTTGGTGGCGGGGCTGGTCTACGGCCTGCTTGCCGGTTACTCCTTGCCTGAGAGTTTGCGCCTGGGTGTAGCCGCCGGGACCATGGCGGTGCTTGACGAGGCAACCTCCATGGCCAAGCCGCGGGTCGAGACGGCACTGGCTTTTTGGAAAGAGGTAGAACTGAAGCGGTTAAGTTAACGAGGAAAACGCGCTCTTTTGGCGGTCCATGCAGAAAGGTGGGGTTTGGATGGCGCAGGCCAAAGTAAATCTCCGGGAGAGTTTAATGACGGGTGTTTCGTATATGGTGCCTTTTGCCACCGCCGGCGGGCTTCTGCTTGCCTTATCCTTCATGCTCGGCGGGCACCAGGTGGAGAACGCAACCCTGGCCGGGTATCTCTACCAGGTTGGGAGTACCGCCTTTGGTTTAATGGTTCCTGTTCTGGCCGGCTTTATTGCTTTTGGCCTTGCCGGCCGTCCCGGGATTGCACCGGGGATGATCGCCGGGATGTTGGCGGTCGATCTTGGCGCTGGCTTCCTGGGGGGATTAATCGGTGGTTTGCTGGCCGGCTTGGTCGCCCTTTGGCTCGAAAAATGGCCGGTTCCTGAAGCTCTGAGCAAACTGATGCCGGTCTTAATTATTCCCTTATTATCCTCTGCTTTTGTCGGTTTATCGATGATGACGGTCATCGGCTTACCGGTGAAGGCAATCATGGATGTGTTGACGGAAGGCCTCCGTCATCTGTCGGGCGGCAGTTCGGTGTTTTTGGGGATAATCTTAGGCTTAATGATGGCCTTTGACATGGGCGGACCGGTGAACAAAGTAGCCTATTCCTTTGGTCTGGCGATGATCGCCGCCGGTATTTTTCAACCCACGGCGGCGATTATGGCGGCCGGGATGACTCCGCCGCTCGGTTTGGCCTTGGCCACGGTGTTGGCTCCGCAGAAGTATACCAAGGCGGAGCTTGAGGCTGGAAAGGCCGCGTGGATTATGGGCGCCTTATTTATTACCGAAGGGGCGGTGCCCTTTGCGGCTGCCGATCCGGTGCGGGTATTGCCGTCGATTATGGCCGGGTCGGCCGTGGCCGGAGGCCTTTCCATGGGATTCGGTTGCCATTTAATGGTGCCCAACGGCGGTCTCTTCGTCCTTCCGATGGTCGGAAAGGCCGGCCTTTACCTTCTGGCTTTAGCGGCAGGGACCGTCGTTACCGCCTTGGTTGTCAATGCGTTAAAACCCGACCGGCGGGAGGATAATTGAACCCCAACCATTGGAAGGTAAGGAGCGGATTATTTGAAAGATAACTGATCATGGTAAAGGAAAAACCCCGGAAGGGGGTTTTTTGATATTAGAATTTAAATTTATATTTGTGCTTATATAGATTTATATATGTTTAAAGTAGTTGCTTTCCTTACGGCCGGGGCAAGGCCGCGTAGTGCGGCCTGTTCAACTGGGGAGGTTTGGCGGCAATAATCGCGGTTAAGAAGCCGGTTGTACCCCGCGGACGAGATAAATGATGGGCATCGACAGGAAGGCCACCAGCAATTTCAGGAGTACATTCGAGGTGAAAATGGAGAAGATTACCCCCAAGGGAAGGGTACCCAAGAAGGCAACGACCACAAAGAGCAAGGAATCCACGGGCACGCTGATCAGATTCGAAGCCAAGACCCGCCCCCACTGCCGGCGTTCCTTAAACCGCTGCACCCAGAATTCATAAACCTGACCGTCAATTAATTCCGCCACTACTTCCGCAATAATCGAGGCCAGCGTAATCCGGAAAACCGGGGATAAAACCAGGCCGAATTCGCTTTGTAAACCGACGGAGAGATCGGGGGGCAAAAGCGACACCAGCCAGAACAGACCGGCCATAAAGAGATTGATGCCGGCCGCGAGAAAAATGAGGAGGCGGGCCACTTTCAGGCCGGCCACTTTATGGACCAGATCCCGCAAGGTGAAGGTGATTGGATAGATTAAAGTTCCCGCGTCCATGCTCAAGCCGAAGAGGGAAATAATCTTTAAACTGGTAATGTCCGATAACATCTGCGCGGCTACGTAAAAAACGGAGAGCGTGACCACCAATTGAAGAAAGTCTTTTCTCGCCAAAATCAACAGCTCCCTTGTTTTTTTTTTAGTGGGTTGCCACGACCACTTACGGGAAGGATACCGGTTTTCATTCATCTTTCCCTGTTTTAACACATTTAATTTTTAATTAAACTTCCCCGTAGGTGAAAAGATTCCCACAATATGCTTAGAGGAAAAAGAAACCCCGTAATGTATTTTAGAAGAGATGACCCTTGATGACCATGGCTTTCCGAATCTTACCAGCATTATAAGGGAAAAATCTTTTAGATTAGGGAGGGAGAAAGCAAAATGAATTCCGGAATAAAAGCAGGCTTTATCCTTGGAGTCTCATTAATCATTGCTGCGCTCATCTTTGGTTCCTATTTTTACCGGGCACAGAATCCGGGCCAGACCATTACGGTGGTGGGGGCGGCTTCTCAACAATTTGAAGCGGATACGGTCAAGTGGACGCTCAATATTGAAGAGGATATACCGGGGGATAACCTTTCCGCCGGTTACGAACGGCTCAAGGCAATACGGGAAAAGATCTTCGCCTTACTTGAAGCAAAGGGGATTGGGCGTGACTCTGTTACGATGAAACCGGCCCAGGTTTATAAGGAGTACGATTATACCTCCGAGACACGGATCTTCCGGGGATACCATTTCCAACAGACGCTTTATGTCATCACCGGCCAGGTGGATACCGTGGAAAAGATGGCCTTTGACCCGGTGGAACTCCTGGACGGGGCGACCATCAACTCGAACCTGGAATATTTCTATACCGGCATTGATGAACTCAAGAAGGAACTGGTAGGGGAAGCGACGAAAAATGCCCGGGAACGGGCGGAAAGAATGGTGGCCCAGACCGATGTGAAGGTGGGCAAGATTATTTCGGTCCGTTCGGGGGTGTTCCAAATCACCGAACCCAATTCCACCCGGGTCGAGTCCGGCGGGATCCACGACCCTTCCACCCGGCAGCAGGAGATCCGGGTGACAGCCCATGTAACCTTTTCCTTGAAATAACAGCTTTCAAAAGTTTAGTCTTGTAAAGCGGCCTTTGCCAAGGAAGATAAGGAACTTGACCAACAGCGACCGGAATTAACTGGTTGCTGTTTTTTTCTATCCTTCTTACTGGCCGTCACAGGCTTTTCTCTATTCTTCAGTTATGAAAAGTATCCATGGTCAAGCCGGGGAAAAGGACCGACTCCGCCTTTTCCGTGCCTTTAAAGGTTTCGCCGTCGATATATCCATAGCGGTGTTCACTCTCTGCGGTTAGTTTGAGAAATTCTTCGTAAGTAAGGTGAAGGCCGCGGGGAAGATAGGAAGGGGGAACTTTAAAGACCAACTAAAATTTGTGGATGAAATTGGCTGATCTCCTTTGGCGAGTTTAAAGAAGGAAAAAGAAAAAAACCTGCGGAAAGCAGGTTTTTTTGTGTGAGTTTTTACATGCTGAAAAGACCTTGATAAGCAATGTTTTGTCTATTTGGCCTTGTTTTTCGAGTACACATCAAAGGCGACGGCCATGAGGAGAACGAAACCTTTAATTGTCATTTGCCAGTCGCTGCCCAGTCCCATGATGGACATTCCGTTGTTGAGAACTCCCATGACCAGGGCGCCGATAATGGTGCCGATTACCGTGCCGATCCCGCCGGTGGCGGAAGCCCCGCCGATAAAGCAGGAGGCGATGGCGTCCATTTCAAAGTTCTGACCGAGCAGCGGGAAGGCCGAGTCGGTCCGGGCGGCAAAGACGATCCCGCCTAAAGCGGCCAGGACGGCCATGTTCAGATAAACGAAGAAAAGGACTTTATTGGTGTTGATCCCGGAAAGCTGGGCCGCTTTTTCGTTACCGCCCATGGCATAGATGTAACGCCCGGGGACCGTCTTGGTGGTGAAAAAGTGGTAGGCGCCAATGAGCACACCCAGGATCACCAGGATGATGGGGATTCCTTTATAGACGGCCAAAGCATAGGCAAAAAGGTTGATGGCCAAGATGGTAAAGATGAGCTGGACAAGGAATAAGGAACGGGGAAGAACTTCCGTCCCGTTTTTGATTTTGATTCTCCTCTTCTTGAGCTGCATGAAAATAAGGAGAATGGATGAAACTACGGAAACCACGATCGGGGTCAGGTTTAATTTCGAGCCGAAGAAGGGGAAGAAATCGGGAAGATAACCGGAACTAATCATTTGGAATGATTTGGGAAACGGTGATAAGGTAAGCCCTTGCAAGATGGTATTGGTTAACCCCCGGAACATAAGCATCCCCGCTAAGGTTACGATAAAGGCTGGGATCCGCATATAAGCAATCCAGTAACCTTGCCAGACTCCGATGACGGCGCCGATGAGCAGCCCGATGATGATGGCCATGGTAACGTCCATTTTTTGTTTGATAATCAGTGTCCCCACGATGGCGGCGATAAAGGCGGCGACCGACCCAACGGAAAGATCAATATTACCGCCGGTTAGGATGCAAAGCGTCATGCCGATGGCCAAAATCAGAACATAACTGTTTTGCAGGATAAGATTGGTTACATTCATGGGGACTAGCAGAACACCGTTGGTGGCAATTTCGAAGAACAGGATGATGACAATTAAGGCAATCAGCATTGCGTATTGGCGGATATTACTTCTTAAGGCATAACCGATTCCTTCTAAGTTGGCGGATTTCTTTTTTCCGGTTTCCATCACTAACGCCCCCTATTACTCTGCATAATGCATTTCATTATACTCTCCTGCGATGCCTCATCTTTGTTAAGTTCGCCGACAATTCTTCCTTCGTTCATTACATAGATCCGATCGCAGATGCCCAGAATTTCGGGCAGTTCCGAGGAGATAAAGATAATGGCTTTACCCTCCTCGGCCAGTTGATTGATGATCGTATAAATTTCATATTTGGCGCCGACATCAATACCCCGGGTCGGTTCGTCCAAGATTAAAATATCCGGCGCCGCACAGATCCATTTAGCCAGCACTACTTTTTGTTGATTGCCTCCGGAGAGGTTTTGCACTTTCTGGAAGATGCTGGCGGATTTAATATTCAACTTTTTCCGGTAGGTCATGGCCACTTCATTCTCCCGGTGGTCATCAATGATCCCCCGGTTACTAATCTTGTCCAAACTGGATAAGGAAATGTTGTGTTTGATATCTTCGATGCCAATGAGACCGGCTGTTTTCCGGTCTTCCGTCACGTAGGCCAGTCCATTATCGATAGCTTGTTGGACGTTATTAAGCTTGATTTCATGTCCGTCCTTGAAAATTTGCCCGCTGATCTGGGTGCCGTAAGCCTTTCCAAAAACACTCATGGCAAACTCGGTGCGGCCGGAACCCATCAGACCCGCGATGCCCACAATTTCTCCTTTCCGCACCTGGATATTGACATCTTTAATTACTTTGCGCCCTTCGATGAGAGGATCGTAAACAGTCCAATTCTTGACCTCAAAATAGACATCGCCAATTTTTGGCACCCGCTTTGGAAAGCGGTCCACCAGTTCCCGGCCGACCATTCCTTTGATGATCCGGTCTTCACTAATCTCATCCTCGTTGACTTTGAGAGTTTCGATGGTGGCGCCGTCCCGGAGGATGGTGATGGAGTCCGCCACTTTCGTGACTTCATGGAGTTTATGAGAGATGAGAATAGAGGTGAGGCCGGTTTTTTTCAATTCTAATAAAAGATTTAACAAGTTATTGGCATCATCTTCATTGAGTGCCGCTGTAGGTTCATCGAGGATGAGTAGTTGCACATCCTTGGCTAAAGCTTTTGCGATCTCCACCAGTTGTTGTTTACCTACCCCAAGATCTTTAACCAGTGTGTGGGAGTTTTCCTTGAGTCCGACTTTTTTCAGGATCCGGGTGGCCTCCAGATGCGTTTGATCCCAGTTAATCACGCCGGATTTGGCCCGTTCGTTGCCGAGAAAAATATTCTCGCCGATGGAAAGATAGGGAATGAGCGCCAGCTCTTGATGGATAATGACAATCCCGACTTTTTCACTATCGCGGATACTGCGAAAGGCACAATGATTTCCTTTATAAATGATCTCCCCGCTATAGGTTCCATAAGGATAGACGCCGCTTAAAATATTCATGAGCGTGGATTTACCCGCGCCGTTCTCCCCGACTAAAGCATGGATCTCGCCGGCCTCCACTTTAAAATTGACGTTGCGGAGCGCCTGGACACCACCGAAACTTTTGCTGATGTTTCGCATCTCAAGAATAGTTTGCATTTAATCCCGCCCTTTGCTCTTCTTCCCAAGGTATAGAATTTCTGGGCAGATTCGAAATGGAATCTGCCCAGATATCCATTGTCGTTGAGTCGTTGACTGGTAATGTTTTTATAAAAGCAACAGAGATACGATCCGACCTCGGTTGGTTTATTGCTGCAAATCGGCTTCGGTGTAGTAGCCGCTGTCGATCAGGAGCTCCTTGTAGTTGTTGGCATCGGCATAGACCGGCTCACACAGGAAGGACGGCACGTATTTAACGCCATTATGATAGGTGGTCGTGTCGTTGACCGGGGCTTCCTGGCCTTTCATGATGGCTTCCACCATCTCCACCACTTTGGCCGCCAAGGTTCTGGTGTCTTTGAAGATGGACATGGACTGCTCGCCTTTGATCAAGGCGATCACGTTGGGTTTATCGCAGTCTTGCCCGGTCACGATCGGATAGGGTTTTTCCGGCGTGCCGTAACCCGCGTTCCGGAGAGAGGTGATAATCCCAATTGCCAAGCTGTCGTTGGGGGAGAGGACCGCGTCAAGTTTGCGGCCTTCAGCATAATAGGCGGTGATCAAGTTATCCATCCGGGCTTGCGCACGGGCGGAATCCCAGGCCTGAATGGCGATGGTGGCAAAATCCGTTTGTTTGCTGGGAACAACCAGTTTTCCGGCGTCGATATACGGGCGGAGGACACTCATCGCGCCGTTAAAGAAGAAGAGGGCGTTGTTGTCGTCGGGGGCGCCGCCGAACAATTCGATATTGAAAGGACCGGCGTTCTCTTTCAAGCCCAGTTTTTCTTCGATGTATTTCCCTTGAATCTCACCGACTTTGAAATTGTCGAAGGTCGCGTAGTAGTCCACATGTTCGGAGTTCATAATCAAACGGTCATAAGCGATGACCTTGATATTGTTCTCCGCCGCTTTCCGCAGGACTTCGGTCAGGGCCGAGCCGTCGATGGAAGCGATGACCAAAACCTTACATTTTTTCGTGATCATGTTTTCCAGCTGTTGAATCTGGGTGTTCACGTCGTTATTGGCATACTGGAGGTCAACTTTGTAACCTTTTTCCTCCAGTTT
>DATCJZ010000003.1:0-97219 GCA_036562545.1 Capillibacterium sp. | reverse complement strand
TTTCCGGGCCGGCCGGTTTTCCGGCCGGCTTTTCCTTTACATGAGTCTTTGGTGCCCATTTGGTTATTGTGCGGGAAAAGAGAAAAGAGATGATTAATCATAAATAAACCCAAAAATCGTGGGGGTGACTAAAATGCGGGTCGAAAGGATTCAACCCGATTTACAAAGGCCGGAAGGATCTGCTGCCTTAAACAATACCGGGCAGGAAAAGAAAAAATTGTTGGAGTCCTTTATGAAACCATTAAAAGAAGAAGACAAACTTTTGGAGCCTTTTATGACGCCATTATCCCGGTATACCCAGGAAATGAAGGAGAAGCAAAAAAAGGCCCAGTCCGACGATTTGTTGGAAAGGTTAGAAAAGAAAGTTAACCAGCTGAATGAAACGGTGGAGATCTTTGATAAAAGAATCCACTTTGAAATACATGAAGAAACCAACCGGATTATGGTTCAGGTGATCGAAAACCAGACGGACGAGGTTATTTCGGAAATCCCGCCGGAAAAGATCCTGGATCTGGTGGCGCGGATTGAAGAGATGATCGGTTTAATTATTGATAAAAAAGTGTAAAGGGGGAAGGAAGATGGCTGGAAATTTAGCGATTACCGGGATTGTTTCCGGGTTTAATACCGATGCTCTGGTAGAGGCCATTATGGCACAGGAAAGACAGCCCCTGACCAAATTGGAATCGAAGAAGACAACTTTAAAAGAACAGTCCGATGCCTGGCGGGAACTGAACACCCGAATCTATAAATTGAAAGACGCAGCTTATAAACTACAGTCCTTCCAGACTTTCCGTGCCCAGAAAGTAACCGTTTCCGATGAGAAAAAATTAACCGCGACCGCCTCGGCAGAGGCTTTGCTTTCTTCATATCAGATTAACATCAAGAGTTTGGCTAAAGCCCATACGGTGGCGTCCGCCAAAATTGACGATTTGACTCCAATTACCGGCGGGAAGATAAAAATCACTATTAACGGCGAGAGCAAAGAGATTACCCTTAACCCGGAAGGCGACACCAGCGAGGAAAGGTTAAGTTCGCTGGCCAAGCAGATTAACGCGGCGGGGGCAGGAGTAACCGCTTCGGTGATTAAATTGGCGGATAACGAGTTCAGGCTGTATTTAACCAGTAAAAAAACGGGTGAAGCCTACAAGATGGAGCTTGCGGATGTAGATGGCGAGGTGCTCAAGGATCTTGGGATTTTGGATGCCAGCGGCCAGATTGCCCATGAAGCCCAAGCGGCCACCGATGCGGTGCTTGAGATCAATGGCGACACCGCAAACCCCGCCAAACGGGCCAGTAATCAAATTACTGATTTAATTCCCGGCGTTACCCTTACTTTAAAGGAAGAGGGGACTGTTACCTTAGGAGTTGAATTGGATCAGGATGCGATTATCCAAACCGTCAAGGAATTTGTTGATGCTTACAATGCAGTGATGGATTATATCAATCAGCATAAAACCTTCAGCTACGATAAAACTACGCAGACGGGCACCAAGGGCGCCTTGTTCGGTGATTCAACCTTAATGCAAATTGAGTCAAAGATTAAATCTTATCTTTACCAAACGGTGGCTGGCGTTGACTCCAAAGTCGGTTTATTGAGCCTGATCGGGATTGAAGGCGCTTCAGGGGTCGAAGGGGCGAAATCCGGGCGGATTGAATTTGATGAAGAAAAATTCAAGGCCAAACTTAATTCCAATTTTGACGACATTGCCAAGCTTTTCGGGGCGGCCAGCGGGGAAACCAAAGGAATCTTTACCCTGATGTACCAAGACCTTTTTGAGTGGACCAGTTCCGACGGGATCCTAAAAACAAAAACGGATTTAATAAAAGACCAGATTGAAGATATCGACGATCAAGTGACGGCAATGGAAGCGCGGCTGGAAAAGCGGGAGGAGTATTATTACACCAAATTTGCAGCGATGGAGAAAGCGTTGTCGACGATCCAGTCCCAGTCCACATGGCTTTCAGCGCAGATCAGTGCACTCAACTCCTCATCAAAGCGGTAGATAGAAGGAGGGGACTAGTTCTTGTTTAACGAAAACAACCCGTACAAACGATACCGGCAAACCCAAATCGAAACCGCCAGCCAGCTTGAATTGATCATAATGATGTATGACGGGGCGATCCGTTTTTGCAATCAAGGGAAAACAGCGATTGAAGAGAAGAAATATAATGAGGCTAATAAATTGCTCCAACGGGCACAGGATATTGTTGACGAGTTAAATGTCAGCCTGAATATGGACGCCGGCGAAATTGCGACCCATTTGCGGAGTCTTTATGATTTTATCAACACCAAGCTGGTGGAAGCCAATGTCAGAAAAGATCCTGCCCTGATTGATCATGCCGTCGGGCTCCTGACCGAGCTTCGCAGTTCCTGGATGGCGTTGCAGAAAGGTCAAAAAAAAGCAGTATCGGTAGGAGAGTAAAATGGAGTGGGATGGAATCAATCTCCGGGAAGGAGTTAGATTGCTGGAGGATTGTTATGAGCGGCTGATGAGGGCGATCAAAGATGAAAAGGGGGATCATAAAGAAATATCCTCTTTGGTGGAAGAAGCAGAACAGATTGTAGTATTGTTATCCAACATCTTGCAAAAACCGGCTTTGGAAGAAGAGGTTGACGCCGAAGTGGAACTGATGCGCACGGTAAAAGCAAAAGCGGATGCCATTATCCAACTCCTCCGGGAGGAAATGGAAAAGATTGCCAAGTCCTATGCCCAGATTAAAACCGGGCAGCAGGCCATTAGCGCTTATCAACCGAAACGGGTCGGCTTAGGATACGGGGAAGGAAAATTTGTCGACCGGAAGGAATAAAAGCATTTTATCCTAATATTTTTCCTCAGCTACTTGCATTATTTAAGATTTCGGCTATAATGATTCATGAAGGTGTCTTGGTTTGGCGTTCGAGGAGGGATACTCAGGTATCAGAACGATTAACCCGGACAAAATTATCCTTAGGAAGGGAAGTAGAGTTTTTTATGGCGTACGAGGACAAAACATTGGTATGCAAAGAGTGCGGCAAAGAGTTTATTTTCACCGCTGGTGAACAGGAGTTTTATGCGGAGAAAGGGTTCACCAACGAGCCGGCCCGTTGCCGCGAGTGCCGACAAAAGAGAAAACAAAGAGGACGGACGATGACTGAGGTGGTTTGTGCCAACTGTGGCGCAACAACCCAAGTTCCGTTTACGCCCTCCCAGGATCGCCCGGTATATTGCAGAGAATGCTATGAGAAGATGAAGGAAGTCGGCTGAACAGCTGATTGAAATAGAGTTCGTTCCTGGTTATCTTCAAAAAGAAAACCTCCTCTCCCTCCAGAGGAGGTTTTTTTATAAGGTAAAACCGGTTTGAAAAAATCACCCCTTTTTATAATCATTGAAACAGCCGATTATTTGAATAAGAAAGAAGGTAGATGAGATTGCCATAAATGGGAACCGGCGGCCGGGATGAGTCGTTACATAAGATAAAGGCATAAGTAATAGAAAGGCAGGGGCAATGTTCCGCGCACGACGGCCATGCAGCGGGGTTTTTGTAAAGGCGCGCCGGTTATTACCCGCCCGGCGAAGGATTATTCTTCCCGGAAGGGAATATATCTAATATGACTTACCAAAAGCAACAACATAAAGGGGGTGGGAGATGAAGAATGCCTTGCTGACATTCGGTGGTTGATGCCCACCCCCGGTTCTTTTTGAAGACAACATGATTGGTCCATTTATTAATAATTTTATTTCCTGAACCGAATTGGGTATATTATTGCTAAGGCGGTTACCTCTAAAACGACAAGGGAAGGAGTGGATTGGATGGAGGTTAAGGTCTTTGGAAAAAACATCGAGGTAACGGATGCGCTCCGTCAGTATTCCGAAAAAAAGGTGGGGAAGATTGGTAAGTTTTTTGCGCAGGAACCACCGACAGCCCTTGTTACTTTATCGGTTGAACGGGGAATGCATATTGTAGACATTACGATCTCCCTCAATGGCCTCTTGCTTCGCGGCGAAGAAAAAAGCTCCGATATGTACAGTTCGATTGATGGCGCCGTGGAAAAGATCGAGCGTCAAATCCATAAATATAAAACCAGGATTAACCGGAGGTTAAGGGAAGAGAACCGGATTATCTCACCGACACCCAGTGATACAGTGGAGATAACCGCCGAGCCGAAGATCGTCCGGACCAAGCGTTTCGCCATTAAACCGATGTCGGCCGAAGAAGCCGTCATGCAAATGGAACTATTGGGCCATGATTTCTTTGTCTTTTTCAATCCGGAGTTGGAAGAGGTCAATGTCGTTTACAAACGGAAAGACGGCAATTACGGTTTGATTGAACCGGAATTCTAAACGACAGAATACTGGAAGAAAGCAAATAAAATGATAAAATAGGTAAAGTAAGACCGGTCCCGCTGTCCAGTTGGGACCGGTTTGTTTTAAAAGTATTCGTTCACAAAATTATTGGCGGGGGGAAAAAGTTGATTGAGGAGAGGAAAAAGCTCTTCGGTCAAGAGGGTTAGGTCTCCCCTCTCCAGCAGGACCGGTATGGATTCACGGCCGGTGATGAGCGCGGTCAAGGCACCGACGGAGCAAAGAAGATCAGGTTTTTCACCGGCGGTTTTGGTAACCTCCATTTTCCCGTTGGTGAGCTTTAGGTGATAAATCCCGTTATTCTCGGGAAGCAGCGGATCGGCGACCGCCATGCTCCAGGCGGCGGTGAGCGGCGGATAGGCCAGTGCGGTCAGCGCCGCGCGGACACTGGTGATGCGCCCGAGAAAAACTGGTTGGGTACCGGGCAGGTGATAAGGGGTAAGGTGGCAGGTTTGCCTGTCTCTTCCGGGAAAGCCGACGGTACCGGGGTGTTGCCGTTCCGGGTTGTTTTCCCGGGCGGGATCAGTGCCGGCCGGGAGCGGACCGCTTTCGGGAAGGATTGCCGCGCTGGAATTGGCATAACAGGAAATAAGGTGCCGGAGAAAAGCTTCCTTGATTTGCGGGTCCATCCAGGCCATTTCCCGGAGGAGCGGGCGCCCGCCGGGCGACCCGGGGAGGACTAAGGCATAAGCCACCGGATTTTTGACGGTAATGGATTCCACCGGAGAGGCCGGTCCTCCCAGCCAAATCTTGCCCCCGTCCAAAGAATGGTCCAGCAGAAGACAGGTCCAGTCGGTTTCGTTTCTGACCAGTCCCCCGTCCCAGCTGGCAAGGTAATGCCGGTAGATTTCCGCTAAAAGTTGGGGTCCTGGCTTGGCCTCGGAAAACCGCCAGGGGCCCGATGAGGGAAAGGAGTCGTCTGTTTGGCGGGGCAAAGCGGCGGGAAAGAGATAAAGACGGTGATCGGCCCAGTCTCCCCAGCCGAGCCGGGTATAAAAACCGATGTTGAAGGGGAGTAAAAAGGTGAAAAAGATTTGCCTGGCGGCTAACTGCCGGAGGGCATAAGTTAAGAGGGTACGGGCCAGCCCCAGATGGCGAAAGGCCGGGGCGGTGGCCAGGGCCAGCAAATAGGCGGAAGGATAAAACCGCTTCCGGATTTTTACTTGGCGGGGCGAGAGATGGAGCATGGAAAGGAGCCGTCCATCCAGGAAAATGCCAAGTCCGTCCCGGGACTGGAAGCGGCGGCGGAAATACCAGTCCAGGAAGGCCGGGTGATCCTGAAAACAGGTCTCCCAGAGGGTGCGGGCCTGTCCCATTTCATTATCGCGTAAAGGACGGATTTCCATTAGGCAGGAACCTCGATGACAATATATTTTTCAATCATCCGGAGGGGATGGTAGCGTTCTTTCGCCTGGCGCAAGCCCGGAAGGCCCATATCGTCTTCCCGGTTGATATACTGGGTATCAGCCCATTCATTGGCGATAAACTGTTGGTTGATGACGGCATAGATCCCGGAGAAGGCCGGGTTGGCTTTTTCAAAATGAACCTGGGCGGTGTCGGCGTTGAGACGGCTGCCGATGGCAAAGGCCTGGATCTCACCTTCTACTTCCAAAACCCCGCCTTTAAGTTTCAGACGGCTGAAATTGTCCAATCCTTCATTCAAGGCCAGCCGTTCGGCTTCCACTTCCGGATGGTCGCCTTTTTCCGCCGCCCATGCCGCAAAGAGCCGCCGGCAGGCGGGAAAATGCTCCGGCTGGAGTGAATGATAGGCAAAACGGTAAGACTGGCGGAAGCGGTTGATGTGGTTCCGTTTTTGCTGGTATTTGCGACCGGGAAGTTCAATCAGGTCCCTCGTCCGGTACAGGTAGTCCCAATATGTGCGGTCGGGGATGATCCGGTACCGGTCGGGAGGGAACAGGGGAAGCATTCCCCGGGGGACCGCCCGGAAAACGGCCGGCTTTTTCTGTTGGTGAAAATAGTCACCGATCTCTTGGAGGAGCGCCTCCGGCTCTACGCCGGGCTTGAGGAGCGGGGGCAGACAGTAGGTGGATTCTTGGTAAGTACAGAGAAAAACGGTGTAATCCCCGGTTTGGTCTATTTTAACCTGGTAGGAATCGCGCCAGAGGAAAAGGGAGACCGGTGAGAGGTCCGAGACTTCAATATAAAAATCCCGGAGGAAAGTGGAGTATTGCTCTAAATCAGCCCAAGATATTTCATGGAACCTAATAGCCAAGACCCCCCTCATTGTGATAAAACCCCCGTTTCTCAAGGGGGTTATTTTAATTATATCGCTTTCCTTTGGTAAAGAAAAGGGGGGGCGTCTGATCAAGCCCGATTGCACCTAATAATATGCTTAACGTTTTGCCCGTTTACCCTTTGGGTTTAAAGATCAGGGCGACCAGAAAACCGAAGATGATGGCGGCGGTAATTCCGGTACTGGTCAATTCAAACATGCCCATCAAGACCCCGATTACCCCGTTTCGTTCCGCCTCCGCAATAGCCCCTTTGACCAGGGCATTACCAAAGCTTAAAATCGGCATGGTGGCGCCGCCACCGGCAAACGCGATCAGCTTGTCATAGAGACCCAGTCCGCCCAGAATGCCGCCGAGGACGGTTAAAAAGGCAAGGATATGTCCCATATTCAATTTGGTATAATCCCAAACCAGCTGGGTGAGGAGGCAAATAAGGCCGCCCACCCAAAACGCGTTAAAATAGATTTGCCAGTTCATGATGGCCTCCCCAGGAACGCGATTACAGCTCAATTCCTCTTCCCGATCAGATTCTCCGGGGAAGAAGAGCAATATACCAGGAAATCCTTGTTACTTTCCCGTAATTGGCTTTTGTTCATTTCGTAATTAGCTTTTGCTCATTTCGTAATCGCTTTGATCTTTTTCCGTTACCATAAGATGGTACTATAAAGACGAAGAAAAAAAGGAGGTATGAAAAATGAAAAAATGTCCGGATTGCCAAACAGTTGTTAAGGGTTGGGAGGTCTACTGCCCGAAGTGCAGCAAGAGCCTGTATGGACATCAAGGGCAGCAGAAGGTGAAGGCGCGAAGGTGGAGATTATTCTAATAGTCTCCACCTTCTTTGTTTCTGCCCCTTTACTGATGGTTCCCCAGTAATTCCTGCCAACGGTTTTCTTAAACTAACCCCTCTTTCTCACTCTCCTTTGTTGCTCACTTTTATTAATCACTTTAATTAATTAGTTTGCCAATCCCTGTTTTTTAGCTCAATCTCCGGTCCGGAACGGACATACTACCATCATCCAGTTTTGCCATGAGGGGGTGGGCTTTTGGCTCCGCGGCAGCGGAAAACAGGGAAAAGGCGTCGGGCCTCTTTTGGGTTTACCTTCCTGCGCTGGCTGTTGATTTTCCTTCTGATTGGCGGCCTGTTGGGAACGGTCTTTGTCTTATATAACCCGTTCATCAGCGCGGTGGATTTGGGCCAGATCCTGCGGCCTAACCGGCAAGCTTCGGTGCTTTTGGACCGGAACGGCGACGAATTGTTGACGCTCAGTCCCTCCCGGGTGACTTGGCTTTCTTTGGAGAAGATCCCTCTTTTTCTCCGCCGGGCGGTGGTGGCGGTGGAAGACCGCCGGTTTTATGAGCACCGGGGGGTTGATTTCATCGGACTGTTGCGGGCGGTTTATCAGAATCTCCGCCGGGGAGAGCGGGCCCAGGGGGGAAGCACCATTACCCAGCAATTGGTGAAGAATCTCTTGCTGACCAATGCCAAGACGATCCCCCGCAAACTGATGGAGATTGGCTATGCGGTCAAACTTGAACAGAAATACACGAAGGATGAGATTCTCGAGGCTTATCTCAACGGAATTTATTTTGGTCACGGCGTCTACGGGGTGGAAGGCGCTGCCCGTTTTTACTTTGCCAAACACGTCTGGGACTTGTCCACCGCGGAACAGGCTTTACTGGTGGGGCTGATCCGGGGGCCGGAGCTGTATTCCCCCTATCGCCATCCCGACAGGGCCTTGGCCCGCCGGAATTTGGTTCTCAAGCTTCTTCTGGAAAAAGGGTGGCTTACCCGGCGGGAGTATGAGGAACTGTCCGCCTCCCCGCTGGCAGTGGAGGAAGACCCTGATTATCTTAGCTATGGAGGGTATTTTGCCGATTATGTGGAAGACTGGCTGGCCAAGGAGTATGGCTGGTCCGCCCAGTATATCCGGGCGGGGGGCTTAAGGATCTACACCACCCTGGATGCTTATATCCAACGGATGGCCGAGGAGACCGTCGCCGCCTTGCCCCAGGATGAGGAAGGAAGGCCGGAAGCGGCACTGGTGGCGCTCAATCCCCAAAACGGCCAGATCCTCGCCATGGTGGGCGGACGGAATTACCGTTTCTCCAAGTATAACCGGGCGGTGCGGTCCCGGCGCCAGATTGGTTCGGCGATTAAGCCGCTGATCTTCGCCGCGGCGGTGGAAAACGGTTTTACCCCCGACACCTTTGTCGTTGATGAGCCGGTTACGTACATGGTCGGCGGAAAGCCTTGGACACCCCAGAATTTTGACGGGGAATACCGGGGGGCCATTCCCCTCCGCGATGCCCTGGCCTGGTCCGTGAATACGGTGGCCGTCCGTTTAGTGGATGAGCTGGGGGTGAAACCGGTCTTTGCCTTTCTCCGGCGGCTGGGCCTTCCCCTGGTCGAAAGCGGGGCCCGTAATGACCAGGCTTTGGCGCCGCTGGCTTTGGGGGGGCTTACCGAAGGGGTGACGCCGTTGGAATTATGCGCCGCCTATACCGCCCTGGCCAACGCCGGGGTCCGTTCCCTTCCTTTCGCAGTTCTCCGGGTGGAAGACCGGCAAGGCCGGGTGCTCAGGCGGGGCCGGATCCGCCAGGAACAAGTGCTCCGTCCGGAAACGGCCCGGGCGGTGACCGAAATGATGCAAGCTGTCATTAACTATGGCACCGGGCAGCGGGCCAATCCCGGGCGGCCGGCCGCCGGGAAGACCGGGACCAGTAATGAAAATACGGATGCCTGGTTTATCGGTTATACTCCGGAACTCTTGGCCACCCTTTGGATCGGCAATGACGACCGGCGCCCGCCTCAGGTCGGCAACCAGGTGATCGGGAGCGGTGTTGCAGCCGAATACTGGGGGACCTTTGTCCGGCGGGCTTTGGTCCGGAACAGCGTGAAAAGTTTTTAAAAAGTTAACATAAAAGTCAAGCTTTCTTTTTTGCCAGTTAGAATACTTTATACCGGAGAACAAAAGGATATTTTCCCGGTAATTCCCTGGTTTTTGAGGAAATAAGAAGAAACTCGGGCATTGACGGAAACACGAAGTAATTTTAAAATAAACTAAATCATACATAATAAGGAGATAAGTAATTACTGAGGGGGTAATCATGGTTTTCCGGCGGATTCTTCTCATTACTTTTCTGGCCTTATTTTTGTTTTTCCTGACCTCACCGGCGATCTTGGATTTTGCCACAGGAAAATACCAAGAGCATCTGGCCAATGATCCTTTCTTAAAGATTGAAAAGTTTATCCGGGGTCATTACCCCGGTATTCCCCAGTCGGAGCTGGAGGAGATCACCGTTGCGGTGCTGGAGGCCAGTGCGGAGTATAATATCGATTCTTACTTAATCCTTTCGTTGATAGCGGCGGAGAGCAGTTTCCGGAGGACGGCGGTTTCCCGGAAAGGAGCCCGGGGGTTGACCCAATTGATGCCCGACAAGTGTCAGGATTTCGATTGGAAAGACATCAAAGCCAACGTTTTCCGGGGGACCGAGTACCTCCGGCAGCAGTTGGAACGGTTTGGCACGATCCAATTGGCTTTGGCGGCTTATAACGCCGGACCCACCCGGATAGCCCGTTCCGAAGAATGGCCCCGCGAGACCCGGCGTTACGTTCAAAAGGTAACCGGGTATTACCAGGAGTTGATTGGGGTCCAGAATTAAAGGTAGAGGAAGATCGGAAGAACAAGCTTACATCGGAAAACGGAAAAAGTCAAGAAAAAAGATCAAGGAATATAACAGCAAGATAAAACATAAAAAAAGCCCTTCCACGGAAAGGCGCTTCCAAATATTAAAATATTTAAAGAAACAATTTTTGGTGGCGCCGGAGACAGGAAGGGTCTTTTTATGCCCCGCAGCGGATAATGCCGCCGCCCACCACCAGGTCCCCGTCGTAAAGGACCAGGGCTTGACCGGGAGTGATGGCCCTTTGGGGTTCAGTAAAAGTGCAGCGGAGGGTGGTTGCATCCACCATCTCCACTTCCGCCGGGGCCGGGGTATGGTTATAACGGATCTTGGCGCTGACTTCGATCTTGGTTTTCAGTTCCGGGAAGGGAATGAAATTTAAATGGTCGGCGTAGACGGTGCTCTGGTAGACTTCGGGCGCCTCCCCGACCACCACTTCGTTGGTCTCCGGCCGGATCTCCAGGACGTAGAGGGGCTTTCCGGCGGCCAGACCAAGCCCTTTCCGCTGGCCGACCGTGTAATGAATAATCCCCTTGTGCCGGCCCAGAATCCGGCCCTGCCGGTCGACAAAGTTCCCCGGCGGAGAGGGGGAAGCGGTGTGGGTTTCGATATAGCGGCCGTAATCATGGTCGGGAATGAAACAGATCTCTTGGCTGTCCGGTTTGTCGGCGACGATGAGCCCAATTTCCTCCGCAATCCGGCGTACTTCTTCTTTGGTGTAATCCCCCAGGGGCATCAGGGTGTGGGCCAGTTGTTCCTGGGTTAAGTTGTACAGGGCGTAGGTCTGGTCCTTCTTTAAGGTGGCCGCTTTTTTCAAGAGATAGCGGCCGCGTTGCGGATCAAAAATAACCCGGGCGTAATGCCCGGTGGCGATATAATCTGCGCCAATCTGTAAAGCCTTGGTCAAAAGGGATTCCCATTTCACATACCGGTTACAGGCAATACAGGGGTTGGGGGTCCGCCCCCGCTGGTATTCGGCGAGAAAATAAGCGATGACGTGGCGTTCAAATTCCCGCCGGAAATTCAGGGTGTAGTGGGGGATCCCCAACTGCTGGCAGACGTGGCGGGCGTCGTCCACCGCGGTCAAGCCGCAACACCCGCCGCTCTCGTCCGGAGGGGCGTCCTCCGGCCAAATTTCCATGGTCACGCCGATTACGTCATAACCGGCCTTTTTGAGCAGGTAGGCGGTGACGGAACTGTCAACGCCCCCCGACATGCCGACAACCACTTTTTTCCTCGTCACTTTTCCACCCCGTTAATCCTGATCTTCCGGCTTGGCATGCTCTTCCTCTTCCTCCACGTAATTGGGGGGCGGGGTTAAACCGTCGATCGTGAGATTGTTTTTCTGGGCATAATTCCATAAGGCCGCTTTTAACGCTTCCTCGGCCAAACAGGAACAATGCATCTTGATGGGGGGAAGCCCGTCGAGAGCTTCGGCCACGGCCTGGTTGGTGATTTTCATCGCTTCCTCAATGGTTTTCCCCTTCACCATTTGGGTCACCATCGTGCTGGTGGCAATGGCGGCGCCGCAGCCGAAGGTCTTAAACTTGGCGTCTTCAATCACATTGTCCTTGATTTTAAGATAAAGTTTCATAATATCGCCGCATTTGGGGTTGCCGACCGTGCCAACCCCGTCCGCGTCTTTAATTTCCCCGACGTTTTGGGGGTGAAGGAAGCACTCCATTACTTTCTGGCTATACATATTTTCTCACCTCAAAACAGTAGATATTTGGCCTCTTTGGTGTCTTCGGAAATTACTTGTTTTGCTTCTTCCGGACAAACTCTTCGTAAAGGGGGGACATTTCCCGCATCCGCTCGACAAAAGCCGGCAGTTTCGCCAGGACTTCATCGATCTCTTCCTTCGTGTTGTCCTCACCCAGGGTAAACCGGACCGAACCATGGGCCAGTTCATGGGGGAGCCCCAGCGCCAGGAGGACATGGGAGGGATCCAGGGAGCCGGAGGTGCAAGCGGAGCCGCTGGAGGCGGCGATCCCTTCCATATCCAAGAGCAGGAGAAGGGATTCCCCTTCCACGAACTCAAAGGAGAAGTTGACGTTGTTGGGCAACCTTTTTTCCCGGTGGCCGTTTAAGCGGCAGTAAGGAATCCGTTCGCAAATACCGTCAATCAGGTAATCGCGGAGGGCTTTGATTTTGGCGTTTTTCGCCTCCAAATTCTGGTAGGCCAGGTCAATGGCTTTGGCGAGGCCGACGATGCCCGGTACATTCTCCGTCCCGGCCCGGCGCCCCCGTTCCTGGCCGCCGCCATGCAGGTAAGAGGGGAGTTTCAGCCCCCGGCGGACGTAAAGGACACCGGTGCCTTTCGGCCCGTAGAATTTGTGTCCCGATAAGGAGAGCAGGTCGATATTCTGGGCTTTTACATCGATGGGCAACTGGCCGACGGCCTGGACCGCATCGGTATGGAAAACGATTCCGTGTTTCTTGGCGACAGCGCCGATTTCGGCGATGGGCATGATCGTCCCGATTTCGTTGTTGGCGTACATTACGGAGATTAGAATCGTCTCCGGACGGATGGCCGCTTCCACCTGTGCGGGGGTGATTAGACCGTCCTTGTCCACCGGCAGGTAGGTGACTTCGAAACCATGTTTCTCCAGGTACTGGCAGGTATGGAGGACGGCATGGTGTTCAATATTGGTGGTGATGATATGGTTGCCTTTCTCCCTTAAGGCTTCAGCCATCCCTTTGATGGCCCAGTTATCCGACTCGGTCCCGCCGGAGGTAAAAAAGATCTCGTTGGGCTGGGCGCCCAGGTTCTTGGCCACGGTGGCCCTGGCGTCATCCAGGGCTTTTTTATTTCTTTGCGCCAGCCGGTAAACGCTGGAAGGGTTGCCGTATTCTTTGGTAAAGTAAGGGAGCATCGCTTCCAAAACCTCTGGCTTCACCGGGGTGGTGGCGGCATGATCCAGATAGATCATCCTTGGTTACTCCTTTCCTTCGTTAAAGTCAATATCTTCTCCCGATCAGTGGGAAAGCGCGTCATTACGGGATTCTCTTTAATCCCTAGTTATTTACTAGGAATATCAAATTCAGAATAACATGCCCTTTTCCCTTTGTCAACGTTTTCCCGGTAAAAAATAAATAACGTACGCGTGGCGTAAGGAGAGCAGGATGGGAATTACTGAAGGTTTTCCACCCGGCATTCCTGCGGCGGACGTTCCCGCAGTCCTTTGTAGAGGGGATGGCGGAGACGGCGGTCGGGGGTGACCGCCAAATATTCCACTTCACAAACCAGACCGGGTTCCAGCCAGTGGACCATTTTTAAGGCGGGCGGGTCGGTAAGCGGCGGGTTCTCCCGGCGCAAGGGATAAAAAAGGTGCAGGAGATGGTCGATCTCCTGTTTGCCCAGGCCGGTGCCGACCAGTCCGTAGGAGACCAGCTTTTCGCCGGTGTACAAGCCGATGACCAACGCGGAGAGGTCGGCGCGGCCTTCTGGTTTGGTGGTGTAGCCGCAGATGACAAAATCGGCGCTTTTGGTGACCCGGGCTTTTTTCCAGTATGGGCTCCGCCGGCCGGGGAGGTAGGGGCTGTTTCTGGCTTTGCCGACCACCCCTTCCAGCCCCAAGGCGGCGGCCCGGTCGAATAAGGCTTGTCCGGCGCCGGGAATGGCTTCACTGATGATGAGATGGGGGCCGGGAGTGACTACCTGATGGAGCAACTCCTGTCTGGCCTCCAAAGGTTGGGCCATGAGGGATTTTCCTTGATAATAAAGGAGATCGAAGACCACATAGACTACCGGATGGTGGCGGGCGCCCGCCTGGATACCGGCGGCCGAAGTGGCGTGCATGCGGTTTTGCAGACGGGAAAAGCTTGGTCTGCCGTCGGCGAGGACGATAAGTTCACCGTCGAGGACCACCCCGGCCGCCTTCACCTGACGGTGGAGGTCGAAAAGTTCCGGGTATTGAAAGGTGATCGTCCGGCCGTTCCGGCTTTGCAGGCGGGTGGCTTTTTCGAGAAAAGCGAGGCAGCGCAGACCGTCCCACTTGATCTCAAAGGAATAAGCGGGGGAGTCAAAAGGCGGGGCACTGACGGCGAGCATCGGCGCAATCCGGAGGGGTAAAACCATCGTTTATCCCGTCTTCTTTTTTCTTCGTTTTTTGGGGGCTTCTTCTTCCTTTGCCCCGGCGGTTGCTTGGAGACTGGCCCGGAGGGCCTCCATTAAATCCACGACCTTTCCGGTTTCCGGGGCCTCCGGTACGGCCACTTCTTCCCCCGCGATCTTGGCCTGAATCAACTCCATCAGTTGGGAGCGGTACTCATTGGTGTATTTCTCCGGCCGGAAGGGGGCGGACAGGTTTTTGATCAGGCTGGTGGCCATGCTGATCTCATTGGGATGAAGCTTTACCTCTTTAAATTCGGCCGTGACCAGTTCCGGCGTGCGGATCTCATCGGGGAAGAACATCGTTTCCATGACAAGCAGTTGATCCCACCCCCGGATACAGGCGAGAACGGTTTTTGAACGGATCATGACCCGGGCGATGGCAATCTTGCCGGTTTCCGCCATCGCCTGCTTCAGGAGGGCATAGGCCTTTTCCCCGCCGGGGTTGGGTCCCAGGTAGTAACTGCGGTCAAAATAGACCGGGTCGATCTCGGCCAGATCCACAAAATCGAGAATATCGATGGTTTTGGTGTTTTCTCCCGGTAAGAGTTGAAAATCCTCATCCCGGAGGATGACATACTTGCCTTTTTCATATTCATAACCCCGGACCAGTTCCTCCGGTTTAACCTCCACTTGACAAGTGGGGCAGAATTTCCGGTACTCGACGGGAGTTTTACAGGTGGCGTGGAGTTGGTGAAAATGGAGATCTTTCCGCTCGGTGGCGGTGTACATTTTGACCGGGATATTGACCAGCCCGAAACTGATGGCCCCTTTCCAGAGCGTACGCATGATAAACCTCCCGTGGTTGCTTTCCCTCCTATTATCTCCCGATCTCCCCTGATTTTTCGTCCCTCGTTAAAATCGCCGTGAAGAAGCAGAAAAAAAAGCCGGGGAAAACCGGCAAAGCAAAACCAGAGTTATAGATTTTTCTTGTAAACCCGGTAAGTCTTGTAGTGATATCCGCCGGCTCTTTCCGCGTTCCGGCGCATCGGCATGTTGAATTCGGCGATGGTGGAACCCTCGCCGTAGGTGAAGCCCAGTTCTTTTGCTTTTAGTAATAAATAGTAAAAGATGGTGCCGGCGACGCCCTTTTTCCGGAATTCGGGAATGACAAAGAGGAGAAAAACCCGGGCGCCGGAGATCCGGTGCCGGTTCAGGAAAAACTTGGCCCAGCCCGTGGGAAGAAGGCGGCTGCTCATCCTCGCCAAGATCCGGTTGTAGTCGGGAATGGAGACGGCAAAACCCACCGGCTCCCCTTTGCGGCTGCGGGCGATGGGGATTAGTTCCGGGATGAGCAAATCTTTCAGTTGATAGGTAAAAGCCTTAAGTTCCTCCAGGTTGGGCGGGGTAAAGTTATGCCAATCCTCCGGAAGGGCATGGTCCAGGATGGATCTGATATCCGCCAGTTCCGCTTCGAGGTTGTTGAGATTAAGCGCATTTACCTGAAAACCATATTTTTGCTGGGCGTAGCTGATCACGCGGGCGGCTTTGCGCTCGTCAACTTTTTTCAGATCGTAGTAGTAGGCGTAAAGATCGATGTCCTTCGTAAAACCGGCTTGCTCAAAATAGCTGGCGTACTCCGGGGGATTATAGGGGTTCATCATGACCGGCGGCGAGTCGAAGCCCCAGATCAAAAGGCCCCGGAAATTTTCGCCCTTGGCGGGGAAGATTGGGCCGCGCACCAGTTTGATCCCTTCGTTGAGGGAGGAAAGCCAGTGGCAGGCCTGGTTAAGGATGAGCGTTCCGGCCGCTCCGTTCTGGGCTTCAAACAAGGCGAGATAGCCTTCCTTTTCCGTCTGGCCTCCGCTTTTGGTGGTATCGACGCCGACGAGCACCCGGCTGAGGGGCCGCCCGACCGCGTCACAAGCCAGGAAGAGACGGTAGGGGCCTCTGGTGAGCAACGGGTTAAACCTGGGATTTAACTTCCTTTTAATCTCTTCGATCAAAGGGGGCACCCAGTTGGGATCGTTTTTGTAAATGTTCCACGGCAACCAAAGAAACTCCCGCAGATCACCACGGGTGACCACTGGTTTAATGGAGATGGGATCCATGGAAAACCCTCCATTAATTTTTCTTCACAGCCAAAGGCCGGGCTGATATTTATTATCAATAGATTAAACTTTCAGCTCAAACCGTGTTGGCCGGATCCGGCCGCCCGGCTTTTTTCCCCCCTTCTAAACCGGTCCCTTTGTTCATAAGCTGTAATGAGGAAAGCCGGGGGAGTGCCATGTTTACCAAAAAAAAGTTCATCTGGTTAAATATTGTATGGCGCCGGGAGTATTTACTTGCCATCATTCTTCTGATCCTGTTGGGTTTCTTCTATGGTTGGACACGCCGGGCCCGCCTGGTGGAGGCGCCGGCGCTGTTACCGTCGGCAATTGCGGGGAAAACAATCATCATCGATGCCGGCCATGGGGGGAGCGACCCCGGCGCCGTGGGCCGCAGCGGCTTGGCGGAGAAAACCATCACGCTGGATATCGCCAAAAGGCTGAAACGGTATTTTTCCCGGGTCGGGGTCTATGTGGTCATGACCAGGGAAAAGGATATTGACTACGGCCAGATGTCCACAGACGCCGGCCTGACCAGGAAACGCCGGGATTTGCTCTACCGGGTGCGGCTGGCGAATGAAAGCAAGGCCGATCTGCTTTTAAGTATCCATGTGAACAGTTTTCCCCAATCCATCTGGTCGGGCGCCCAATGTTTTTACGATCAGAAAACCCCCAGCAGTAAGGCCTTGGCGGAGGCCATCCAAGAGAGTCTGGTGACCCGGCTGGGTCCGAACCGGCGGAAAGCCAAAAGCGCCGATTACCTGATCCTGAAGGCGACGACAATGCCTTCGGTCACTGTGGAGGTGGGCTTTATCTCCAATGCCCGGGAAGAGGAACTTCTGGCGGATCCGGAATACCGGGAGAAACTGGCGGAAGCGATCTTCTACGGGACGGCGGCCTATTTAACTCAGCAGGCCCAAAACCCCGCGCCGGAGACAGTGGAAACGGGCGGCGGGGGATTGGCCGCCAAAGTCTACCCTGAACTAACCTTTCCCAGTGTGGAGCCGGGGATGGCTTGTTTGTATTTTGCCACCCCCAACAATGAGGATCTTAAATTAACGCCGGAAATGAGGCCCCTGCCGGCAGGGGACGGGAAGGATAGATTAAAAAAGGCCCGGGCGATCCTGGGAGAACTGGCCCGGGGGCCGGGAGAGGGCAGCGCCCTCTTGCCCTGCCTGCCGGGGGGCGATTGGGTGAAAAGCCTCCGCCTGGAAGGGGAGCAGGCGGTGATTGACGTCCGCCCGGAGTTGGGCGCCTGGATTAACGGGGGCGGGGCTTCCGAGTTTCTGGCCATTTACAGCCTGGTTAATACCTTGGCCGTCAATCTGGATTTAAAGGCGGTCACCATCTTGGTGGACGGGGTGAAAAGCGCGACCCTGGGCGGGCATTTTCTCTTCGACGAACCGGTTCTTCCCCGGCCGGAACTGGGCATGGCCGGGGCGGAAGCGGAGGGTTATTAGTTTGGCCTAGACCGCCCTTCTTCTTTTTGGTTCATTATTCGATAAAAACCGCTGCATACCAGTTCTGCTCTTGGTCCTGGTCGCGTAAAGTTTGGATCGGCAATCCAAAACGCCGGACCGTCTTGAAAACATCAATGCCCACACTGTGAAAAGCGGGGCGTGCCTTTTTGGGCTGGCGGCATGGTTCTCCTTTCAACCCGGCGCATTCGGTACAGAGCGCGCAATCACTGAGGGAAAAGGCAAAGTAGTAACCGTCGAGGAAGGCTTCGCGTTCGAGGGTGAAAGAGACATCCTGGGCTGTCTTTTTCTTGGTCGAATGGATGATCACCCCCCAACTGTATTCCTCCAGAATTTGCCGGTACTCCCAGGGTTTCAAGGAGCCCGGCCGGGAAGGGCAGGTGGGACCTTTGCCCCAGTCGGCACAGCCAAACATACATTTGAGGAGCGTCCGGGAATCAAAGATGATATCTTTCAAGGTAAAAAGGACGGCATGATCGGCGCCCAGTTCCAGGGCACGTTCGACATAATGGGTTCGTTCCGGCATCGCATTTCACTTCCTAAAGGTTGAATATTTTCTAAGGTCGATTATAACACAAAAAGGGCGGGCGCCGGTAGGCCTTGGCCCGACTGTCTTAGCGGAGATTGAGACAGACCGTTGGAATAAGGCAAGAAGAAAAGGAAGGGGGAAAAAAAAGAAGGGGCTTTCTGCCCCTTCTTTTTTTAATAATCCATGCCCCCCATGTTCGGGTTGGGAGCCGGTTTCTCCTTCTCCGGAATGTCGGCGATCAGGCACTCGGTGGTCAAAAGCATCCCGGCGATGCTGGCCGCGTTTTGCAGGGCGCTTCTGGTGACTTTGGCCGGGTCAACGATACCGGAGGACATCATGTCGACAAATTCACCGGTCAAGGCGTTGTAACCGTGACCCTTCTCCATGCTTAACACTTTTTCGGCGATGACCGAACCCTCAACACCCGCATTGGTGGCAATCTGTTTTACCGGCTCGGCCAAGGCACGCCGGACAATGGACATACCGGTCGCCAGGTCGCCGCTTTCTTTCTTCATAAGCTCATCCAGGACAGGCGCAATTTGCAAGAGGGTGACGCCACCACCCGGGACAATACCTTCCTCGACAGCTGCGCGGGTGGCCGACAAAGCGTCTTCGATCCGGTGTTTCTTCTCTTTCATCTCGGTCTCGGTGGCCGCGCCAACCTGGATGACCGCAACGCCGCCGGAGAGTTTGGCCAGCCGTTCTTGGAGCTTCTCCCGGTCGTAATCGGAAGTTGTCTCTTCGATCTCCAGTTTGATCTGGCTGATCCGGTTCTTGATGTCTTGCGGCGAACCTTTACCATCAACGATGGTGGTTTCTTCCTTGGTCACTTTGACCTGACGGGCCTGGCCCAACATGTCAAGGGTGGCGTTCTCCAGGGTCATACCGACATCTTCGGAGATGACCTGGCCACCGGTGACAATGGCGATATCGCTGAGCATCGCTTTCCGGCGGTCACCAAAGCCGGGCGCTTTGACAGCGACCACGTTCAGGGTGCCACGGAGTTTGTTGACGATCAAAGTGGCCAGTGCTTCGCCTTCCACATCCTCGGCGATGATGAGGAGGGGTTTCCCTCTCTGGACAACCTTCTCGAGGATGGGGAGGAGGTCTTTCACGAGGGTAATCTTCTTATCGGTAATGAGAATGTAGGGCTCCTCCAGAACCGCTTCCATCCGTTCGGAATCAGTGACCATGTAGGCGGAGATGTAACCCCGGTCAAAGAGCATTCCTTCGACCACTTCCAGTTTGGTCTCCATGGTCTTGGATTCCTCGACGGTGATGACGCCGTCTTTCCCGACTTTCTCCATGGCTTCGGCGATCAATTTACCGATTTCTTCGTCGGAAGCGGAAATGGAAGCAACCTGGCAGATGTCTTCCTTCTTATCCACCGGTTTGCTGATCTTCTTGATCTCGTCAACCACAGCCTGGACGGCTTTGTCCATTCCCCGTTTCAGCATCAAGGGGTTGGCGCCGGCGGCCACGTTCTTCAGCCCTTCGCGGACCATGGCTTGGGCCAGCAAGGTCGCGGTGGTCGTCCCGTCACCGGCAATGTCATTGGTCTTGGTCGCCACTTCTTTGGCCAGTTGGGCGCCCATATTCTCAAAGGGATCTTCCAGTTCGATTTCTTTGGCAATGGTCACACCGTCGTTGGTAATGGTCGGGGAGCCGTATTTTCTCTCCAGAACCACATTCCGGCCCTTGGGACCTAAAGTAATTTTGACGGCATCGGCCAGTTTATTGACGCCACGCTCTAAAGCGTGCCGTGCTTCTTCGTTATAAATGATTTGTTTACCTGCCATTTTTTCACCCTCTTCGTCATATTTTAAGTAATTGGTTGAAATCTTGCTTTTTTATCCGGTTTTATCCGAGGATCGCGAGTACGTCGCTTTCTTTCAATACCATGTATTCCTCGCCATCCAATTTGACTTCGGTCCCGGCATATTTGGCAAACAGGACTTTGTCGCCAACTTTCACTTCCATGGCGAGTCTCTGGCCGTTCTCCAGCACTTTACCGGGGCCAACCGCTAAAACCTCGCCAATTTGGGGTTTTTCTTTCGCGGTGTCAGGGAGGACGATCCCGCTTTTGGTCTTTTCCTCACTCTCCACAACTTTGATGACGATTCTTTCGCCTAATGGTTTGATATTCATTGTCTCCCTCCTCAATCATTGTTATTAGCACTCATTAGAGGTGAGTGCTAATCTAGGTTCAATTTTATTAACCAAACCTGGAAAATGCAAGAAGCCTAACTATACGGTTTTAACCGTTTTTTTGGAGAATACGGCCAAAAATTAAATTTATCCTCCGATTACTTCATCAGACATGCGATTTGGCCTGATCTCGCCCGTATAACTTGGATCCGGATATATTTTACGGTTAATTCCCCAAAATTATACAGAATTTAAACATCAGCCGGCTTTCAGGTCGGATGTTTACCCGTGTACGGTTGGACTTTCCTATGCCTTTAGATCCCGGGAATAAATAAAATGAAAATTGGTTTTACGATGGATGGCGGTATTGATCTTTGAATTGAAAAATAAGTGCTGATGTAATTTTCGTTTTTCCCCTTTACAAGTGAAAATTTTTCGGGTATAATAACTGTTGCGATGCCGAAGTGGCGGAATTGGCAGACGCGCTGTGTTCAGGGCGCAGTGGGAGTACTCTCGTGCGGGTTCAAATCCCGCCTTCGGCACCAAATAAGTGGAATACCTCCGTTTCGGACGGAGGTTTTTTTATATCTTTATATCTTTAATATCTTTACCTTATATAAAACGACGAGCAAGGAAAAATTTATTTTTTATGAAAGGCCTTTCCGGAACGGCCTTTTCTTTTTTTGACTGTTTAAGGATTGAAGAAAGGGTAAAATTTTACGAATATGTTTCCCTGTCGCGGAACAATCTAGCCAAATTGGCGTTTACTGTGTACAGTTGCCTTTGGCGTCGGGTTCATATTTTTTTACCTGGTTTTCATAAGAAGAGAGATGGCAGCGATGCCCAAAAGGAAATGGACTCAATGAAAAGAATTCGATGGAAGTTGGAATTGATTGATTCTACATAATTTGGGGGGAAAGCTGTTGCGGAAGAAGGAGTTGTTGCGGAAAAAGGCGCTGTACGGATTTTTCGGTTGGCTGCTGGTTGGTCTGCTCTTTACTCCGGTGGTGCCGGCCGCCGCAGACACGGGATTAAGCCTGGAGCAAGCCTTAGCCATGGGGCTGGAGGCGAACTATTCGATTAAAAAAGCCAAATTAACGTGGGAAAACGCCCGCCTTAATTATGAGAAAAATAAGGCGAGCCAGCCCCTGACCGGTTCGCGCTCCAGCGAATTGCAGTTGGAACTGAACTTGTTGCAAGCCGAGGAGAATTACCGGCAGACCAAAAATCAGGCCTTGCTCTCCATTGCCAAGCAGTACCTGGAGGTGCTCAAAACCGAACAGGAGAAAACGTGGCGGCAGAAACAACTGGAGAGTGAGGAGTTGGCGCTGCGTTTAGTGGAGCAGCAAGTGACCCAGGGGTATGCCACCCATTTGGCCCTGATCCAGCAGGAAAATAAATACCATAAAGCCCGGCAGGAGTTGAAAACCGCCGAGGACAACTACGATTTATTGCTGCAGGAATTGATGGTCGCCATCGGTTGGCCGGCCGAGAGGTCAATCCCCCGGTTACAGCCGGTTAATACAGCTTTGACCTGGAAATTAAGTGAGGAGGAATGCCTGAACTTGGCCCTGGCCAATAGCCGTTCCCTGCAGGCGGCCGAGCTGGAAGTGGAGTTGGCCCGGCTTGCTTTGGACCGGGCCCGGCTGGGGACGGCATTACCGGTGGAGCTACAGGAACTGGAGAATAATCTGGCCTTGGCCACCCTCCGTTGGGAGGAGGCCCGGTGGCAATTGGAAAACTCCGTGCATCAGCAATACCGGGCTTTAAGCCGGCTGGCGGAGAATTTGGCGTTGAATGAAAATAATCTAACCACGGTACGGGCAAATTTCGCCAAAATCCAGCAGCAACAGAAGGCCGGCTTACTTAAAGAAGCGGACCGTTTGGCGGCGGAAGCCGAATTACTCCAGGCGGAATACCAGATGCTGACGGTCGTCACCAATTACCAGTCGAAAAAATGGGAATTCCAGCAACTCCTTGGTCTGGACCTGGAGGTGTGACCGATGAAAAAAAACCGAAACTCTTTTCTTCTGAGTGGCCTGATCTGCCTTGTTATTCTTCTGGTCCGGCCGGGGAACATTCTGCTGGCGGCGGAGACGGGGACGTTGGAAGAAGCGGTGGCCTGGGGCTTGACTCATAGTACCGACACTCTGAGTTTGGAGGAAAAGATAGCCCAAATCCAACGGGAACTGGCCAAGATCGAAACCAACCTCCATTGGCAGGTTGGGTTGGGGGCCGGCCTCTCTGCCAATCTGACGGAGGAGAACGGCGGAAGTAAAACAGGTGGAACCATGGGAAATACTGGAAAAGACCAAGAAACGGCAAGTCTGACCCTGACCGGCACCAAGCTTTTCCGGACCGGTCTTGCCTTGGAACCCAAACTGACTTTGCAGAAAGATTTAAAGGCTGATGACGACCCCGAGCTTGATTTCACCTTCTCCGTTAGTCAACAGCTTTACCCCTGGGTTCCGTCCGCGCTGGAACAGAAGTATTATGAGACCTTGAATACGCTGAAAAAGGCGAAAGCCGAGTTGGACTGGAAAGTGACCGCTTTAAAAATTGAGTGGCTGGAAGGTTACCTCCAGCTTTTACGCCTCCAGGAACAGCTCAAGGTGGCCGAAGCCAAGTACACTTTGGCCGCGGATGATTTTTCCCTGACCCAAAAACGGCAGGAGATGGGCGAGGCTGGCGAGGGGCAGGTCCTGGCCGCCCGGATCAGTTTGAAGCAGGCTGAATATGAGTGGAAGCAGGCCCAAAACAACTTTACAACAGCGAAACGGGAGTGGCTATTAGCTTTAGGACTGCCCGCCGATTACCCGATTATCCTCGACGAGGATGATGCTTATTTCCGCCAGCTCAAGGAAGAGGTGAATGCGCTGGTGGTGAGGGAGGAAGATCCGGCGACCCTTTTTGCCCGGGTGGAGGCAGCCCATTACCAACTGGCGGCCAAACGGATCGACCAGGAACAGCTTGAGCAACTCTGGGCTTGGAGTCAGGCTTCCTACCAACCGAAAGTGACCACCGGCGGAAGTTATGACACGACGAGCAAAAAGTTGAGTCTCAACCTAAATCTCAGCTACCAACTGTGGGACGGGGGCGCCAAACAGTTGGCCGCGGAGGAGCATGAAGCCCAGCGGGCGGCGCTCGAGCGGGAGATCCAGAATTTGCGGGCTTCTTTGGAGACGGAGTTATATAACCGCTTGCACACGCAAGAACTGGCCGAGCTAAAGGTGGAAGAGAAGAGGATGGCCCTGGAGAAAGCCCAGCTCGAGAGGGAGGTTTACCGGCGACAACGGGAAGCCGGCTTTCTCTCGGAAAAGGACTGGACCAATAAGGAACTGGAATTAACAAATGCGGAGATTGGGTATAAATCCGCCCAGGATCAGGCCTTTGTGAACAAGTTACGGCTTTTGCAGTTAATTGGGATGCTTTGAGGGAGAACACTTCCCGTTGGAATGGATGATGAAGGCTTTCATATAGAGGGGGTTCGACGATGAAAAAAAGGAAACGATGGATCTTACCGGTAATCATTCTGCTTATTATTGGCGCCTTCTTGATCTGGCGGGGGAGAGGGCGCAAGATGAGGGTGGCCGGGAACGGACCGCTCAATCTGGATCTTTCGCCCCGGGCGGTCATGAAGGTGGAGAAAAGAACGATGCAAAAGACCATTGCGGCCAGTGGTTATTTATCCCCGCAACAAAGGAAGGAATTATACTTTAGTGTCAGTGGCCGGGTCAAAACCGACCGGTTGACGGAAGGCCGGGTGGTGAAGAAGGACGAGGTTTTGGTGGAGCTTGACTCCACTAAACAAGAGCTGGAATACATCCAGGCCAAAAAGGCTTATGATTTGGCTTTAATCAACGGGTTGGAGAGCGAGATTCGCGAGGCGGAACTCAAGTTAAAAATCGCCAAGGAGAACCTGGAAGCCACAACTTTACGGGCGCCTTTTGACGGGATCATCACGAGAGACCTGGTGGATGTGGGTGATTATGTGGGGATCAATGAACAGAATGCGGTCGGCACCATTATTGCCGACGGCCCCTACGAAATTGAAGTGAACATCAGCGAGAGTGAAAGTCAACAGGTGAAAGTGGGCCAGCGGGCCATCATTTCCGTCGAGGCCATTCCCGACCGGAAGTTTGAAGGCCGGGTGAAGGAAGTGGCTTTACAGGCCACCAATAGCGGCGGGATTGTTACCCTGCCGGTTACCATTATTCTCACCGAGGAATCGCCGTTGTTAAAACCGGAATTCTCCGCCGAAGTGGAGATTATTGTGGATGAGATTGCGGATCAAATCGTGGTTCCGATCACAGCCATCGTGAATGATCGCGGCACTGAACAGGTGATTAAAGTGGTCAACCAAAAACCGGTGCCCACCCCGGTCAAGACCGGCTTGAGCAATGGCTTGGAAGTGGCTGTCCTGGAAGGACTGGAACCGGGGGACGAGATTCTGATCAACGCCTATCAGTTTTCCTCTTCCCAGCCAGGCAACACCGGTTCGAACGGGGGAGCCAACAACCGGGCCGTCCAGGTTCAAGCGGGACCACCGCGGGGCATGAGATGAGATCAGTAGAAGGTGAATGCGATGTTAATTGAGGTGGTTCATTTACAAAAAATCTACCAGATGGGTCCGGTCCGGGTGGAGGCCTTAAAGGATGTCTCCTTCCAGATTGCCGCAGGAGAGTTCGTGGCGATTATCGGCCCCTCAGGCTCCGGAAAAACCACGCTTATGCATATCCTGGGTTGCCTTGATCAACCCACGGCCGGCCATTACTTCCTGGACGGACAGGATGTGAGCACCGTCTCCGAGAATCAACTGGCGGAGATTAGGAACAAAAAGATCGGTTTTGTCTTTCAACAGTTTAATCTCCTCCCCAAGGAGACGATTTTACGGAATGTCTGTGTCCCGCTGGTTTACGCCGGATTCCGCGGCCGCCGGCGCCAGCTGGAACTGGCCACTAAGGCCCTCAACCAGGTGGGGTTGGGTGAGCGTTTGCACCACAAGCCCAATGAGATTTCCGGCGGACAAAAGCAACGTGTGGCCATCGCCCGCGCTTTGATCAACAATCCGGCTTTGATCCTGGCCGACGAACCTACCGGGAACCTGGATACCAAGACCGGCCAGGAGATCATGGGGATTTTCCATAAGTTGAACCAGGAAGGCCATACCATTATTATGGTCACCCATGACCAGGAAATTGCCGCCCAAGCCAAGCGGGTGATCCAAATCCGGGACGGCTTGGTCCAAAGAGACGAGGTGATCGCATGATTTGGGAGATTTTACGGATGGCCATTGACAGCCTGGCTGTGAACAAGATGCGTTCTTTCCTGTCGATGCTGGGGATTATTATCGGGGTTGGCGCCGTCATTGCCATCGTCTCGGTCGGTTCCGGCGCTCAATCCCAGGTGACCAGTGAAATTTCCCAACTGGGTTCCAACGTGATTATGATCAATCCGGGCATTCGCCGGGGGAGCGGCGGCCGGATCAGTCTGCAGGCTACGGATGTCTTCACCATGGAGCTGGCCGACCGGATCCTCCAAAACTGCCCGTCGGTGACCCGGATCATGCCTAATCTTCAAACTTCCGGTTTGCTTATTGCCGGAGAGAATAATTACCAGACGACGGTTGTCGGAGTGACCCCGGTATACCAGCAGATTTACGATCATTATCCGGCCCGGGGGCAGTTTATCACCGACGAGTACCTGACCAACGTCAGTAACGTGATTGTTTTGGGCTCCGGTTTGGCGGAGGAACTTTTCCCGGGGAGCGATCCCTTGGGCCAAAAGGTGAAATTGTATGTCCGCAACCGGCATCTGGTCTTTGTAGTGGTCGGAGTGATGGAAAAGAAAGGGACCGGCATGTGGGGGAACCTTGAAAACCAGGCCTTTATTCCGGTCTCGGTGTTGCTGAAGAAGATCAATAACCGCCAGTTCGTCAATGGTTATATTGCCCAGGCGGCGGAAGCGGGGGCCGCCAAGGCGGCGGTGGCGGAGATCGAATATTTTCTTACCAGCTATATGGGGGATGCCAGTAAATTCCGGATCACCAGCCAGGAGCAGCTTTTAGAGACGATTAGCCAAGTGACAGGAACATTAAGTATCATGCTGGGCGGCATTGCCGGGATCTCCCTGTTGGTTGGGGGAATTGGGATTATGAATATTATGCTGGTCTCGGTCACCGAGCGGACCCGTGAAATCGGGATCCGGAAAGCCCTGGGCGCAAAAAACCGGCACATTCTCACCCAATTTCTCATTGAAGCCCTGGCAATGAGCGGGTTTGGCGGTTTACTCGGGATCGGCCTTGGCTGGCTGGGAGCAGCCGGGGTGGCCAAACTGGGCGGCTGGCCGCTGGTGGTGACCAACACTTCGGTTTTGGTGGCTTTTTCCTTTGCTCTTTTTGTCGGGTTGTTCTTTGGGATTTATCCGGCCCGGAAAGCAGCAAAATTGGATCCGGTGATTGCCCTTGGTTACGAATGAACCCCGCGGCTGCTTTTTATTCCCCCTTTTTATGTTCACAGGTTTTTCGGAAAGCACCGCCAGGCGGTGCTTTTTCCCTTCCCGGCCGGCGGGGTAAAATAATGCTGACAATTGGAGGATTCCTTCCTCCTTTATGGAAGATATTAAGGATAATAATTATTTGCCGGGAGTGAAAAAGATGGAAGTCATGGAAGCAATTAGAGCACGGCGGAGCATCCGGGATTATCAGAACCGCCCCGTGCCCGCAGAAATTTTAAACGAAGTTTTGGAGGCGGCAAGGTTGGCTCCTTCCGCCCGGAACCGGCAAGACTGGCGCTTTGTGGTCGTGAACAATCCGGAGCAAATTGAGCGGGTGGCGGCCGCGGCCGGCCAGTCTTTTCTGGCCACGGCGCCGGTGATCATCGCGGGGGTCGCCCTTGACCCGGAACGGGTGATGCGCTGTGGCGTTCCGGCCTATGCGGTGGATTTGGCCATTGCCATGACCAATATCACTTTAGTTGCCACCGCCCATGGGCTTGGCACTTGCTGGATTGGCTCCTTCGACCAGGAGGAAGTGAAGAGAGTTTTGCAGATTCCGGAAGCATATAAAGTGGTTGAACTAATGACCCTTGGTTATCCGGCGGAAGAGCCGGCGGCCCGGCCGCGGAAACCCCTGGCCGAGGTGGTCTCCTATAACCATTTTTAACAAGGTTTTGCGCAAAACGGGAAAGGGACGGGAAAACTATTGGAGTATCTTAGTCTTTATCGTAAATGGCGGCCGCAGAGTTTTACGGAGGGATTTGTCGGTCAGGAGCATGTAGTGCGGACTTTACGCAATGCCCTCCGTGATAATAAGGTGGCCCATGCTTATCTCTTTACCGGCCCCCGGGGAACCGGGAAGACTTCGGCGGCGAAAATCCTGGCGAAAGCAGTCAATTGTACCCAACGGGGGGAGAGTCCCGATCCCTGTAACCATTGCCCCAGTTGTCAACGGATTAACGACGGGGTTTCCCTTGATGTTCTGGAAATTGACGGCGCTTCCAACCGGGGAATCGACGAAATCAGGGATTTGCGGGAAAAGGTCAAGTTTGCGCCGGTGGAAGGGAAATACAAGGTCTACATCATCGATGAGGTCCATATGCTGACCACGGAAGCGTTTAACGCCCTGTTGAAGACGTTGGAAGAGCCGCCGCCCCATGTGATTTTCATTTTTGCCACCACCGAAAGTCATAAAGTACCGGGCACGATTCTTTCCCGTTGCCAAAGGTTTGACTTTAAACGCCTGACCCCGCAGGAGATCAGTGCCCACCTGGCACGGGTGGTGGCCGCGGAAGGCTTGGCGGCGGAGACGGAAGCCCTCCGCCTGATCGGGGAGGAGACCGACGGCGGGCTACGGGACGCCATCGGCCTTTTGGAGCAAAGTCTGGCCTATGCGGAAGGTAAATTGACCGTCCATGATGTCCGGGCGGTTTTAGGCTTGGTGGAGAATGAAACCCTTTTGGCTTTGGGGAAGGCGGCGGCGGACCGGGATCCGGTGGCCGGCTTTCATGTGATTAAGCAAGCCAGTGCCGAAGGAAAGGATCTGCCCCTTTTCGCCCGGCAACTGGCCCGTTTCTTCCGGGACCTTCTCCTTTTGCAATGGCCGGAGACGGAAAATGAGGTTTCTTTGGCACCGGCGGAGAAAGAAACCGCCAAAGTCCTTGCCGGCAAGCTGGGCCCGGCCAAATTAAAACGGGGTGTCGCGCTTTTTCTGGAGGCCGGTTCCGCCGCGCGGCGGGGGACGGAAGGCAGCCTGCCGCTGGAGATGGCTTTCTTGAGTTTAATTACGGAAGAGGAAGGGATGGGGGGTCCCCTGGCGCAAAAGGTGGCCGCTTTGGAAGAACGGCTGGCGAAGGTGGAGGCAACTTTACTCAGCCTTCCTCCGCAGCGGCGGGGAGTGGTGCCGATGAAAACAGCGGCGCCCCCGGCCCAGGCGGAAACCACGGCTAAAACGGGAAAGACGGGAAGCGTAACTCTTTCCGGCTTGGCGACGGCAGCGGCGACCTCTGCCGCCGCGGTCCCCGGAACAAATCCCGAAAAGACGGAGGCGGTTTCAGCGGAACAATCCCCGCTGGCAGTCCAGCCCTTCGACCGCTGGGAAGAAGTCTTGGCCGGTGTTAAACAGCGGAAAAGGACAGTGGAAGCTTTGTTACGGGAGGGCACCCCGGCCGGGATCCGGGGGAACCGGCTACAGATCCGTTTTACCCTTAAGTTTCATTGGGAGAAGATTCGCCAGCCGGAATATGCCCGTTTGGTGACCGAGGTTTTGCAGGAAGTAACCGGGGAAAAACTGGTTCCCGAGTTTATCCTGGCCGGCGCCGAAGCACAAATGGCGGAGGAGAAGCCTCCGGAGTTGCTTAGGAAAACGTTGGAACTCTTTGGCGGAGAGTTTACCGAAATTCAAGAGGAGGAACGCTAATGCCCAATATGCAACAGGCCTTAAAACAGATCCAAAAGATGCAGGCGGAAATGAAACGGGTCCAAGAGGAGTTGGCCGTGAAGACCGTCACTAAAACGGCGGGGGGTGGGGTGGTCGCCGTTGAGATCAGCGGGGCTTTGGAGGTAAAAAAGGTGACCATTGAGCCGGAAGCATTGGAAGACAAAGAGATGCTGGAGGATCTCCTCGTGGCGGCGATGAACGAGGCGATCAAGGAAGCCCAGGAATTATCCGCCAATGAAATGGCGAAAGTGACCGGCAATTTGAAGATTCCTGGTTTACCCGGCGGTCTTTTCTAACGGTAGCCCCATGATGAACTACTATCCGAAAACGATGAGCCGGCTCATCAAGGAACTGGCCAAATTACCGGGAATCGGGCCGAAGACTGCACAACGGCTGGCGTTTCATCTTTTGGAGCTGCCCCGGGATGAGGTGACGCAGTTGGCGGCGGCGATTGTCGAAGCGAAAGATGCCCTCAAGTACTGTGCGGTCTGCGGCCACCTGACTGAAGAATCACCCTGCCCGATCTGTCAAGACACCACCCGGGATCACCACCTCCTTTGTGTGGTGGAGGAACCGAAGGATGTGATCGCCCTCGAAAAGACCAGGGAATTTAAGGGAGTTTACCATGTACTGCATGGCGCCCTTTCCCCCCTGGAGGGGATTGGCCCGGACGAACTCAACATCAAACAACTACTCAACCGTCTCCAGAGGGAAGAGATCGCGGAAGTGATTGTGGCCTGCGATCCGGATCTGGAAGGGGAAGCCACCGCTTTATATCTGGCGAAACTGATTAAACCCTTGCAGATTAAAGTTACCCGGTTGGCCCGGGGGCTCCCCATCGGGGGCGACCTGGAGTATATCGATGAAGTAACCTTGGGGAAAGCCATTGAAGGCCGGCAAGAACTCTGAAGGATTAACTGAGAAGAAATTTCCTAAATAAGTAGGTAAAGATAATGACCGCCAAACCAATCCTACAGGAAAGAGTCTTTTCCTGTAGGAGTTTTCGTAGATAAATCCAGACGTATAGTTTGTTGCAGGGAAAGGAGCGAAGATCCCGTGGAGACCAAGGGGGAAAAACCACAGGGTTTATGGGGAATACCCCAATTAACCTGGCGCAGCCTCATGCTGGGAGCGGCCGGCTCGGCGCTGATTACGGCCAGTTCCATGTATACCGCCCTGCGGATGGGGGCTTTACCTTGGCCGACGATTTTCGTAGCCGTCCTTTCGATGACCGTTCTCAAGTTGCTGGGGAAGACCAATTTGCAGGAGATCAGTATCGCCCAAACGGCCATGTCGGCCGGGGCCATGGTGGCCGGGGGAATGGCCTTTACCCTGCCCGGCCTTTGGATCACCGGAGTTTGGTCAAGCCCGGCTACACTGGCGAAGCACTGGGGGGAAATTCTCGCCATTGCCTGGGCGGGCATGCTCCTCGGCGCGCTCCTCACTTGGCGGTTGCGACCAAAGTATATTGAAGGAGATGCTTTACCCTTTCCCATCGGAAAAGCAGCCGCCCAAACCCTAATCGCCGGTGACCAGGGCGGGAAAAAATCCCTGCTTTTGTTTGGGGCGATGGGCTTCTCCGCCTTTTTTACCTATCTCCGGGACAGCCTGGGCCGGATTCCGGCGGCTCTGACCTCCGGCTGGTTTCTCCGGCGCCGGCTGGACGTGGGGGTGATGCTATCCCCGATGGCGGTGGGGATCGGGTACCTGATTGGCCCGCTGGCCACCGGTGTCTGGTTTGGCGGTGCGCTCCTCGCCTATCTTTTGATTATTCCGCTGGGGCCGGCATTGGGGTTATTGGTTTCCTCCGAAGCGGCCGTGGCCTTCAAGAACACCTTGGGTTTAGGGCTCATGGTCGGGACGGGGGCCGGGATTATTCTCCGTTTTCTTCTCGATTTTTTAACGGGGAGATCTAAGCGTCAAAGGGAGGACGCCCGGCCTGGGGAGAAGAGAGCCCAAGGCAAAGGACGGTTAAACGGGCGTGTTTTGCAGTTGGCCGGAGTGATCATCGCCTACGGCTGCAGCCTGGCGGCGGGGTTACCGCCCTTGGCGGCTTTACTGCTTATTGCCGGGGTTTGGGTGGCAACCGCCATGGCGGCGACGATTACGGGGGAAACGGGGATCAACCCCATGGAAATATTTGGCATAATTATTCTTTTGGCCATCCGTTTTTTGGTCCCTTTGACCACCACCGCCGCTTTCCTGGTGACCGCCGGGGTGGCGATTGCCTGTGGCTATGCCGGGGATATCCTTAATGACTATAAATCCGGTTCTCTCTTGCAAACCAATCCCAAAGCCCAGTTTATCTCCGAATTGGTAGGAGGGGCCGTCGGCACGGTGGTGGCGACCCTGGCCATGATCGCCTTGATCAGCCGTTACGGAGGGGTCGGAAACGAACACGGGCTACCGGCCGTGCAAGCCTTTGCCGTGACCCAAATGGTACACGGGATCGGAGACCCGCTGGTCTTCGGGATTGCCGTGGGGACCGGCGCCTTGTTATACCTGGCGCGCGTACCCGCCATGACCCTGGGGATTGGCATGTACTTACCCTTTGCCATGTCGTTTACGGTTTTTCTGGGCGGGCTCGCCCGCCTGGTCTACCGGCGGTTAAAACCGGACGCGGCGGAGAACGGCGATGTGGTGGCGTCGGGGCTCTTTGGCGGCGAAGGGATTACCGGGGTGACCATTGCGCTGGTCCGGATGATTACCGGAGCTTGAAAGAGATTACCGGAATTTGCGAGGGAGGGACGGAAAGATGGGGCTGGTCATCGGGATCGATGTGGGGGGCAGTACCACCAAGATAGTGGGTTTAAAGGAAAAACAGTTGATTAGTCCCGTCTGGGTGAAGGCCAATGATCCGGTGGCTTCGATTTACGGGGCCTTCGGCAAGTTTATTAATCTCAACGGTTTAACTTTGTCCGATGTTGACCAAGTGATGATGACCGGGGTGGGTGCCTCTTATATCAATCAACCGTTGTACGGCATTCCCACCCGGAAGATTGATGAGTTCCGGGCGATTGGGAAGGGAGGACTCTTCTTAAGCGGCCTCGACCAGGCGATTATTGTCAGCATGGGAACCGGCACCGCCTATGTGATGGCCGACCAGAACGAAGTGAAACATATCGGCGGCACCGGGGTGGGGGGCGGCACCTTGCTCGGACTTTCCAACAAAATGCTGAATATCCGGCATTTTAATGATTTAATCGCCATGGCGGAGGGCGGGAACCTGGCCCACATCGATTTGCTGATCGGCGACATTACCAAAGACCAAATTGTTGGTTTGCCGCCGGAATCGACCGCTTCTAATTTTGGGAAGATCAGTGATTTGGCGACCAAAGCCGATACCGCCCTCGGCATTATCAACCTGGTCTTCCAGACCATCGGCATGCTGGCGGTCTTTGCCACCCGGATTTATAAAGTCAGTGATGTGGTCTTGACGGGGAACTTGACCAATGTGCCGCAAGCCGGGGAGATCTTCAATATGCTGCACCAGATGTATCAGGTGCGTTTCCATACACCGGCCCATGCGGAGTTTGCCACGGCGACCGGCGCCGCCCTGGCCGCTCAGAGTAAATAGTAGACCGCTCCAGCATGCGGAAGCCCATTAACGGTTGAAAATTGCATCTTGGAATTACTTTGCCGGAGCCGGATGGTGTTCACCGGCGGCTTGAATTTCTTTGCAAGATCTTTGCGCAGCGAAGGTTGAAAGCGGGCCGCGCGACTTGGACATCGCGCGACGCTTTGGGTTCAGGAAGGACCATAAAGCGGCGGCCCGCTTTCAACCGGAGTTGAGCGTTAGAATACTTGAAGAAATTCACCGGAGCAAGGAAACACCATCCGGCTCCGGCCCGGTATATGTAGGAAAAGGAAACCAGTCAGTATCTTTTCAACTCCCTATGGCGCCGGGCGATGGCCGCCAGCAAGGGCGGGAGGTAGGCGTCATCGACGACGGGATGGCCCATCCGGCGGCCGGCGAAGTCCCCGTGGTAGTCGGAGCCGCCGGTGATTAAGAGGTGATTGTTCCGGCAAAATTCGATGTAAAAGGCAGTCTCCTCCGGGGTGTGACTGTTGGCGATGGCTTCCAGGCCTTCGATCCCCAGGGAGAGGATGGTTTGGCGAAAAGCCGGGCTATCCATGAGTTTTTTGTTCTCTTCCACATAAAGGCCGGGGTGGGCCAGGACCGGAACGCCGCCGGCCGCTTTGATTGTGTGGACTGCTTCCTCCGGCGTAACAAAGTTGTAAGTGACATAGGCCGGACACCCGATTCCGAAATACTTGCCGAAGTATTCATTGATATCCCGGATTAACCCCATTTCCTTCAGGGTTTGATAGAGCGGCCAGCCGCCGGCTTCGGGATGGGCTTTCCAGTAAGCATAACGCCGCCGGTCGATTTTGATCCCCAGCCGGGCCAGGGCGGCGATGGAGTCTTCCTCATTCTGTTCCCAGGCTTTTTGGTTACGGGCGAGGACTTGACGGAGGCCGGAGTGGCCGGGGTCGATCCCGTACCCCAAAATATGAAGACTGATGTCCGGGGTATAACTGGCGGAGACCTCAACGCCGGGGATGAAGGTTAACCCCAGTTCCGCAGCCACCGTGGCCCCTTCCGCCAGGGAACCGGTGGCATCATGATCGGTAATTGCCACTGCGGTCAGTCCCAACTCGGCCGCGGCGGTGAGGAGGGCCCGCGGCGAGAGGGTGCCGTCGGAGGCGTGGGTGTGGAGATGTAAATCGATTGCCATGCCATTACTCCTTCGCAAGAATCTCTTTAACCTCTAAAGATCCGCCTTGAACATCTAAGTTGAACACGGGGATAATCTTGCGCTTAATATAAACCGTGGGTTTAATTTTGTCAAGATTTAGCGCCGGACAGGTGAACTCAATAAGCAACGGAAAAAGTTTGGGAGGAACCGGGATGGAGACCATTTTCACACAGGCCGAGGAATTGCTCCGCAAATATTACGGATACCAAACTTTTCGTCCGGGACAAGCCCGGGTCATCAAGAGTATCCTTCAAGGCTCCGATACTTTAGCCATTATGCCCACCGGGGCGGGGAAGTCCATTTGTTTTCAGATCCCCGCCCTCCTCTTTGACGGAGTTACGTTTGTCGTCTCTCCGTTGATCTCATTAATGAAGGATCAAGTCGATACCTTGGCCAGTCTGGGGATTCCGGCTTCTTTCATCAATAGTTCGTTAAGCGCCGGCGAGGTCGGACGCCGGCTCGCGCAGACGGCGGCCGGCGCCTATAAAATTTTATATGTGGCCCCCGAACGCCTGCTGACGCCGGCGTTTCTGGAGATGGTCAAGGACCTGGAGGTCCCCTTCCTCGCCATCGATGAAGCCCACTGTGTCTCCCAGTGGGGCCATGATTTTCGCCCCAGTTACCGGCGGATTGCCGCTTTTGTACAAAAACTGGCCCGGCGGCCGGTGGTCGCCGCCTTTACCGCCACCGCCACGGAAGAAGTACAGGATGATATCATCCGTCTTCTCGCCTTAAAAGAGCCCAATGTTTATATAACCGGCTTTGACCGGAGCAATTTGTACTACAGTGTTTACCGGCAGGTAAATAAAAAGGATTTTCTCTTATCTTATCTGGCCAAAAATCCCCACGAGAGCGGGATCGTCTACGCGGCTACCCGGAAAGAGGTGGATAAAATATACGCCCTCTTGCAAGAGAAAGGTTTTCCGGCCGGCCGTTACCATGCGGGTTTAGGTGAAAAGGAGCGCAAGGCGGTGCAGGAACGTTTTTTACGCGATGACCTTCAGATTATGGTGGCGACCAATGCCTTCGGGATGGGGATTGACAAGCCGAATATCCGTTATGTGATCCATTACAATCTCCCGAAAAATATGGAGGCTTACTACCAGGAGGCCGGGCGGGCCGGCCGGGACGGGGAACCGAGCGCGTGCATCCTTCTCTTTAGTCCCCAAGATGTGATCATTCAAAAATACCTGATTGAGCAGACGGTTTATGCCCCGGCGCGGAAAAAGACGGAACTTGCGAAGCTCCAGACCATGGTGGATTATGCCCACACTAGTCAATGCCTCCGCCGCTTTATCCTGGCTTATTTTGGCGAAGCGGATTTACCGGAAAACTGCGGGTACTGCAGGAATTGTGACGGGCAATGGGAAAAGGTGGATTTAACGGAGGAAGCGAAAAAGATCTTCTCCTGTATTGTCCGGATGGGGAGGCCCTACGGGATCAACCTCATCGCCCAGGTTTTAAAGGGTTCGGCCGGCAAAAAGATTAAGGTTTTAGGGTTTGACCGTTTGTCCACCTATGGGATTATGCAAGAAAAAAGCCTGGTTGCGATCAAAGACTTGATTAACCAACTGATTGCCGAGGATTACCTGGGCGTGACCGGCGGCGAGTATCCCCTGGTGAAGCTGCGCCCGAAAGCACTGGCTGTTTTGAAGGGTGCTGCCCCGGTCTGGGGGAAAAGGGAAGGCAGCGCCGCCCCGCCCGTCGCCGAAAAGGATCTCCTCTTCGAAAAGTTGCGCCATTTGCGGAAAGCCCTTGCCGAAGAAGAAAAGGTACCGCCTTATGTGATCTTTCACGACGGTACCCTGCGGGAAATGGCCCAAAAAAAGCCGACCACCGAGGAAGAACTCATTTCCGTCAAGGGGGTCGGCGAAAAGAAACTGGAAAAGTACGGCGCCGCTTTTTTACGGGTTATCCGCGGGGAAAACCGGGAGGAGGGGGGCGACTGTTAACTGTTCGGTTTATCCCCATTGTTTGGTTTTTCCTGGGCAAACAGCTTGTCCAGGAGGGGCAAGGATTCCGGATCCAGGACCGAGACCGGTTCGCCCTGGGCGGAGTAGCCGATTCCGCAAAGGTAACGGCCGGCATCGTTCTCCGGTTCCAGACGGCTGATTAAGATTTCTGCTTCGCCAAGGGTTTCTGTGATCTGGAGCGGGGAAGGTTTTTGACCGTTTCCGGTCAGGAAGGCCGCCTCTACAGTTACTTTGGCCGTGACGGGTAACCCCCAAAGCCGGTCGGCGCCCTTCAAGAGGAGGACGCGGGCACCAAGATACTGGAAGGGGATCTTCAGGGTGAAGGTGGTCCCTTGCCCTTCCTTGCTGGTGACTTCGATACCGCCGTGGAGTTTGGTGATATTGGTTTCCACGATATTCAGCCCGAAACCGCGGCCGGCGTATTGGTCGGCTTTGGATTTGGTCGTAAAGCCCGGGGTAAAGATGATCTTTTGTAAGAGACGGTTTTCTTCCGGACTGCCGGCCTCCACCTGCGGTAACTTGGCCGCCAACGGGGAGTTGTAGATGGCCTTCCGGTCAAGGCCGCGACCGTCATCCCCAATCCTGATGAGGATGTTTCCCCCGGCCAGCCGTGCTTCCATGCGGACGGTGCCGGTTTCATTTTTACCGGCGGCCTTCCGTTCGGCCGGCGTTTCCAGTCCGTGGACCACGGTGTTCTGGGCCAGTTGGGTTAAGGGGTCGATCAGCAGTTCGGCCACCTCTTCTTCAATCCGGAGGTTATTATCGTCAAAGACGATCTTGACTACTTTATGGCTTTCCAAAGCCATTTTCCGGATGGCGTTGGTAAAGCGGGAGAAGAGTTGTTTGACCGGGATCATCCGGAGATTAATGATGCCCAGACGAAGCAGATTGAGATCTTGACCCAAGGCTTGCAAAGCCGCCGTCATCTGCTTTTTCGTGGCGGCGGTGCGCCGGGGGACGGCATGGAGGGTCCAGACTGTCTTGTATAGGGTTTCGATCTCTGCTACGCTTTGGATTAATTTATTCAAGGCGTTGCTGTCCACCTGGAGTGTCTTGGTGAAATGCTGACTCTCTTCCTTCCGGTAAGACCATTCGCGGATATAAACCCCTTCGACCCCTTCGTTGGCGGGAAAAATTGTAATTTTCTCCTTTTCCTCCGGGGAAAGGGGAGTGGAACGGAAGAGAACCACTTTGAAAATGGCGAAATCTTCCCCCGGCAATTCGGTGAAGGTCGGGGCTGTCGTCAAGATTTCCCCGAAGCGCTTCAGGTAGTTATAGAAAGCGATGGCGACGGCGCTCCGGAGGGGTGCTTCCTGACTGAAGATAAGCTCGATGCCGTACACCGGCTTTCCCTCTTCCTGCCAGGCGGCGACTTTTTCCCTTTCCTCCTGGTTGAGCACCAATGGCCGGTCGAGTTTGGGCGGAGTTTGCCTGTCCGTGCCGGAAGGATTTGGAGAATAGATACGGAAACGGGCGTGCCAGTAATCGCCGTCCCAGTGATGACTTTTCTCGGCGACCATGGTTTCCAAGGCGGCGGTAAAATCCAACAGTAAGGAAAGGAGAGCAGCATCCTCGCTGTTTTCCCCAGGTTTCCATTGGCTGAGGATATTTTCCACCTCATGCAGGCTCTCCGTTAATGGCATCAAGCCGACCACGGCGGCCGATCCCTTTAACTGGTGGATAATACGGAAGAGGGCTTCCTGCTTGGCGGAGAAGGGGAGGGAGGAAGAATCTTCCTCCCGTAAAAGACGGTTTAATTCGCCGAGATGGCCGGCGGTCTCTTCAAAAAAGTAAGGGAGAAGTGGATAGTCGATTTCTGTCTCTTTTGGCTGGTAGTTCATGGGTGGACCCCCTTGTTGTTTATGCTCTAACCATTATATCGTCCATCCCTACGTTGAGCTTAAGTTCGGGAGCGGTTTTGGAATAGCCGGGCCGGGAAGATAAGATTAACAATTCTTGAAAATTCTTTTGTATTTCTTTTAACTTGTTGAAGATTATAACGATCTTTTATACAATAAAAAAGAGGTAGATAGGACGGTCTCTTTGACGGCCGTCCTTGTGGATTGTTCCTTTTATTACATAATCTAAAGGAGGTTTTTACTTTGACGGTAAAAGTAGGAATCAACGGTTTTGGTCGGATCGGCAGACTGGTTTTCCGGGCTGCGGTAGACAATCCCAAGGTTGAGATCGTGGGAATTAATGATCTCATTGATCTGGATTACATGGCTTATATGTTAAAGTATGATACCGTGCATGGCCGCTTCCAGGGCGACATCAAGACGGAAGACGGCAAATTAGTGGTGAACGGGAAGAAAGTGGCGGTCTATGGGTACATGGATCCGGCGGAGATTCCTTGGCGGGAATGCGGCGCCGAGTATATTGTGGAATCGACCGGTGTCTTCACCGTGACCGAGAAAGCTTCCGCCCACTTCAAAGGCGGTGCCAAGAAAGTTGTGATCAGCGCCCCGTCGAAGGATGCGCCCATGTTCGTGATGGGTGTCAACCATGACAAATACACCAAAGACATGAACGTGGTTTCCAACGCCTCCTGCACCACCAACTGCCTGGCCCCGCTGGCCAAAGTGATCCATGAAAACTTCGGGATCATCGAGGGCTTGATGACCACGGTACATGCCACCACCGCCACCCAGAAGACCGTGGACGGTCCTTCCAAGAAAGACTGGAGAGGCGGCCGGGCGGCCAGCGCCAATATTATTCCTTCCTCCACCGGTGCCGCGAAAGCTGTTGGTAAAGTTATTCCCGAACTCAACGGCAAACTCACCGGGATGTCCTTCCGGGTACCCACCGTTGACGTGTCTGTGGTTGACTTGACCTGCCGTTTAGAGAAAGCCGCTACTTACGATGAGATTAAAGCGGCTGTCAAGAAAGCTTCCGAGAACGAAATGAAAGGGATTATCGCCTACACCGAGGACGACGTGGTCTCTTCTGACTTTATCCATGACCCCCATACTTGCATCTTTGATGCGAAAGCCGGCATCCCCTTAAACGACCACTTTGTGAAGCTCATTGCCTGGTACGATAATGAGTGGGGTTATTCCAACAAGGTGCTTGACCTCATCTGCCATATGGCTGAGGTTGACCAGAAGTAAGGATTTCAGCTTAAACCAAGCAAAAAGGGTGTCCCCAAAGAGGGACACCCTTTTTAAAAATTTAAGCAAATGGTTAATTCGGCGCCGGGTAGTCACTCGCGAAGTGTTGGGAAAAATAGGGCAAGATACTATTTTCAATTAAAGTACTGGTTAAACGATGGCTTCCGGAGAAACGATTCAGCTCATGGGGGATTCCTTCTGCGGTTAGTAGCTGGGAAAAATAAGCGCAACCATTAATAATCCATTTATAGTAATCGTATTCACCGACTTCGATCCGGATACTCTTTAGTGTGGTGCCGGTGCTTAAATAAGCGGCAATTTTTTGTTTTAGGTTACCAAAGCCATTTTCCCAATTGGCCTTGATCCGGTTATCTTCTGCCGAGTTGTCCAAGACAGGAATTTCGCTGTGGGGATAGGGAAGCTTGGGGTTGGGAGAAAAGGCTGCCCCGTACGCCGTTTTGAACCGCTGATCCCAGGTGGTCATCGCTTGGGCTAAACCGTTTTCGTCAAATAACCCCGGAGCCAAGCTATACAAGACGCCAAAAACATCGGGATGGCGGAAGGCTAAATTGATGGCGGCGAACCCGCCCATGGAAAAACCGGCGATTCCCCGGGAAGAACTTTGGGGAATGGTCCGGTAATTTTGTTCAATGTAGCCGATGACATCATTAACCACGAAATCTTCCCAATTACCGGTCACCGGGGAATTAACGTAAAAACTGCCCCCCAACCGGTTGGTACCGTTAATGCCGACAATGATCATTTCATTAAGCTGGTTCTCTTCGTACAAGGAATCGGCAATGCGGGCGAAAAGCCCGACACTTTGCGGTGATTCGCCAAAACCGTGCAAAAAATAGACCACCGGATAGCTTTTGTCCGAGCTAAAATAGGACGGCGGTAAGGCGATGACTAAGAGCTGGTTTAAGGGCTCTTCCACTAAATTGTTTTTTAACGACGGGGCGGGAATACTTGCTGTGATTAAGCGGTTTTCCACCGCCAAAGCGGTGACTTGGCTTAAACATAAAATTAAAACCACAGTCAGCAAAAGATTCTTTTTCTTCAAAATTTTCCTCCTCTCAATTATGCCAAAAAATAACTATTATGTTTATTAATATCATAGTTGTTTACCGGTGTCAAATTTAATTATTTAATTATTAATTATTATTGCCAAAGAGAATATTGAAAACAGGGTGTGCCGCCGGAAATTCGCATCGTCGGGGAGGCGGGAGACGGGGAAACCGCCTTGCCGGCTTTGAAAGCACTGGAGCCGGCGGTGGCCATCATCGATCTCCATCTGCCGCGAGTTCGGACTCTTGTCCGAAGGCCGGCAGGTAAGTAAAACTCCTGGTTTAACGTAGATTTTTAGGCTGCTGAGGCCTCTTTTTAAATAGGGGCTGCCGGTTTAAGACCCACTTGCTACTTTGCCCGTAGTTTATGATAAGATCGACTTGGCATTAATGAATGGGATTTTATGGTCAGGGGGAAAAATGGATTCTAACGGTTTAAATAAAGTATCTGTGGTCAACTGGATCGTCCTTGGCGTATTTTTAGCGCTCCTGGTCTATCTTACGGTTTGTTATGCGCCAGCCCTTACCCGCCTGGTGAGTGAACCCGAGCATTTTCGCGAATTGATTCAGTCCTACGGGGAGAAGGGAGTCCTTGTTTTTATTGCTTTCCAGGTTATCCAGGTGGTGATTTCGGCGATCCCCGGCGAAGTGGTGCAGATCGCCGGGGGGTACCTTTACGGGGTGGGTTGGGGTACCCTTTATCTTCTGGTTGGCCTGTTGATCGGTTCGGTCTTCGCCTTTTACACGGCGCGGCTCCTGGGTTATCCGGTGTTTAAAGCTTTTCTTTCCCGGGAACAGTACGATAAATTCCGGGCCTTGCTACGGAGTAAAAGATTTGATCTCGTTGTTTTCCTTCTTTTCCTTATCCCGGGGTTGCCCAAGGATCTCCTGACCTATGCGGCGGGTTTGGCCGCGGTGCCGCCCTTGAAATTCTTTTTGCTGGCCACCGGCGCCCGGCTCCCCGCCCTTGTTGGTTCCGTCATCATCGGCGCCAATCTTCAGGAGCGGGATTACCTGACGGCGGCGCTTTTACTAAGTGGGGCGGTGCTCCTCTTTTTCCTCGGTTATTTTGCCAAGGACCGGATCCTTGATCGTTTGTCCCAATGGGACGCTGCCCGGGAGCGGTCTTCGGACGGGGAAAAACAAGGGGGTAGGAAAGTATCCCCCGGAAAAGAATATAAGAAAAAGAGGATGAGGCAAGCCAACGGAGAAAGCCCACCATATTTTGTGAACGAAAGGGAGAAAGGATGGATACGGATGGAAAAGATTATTTTCATTGAAGGAATGAGTTGTCAGCATTGTGTGGCCCATGTGGAAAACGCCCTCAACCAAGTGGCAGGGGTACGGAAAGTCCAAGTTGACCTGGGCCGGAAAAGGGCGGTGGTCGAGGTGGAGGCAGGGGTATCCGATGACCAATTGAAAGCCGCGGTCGAAGAGATGGGTTATGATGTCACGGCGATTAAGGATAAAGATTGACCGTTTGGTCTTAGCTTTTCTGATTAAGTTTTCTGATTAAGGAGGAAAAGGTTATTTTTTAAATTAGGGAGAGGTCACGCGGAAGAGGCGTGACCTTTTTCGACTGGGGGAATGAAGATGCAAGCGCCCGAGTTGTTGGTCCCGGCCGGTGATCTCGAGAAACTGCGGACCGCTATCCTGTATGGGGCTGATGCAGTCTATACCGGTGTGGAAGGACTGAGTCTTCGCGCCGCGCAGGCGGAAATGACCATGGCCGAACTGGCGGAAGGGGTCCGTCTGGCTCACCAACGCAAAGTGAAGGTCTACGCGGCGATGAATATTTTTGCCCGGAACAGCGATTTAACTTTGGTCCGGCAAAGAGCGGGGGAACTGGCGGAGATTGGAGTGGACGGGGTGATCATCAGTGATCCGGGGGTCTTGGCCATCGTCCGGCAAGCGGCGCCCCGGCTTCCGGTGCACCTCAGTACCCAGGCAAACACCACCAATACGGCAGCGGTCCGCTTTTGGCAGGGGCTGGGGGTAAAGCGGATTATTTTAGCCCGGGAACTTAGCCTGGTCGAGGTGGGCGAGATCGCCAAGGCTGTTCCCGGAGTTGAGCTTGAGCTTTTTGTACACGGCGCGATGTGTCTGGCTGTTTCAGGCCGCTGTCTGCTCTCGGCTTACCTGACGGGGCGGAGCGCCAACCGGGGGGAGTGTACCCATCCCTGCCGTTGGGAGTATACCCTGCGCGAACGGACCCGGCCAGAAGAACCCTTGGTCCTTGCCGGGGATGAACGCTACAGTTATCTCCTGAGTGCGAAGGACCTCTGCATGATTGAGCATCTCCCCGCCATTTTAACGGCCGGCGTTTCCAGCCTGAAGATCGAGGGACGGATGAAGTCTGTCTATTACGTGGCGGTGGTGACCAGAACCTACCGGTGGGCGCTGGAGGCGGCGGTCAAAGATCCGGCGGGCTACCGGTGTGATCCATCTTGGCTCGCCGAACTCGACAAGGTCTCCCACCGCGGCTATACCACCGGCTTTTATTTGAAAGGACAAGCCGAAAAGTTTGCCGGGGTTAACCCCGACCAAAGTTACCGGCAGACCCACGGGCTGGCCGGGACCGTGCTGGCCTACCGGCCGGCGGAAGGGAAGATCCTGGTCGGCTTGAGAAATCACCTGGTGGCCGGGGACGAAACCGAGCTTTTGCTCCCCGATGCCACGCTTCCCCTGAATTCTACCGCGATGACCGATGAAACCGGCCAACCGATCAAGGAAGGACATAACAGTTACCGGGTTTATTTTCCGATGGACCGGGAAGTACCGGTCGGGGCGGTGCTGCGCCGCCGGTTAAACGGCGTTTAACTTCTCTAATTCCGCGGCGAAGGCGGCAGCCGCCCGTTCATACTCCTCGGTGACGTCGGCCAGTTCGTTATAGAGCTTTTCCACTTCTGCGCTGATTTCTGCGTTCCGCTTGGCTAAAGCGGCGATGGCTTCGCCGTTACCGGCGGCGGAGGCAGTGATGAGTTCCTGATTGTTTTGCCCCAGTTCTTCTTCGAGTTGGGCGATGGCCTTTTCCAACTGCTCCATCTTGGCGGCCAACGGATTTAACACCAGGGAACGGCGGTTAATGATCTCCGCCCTTTCCTGGCGGAGTGCTTTCCGGGAGTTGGCGGGGCTTGCGCAATTGGTCTTTCTCTCAGTGGCGCCTTCTTTCTCCTGATCCGCCTCCCAGCCCACCTCTTCCAGAAAGCGCTGGTAATTGCCGTTAAAGAAGAAAACCCGGTTCCGGTCAAAGACGATTAATTTCTCGGCCAGCGCATGCAGGAACATTTCATTATGGGTGACCAGGATGAGCGCGCCGTTATAGGCATCCAGGGCCTCCAGCAGTGAATCGCAGGCTTCCATATCCAGGTGGTTGGTGGGTTCATCCAGCAGGAGCAGGTTGCTGGGAGCGAGGAGGAGTTTGCCCATGAGAACCCGGCTTTTTTCGCCCCCGGAGAGGACCCGGATCTTTTTCAGGGCCAAATCACCGCTGAACAGAAAGACGCCGCTGATCTTGCGGGCCATTTCCGGTGTACAAGCGGGAGTGGTGGCCAGCAATTCTTCCAGGATGGTTTTCTCCGGATCCAGCCGTTCCACATTGGTCTGTCCGAAATAGCCGGTTTGGAGGGCGGGATGGCGGGTAATGGCGCCTTTGACCGGCTTTAGCTCGCCGGCCAGGAGGCGAAGAAGGGTGGTCTTGCCCTTCCCGTTTTTCCCGATAATTCCGATCCGGTCGTTTTTCCCTACGGTGAAACTGAGGCCGTCGATAAGCAAGGGGCCAGCCGGTTGATAGGCAAAGGAAAGCCCTTTCACCTCCATAATCAATTTACCCGGCATTGGCGCTTCCGGAAAAGAAAAATCCAGTTCTTCGGGTTTGGCCAGTTTCTCCAGGCGTTCCTGCTTGGCCAGCATCTTGATGCGGGACTGGACCCGGCTGCTTAAGGTAGCTTTATAGCGGAAGCGGTTGATAAAAGCCTCAATCTCTTTCCTCTTTTTCTCCTCGTTGATCCGGGTTTTTTCGTAAATTTCTTCCTCTTTGGCCAGTTGGGCATAGAATTTATCCGTTGTTCCCTCCAGCTTGCGTATTTTTTGCCGGTAAATCCCCAGGGTATGGGTGATCACCTGGTCCATGAGGTTCCGGTCGTGGGTGACCAGAATCAGTTCGTTCTTCCAGGCCTGCAAAAAGCGGATGAGCCACCTGATGGAGGCGATATCCAGGTAGTTGGAGGGTTCGTCCAAAAGCAGGAGGTTGGGCTCGGCGGCCAGGACCTTGGCCAGGTTTAACCGGACCTGAAACCCCCCGGAAAACTCGGCCGGCGGGCGTTGAAAGTCGTCTTTGGTAAAGCCCAAACCGAGCAGGATCTTTTCCACCTGCCAGGTTTGCCCCTCCTGGGCGGCGGGCAAACCATGACAGGCTTCGGCCAAAAGGGTGGGCTGGGTAAAGCTCAAGTGCTGCTTGAGGTAGCCGACCCGGTAATTTTTGGGGAAGGTGATGCTCCCGGCGTCCGACTCCTCCTCCCCGGCCAGGATCCGGAGGAGGGTGGTTTTACCATGGCCGTTCCGGCCGACGAGTCCGATCCGTTCGCCCGGGTTGATTAAGAAACTGGCGCCGGTAAATAGTACTTGTTCGCCGTAGGCTTTGGCGAGGTTCTCCGCTTTAATCACTGACATCACACCTAAAGTAAAAAGTGGCTGTTACTTTATAAGTTATATTTTACTTTATACGCTGGGGGAGAAATAGTCAAGATTGGCCATTGTTTCTTCACCCTCAACCAAGGAAGTAATTGGCATATAGATATAGAAATAACATATATATAAAATTATGATAAAAAAAGAACAAGAAACCAATTTTATCCACAACTATCTGAATCTGAAAATTAGGAGTAAGACACAATGAAAGTGGGCTTAAACAACAAAAGCTAAGCAAAAAGGGGTGTCTTTGGGTGAGAAAAAGTTGGCCCGTTATAGTTTGTTTCTTGGTGGCCATGGCTCTGGCGGGATGTAGGCTTTCTAGTTCTAGCCCCCGGACTAAACCGGTCTTCAATAGGATTCCGTCTTTTCCGGAATCCCTTAAAGGGGTTGTCAAGCAGGAAGAAGAAAACAAAAATTCTATAAAAGTAACTGCCACAAAAGAAACTTCAAACTCTGCATATGAAATGCTCGATCAAATTGGGAATAATTACGACAATTGGGTTAATGACTTAAATAATGGTTTGTTAAAGAGCATTCTCGAAATCACACCAAGTAATAAAGGATTTGGGTTTTCGCGGGATATATTTTGTTCAGTAGTCTATGAAGAAGTAAACCTTCCCCCATATACGGTTAAGATTTCCTTTCACGATCGAGATAACGGCAAGTTACATGCCGTATATATGAGAAATGATGATAACAGCAAATATACCCTTATTGTTAAAGATGACAATTATCACAAGCCTTATGAGGAGGATGGAGAGTCCAAATATGAAAAAGAAATCAGGCAATTAGTCTATGAAAAAGAAGGTTCATTAGTGCACGTGAGGGCATTTTACAATAGAAGCCGTGTTAATGACATGAATGATATTGTTGAAATCTGGGAAGAGAAAAATACAAAGGAAATTAAGTGTGTCAGGGTTTATGGTTTAAAATCTCAAGAGGATCAAATAAGAATCTCTTTCTCAGCAGTAGTTGATTTAGCAACAGAAGAAGAATATACTACTGCCCGGATATTTTCGAATATTAATGATGAACGAATGTTTAAAGAAGACCTGCAGCAAAGTCCTTCTTTTCTTAATAAGAAAGACAAACTTGTTGCCGTAAAAGAACCGGTTCCGAAAGGTTATCCTTCTCCGAGAGCTGTTTTGGAAGTACATCAAAAAGGGGTCGATCCCGATTTTGTCGCACAAGCTTCTATTGATGAAGAAAAATTGACGAGCTCCCTCACTCCTTAAACCTGCCGAAACTTGGCGGTTAAGTTCCGTTCAAGTATTTTCTTAAGTCCTAAGCTAGGAGAAAAGCCCTTGGCCATCCCGGATGGGAGGTCCAAGGGCTTTTTAAATGGATGTTTACGTCGTACACAAGGAATCTTTGCTCAGTGGGAAACCGGGACTTCCGCGCCGACGCTGGCCGGCTCATCCCGCAGGGCATAAGGGGCTGCTCCTTTTCTCCGGTAAGCCAGTTCCACTCCGGTGATCTCGGCTACATGGGGAGTGAGGGCGCAGAGATCTTCCCGGTTAACCTCGGACAAAGCGTTTTTCCCCAAAGCCACCACGCCCAAGACCATCTCCGCCACACAGGAATACAGGTAATTGGTGAGGCTTTTGGCGGCCAGGTCGATATCGAGTTCGTCTTTGAGACGCCCGCTGTAGAGGACCAGTTGGGTGGGGGGTTCAAAGGGACTGCTCTCCACCATTTGCGTATGGATCATGGCCATGACCGCGGCGGTACCGATATACACGGCATCGGCCCCCAAGGCCATCGCCTTCAGAAAGTGGGCGGGGGAGAAGAGCCCGCCGCTGGCGATGACGGAAACCCGGTCCCGGACGCCTTTTTCCTCCAGGTAATCGACGGCCCGCACCAGCGCATGCATGGTCGGCAAGCCGAAGGCGTCGGCGAGGAGAGGCTGACCGGCGTGGGTTCCCGCTTCGGCCCCATCGATGACGATGACATCAATCCCGGCGGCGACCGCCAATTCAATTTCTTCCTCCAGGTAGTGGGAGGCGGCAAATTTATAGGAGATGGGGACGCCGCCGGTTTCCTCCTTCAACCGGGAGACAAGGTGCTTCAGATCTTCCCCCGATTCCACCCCGTCGAGACGGGAAGCGATCACCGCGTCCTCTCCTGCGTCCAAACCGAAAATATCCCGGAACTCTTCGTCCACCTTGTCGGCCTTGGTGGTTTGGGGCGAAGACGCCTGGGCCCCTTGGCCCAGTTGGATTTCGATCATATCGGCCAGTGTGTAAAAATCTTTTTTATTACCATGGGGCCACCGGCCGCGATGGTATTGGTAGATGTATTTGGCGGCGGCCTCCCGTTCTTCCGGGAGATAGGCTCCTTCGCCGGTATTGGTGGCGGTACCGGCGGCTGTCGAAGCTTTGGCCAAAGCAATCCGGGCTTGTTTGCTTAAGGCGCCCCCGTAGGACATCCCCGAAAGGATAATCGGGATCTTAAGTTCCAACGGGCGTTCGGCCTTAGGACCCAAGACAACCTTGGTGTCGACGCTTTGCGGATCGGCGGTGGGCAGGCGGACCAAATGGACCGGGTTAAACATCAGATCCTGCCACGGGGAAAAATGATAGACCGTACCGAAGGGACGCCCCAAGGGTTTTCCCTTCTCCGCCCGGAGGACAATTTCCATCAGATCCCGGGGGGTCACCTTCATCGTGGTGGAGATGATTTCCCAGAGATTCTCCACATAGGGGTCGCGCATCAAGCGCAGGAGAAACTGATCGGCCATCCGATCCACCAGGGTCCGGCTGACTTCCTCGATCACACCCATAGGGGAACACTCCTTTCCTGCTCATTTTTTTCTCTGCGGAATTGGGAGACCAGTCCGGGAAAGACGGGAGCGGCCGTTTGCACTTGGACGATGGCCGGCTCCTGGCTGTTGAGGGCCAAACCGAAAATCTCCTCCAATTGGGAGGAATCGTGAACTGTGTAGCCCTTTCCGCCACAAGCCTCGGCAAAGGCGGCAAAGTCCGGCGTGACCAGCCGGGTGACCCAGGGGTCGAGCGCCAGAAGTTCCGTCCGGTCCCGTTCCATGGCCAGCCATTCGTTTTTCAAAACAATGATGGTAAGCGGCAACTGGTAACGGACGGCGGTCACGAAATCCGGCAAACTTTGGGCAAGTCCCCCGTCGCCGACCAAAGCGACGACTTGCTGCTCGGGCCGGGCGATTTTGGCGCTGAGGGCGGCCGGCAGCGCGAACCCCATCGACCGCCAATTTCCGGAGAGAAGGACCCTTTGGCGGGTTCCGCTAAAAAGCCGGTTAAACCAGAGGGTATGGTCGCCCACATCCAAACAGATGATGGCGTCTTCCTTGATGCTCCGTTCAAGGGCCCGGATCACGCGGCCGGGGGGAACCGGGGCTCCCTCTTTCTCGCGTTCCGGCCTGATCTCCCTTTCCCAGCCGGCTTTTAACTCGGCCAAGCGCTGCCGCCACCGGGGTTTCTCTTTTTTCATGATTCCTTCCCGCAAATGGGGAAGCAGCAGGTGGAGATCGCCGGCGAGTCCGTAGGTGACGGGAATTTTTCCGCCGATGTTCTCAACGACGGAGTCCAACTGGACGATTTTCAAGTGCTCCGGAAGATAAAGCTCGGGCCACCAGGTGGCGCCGGCGATGAGCAGAAGGTCGGTTTCGGCCAGCATTTTACTGGCGGCTTCACTGCCCCCCGGACCCAAGCCGCCCAGGACCAAGGGATGTTCCCCGGGGACCGCCCCTTTGGCCGGCATGGTCAGGGTGATCCCGCTTTCCCAGTGGGTGGCGAGGTCCAAAAGAAGCGGTCCAAGGCCTATGCTTCCGCGACCGGCGAGAATCGCCGGCCGCTCCGCCTCGTTGAGGAGGGGGAAAGCACCGGCAATCACTTCCGGGCTGGAATGGGCTTTGGTCGTCAGGTATGGTTCGGGCGGACGGACCGGCTGGGCCACCGGTTTTGACCAGATGTCTTTGGTAAAAGCCAAATGGACGGGGCAACCTTGGGCAATGGCAGTCCGGAGCGCTTTACTGAGCAGATCGTTGGCCGCCTTGGGGGTGGATGCTAAAGCGGAGTAGCCTACGGCCGGCGCCAGAAGCAGATTTTCGTCGGCCGTTTGTTTGTAATCGGTGTCCAGGTTGTAACTGGCCACCTGGCCGGTTATGGCCAAAACCGGCGCCCGGTCTTTTTTGGCGTCCATCAAGCCGTTCAAAAGGTTGGCCACCCCCGGTCCGCTCGTGGCGACACAAACCCCTAATTCCCCGGTCAATTTGGCATAGGCGGAAGCCATAAAGGCGGCGGTGGCTTCATGGATCACGCTATAAAAGCGGATCCGGGGATGCTCATTGAGCGCGGCCAGAAGCGGTAAAATAGCGTCACCGGCCACGCCGTAGACTGTCTTTACGCCCCAGGCCGCCAGTTGCTGGACGACCCACCGGGTGACGGTGGTGGACATGGGGGTTATCCTCCTGTTTAGTCAATTAAGCCTCTAAGCCTCAATCCGTACCGCATGGGCAATACAGGGGATGTTTTCCCCCTGTTGAAAAGAGGTGGTGCTATGTAGTGCCCCCGTACCAACCAGGAGCAGGCGGCTAAGCTCTTTCCGTTGAAACCTTTTATAGAGGTGGCCGTAGAGGACCAGGGCGGAGGCAGCGCAACCGCTGCCGCCGGCGTGGACATCCTGTTTATTCAGATCGTAGATTAAAAGGCCGCAGTCGTTAAAGTTGTCGCCGAGTTCGAGACCGTTTTCCGCCAGTTCCTGGCGGCAAAGGTCAAGTCCGACTTTGCCGAGATCGCCGGTGACAATCAGATCGAAGGCCTTCGGATCCCAGCCGGTATCCTGAAAATGCTGGAGGATGGTGTCGGCGGCGGCGGGGGCCATGGCCGCCCCCATATTTAAGGGGTCCTTAGATCCCAGATCCACGACTTTACCCAAGGTGACGCCGGTGATCTTCGGCCCTTCTCCATGATAACCGAGGAGGGCGGCGCCGGCGCCGGTCACGGTCCATTGCTGGTAAGGACGGCGTTGTCCGCCGTATTCTGTGGGATAGCGGTATTGCCGTTCGGCGGTGGAATTATGGCTGGAGGTGGCGGTCAAAACCGTTTCGGCAAATCCCCCGTCCAGCAGCATGGCGCCGAGGCTCAAACCCAGGGCGGCCGTGGAGCAGGCGCCGTAGAGCCCGAGAAAAGGGATGCCTAAGGTGGCGGCGGTAAAATTGGCGGAAATAATCTGGTTTAAGAGATCCCCTGCCAGAAAGAGATCGACCTCGCCCGTGGAGTAGGAAGCATGATCCAAAGCCAGTTGACAGGCTTTGGTTAACATGGAGCGTTCGGCTTTTTCAAAGCTTTTTTCGTTGTTGCGCGGATCGGTGAGAATTTCGTCAAAATCTTCACGGAGTGGTCCTTGCCCCTCAAAGGGGCCGGCGACCGTGCCGGTGCTGATGATCTTCGGCGGATTGCCAAACTGATAGGTTTGTTTTCCCGTTTTCTTGCTCACGCTTTTCCCTCTTCCTGATCCCGCTTCTTCGCTTCCCAAAAGCTTACTTTCCCGAAGCGGCAGATAACATTGTTTCCTATAATGCCTTTAATGAAAAATCGCGTGGATTAACCCGAAGACGAAGGCGGTGATCACCCCGAAGGTGATGACGGCGCCGGCCAGGGTGAACATTTTGGCGCAGACGCCGTAGACCAAACCTTCTTCCCGGAATTCCAGAGCGGAGGAAACGACCGAATTGGCAAAACCGGTAACCGGCACCGCCAGCCCGGCCCCGGCGTATTTGGCCAGGTTATCGAAGACGCCAAAACCGGTCAGGAGGGCACCGATTAAAATCATGGTCGCGGTGGCCGGATTGGCGGCTTCTTTGGGCGGAACTTTCATGATCTGGCTGTAAAAATCGATCAAAGCCTGTCCTAAGAGGCAAACGAGGCCGCCACTGAAAAAGGCGGAGATGGCATTTCGGAAGTAATCCGGTTTGGGTTCGGCTTTTTTTGCTTTTGCCTGGTATTTTTGTTGCGCGGGGGTCAGTTTTGCTTTGGCCATCGCTTTCACCTCCTTTTAACTTTTCCAAGTCGGCGGTTTTTATGCCGCCGGAAAGGGGGAAGCTGAGAGAGGAGAGAAAGGGGGGAAAGGGATTGCCGCGGGTCTTGGAAGCCTATGTCGGGGAGTATGCCAGCGGAAAAAGTGAGAATGCTATTAACCGGGCCCTTCGTCTCGTAAGGGAGGGCCGCCGGGTACGCCTGGCCGATTTGGATCTGGTGGAGCCGGCTTATACGCTGCGACCGCTCAAGCGGACGCTGGAAGCCCAAGGGCTTGAAGTCTTGGCTTGGGAAACCAAGGAACTGATTGGTCCGGGGGAAGCGGCGATTACCCTCAAGAAAGAGATCGTTTCCACCCTGGCTTTTCCCGGAGACGTGATTATCGATGTAGGTTACGGGGTGGAAGGCCGGCGGCTTTTAAACTTAATTAAGGGCGCTTTCCCTCCGGCAAACGGGGAGGAGGCCCTGCGCCTGATTATGGTGGTGAATGCGGCGCGGCCGCTCACTTCATCCCTCCCCTTAATCCTCGCTTATCTTGACGAGTTTGGCCCGGTGGACGGGTTAATCAACAATACCCATTTAGGGGAGGAAACCACGGTCGAGTTGATTCAGGAAGGGGCGGTGCTGGTTACCGCCGCCGCCCGCCGGGTCGGTTGTCCGGTCGTGGCCACCACCGCCTGGCGCCCTTACGCCCGCCAGCTTGGTCCTGTCGACCGGATGGGCAATCCGGTCTGGCCCATCGAACGTTTTATGTCCGGCGCCTTCTGGTGAAACGGGCGGGAACCCAAGAAAAGCCAAAAACCTGAGGAAGATCAGGCAACCGAAGGAAAGGTGGGGATGAAAATCGCAAGCACACAATTGAGTGGGGAGTACGAAAAAGTGCTCCGCAGGGAACAGCGGAGTTTTATGACGGGCAACGAAGTGGTGGCTTGGGCGGCCCTGGCCGCCGGAGCCGATTTGATGTACGGTTACCCGATTACGCCCCAGAACGAAATCATGCATTATTGGGCCCGCCTGGCGCCCCACTTTGGCCGGGGTTTTCTCCAAACGGAGGATGAGCTGTCGGCCGGCTTTGCGATGCTGGGCGGTGCTTTGGTGGGAAAGAAAACCTTTTCGGCCACCGCCGGGCCGGGCAACATTTTGATGCAAGAGCCCATTGCCATGGCCGAGATGATGCAGATTCCGGGGGTGTGGATTATTCAACAGCGGGGGGGACCTTCCACGGCGACGGTCATCTATTCCCAGCAGGAATTAAGGCTGACCGCCACCGGGGGGAACGGCGAGGGCCTCCGGATTGTCTATTCCACCGCCTCCCACCAGGAGCTCTTCGAATATACGATTAAGGCCTTTAACACGGCTTGGCGGTACCGTTTCCCCACGTTTGTTTTGGGCGACGGCTATCAGGCGAAGATGCGGGAAGCGGTTACCCTGTTCCGGCCGGAAAACAGAGGGTGGGAGCTTGTCCCTGCGGAGCCCATCCTCTGTCCGCCGGGGGTGCCGGCGCGGGACCGGGACCCGGTCCATCTCCGGAACACCTTCAATCTGGAGGAAGAGTTGTACACACGCTTAATGGATCAGCTGGCCGCCTATGAACGGATCGCGCCCGAGGTGACCGAATGGGAAGCGGAGGTTCCCCCCGGACCGGAGGTTTTAATTATCGCCCACGGTATCGTGGCCCGGGCGGCGCGGCAGGCCAAGGAGAGTCTGAACCGGCAAGGACGGAAGGTTGGCTATTTCCGCCCGGTGACGGTCCGGCCTTTCCCGGGCCAGGCTTTGCGGGAAATTGTGGCGGCCAGTCCCAACCTTCGCCTCCTGGTGGCCGAGTCGGCCTACGGGCAGTTGCTGGCCATGGTCAAAGCCGAACTTTACGGGTTCACCAATCCGGTGGACTCTTTATTAAAACCGGGGGTGGGGATTACGGCGGAGGAGATTGCGGCCGCCGTCGGCCGGCCGGAAGGGGGGGAGGCGGTCTCATGACGGAAAACCAAAAACCGGTCCTTCAGGAACCGCCGGTCAACACCAAGATGCCCCGCTCCTGGCGGAAAGAGACCAAACCCCACCGGTTTTGTCCCGGGTGCGGCCATGGCATCGCCCTGAAAGCTTTGGGCGAGGTCGTGGACGAACTGGGGATTCTGGACCGGGTCTTGTACGGTTGCGATATTGGCTGTTCCCTGTTGAGCTGGGATTTTTTTAATTTTGACAGTATTCAGACCCATCACGGGCGGACCATCCCGGTGATCGTCGGCGCCAAACGGGCCCGGCCTGAGCTCATCGGGATCGCCTATATGGGCGACGGCGGGGGTTATGCCATCGGCGCCCAACACCTGGTCAATGCCGCCCAGCGGGGGGAGAAGATTACGGTGATCCTGGCCAACAATACTTTATATGCGATGACCGGCGGACAGATGGCGCCCACGACTTTACCGGGGCAAAAGACGGGGACTACTCCTTACGGACGGGAGGTGGCCAAGACCGGCCTTCCCATGCTTGGGCCGGAGCTGGTGGCCGCAATTGCGCCGGAGGGGTCGTATGTGGCCCGGGCGACAGTCGGGGAATACCAGCAATTAAAGAAGTATTTGCAGAAAGCCCTTCTGAACCAGATGACCGGAGGGGGCTTCTCCTTTGTGGAGGTGCTCTCCACCTGCCCGACCAACTGGCGGACCAATGCCAAACAAACCTGGGCCTTTCTTCAAGGGGAGATGCCCCGCTATTTTAAAGTGGGCGAGTTCCGTTCGGCGGAGGTGCCCTCCGGGGAGGGGGAAAAATGATGATGGAGCAAAAAACATGGAAAATCCTGATCGCCGGGGAAGGGGGCCAGGGGGTCCAGAGCATCGGCGAGCTCTTGGCCGAAGCGGCCTTCCGGGCGGGAAAGGAAGCCCTCTATATCCCCAACTTCGGGGTGGAACAACGGGGCGGGGTCTCCATCGCTTTTGTCCAGATTGCCGAAGGGGCCATCGGGGCGCCCAAATTTCAAAAGGCTGATTTGGTGGCCGTCTTAAGTGAACGGGCGGGGGAGCGGATCAAAGGTTATCTCCGGCCGGGGACGATCTATCTCTATGACCAGTCGGCCCTTAAACCCCCGGTCATTGACGACCGGACCGTCGGGATACAGGGCTATGAGACCGTGGCGCCGGAGGCGTTCGCCCGGATGACCGGGACGGAACCGGGACCGCCCCCGCGTCCACCGGCGGCCGACGGGGTGAGGGTGGTAGGCATTCCCGCCGCCCAAGTGGCCAAAACCGAACTGACCAACCGGGTCTTCAACATCATTGTTTTGGGAGCGATTCTCCAACTGCTTCAGGTATTGTCCCCCGCCCAGGTGGAGGCGGCCATCGAAAAGAAGTTCGGCGAGAAATTCCGGGACAACCCGGAACTGAAGACCATGAATTTGCAGGCCTTGGCCAAAGGGTGGGAACTGGCGGCCGCCCCGGAAGCGGTCCGGTCCTCGAAAATATTCCGGTGAAAAGGAAGAGTAAGTCTCAGGCCGGCTCCTGCCGGTTTGGGCGCGCGATTAAACATAGAAAGGCCGGGTGAGACGGGAACCCGCGAAGGCGATTTCCAGGCAGCGCGGAGAAGATCATCCGGCCGTGGCAGAATTGAAATAGAGAGAGGGAAGGCTGACCAGGATGACTAAGGAAAACAAGTCCGGGAAACCGGCAACTGCCGCCCCTGATCAACAAGGACCGGAGCTTAGCGGTGAACGCTGGCCGACGGCGCGGGGCTTTTGGACGATCTTCCCTGAGTTGTGCAAAGGTTGCGGCCTTTGTCTTGAAAGGTGTCCGACGGGGGCGATCCGGTGGGGGGACGGTTTAGGCGCTTACGGCGCCAACAGGGTGACGGTTGACGCCGCAGGCTGTGTCACCTGTAAAATCTGTGCCTACTATTGTCCTGACGCCGCGATCAGTGTGGTCGTCAAATAGGCAGTTTCTGGACGGCTTCGTCCAGGCGGCGAAGGGCTTCCGCCAGGACCGGACGGGGACAGGCGATGTTGAGCCGGGCAAAACCCTCCCCGCCCGGGCCGAATTCCCGTCCGTCGTTCAGACCGATTTTCGCCTCGTTAATGAGAAAACCCCTTAATTCCTCGGGGGTCAGGGGTAAACGCCGGCAGTCGAGCCAGACCAGGTAAGTGCCTTCCGGTTTGACGGGACGGATCTGCGGGATCCGCCGGGCAAAATAGTCCATGAGGAAAGTGAGGTTCCCCTGGAGGTAGGTAATGAGTTCCCGAAGCCAGTCTTCGCCTGTCCGGTAGGCGGCGGTAAAGGCGGTAATCCCGAATATATTATAGACCTCCAGGCCTAAAGCCGCCTGCGTTTGTTGAAAACGCCGCCGCTTCTCGGGATCGGGAATGACCGCCACCGCTGTAGTGAGACCGGGAATGTTAAAGGTTTTGCTCGGGGCGAGACAGGTGATGGTATTGGCGGCCAGTTCAGGGCTTAAGGAAGCCACAGGAAGATGGGTATAGCCCGGATAGACCAGATCGGAATGGATTTCGTCGGAGACAAGCAGGATCTGACGGCGCCGGCAGAATTCACCGATTTGGCGGAGTTCCTCCGGACGCCAGACCCGTCCCACCGGGTTATGGGGGCTGCATAAGATCATCAATTTGACGTTGGTATCAGTGACGGCTTCCAACTGTGCCCAGTCCATCGTATAGTGGCCGTTTTCTTCTTTTAAGGGATTGAGCACCAACTGCCGGCCGTTGTTTTCGGCGGCCCGGAAAAAGGGCCGGTAGACCGGGGGTTGAATCAAAACGGCCTCTCCCGGCCGGGTAAAGGTTAAAACCGCCAAATTCAAGGCCGGAACCACCCCGGGGGTGACCACCAGCCATTCCGGCTGGACCTTCCAGTGGTGGCGTTTAAAAAGCCAAGCAATCACCGCCTGGTAAAACTCGGACGGGGGGAAAGTATAACCGTACACCGGATGTTGGGTCCGGGCGGCGAGGGCCGCCGTGACCCCCGGCGGAGCGGCAAAATCCATATCCGCCACCCACAGCGGGAGCAGGTCACTGCTGCCGAAGACTTTCAAACGCTGGTCCCACTTGACACAGTTGGTTTGCTGGCGATCGATGATTTGGTCAAAAGGATAGGGCATGGCAAGGCCTCCTCAAATTTAAATTAACCGTTGATGCCATTGGTGAAAGGTTCTTCTCCGGCGATCAGCGCTCTTTATGATTATAGGCCGGATTGGCAGCCTTCACAATAGTTAAGTTCAGCTTTAAAAGTTAGTTTTGTCATTTTCCCTTCAAGCAAAGGTTAATCCGCAATTACCGTCGGGAACGGGCTTTCCTTCCCAAGCCGGCTGGGATAGAATAATAGAAAAGTGTTATGTTGTAAAGGAAGAGGTGGGCCGGAGAATGGGAAGACGGGTTTTGGTCGTGGGCGGCGGGGCCGCCGGGATAATGGCGGCGATTACCGCCCGGCGCCGGGGAGCGGAGGTGATCCTTTTCGAACGGAATCCCCGGATCGGCAAGAAATTACTGGAGACCGGGAACGGGCGGTGTAATTTTACCAACATCAATACGGATTACCGTTGCTACTTGGGGGAGGACCCCCATTTTGCCGAAATGGCCCTCCGGATCTTCGGCAGTAAGGAAGCGATCGCTTTCTTCAGCGCCCTCGGGGTGGTTCCCAAGGTGGAGGAGGAGGGAAAGGTCTATCCCTGGTCCGACCAGGCCTCCAGTGTGCTTGATCTCCTGCTCCACGAATTGGAGACCTTAGGGGTGGAGGTCCGGGTCAACGCCCTGGTTGAACGGATCCGGAGGGTGCAGGGAGGTTTCCGGGTGGAATTGGCCGACGGGTCCGGCGTGGAGGGGGACCGCCTGATTCTGGCCCCGGGGGGAAAGGCCAAGCCTTCCACCGGCTCCGACGGGAACGGCTATGATCTGGCCAGGAGTCTGGGGCATACGGTCACTCCGTTGTATCCGGGGCTGGTCCAGTTAAAACTGGAAGGCTCTTTTTTCCCACAGCTCCAGGGGGTTAAACTGGTCGGCACGGTGGCTTTATGGGACGGGACGACGATGCTCGGCCGGGAACGGGGGGATATTCTCTTCGGCAATTACGGCCTTTCCGGCCCGCCGGTCTTTCAACTCAGTTCATTGGTGGGACGGTTGCTGGAAGCAGGGAAGGAGCCGGTTTTGCAACTTGCCATCATCGACCGGATGGACCGCGCCGCAGTGAACAAATTTTTGCAAGACCGTTTCCGGCAGGCGGCCGGGAAGACTCTCGCCTTCAGCCTGGTGGGGTTTATTAACAAGCGGCTCATTCCGGTTTTGCTGAAAGAAGCGGGCTTTTCTGATTTAAAACGGCCGGCGGAGACCCTGACCCCGGGGGAAGTTGAACGGATCGGGACGCTCCTCACCGACTGGCGGTTTCCGGTCCGGGGCACCAAAAGCTGGCCCAGCGCCCAGGTGACAGTGGGGGGCGTGGTGACCAGTGAACTTAATCCGGAAACCATGGAGTCCAAGTTGATTCCCGGTCTCTTTCTGGCCGGGGAGCTTATCGATCTGGCCGGCCGCTGCGGTGGCTATAACCTCCAGTGGGCCTGGTCTTCCGGGTATGTGGCCGGGGAAAACGCAGCGCGTTGACCTTGTGCAAAAAAATGAAAATGAAATCGATTTCTATGGATATATTTCTCATTTTATATTATCATAGGAGAGGTGGATGAATCCGACAAACAACAAAGGAGGCAGTTTAATGGCAATCGAACTCAAGAAAGATTTTACCTATGCCCTGCTGGTACCGACCAGCATGGGGGTGCGGTTGACGCCCTTCCATGGTCAGCCCGTTTATTCCAGTAATCTTTTTCTTATGCATGCCACCAGCGCGGAGACCAACGTGGCCAGTATCTCTTCCTACCTTGGCCTGCCGGTGAAAGTCCTTACCACTTTTGTCAAAGGCAGTCCGATTGCGCAATTTATCAAAAATGATCTGGCCAGTCGACATATGGTTTATGAAGGACCGGAGGTGCCCCAGGGCGGCCCGTGGGGTTTCCGGCACCAGTTTAACATCGCCGACAGCGGTTACGGGGCCCGGGGACCCCGGGTCTATAACGACCGGGCGGGGGAAGTCGGGCGGACCATGAAGGTGGAGGATTTTGACCTGGACCGGATTTTTGGCCGGGAAGGGGTCCAGATTGTTCACCTTTCCGGTTTGTTTGCCGCCCTGTCCCCGGAAACGGGCGCTTTCTGCCAGCAGTTGGCCAGGACCGCCAAGCAATACGGGACGCGGATCTCTTTTGACCTCAACTACCGTGCCACCTTTTGGAAGGACCGGGAAGAGGAACTCCGGGCGATCTTTACCGAAATTGCCGGTCTCTCCGATATTCTCGTGGGGAATGAGGAGGATTTCCAACTCTGCCTCGGCATCAAAGGGCCGGAAGCCGGCGGTAAAGACTTAACCGCGAAGATCGAAAGTTTTAAAGAAATGATTGGCCGGGTGAAGGAGGCTTTCCCCCATGCCGGTGTTTTCGCCAACACCCTGCGGGAAGTGGTCGACGCCAACCATCACCTCTGGGGCGCCCTTATGCTGGAAGGGGAGAATTGGCATGTAGTGGAACCGCGGCCGATCACGGTCTTGGACCGGATTGGCGGCGGGGACGGCTTTGTCGGCGGCCTTTTGTACGGCATTCTCCGGGGTTGGGAGCCGGAGAAATGGATCCAGTTTGCCTGGGCGACCGGTGCGATGGCCACCACTTTCCTGACGGATTACGCCCAACCCGTCGATGAAGACCAGGTCTGGAGCATCTGGGCCGGTAATGCCCGGGTACAACGCTAAGCTTTCCACCGGGAAAGGGGACGGGGTCCGGCGGACAACGCCGGTGTCAGCCTAATCTATTTTGCTCTACAACCGGAAAGAGGGTTCACCGTAAGCGGTGGACCCTTTTTTTCCGGCCGGAACGGGAAATTGGGGCCAACGGCAGGAGAGGGGGTAAAGGCGCCGAAGTAGACTAGCAAAACAGCATTAAAGGGTAGGAAATTTGGTGCAAGGGGGGAGCGGCAATGGACGGGCCTCACCCGCAAACCATTACGGAGAAAATTACCGCCAATATCGGCCAGGTTTTGGTAGGAAAAGAAGAAGCGGTCGAACTGGCTCTGGTGGCTTGGGCTGTGAAGGTCATTTATTGATTGAAGATGTGCCGGGGGTGGGCAAAACCATGCTGGCCCGGTCCTTGGCCTGTTCTTTGGGGTTGTCCTTTAACCGGATACAGTGTACCCCCGACCTTTACCTTCGGATATTACCGGGGTTTCCGTTTTAACCCCAAGGAAGGGGGTTTTTCCTTCCGCCCCGGGCCGGTGATGGCCAATATTTCTGGTGGTGGCGACGACTAATCCTGTCGAATTTGAGGGGACTTTCCCCCTGCAGAAAGCCCGAAAGCAAGGACTGTCGTGGCAGGCCAGCCGGACTCCCGCCGAGATTGGGGCGGCACTGACGGAGGTGCTGCCGGAAGAGGGGGAAACTATCCAACTGGTTACCGCCGGTTATGAGGAAGCCCGTTATGGTCCGGCTGAACCGTCCAGGGAAAAACTGCGCCATTTTGAGCGCGACCGGCGGATCTTACAGAAAAAACTGGACTTGTCCGTCCGGAAGCCGGACAGCCGGGGAAAAGTGGTGAAGGGGGATTGAGCCGCCCGGAAGAAAAACAGTTGTTTGTCAGGGAAAAATAGGCTATTATTTAATTTAGTTAATCCGGGAAAGAGGAATGACATTTTGGAAGACCGCTTGGTGATGCTCCACCAATGGGAATTACTTAAGGAGGCGAAACGATGAAACGTCTGTACATAATCCTGCTGATGTTCAGCCTGGTTTGCCTGACGGCAACCGTCGCCCAAGCGGACTGGGAGAATACGGTCTGGCTGGGCACGGATCTGGGACAGACGGGCCGGGAGATGGGCTACCGTCATGAAGATGATGTGGCGACCAAGATTATTTCCAACCAGATTAATGGCGTGTTTACTTCCGAGATTCAAATTAGCAGCACCCTGGCTCACTTTACCAACGAATCGGGTTTATATGCCATGGTTGGGGCCAACATCAGTAACAAACTGGATTTCTTGTTTGGGGCCGGCTTTAATTACCACAATAATTATTCCCCCTTTTTACTGAGCGGCGGGGTAAAATGTTTGGTCCCTTCGCAGTTAGTCGTCTACGAAGTGGAAGCTTTTTATCAGATTCTTCCGCCCTTAGTGGTCCGCTTGGGTTACAACAGCCAGGCCAACGGGATTTTTCTGGGGGTGGGCTTGTCCTATAATTAGCCAAACCTGGCCGGTTTTTCCCGGATTGGCAAAGGTTAAGGGGTTATTCACCTCCCTGTTTTTATGTTATCATCTAGATACCTGATGGTAACGAAGATGGAGGTGAAAACGGTGCAACTTTTATCTTTGATCAAACCCCAACACAAACGGTGGGTGGCCTTATTTTTCCTCTTTTGTGCAGTGATCCCTTTCTTGGGGTTGATGGGCTTTAGTATTTACACGCCGGCGCCCGCGGTTGACCGGCCGGCGACAGCAGAAAACACACGTCCGGAGAAAACGCCGGTTCAGGCCGGAACTAAGGCTAAGGAGGCGCCAACGGCAGAAAGCGCAAAAGCAAGGCAAAATCCGTCAACGACTGCTTATGCCCGTCAGGAGGAGCGACCAACAACGGCATCCACCCCCGGCACCGCCAATCACCAGACCGTGACGGAGCAACCGGATCCGGTTGATCTTAATTTACTGGCCCGGGTGATTTACGCGGAAGCCCGGGGGGAGCCGCTGGAGGGACAAGTGGCTGTCGGCGCGGTTCTGATTAACCGGGTGAACAGCCCGTATTTCCCCGATGACCTGTGGAGTATCGTCTTTAAGAAAGGTGAATTTTGCACGGTCCGGGACGGTCAAATCTGGTTGCAACCGGACGCCACCGCCTACCGGGCTGCCCGGCTGGCGAAGGCCGGGTGGGATCCGACCAACGGCGCCTTGTATTTCTATAACCCGAAGAAAACAACCTCCGCCTGGATTTGGTCGCGGACCGTCACGGCACGGATTGGACGCCATGTTTTTGCCGTGTAAGCGGTCCGCCGCTGGTGGCAGAAGGAGATTGACGGTCCGCTGCTTTTTATGGTACTATAATAAAGTAGGCTTGATAAAGGTTGGCGAGAGTGGCGGAATCGGCAGACGCGCTAGACTTAGGATCTAGTGGGCAACCGTAGGGGTTCAAGTCCCCTCTCTCGCACCAGAAAACAACGGTGGGAGCCGTTTTTTTCTTTTATTAACTTGACACTGGATTAATGGAAAGTTACAATTGAGCCATGATCTGCCGGAGCAAGGAAGTGAGCCGATAAAACCGATTGGTTTTATCGGCTCCTCATTGCCATGGCAACGGTTTGGGTTTTCCGGTTATACTAACCATAATCTGTTAATATTAGAGATGAGAGGTAAGGTGGGAAAGGCATGCAATCAACCGTTGATAAACTGGATAATAACCGTGTTCTACTTAAGTTTGAGGCAAATCCGGAGGAAGTGGCGGCCGCTTTTACCCAAGCTTATAAAAAAGTGGTCAAGCAGGTTAATATCCCGGGCTTCCGGAAAGGAAAAGCTCCCCGGTTTATTCTGGAACAACAATTCGGCAAAGAGATCCTGCATCAGGATGCGGTGGAGTTCCTGATCACCAAGGGTTATTACGAGGCCGTCCGCGAACATAAATTAGAACCGGTGGAAAATCCAAAGATTGATTTTGATGGCGTCATTGAAGAAGGGAAACCCTTTACTTTCCAGGCGGAAGTGGAAGTCCTCCCCGAAGTTGAGCTCGGTGCCTACAAGGAGATCAAAGCCCAAAAGGAACAACCGGTGGTGACCGACGAAGAGGTGCAGCAGGAATTGAAAGCCCTCCAGGAAAGCCACGCCGAGTTGGTGGCTTCCGAGAAAAAAATTTTAGAAAAGGGCGATTTTGCCGTTATTGATTTTGAGGGATATTTGGACCAAAAACCATTCCCCGGCGGCGCCGGTCAAGGATATACTATAGAAGTAGGTGCCGGACGGTTTATTCCGGGTTTTGAGGATGGCCTGATCGGTATGGCCCCCGGGGAAGAACGGGAGCTAAACTTAACCTTCCCTGCGGATTATCATCAGAAGGAGTTGGCCGGGAAAGCGGTGGTCTTCAAGGTTAAACTCCATGAAATTAAAGTCAAAGAACTCCCGGCGCTGGATGATGAGTTCGCCAAAAGTTTAGGGGAATACGAGAACCTGGCCGCCTTGGAAGAGGCCCAGCGCAAGCGGCTGCAGGCTTACAAGGAAGAGGAAGCCCGGCGTAAATTGGAGAACGAGGTCATTAAGAAAGTGGTGGACGCCAGTAAAGTTCCGCTCAGTGAGACTTTGATCAAACGGGAAGTGGAGCATTTGCTCCACCACCTGGAGGATGATTTGGAAGCCAGGGGGTTAAAATTGGAGGATTATTTGGCGCGCACCGGGCAAACCCTAGAGAAGATGCAGGAAGAGCTCCGGCCGCAGGCGGAGGAGCGGCTGAAAACCGATCTGGTGCTCTCGGCCGTGACAAAAGCAGAAGGAATTACGGTCAGTGAGGACGAACTAAAAGAAAGGGTCGGATATTTACTCCAATTTTACCCGCCGGCGGTCCGCGAGAAGATCCTGAAGGGGAAGAATCCCGATTTCATCGAGAACGTCCGGTCTTCCCTGGAACGGGAAAAAACCGTGAAGTTCATTGTCGACACGGCAGTGGGGGCGGGTGAAAATGCTCCGGCGGCCCCGGCCGGCGAAAAAGAGGAAGAGGTGAAGGCAGAATGAATTTGGTCCCGATGGTCGTTGAACAAACCAACCGGGGGGAACGGGCTTATGACATTTTCTCCCGTTTGCTGAAGGAGCGGATCGTCTTTATTGGCGGTCCCATCGACGACAACATGGCCAATTTAGTTGTTGCCCAGCTGATTTACCTGGAGAGTGAAGATCCGGATAAGGATATCTCCGTGTATATTAACAGTCCCGGCGGGGTAATCTACTCGGGATTGGCTATTTACGACGCCATGCAGTATATTAAACCGCAGGTTTCCACTATTTGTGTGGGTTTTGCCGCCAGTATGGCCGCCCTGCTCTTGTGTGCGGGCGCGACCGGAAAACGCTACGCGCTGCCCAATTCCCGGGTGATGATCCACCAGCCGTTGGGGGGCGCCGAAGGACAGGCGAGCGACATTGAAATCCAGGCCCGCGAGATTTTGCGTCTGCGGGAAGTGACCAACGGTATTTTGGCGCGCCATACCGGCCAGCCCCTGGAAAAAATCGCCCAGGACGTGGACAGGAATCATTGGATGAGTGCGGAAGAAGCGAAAGCCTACGGGATTGTGGATGAAATTATAACCCAAAGAGCAGCCAAAAAATAGCTTCCCAAGGAAAGAGGTGGTGAAATGTTTAAATTCGGCGATGACAAAGGACAGTTAAAGTGTTCCTTCTGTGGGAAGGCGCAAGAACAGGTTAAAAAGTTAATCGCCGGACCCGGGGTCTATATCTGTGACGAATGCATCGAACTCTGCAACGAGATTATTGATGAAGAACTGACCGACGATACCAACTTTGATTTGGAAAATATTCCAAAACCAGTGGAGATCAAGGCCATTCTCGATCAGTATGTCATCGGGCAAGAGGAGGCCAAAAAGACTCTGGCCGTCGCCGTCTATAACCACTATAAACGGATTAATGCCGAGGGCATGTTTGACGATGTGGAGCTGCAAAAGAGTAATATCTTGCTCTTGGGACCGACGGGCAGCGGGAAAACCTTGCTGGCCCAGACTTTGGCCAAGATTCTTAATGTTCCCTTCGCCATTGCCGACGCCACCTCCCTGACGGAAGCGGGCTATGTTGGGGAAGATGTCGAAAACATCCTCCTCAAATTGATCCAGGCGGCCGACTATGACGTGGAAAAGGCGGAGAAGGGGATTATCTATATCGATGAGGTTGACAAAATTGCCCGCAAGACCGAAAATCCCTCGATCACCAGGGATGTATCCGGTGAAGGGGTCCAACAGGCCCTCTTGAAGATCCTGGAAGGCACGGTGGCCTCCGTTCCTCCCCAGGGCGGGCGGAAACACCCCCACCAGGAATTCATCCAACTGGATACCACCAACATTCTCTTTATCTGCGGGGGGGCCTTTGACGGGCTGGAAAAGATCATTGAAAACCGGATCGGCAAAAAGAGTATGGGCTTCGGCGCGGAAATCAAATCCAAACAGGAAAAACCCATCGGCGAGATTTTACGCCAGGTGATGCCCGAAGATCTGTTGAAGTTCGGGATGATTCCGGAGTTTATCGGCCGTCTCCCCATTGTTGTCTCCCTGGATGCCTTGGATGAAGCGGCTTTGATCCGGATCTTGACCGAACCCAAAAACGCCTTGGTCAAACAGTATAAGAAGCTGATGGAGCTGGACGGCGTGGAGTTGGAATTCACCCCCGATGCGCTGGAAGCCATTGCCGCCCAAACGATGAAACGGAATTCGGGCGCCCGTGGTCTGCGGGCGATCATCGAAAAGCTGCTCCTGGATGTAATGTACCAAGTTCCCTCCCGGAGCGACGTGAAAAAATGCGTGATCACCCGGGAAATGGTGGAAGAGCATAAAGAACCGCTCCTTTCCACCAGCACCGAGCAGCGGAAGAAAAAAAAGGAAGAATCAGCCTGAGCAAGGACCGGCCTGACAGGGTCGGCCGGAGACAGTTGGCAAGCCCGCTTCAAAAGCGGGCTTTTTTTTGTCGGCAATTAACTGATCTTACTCATGAAAATTGCGTCAGTGGAGATAATAAACGGAAGAAAGCAGGTCATGGGGAGGAAAAAGCGATGAATTATGCCGGAAGTCTCCTCGGGTTGATCAACCTTTTTTTTGCCATTGTGATCGGCTTGTACTTCTGGAATCTCCTCCGCGCCCAACAGGGAACCAAAGTGGCGGTGGACCGGGAAGCCAAAAAAGAACTGGAAAAGCTGGAGCGTTTACGCCGGATCTCCCTGACGGAGCCGCTCTCCGAAAAGACCCGGCCCGGCAAGTTTGAGGAGATCATCGGTCAAGAGGAGGGGCTGAAAGCCTTACGGGCCGCCCTTTGCGGTCCCAACCCCCAGCACATTTTGTTATACGGGCCGCCGGGCGTGGGCAAGACCGCCGCCGCCCGGGTGGTCTTGGAGGAGGCGAAAAAGAACCCCTTATCCCCGCTGAAGAATAACGCCAAATTTGTGGAGATCGACGCCACCACTGCCCGCTTTGATGAACGGGGGATTGCCGATCCCCTGATCGGATCGGTCCATGATCCCATTTACCAGGGAGCGGGACCGATGGGGATCGCCGGGATTCCCCAGCCGAAACCGGGGGCGGTCACCAAAGCCCACGGCGGGATCCTTTTTATCGACGAAATCGGCGAACTCCATCCCTACCAGATGAACAAGTTGTTAAAAGTCTTGGAAGACCGGAAGGTCTTTTTCGAAAGCGCCTATTACAATTCGGAAGATCATAATATTCCTTCCCATATACACGATATCTTTCGGAACGGATTGCCGGCCGACTTCAGATTGATTGGCGCCACCACACGCCAGCCCCACGAGATCCCGCCGGCGATCCGCTCCCGCTGTGTCGAGATCTTCTTCCGGGTCTTAACGCCCGCGGAAATTATGCGGATTGCCCAAAACGCCGTGGAGAAGATTGGTTTTGACCTGGAAGAGGGAGGACTGGAATTAATCGGCAGGTACGCCCGGAACGGGCGGGACAGCGTCAACCTGGTGCAAATCGCGGCCGGTTTGGCGTTGACCGAAGGCCGGAAAAAGATTTTACGGAAGGATCTGGAATGGGTAATCAACAGCGGACAGTACACACCCTGTCCGAACCGGAAGGTTCCGCCCCAGCCCCAAGTGGGATACGCCAACGGTTTGGCGGTCTACGGACCAAATCTGGGGATGATTGTGGAACTGGAGGCGACAGCCGTCCCAGTGGCGGAAGGGAAAGGCCGGGTGATCACCACCGGGGTGGTTGACGAGGAAGAGATGGGCGAATACGGCCGGACCATCCGGCGGAAAAGTACGGCCCGGGGTTCGGTGGAGAATGTGTTAACCGTTTTAAAAAAGTACTTCGGGATCGACTGTGCCAATTACGATTTGCATATTAATTTTCCGGGGGGGATTCCGCTGGATGGACCCTCGGCCGGGATTGCCCTGGTGACGGCGGTCTACTCGGCGATTACCGGCGTGCCGGTGGATAACCTGACGGCCATGACCGGTGAAGTTTCCATCCTGGGGGTTGTCAAGCCGGTCGGGGGGATTGTGCCCAAGATTCGCGCGGCCAAGGAAGCCGGGGCCAAACGGGTGGTGATTCCGGCCGAAAACTGGCAGGACAGCTTTGGGGAAGAAACGGAACTTCAGATCCTTCCGGTCCGGCGGATCGAGGAGGTCATCCGCATAGCCTTATGTCCGGAGCCGGCCGGTGAAAAGGCGGACGGAGCGGGCGGGGCCGAGGAAAACCTGATGCCGGCCCCCAAAGGGAAAGAAGAATTGATTGCCGCCGCCGGAAGCTAAGGCGGGATGCCCCCTTTCAACCGGACCTGACTCTATGGTATACTGAGGTTAAGGGGGGATGCCCATGCCGGCTTTACAGGCAAGACCCACCATCGCTTGGGCCTTGGGGGGAGGCGGCGCCCGGGGCTTTGCCCATCTTGGGGTTTTAAAGGTGCTGCAGGAAGAGGGAATACCCGTGGATGCGCTGGCGGGAACGAGTATGGGGGCGGTGATGGCCGTCCTTTTTGCCGCCGGGACCGACTTGAAATATTTGGCGGCACTGGCCGCCAAGATCGCCTGGGAGAATTTTGTCGATCTCCGCTTTCCCCGCTATGGTCTGGTGGAAGGGAAACGGATTGTGCCCTTAATCCGTCTGTTGACGAAAAGAAAAAGCCTGCATGAACTGGAGATTCCCGTCCGGGTCATTGCCACCGATTTAACCACCGGCGAAGAGGTGGTCTTCAGGGAAGGACCCCTGGATTTAGCGGTCCGGGCCTCCATCTCGATTCCCGGTGTCTTTACGCCGGTACCCTACGGGGAACGGCTCCTGGTCGACGGCGGGCTGGTGGCCGGCGTTCCGGTGACAGCCGCGGCGGCGATGGGGACCGATTTGGTCTTTGCCGTTTATGTGCCCGGAGAATTAAACCCCAAACCACCCCGGAGTGTCTTTGAAATTCTTTACCGGAGTTCGGAGATTATGATGCGCCGCTTGGACGGTATTCAGCTGCGCCAAGCTGATTTGGTCATTACGCCGGAGGTAAAAGAGATCGGCACCCTCCAGTTTTACGAGGCCGAAGAGTGTATCGCCAGAGGGGAGGCGGCGGCCCGGGCGGCTTTGCCGCAGATCCGCCGGTTAATTGAGGAATTCCAGGCCGGCAGGTCCCGGGCGGCGGGAGAGGAGGGCTAAAGGCGCGGGCTAAAGTGGAAAGCTGGTTAAAAAAATTGATTCTCCTGCTGATTCTCGTTTTATGTTTGGTCCAGTTGCTCTTGGCCATTCCTCCCTTCCGGGCTGCCTTTTGCCTGGTGGAAAAGCTGGAAGGGGCGCCGGTGGAGGCATTGGAATTTCCGCCGTTGCCGGTTGGTGATTCCTTGTTCCGGTAAGTTTCTTGGCGCCTTCTGGGGAGCAACTCCGATTATAGGCGGAGAGCCGCTTCAGGGAAAGATCAAAGATCACTGTTCCATCTTGCGCAAAAGATGGAAATATGTTAAATTGAATAGAAACATAGAAGTCGTTGTCGGTTACCGGCTTTTCCCAGGTAAGGCAGGAGGAAAAGCAGGCCGGGGCAGGGCGATGGGGAATGGTATACAATTACATTTATAAATACACGGGTAGCAAGTAGGACGGTAGGGTGGCAGGAGCGAGCAGGAGCCGGTTGGAAGGCACTCCGTAGGGTGCTTTTTTTTATTATCGGAGGTGAGCCCATGGTCGGCAGTAGTAAAGAAGTGGCGGCCGCCGCCTTAAAGATGGCCATCAGCGCTTCCCGGGAAGAAGAGAAAGCGTTAAAGGAGCAGCTGCGGGAGGAGGAGATCTGGGCGGCGGCGGTTGACTTTGGCGGCGAAACGGTCCAGACGGTTAAGACCATTATTGAACGGGCGGTGGTTGCCGCCAAACGGGAGTTTCTCATCAATGACAACCATGCCGAAGAGGGGGCGGTGGCCGGCGCCACCCACGAAGCCCTCCAGCAGATTTTCCCGAAGGCCCTGGGCCTGAATCTGGGCGGGAAAATCGGGCTGGCCCGGCGGGGGGAGCATCTCAGCGTGGCCGTTTTTTGCGCGGTCGGCCTTCTCCATCTGAACGAAGTCGCCGTCGGTCTGGGGCATCGAGCTTTGAAGTAGTCGGGGAAAAGCCATTCGGCCCGGCGGGGGAAAGACGGGCGAAGACAATACTCCATCTGATAAGGAGAGGACTGGATGGGGAACAGGGAGGAACAGATACAAAGGATAGCTGCGATCCGGGGAGCCACCACGGCGACGGGAAACACCCGGGAAGAGATTCTGGCGGCGGCGCGGGAATTGATTACCGAAGTGCTCAGCCGCAACAAGCTTAATCCCAAAGCGGTGATTAGTGTCTTTTTCACTGTTACCCCCGATCTGAATGCGGCTTTTCCGGCGGAAGCCGCCCGGCAATTGGGGTACACCGACTGGGCCATGCTGGACAATGTGGCGCCGGCGGTGCCGGGGGCTTTGCCCCGTTGCATCCGGGCATTGTTCCATATATCCCTGGGTGATCCCGGGCAGGAGGTGTGTCATGTCTACTTACGGGAAGCCAAAAGGCTCCGCCCCGACTGGGCCGGCGCCGACTAGTTTTTGCCTGGTCCGGCACGGGACAACCGATTGGAACCGGGAAGAGAGAATCCAAGGCTGTACCGATACCGCTCTGAACGAGGATGGCCGGACGGAGATCAGGCGGCTGGCGGCCGAACTTAAGGAAGAAGGCTGGGAATTGGTTGTGACCAGCAATTTGTTGAGGGCCAGGGAGAGCGGGGAAATTATCGGTGAGGCATTAAAGATCCCGGTCTTTTCCCATCAAGGCCTGCGGGAAAGGTGTTTTGGCCCGCTGGAAGGGTTACGCTTTAAAGAAATTAAAGCAAAGTATCCGGGAGGCACCGATGGGCTTGTCTTACCCGGGTTAGAAACACGTCCCCAGATTGAAGCCCGGGCATTGGCGACGATGACGATGTTAGCCAAGGTCTTTACCGGGAAACGGGTGCTGGTAGTCACCCATGGCGGTTTTATCCGGGCCTTTTTCCGGGCTGGCTTCGGTCTGGAGCGGAAGGCGCCGCCCAATGCCGGACGGGTCCTGGTCGTCTGGGACGGTGCCTGGTATCTAGGAGAAGGAGGGAATAAAGATGGTGGTTGACCAACTGATCCGCCAGGAAATACTGGGGATTACCCCGTATGTTCCGGGCAAACCCATTGAGGAGGTCCAAAGGGAGCTAGGGATCGAACACGTCATCAAACTGGCTTCCAATGAAAATCCACTGGGCCCTTCCCCCCAAGCGGTGGAGGCGGCCGTTCAGGCCCTCAAGGAGGTCCATCTTTACCCCGATGGCAACTGTTACGTCCTGAAAGAGGCTTTAGCCGCCCGCCTGGGGGTGGAGCCCGCGGAACTCATTGTGGGCAACGGCTGTGACGAAGTGATTAAACTGGTGGCGGAGGCATTCTTCCGGCCGGGGGACGAGGTGATCGTGGCGGACCCGACCTTTGGGGAGTATGCTTACGCCACCCAACTGATGGGGGCCCGCCTGGTGAAGGTGAAGGGGGAGGGTTTGGCGCATGACCTGGAGAAGATGGCGGCGGCTGTTACCCCGCGGACCAAAGCGATTTTTATTTGTAACCCCAATAACCCAACCGGCACCATGATTGACCGGGCGGCGTGGGAAAAATTCCTGGCTTGTATCCCCCCGCAGGTGCTTGTCATTAATGACCAGGCCTATTTTGAATATGTGGAGGATCCGGCCTATCCCGACGGCATTGCTTACCGGGGGGACGGACGGGTCTTAACCTTACGGACTTTTTCCAAGATTTACGGACTTGCCGGTTTCCGGGTGGGTTACGGTGTCGGGGACCGGGTGTTGATTTCCTACTTGAACCGGGTCCGGGAACCCTTTAATGTGAACCGTCCGGCGCAGTTGGCGGCGGTGGCCGCCCTCCGGGACCAGGCCCACCTCGCCCGTAGCCTGGAAGTGAACCGGCGTGGGAAAGAACAAATCTACCGGGGACTTGCAGCCTTAGGCCTTTCTTATCTCCCGACCCACGCCAATTTTATCCTCTTCGCCACGGCGTACCCCGCCGCCACGGTTTTCCAGGCCATGCTCAGGAAAGGGGTAATTGTCCGGAGCGCCGAGATCTTCGGACTGCCCCGGCATATCCGGGTGACGATCGGGACCCAAGAAGAAAACGAGCGGTTTTTAACGGCGCTCGCCGCCGTCCTGGCCGAGCTGGCGCAGGAGGGATGAGGGCGAAAGACCACTTGGCTTGAAGAAGGGTAACAATTTCCTTCCCGCACCGGAAACGGGCGGGAAGATTGGTTTTCTTGTAGAACGGTAGGAAGGTAGAAAGGGTGAATTGTGATGATCATTATCATGTCCAGGAAGGCTTCAGCCGAAGAGACCGAACGGGTACAGCAACATTTGCGGGCCGCCGGGTTGGGGGTCCATCTTTCCCGAGGAGTGGAAAGAACGGTGATCGGCGCCATTGGCGAGCGGAGCCCGGAGTTAATGTCACAGATTGCGGCGCTGCCGGGCGTGGAACGGGTAATCCCGATTCTTAAGCCATTTAAGTTGGCGAGCAGGGATTTTAAACCCGAACCCACTTATGTACGGGTGGGGGAGGCGGTTTTTGGCGGGGAAGAAGCGGTGCTGATCGCCGGCCCCTGCGCCATTGAGGATGAAGAGCAACTGCTCTCCACGGCCCGGCGGATCAAAAAGGCCGGGGCCAAGTTGTTACGGGGCGGCGCCTTTAAACCACGGACATCTCCCTATTCCTTCCAGGGGTTGAAAACCGAAGGTTTGAAACTCCTGCAGGAAGTGGCGGCGGAAACCGGCCTGGCGGTGGTGACGGAAGTGGTGGCCCCGCAAGAAGTGGAATTGGTGGGCCGGTACGCCCAGATGCTCCAGGTTGGCGCCAGAAATATGCAGAATTTTGCGCTGCTGCAAGAGGTCGGCCGGGCCAAACTGCCGGTGCTGCTCAAAAGGGGAATGGCGGCTACCGTGGAGGAATGGTTGATGGCGGCGGAGTATATCTTGAAAGAAGGCAATTACCAGGTGGTCCTCTGTGAACGGGGGATCCGCACCTTTGAGACGGCCACCAGAAACACCATGGATGTCAGCGCGATTTCTCTGGTGAAAGAGTGGAGTCACCTGCCGGTGATTGCCGATCCCAGTCATGCCTCCGGCCGGCGGAACCTGGTCTTGCCGCTGGCCCGGGCCGCGTTGGCCGCCGGCGCCGACGGTTTAATAGTGGAAGTCCATCCCCATCCGGAAACAGCCCTTTCCGACGGCCCGCAGTCATTGAATTTTGCCGAGTTCGACGCCTTGGTGCAAGGGATTGAGCCGATCCTGGCCGCCCTGGGGAGGCGCTTATGAAGCTGGAGCGGATTTCCCTGATCGGTTTGGGTTTAATCGGCGGTTCCCTGGGAATGGCCCTCTGCCGGCAGGCCGGGAACCTCCGGGTGGTTGGTTATGATGCGGATGAGGCCGCCTGCCGGGGCGCCCTGGCCCGGCAGGCAGTCCATGAAATCGCCTCCAGTCCGGCCGGGGCGGTTAATGGGGCGGACCTGGTGGTTTTGGCCGTTCCGGTGGGCCAGATGGAAACGGTTGTCCGGGAGGCGGCCCCCGCCATGCTCCCGGGAACCATTCTGACGGATGTGGCCAGTACCAAAGGGTGCTTGGCCCGGACACTGCCCCCCCTTTTACCCGCGGGCGTCCATTATGTCGGGGGGCACCCCATGGCCGGCAGCGAACAATCGGGGATTGCCGCGGCCGACCCTTTTCTCTTTCAGAATGCTGTTTATCTTTTAACCCCGGCCGCGGAGACGCCCCCGGCTGTCCTGGCGGTCCTGGAAGACTTCATCCGGACGGTTGGCGGTCTTCCGTACCGCCTCTCCCCGGAGGAACACGATCTGATGGTGGCGGTGGTCAGTCATTTGCCCCATTTCCTTGCCGCCGCCCTGGTTAACGTGGCCTTGGATTTTAACGCACGGCATCCGGGAACCCTGGCCCTGGCCGCCGGGGGATTCCGGGACACGACGCGGGTGGCCATGGGCTCCCCGGTCTTATGGCGGGAGATTTTTGCCACCAACCGGCCTTCCTTGTTAACGGCCTTGCAGGTCTTCCGGCAGGAGATTGATGCTTTTGCCACCGCGCTGGCCGACGGCGAAATGGAAGCGGTGGAAGAGAAGCTTCAGCGGGCGGCGGCGGGGCGGACCCAATTGCCAACGAAAAATAAGGGCTTTCTTACCCTCCTCCATGAACTGGTCGTCGTCATCCAGGACCGGCCGGGGGCCATCGCCGAGGTGATTGAGATCATCAAGGAGATTAACCTGAAAGATATTGAGATCCTCCGGGTGCGGGAGGGGGAAGGGGGCACTCTCCGCCTGGCCTTTGAAGATGACCAGGCTCTACAAGAAGCGGCGCGGTTGCTCCGGGCCCATGGTTTCTCCGTTCAGGTGCGAGGGGGGGGGAGCCGGTGAAGATCTATGTGGGACCGGCGACCCGCCTCCAGGGGAAAGTGCGGGTTCCCCCTTCCAAGAACTATACTTCCAGGTATATCTGGGTTTCGGCTTTGACGGAGGGTGAGTCGGTGGTGGTCAATCCAGCCACCAACGATGACGCCCAAGCCCTCCTTGCCTGTTGCCGCCGGTTGGGAGCGGCAATCCGCCAGGAAGGGGAGAAGCTCCGGATCAAAGGGTTTGGCGGCCGGCCGTCTTCTCCCGGGGTCCTGGATCCGGGCAACGGCGGCCTGATCCTCCGTTTGTTGCTGCCGGTCGGGTTACTCTTGCCGGAGGTGAAATATACTACTTCTTATCCGGCGTCGTTGGGGAAGAGACCCCAGGGGGACCTCCTGACCGTGCTGCGGCAGTTGGGGGCGGAGGTGGAGGATGTCGACGGCCATCTCCCGATTACGGTCCGGGGCGGCCGTCCGCTCCGCCAAAGGACGGTGACGGTCTCCGGACGGGTCAGTTCCCAGTTTGCCACCGCCCTCCTGTTCATCGCCCCGCTCTTGGGTGGACTTACCGTGACGATCGACGGCGGCCTGGTCTCCCGTCCCCCTTTGGCGACAACTTTGGCGGTGATGGCGGAAGCCGGAATCACTCCGGAAGCCGACTGGACGCGGCTTGTTTTTGCCGTGCCCGCCGGTGCTTACCGGCCCGGCACCTACCGGGTGCCCGGCGATTATCCGGCGGCTTCGGCCCTGCTGGCGGCGGCCGCTTTGGTCCCTTCCGACGTCACCCTGTCTCCCCTTCACCCCGCCGACCAGCAAGGGGAGAAGCAGATCCTCCCTTATCTTGAGCGGCTGGGGGTGGCGGTGGAAAGAACCGGTGATGAAGTCCGGGTGCGGGGTGGGGCGCCCTTGACCGCCCATCCCTTCAATGGCGCCGAGGCGATTGACGCCGTTTTATCCATGGCCGCCGTTGCCTCTCTGGCGGAAGGAACCACGGTCTTTTCGCAGGTAGCCAATCTGCGGTGGAAGGAATCGGACCGCATCGGGGATCTGGCCCGGAATTTGCGCCGCCTGGGGGTGGCGATCACCGAAACGGCCGACGGGTTTATCATCAAAGGCAACCCCCGCGGTTACGAAGGCGGGATTGAACTTGATGCCTGTCAGGATCACCGGCTGGTGATGGCCTTTGCCGTCCTTGCCCTGCGGACGGAGAAAGGGTTAATCATCAACGGGGCCGAACATGTCAGTAAGTCTTACCCCGGCTTTTTTCAGGATTTGGCGGCTTTGGGCGCCCGCATCGATGAAATAAAGGACTAAACGAAGAAATAAACGACTAAAAGATCAGGTGAAGCAAAATGGCTTTGGATTTGCATACCCACACCATCTATTCGGACGGCGTGGTTACCCCCGAAGGATTGGTGAAAAGGGCGAAAGAGAAAGGACTGACCGGGATTGCCCTGACCGATCATGATACCGTGGACGGCCTCCCGTCCTTTCTCGCCGCGGGACGGAAATCCGGTTTGACCTGTATTCCCGGGATTGAGCTCTCCACCGAACTGGAAGGCGTCGAATTCCATATCCTTGGGTACCAGATTGATTTTACCGACGAAAAGTTACGCCGGCGTCTTGAAGAGGTGCTTGCCGCCCGCCAGGAAAGAGGCCGGAGGATGTTGGCCCTGTTAGCCCGGCATGGCCTCCAGCTATCCTGGGAGGAAGTGGTGGCGGGTTCGCCCAACGCTTTTGTGGGCCGGGGCCAAATTTACCGGGCTTTAAAAGCCAAAAAGCTAATTGGTCCCGATCCTGACCGGAAAGCCTTCCACTACTACTTAGGCTCCCAAGGGGTGGCCTACATCCCCCACCACGAATTGTCGACCCTGGAAGCCATGGCCTTAATCCGGGCGGCCGGCGGCTGGCCGGTGGTGGCTCATCCGGGCCGCCTTGGAAAGGACAGTCTTCTCCCTGTCCTTGCCGAGCATGGTCTTGCCGGTTTGGAGGTCTTTTATCCGGAGCATACCCCGGAGCAAGTCCGTAAATACTTGGCCTTGGCCCAAGAATTGGGGCTTTTGGTGACCGGCGGTTCCGATTACCATGGCCTGCCGGAGGAGCGGGAGCTGGGCGCGGGCCAGATCGATGAAGCAAAAGCATATTTGCCCTTTTTCCGGCAATAATGATGATAAATGGTCGTACTAGGAGGATGAACTTGAAAACGGCAAAACGTTGGTTCCAGATTATGGTTTGGTTTTGGCACGGGGCCATTACCTTTGAAGAAGCCCTTTTTCTCCTGGGCCAAAGAGAGAAACGGCTCCATTACGGATGGCCCAAAAAAGGTTATTCTTTACGGTAACGAAAAAACCCCTTTACATCCCGGTTATTCTGGGTTATAATAATTTCCGAGTTTATAAGGGCGAATAGCTCAGCTGGGAGAGCACTTGCCTTACAAGCAAGGGGTCACAGGTTCGAGCCCTGTTTCGCCCACCATGTTGGAGCTGTAGTGTAGCCGGCTAACATGCCAGCCTGTCACGCTGGAGATCGCGGGTTCGAGCCCCGTCAGCTCCGCCAGAAAAAATCCGCTCTTGGTGGGCGGTTTTTTTTTGCTTTGTGCCCCATCCTCAGCCTGTCTTCGGAGATAAATGTCATCTGACAGGGTGTTGCCCTTTTAAGCCCGCGCCGCGGCCGCCCAACCCGCACTGGCCAGGTCTTGACTGTAAACCGTGCGGAGGTGTTCATTATTCCGGAGAATCCGCTTGTAATTAGTGGCCACTTTTTGGACATAGGGGCCGCCGATGGCCAGCAGCCGCTCACGGGGACGGTTGGGACCGGCGTTATAACCCGCCAGCGCCAGGATGGTGTTTCCCTTGAAGCGTTTTAAGAGATAGACCAGGTAATTGGCGCCGGCTTCCAAGGTGTCCCGCCAGTGGGTAAAGTCCCCTTCTTTCATCATCATTTTAAAAGTGGCGTAACGGACCTGGACCAAACCCCGCTCGCCCACTTTGCCAACGGCGTGGGGATAGAAACTGGATTCGGTTTCTGCGATGGCCAGCAACAAGTAGGGGTTGAGTTTTTTCTGTCGGGCACAATGGAGAATGGCGTAAGTAATCTCCTGCCTTTGTTCACCACTGATCTTACTCCGCCGTTCAATATGGTCTTTAATTTTTTGGGCTTCGTCAAAAACCTCGCGCACCAATTCGAGTTCGGCGGTGAGCTCATCCAGGACATTTTCGACCGCCGTCAAGCGCGCCGTCAGGTTTTGCAGTTGCATTACATAAAAGGCAATGAAAAAGAGGGCGGTCAACAATCCCAAACAGAAAGGAAGTAGAGCCGGCAAAGAAAACCGGGCAGCATCATCTATTTTGATCAATTGTGTTTTCAAAAGAAAAACCTCCTTCCCCTTTCGTTGCGGCGAAAGGGCGCAAAAATTGCTGATAATATATGATTTGTCACAAACAGGTTTATCCGGTTATTCATAATATTGCCCCAAAGTTTCCTTTTTATACCATATTTTTTGGGACCGGCGGTCACTTTGACGGACAGGCCGTTTGCAAAAATATCTTTTGTGGTATAATAGAAATACTTTCGAAGAAATTGAACTGGTGAATTTGATGTGGAAAAGACTTTATCCCGCCTTGCATATTAAAGAACTGACGGAGCTGAAACCGGATGATCTGCTCGCCCGGGGCGTCAAAGGAGTTTTGCTCGACTTGGATAATACTTTAGTCGAGTGGGGAAAGGTGGAAGTGCCTCCCGCCACGGTGGCCTGGGTTGAAGCGATGAAAAAATCCGGTTTAAAAATGTGTATCGTTTCCAACGCATTGGAAGAACGGGTGAAGGCGGTCGGGGAGAAGCTGGGGATTCCCTGGGTCTCCCGGGGCATCAAGCCGCGGAAAACCCCCTACAAGAAAGCCCTGGCTTTGCTGGGGACTAGCCCGGAGGAGACGGCGACGGTGGGCGACCAACTCTTCACCGACATCTGGGGGGGCAACCGCATGGCCTTACTCACTGTTTGGACGACGCCCCTCAGTACGCGGGAGATGTTTTTTACCCGCTTCGTCCGGCGGCTGGAAAGAATAGTCGTCAAGCAATTACGGAAAAAGGGGATCATCAGTGATTAATAAAAAGTGTTTCGGCTGCGGTATTCTTCTGCAAACGACCGATCCGGAGCGGCCCGGTTACCTTCCCCCCGGAAAAGAAGGGGCCTTCTTTTGCCAGCGTTGCTATCGCCTCCGGCATTACGGGCGCTTTGAAGCTCCCACCGGTGACGAAGCCGGTCTTGCCGAAGCCATTGAACGCGCCCTGGCCAAAAGCGATCTGATTTTAATGGTGGCGGATGTTTTTGACCCGGAGGGGTCTTTGTCCCTCCAGTGGACACGCCTCTTAAAACTGCCCGTCAGCCTGGTGGTCAATAAGGCCGACCTTTTGCCGGCCAGGACACCCTGGGCCGAAATGGTTCCTTGGTTTCAGGCCTTATGGCGCCGGCGTTTTCCCGGACAGGAATTGACGGAGGTGCGGGTGCTGGCGGTACGGGGCGGCGGCCCGGAGGGAGACGCCCGTCTGGAAGCCTTGAAGGAAGAATTGGCCGGGAAAAAAGTGACGGTGCTGGGCGCCGCCAATGTGGGGAAAACTTCATTACTTACCGCCCTTCTGGCGGCGGAGGATGAAAAGAGGGCGGCTTTACCCACCGTTTCCCGCTTTCCCGGGACGACCCAGGGGATCACCACCTGGACCTTACATGCCCACCGGCTCACCGTTTTTGATACCCCAGGTTTTTTGCCGGGGAGCAGGATGGGGGATCAGTTTTCCCCGGAGACTGCCAGCCGCCTTTTGCCGGCGAAAAAGTTTCAGGTTAAACTCTGGACTTTGCCTCCCGGCGGCGCTGTCCTCGGCGGCGGGCTGGTGGGGATTTGGAATCTTTCCCCCGCCGACCGGACCCTTGTCTTTTTTAGCGGCGAACAAGTGACCCTGCACCGGAGCCGGGGTGAAAAGGCGGAAAAGCTGCATGAGGAAGGACCGGACTGGTTACGCCTCTGTCGCAAGGAGGAACGTCCCGCCCGGTTTACTGAGGAGATTTTGACGGTCAAAGCCGGAGAAGATCTGTATATTTCCGGTTTCGGCTGGGTGGCGGTGAAAAAGGAGGCCGCCCGCTTAAGAGTGCTCGTGCCGGCGGGGGTGGAGGTGGGAACCCGCCCGAGTCTGGTCGGCCGCCGGGAAAATTAGTGCTCGTCATCGCGGCCGTTTTCATCCAAGCCGGAGAGAAGATCGGCCAGTTCCGCTTCCCACCAGGCTTGATGCTTTTCCAAATCAGCCGTTTTAACCAAGGAAGTTGTCCGGCACCGCAGGCAGGTGACGGCGACCCGTTCATTCCGGCGGACGAGAAGATAATGGGGGGTTTCCATCCGGCAAGCGGGACAGGTATAGATCCGGCTTAAATCCATTTCCAAAGGAGCCACCTCCACGCCATATTATTGCCTTTCCAGTGGAAAAAAACTTGACTGCGGGCAGTTTTGATGCGGGGAGGGAAACCGCATGCGCACGGAAGAGGCTTTATACTGGATTGCTTTGCATAAAGCCCCGGGGATAGGGCCGAAACGCTTTTACCAGCTTCTTAAGGCCTTTGGTTCGGCGAGGGCCGTCTGGGAAAGTGATCTGGCGGCCCTCTCGGCCGTGCTCGGCCCCAAAGTCGCGGGCGATTTTATGACTTTCCGCCGTAACTGTTCTTTGCCGGCGGAAAAAGAAAGGGTGGAAAAAGCCGGCTGCCGGGTGATGCTGGTGACCGATCCGGCTTATCCGCCTTTATTAAAGAAAATACACGATCCCCCGCCGGTCCTCTACTATTACGGGGACTTTCGTCCGGAGGACCGTTTGGCGGTGGCGCTGGTGGGTTCCAGGCGGGCCACCCCGGGCGGGCTGGCCACCGCCCATAAACTGGCGGCGGATCTGGCCGCCCAGGGGGTGACGGTCGTCAGCGGCCTGGCCCGCGGGATCGACTCGGCGGCCCACCGGGGCGCCCTCTCGATCGAAGGGGGGCGGACGATTGCGGTTTTAGGCTCCGGCCTCGACCGGATCTACCCGCCGGAAAACACTTCTTTAGCCGTGGAAATTGCCCGCAGGGGTGTGGTCTGTTCCGAGTTTCCCTTGGGGACACCTCCCTATGCCGGGAATTTTCCCGCCCGGAACCGGATAATCAGCGGGTTGAGCCTGGGAGTTACCGTCGTTGAAGCCACCAGCGATAGTGGTTCGCTCATCACGGCCGACTTCGCCTTGGAGCAGGGGCGGGATGTTTTTGCTGTCCCCGGCCCCATTGAGCGGGAAGGAAGCAGGGGGCCCCATGGGTTAATCAAACAAGGGGCTTTCTTGGTGGAAGACGTGCGCGATATTTTGGCCGCCTTAAACCTTCCTTTTCTGACCGTCGAGACCGACGCTTGCCCGGGGCTGACGGCCGGGGCGGATGAGCCGGGATTTCCGGGGTTCACCGCGGTGGAACAGAAAATCTGGGAGCTTTTGGCGGCCGGCGAAACCCATATTGATCATTTAATCCAGGCCAGTCAATTACCGGCGGCGATTGTCAACGCCGCTCTCGTCATGATGGAGATGAAGGGAGCCGTGACCCAAGTGGCGGCCAAGACCTACCGGCGTAGCCGGTAACCGGTTGATGAATAGAATACACTTGATCTTGGTATAAAACATACAAGATGAAAAGCAGGAGCGCAGAAGCGAAAGACGGAGTAAGGAGGTGCCTAAATGTCCGATAAACTAGTGATCGTGGAATCACCGGCCAAAGCAAAGACCATCAGCAAGCTTTTGGGCCGGAGTTATCAGGTCAAGGCCTCCAACGGACATGTGGTGGATCTTCCCCGAAGCCAGTTGGCGGTGGACATCAATAACAATTTTAAACCCAAGTACATCACCATTCGCGGCCGGGGAAAGATTATCAAGGAACTGAAAGATTCGGTGAAAAAGGTCAAACAGGTCTATCTGGCCACCGACCCGGACCGGGAAGGGGAAGCCATTTCCTGGCATTTGGCGCAGGCCCTGGATCTCGATCCGGCCGCTTCCTGCCGGATCGAATTTCATGAAATCACCAAGAAAGCAGTTGAAACGGCGATCAAAAACCCCCGTCCCATCGATTTGAACCGGGTTAATGCCCAACAGGCGCGGCGGGTCCTGGACCGGCTTTTCGGTTACAAGCTAAGCCCGCTCCTCTGGGCAAAGGTTCGCCGGGGCTTGTCGGCGGGACGGGTGCAGTCAGTGGCTTTACGCTTAATCTGCCAGCGGGAAGCCGAGATCGAAAACTTTCAACCGGAGGAATACTGGACCATTACCGGTGATTTTTATCCCGTCGGGCGCAAAGCGGACTTATTTTCTGCTCAATTAGTCAAGGTGAACGGTGAGAAGGTAAAAATTCCGGACCAGGCGACCGCCGTCGACTTAAAGAACCAAATCGAAAAGGCCGCCTTCCGGATTACCGATGTAAAAAAGAAGGAACGGAGGCGTTATCCGGCCGCTCCTTTCACCACCAGCACCCTGCAACAGGAGGCCTCCCGGAAGCTGGGTTTCAGTGCCCGGAAAACCATGTCCCTGGCCCAGCAGTTGTATGAAGGTCTGGAAATCGGGGAGGAGGGGAGCGTCGGTCTGATTACCTACATCCGGACCGATGCGGTGCGGGTCGCCGAGGAAGCCCAAGCGGAATGCCGGAAGATTATTGCCGCCCATTTCGGGCCGGAGTATTTGCCGGCCAAGCCGCCGGTCTATAAAACAAAAGCCACCGCCGCCCAGGAAGCCCACGAAGCGATCCGGCCGACGGTGGTCGGCCGCTTGCCGGAAGCGGTGAAACCCTATTTGAGCCGGGATCAATTCCGCCTCTACCAGTTGATATGGAACCGGTTTGTGGCCAGTCAAATGGAAGCGGCCGTCCTTGACCAGATGACGGTGGAAATTGAGGGAGGGTCCTTCCTTTTCCGGGCGAGCGGCAGCAAGATAAAAGCCCCCGGCTTTTTAATCCTTTACCAGGAAGACCGGGACGAGAAGGACGAGGAAGAAGGGGAAGCCCTCCCCGAGTTGCAGGCGGGTGCCGATTTGCTCATTAAGACAGTCCGGCCTGAACAGCATTTTACCCAGCCGCCGGCCCGCTACAGTGAGGCCATGCTCGTCAAGACGCTGGAGGAAAAGGGGATCGGCCGCCCAAGTACCTACGCGACGATCATCGATACCATCCGGAAACGGAATTACGTGGTTTTGGAGGAGAAAAGGTTTAAACCGACCGAACTGGGACTGGTGGTCGACCGGCTCTTAAAGGAGAATTTCCCGCGGGTGATTGATCCCGACTTCACGGCCCACATGGAAGAGAAGTTGGACCAGGTGGAAGAGGGTGTGGCCGATTGGGTGGAGACCGTCAGGAACTTTTACGAGCCTTTTTCCGTTGAGCTAAAAAAGGCGGAGGAATCGGTGAAACGGGTCCAGCTGACAGAGGAGGTCAGTGACGTCCGGTGCGAACTTTGCGGACGGATGATGGTCTACAAATACAGCCGTTACGGCCGCTTTCTGGCCTGTCCCGGTTACCCGGAGTGTAAAAACGTGAAGCCTCTGCAGAAGGAGACGGGGGTCACCTGTCCGCAATGCAAGAAAGGGGTAATTGTCGAGCGCCGTTCGAAGAAAGGACGGAAATTCTACGGTTGTGACCAGTATCCCGCTTGCGGGTTTACCAGTTGGTATCCCCCGGCCAAGGAGCCTTGCCCGGAATGCGGTTCTTTCTGTGTCATTAAATACAGTAAGACCAAGGGAGAATACGTGGCCTGCACCCATCAGGGCTGTTCCTACCAGCAACCGGTGAAAAAAGGGGAACCGGGGGGAGGAACGACCGGTGACTAAACCAATCTGGGTGATCGGCGGGGGATTGGCCGGCGCGGAGGCGGCGTGGCAGATCGCCGAGGCCGGCGGGGAGGTTATCCTTTATGAAATGCGTCCGGTCCGGAATACCCCGGCCCACACCACTCCTTTCTTAGGGGAGCTTGTTTGCAGTAATTCTTTGAAGGCCAATAATCTGGAAAACGCCGCGGGGCTTTTAAAAGAAGAGTTACGCCGCTTGGGTTCGCTATTGATGGCGGTGGCCGAGGAGACCAAAGTGCCGGCCGGGGGCGCCCTGGCCGTTGACCGGGAAAAATTTGCCCGGGGGATTACCGCCCGGATTACGCAACACCCCCGGATTAAAGTGATCCGGACGGAAATAACCGCCATCCCTCCCGACCAACCGGCGGTGGTGGCCAGCGGTCCCCTGACTTCCCCGCTCCTCTCCCGCTGGCTTCAAGGGCTCTTCGGGGAAGAATATTTTTATTTTTTCGATGCGGTGGCTCCGATTGTGACCAGGGAGTCCCTGGAGGAGGAGCGGATTTTTGCCGCCTCCCGTTATGGCCGGGGCGAAGCCGAGTATTTAAACTGCCCTTTAAATGAGGAAGAATACACCAGATTTTGGGAGAACCTGGTGACAGCCGAAACCCATCCTTCCCATTTGGGCCCGGACGAAAAGCGTTTTTTTGAGGGATGCATGCCAGTGGAAGTCTTGGCGGCCCGGGGCAAGGATACTTTGCGGTTCGGACCTTTAAAACCGGTTGGCTTAATCGATCCGGCGACGGGCAAAAGGCCCTATGCCGTGGTGCAATTACGCCCGGAAAATCAGGAAAAAACCTTATACAATCTGGTTGGTTTCCAAACCAACCTCCGCTGGGGGGAGCAAGCCCGGGTTTTCCGGCTCATTCCCGGACTGGGCCGGGCCGAGTTTGTCCGTTACGGGGTGATGCACCGGAATTCCTTCATTAATAGCCCCAAGCTGCTCGATTTTTCCCTGCAGTGGAAAGGGGGACGGCCCCTCTTTTTTGCCGGCCAATTGATCGGGGTGGAAGGTTACGTGGAGTCCATTGCCACGGGGTTGGTGGCCGGGAAGAACATCCTTCGTCAGCAGGAAGGAAAACAGCCTTTGGTTTTTCCCCGCGAAACGGCGATTGGCGCCCTGATCCACTATATTATAACCGCTAAAATTCGACATTTTCAGCCAATGAATATCAACTGGGGGCTCTTTCCGCCCCTGGCGGAGAAAAGCAAAGGAAAATTGGGGAAAAACCGGGCCCTGGCGGACCGGGCCTTAGCAGCCTTGAACCGGTTTATCATTGACCATTTGGACAAATAAAAAATTAAGATGGTTTTTTAAAAAAATATTGGGAATATTGTTTGTCAAATCTATCATGTTGTGTTATTATTATTAATATGGTGGGGAGGTGAGCTCTGCTGTCACTGGAGAGTTCCCTCGAGGATTTCTTGGCTTCAATCAAAATTAAGAATTATTCCGAACATACGTTGGTCAATTACCGGATTGACCTGGAACAGTTTGTCGAATTTATGCGCAGAAGGGCTGTCCAGACCTGGCCGCAGGTGGGAATGACGGAGATCCGGGCTTATCTTGCCTACTTGACCAAGCTTGGCTTGGCCCGGGCTTCGGTTTTAAGGAAAATCGCCTCTTTGCGTTCCTTCTTTAAATACCTGGCTTTGCAAGGGGTGGTGGAGAATAACCCACTGGTCAATTTCCGGGCGCCCAAACGCGAAAAAAAACTGCCGCAGTTTTTATACGTCCGGGAAATAAATGAGCTCCTGAGTGTTGAGGATAATTCCGCCAAGGGCTTAAGAGACCGGGCCATCCTGGAGGTTCTCTACGCCACCGGGATGCGGGTCAGTGAATTAACCGGTCTCAACATGGAAGATCTGGATTTGGAACGGGGATACATCCGGGTCTACGGAAAAGGAGCAAAGGAAAGGATCACTTTTTTGGGGCGGAAAGGAAGCCAGGCGCTGAAGAATTACCTTGTGCGGGGACGCCCTTCTTACTTAAAGCAAGGGACGGGGCCGGTGGAACGGGCGGTTTTCTTGAATAAAAACGGAACCCGCCTCTCCGCCCGGAGTATCCGGCGGTTACTCGACGATTATGTGGAGAAAGCCGCGCTGGAGAAGAAGATTAGTCCCCACACTTTGCGCCATTCCTTTGCCACCCATCTGTTGGAAGGGGGAGCCGACCTCCGTACGGTGCAGGAACTTTTGGGACACGTCAGTATCTCGACGACTCAGATCTATACCCACCTGGACCGGGATAAGATAAAAAAAGATTATGAGCACGCCCATCCCCGGGCTTAAGAAAGCTGGTGTATGTTCTTACCTCAAAAAAGTCAGACTATTAAGGGAATGGAGTTTTCTTCGGATTATTTTTGGTCTTTAACGCATAAGATGGACAGGAGGGAAGTAATGTTTGAAGGCACGACGGTAGTGGCGGTCCATGACGGGAAAAAGGTGGCGATGGCCAGTGACGGCCAGGTCACGATGGGGCAAACAGTGGTTAAGCACGGAGCCAAAAAAATCCGCCGTTTATACCATGACCGCATTTTAGCCGGTTTTGCCGGGGCAGTGGCCGACGCCTTCACCCTGTTTTCCCTCTTTGAAAGCCAGTTGGAAGCTTATGGCGGGCAAATCGTCCGGGCAGCGGTGGAAACCGCGAAGGAATGGCGGACCGACCGGCGCCTGCGTCAGTTGGAGGCTTTGCTTTTGGTGGCGGATACGAAAAATCTCCTCTTGATTAGCGGTTCCGGGGAAGTGATTGAACCCGATGACGGGATCGCCGCCATCGGTTCCGGTGGTCCATACGCCTTGGCGGCCGCCCGGGCCTTAAAAGCCCATTCTTCCTTGTCCGTGGGGGAAATTGCGGCCGAAGCTTTGAAAATTGCCGCCCAAATCTGTATTTACACCAACGGCCAAATTTGTCTTGAGGAATTGGAGGAATAATAATAATGATGGATCTTACTCCTCAGCAAATTGTCGCCGAGTTGGACCGTTATATTATCGGTCAGCAGCGGGCCAAGCGCGCGGTGGCGGTGGCCTTGCGTAACCGGCAGCGCCGGCGGAATCTTCCCCCGGAGTTACGGGATGAGATCCGGCCGAAGAATATTTTGATGATTGGCCCCACCGGGGTGGGGAAAACCGAGATCGCCCGGCGTCTAGCCCGTTTAGTCCAAGCTCCTTTCATTAAAGTGGAAGCCACCAAATTCACCGAAGTCGGGTATGTGGGCCGGGATGTGGAATCCATCATTAAAGATTTGACCGAGATTGCCGTAAGGATGGTTAAAGAAGAAGTGACCGCCACCTTGCGGGAAAAGGCCAAAGCCAATGCGGAACACCGCCTCCTCCGCCTCCTGGCGGGGGTGGAAAGGCCGAAAAAGGCCACGAGCCCCTTTGATTTATTTGGGGCTTTGACCGGGGAAAAACGGGAACAGGCCGGGATCGATCCGGCGGGAGAAGAAAAAATCGAGGCGATCCGGGCGCAATATAACCGGGGCGAACTCGAGAATGAACTGGTCCAGATTGAAGTGGCCGAATCCACGCCGGTGCTCCCCGGCATGATTGGCGTCGGCGGTCTGGACGAAATCGGCCAGGGCCTTCAAGAGTTTCTGGCCACCATGATGCCGAAAAAAATGAATCTCCGCCGGATGACAGTGAAAGAAGCCCGGGAGATCCTGATCCAGCAGGAGATTGAGAAACTGATTGATTGGGATGATGTCTACCGGCAAGCCATCACCAGGGTTGAGGAATCGGGGATTGTCTTTATTGATGAAATTGACAAGATTGTCGGTGGACAAAGCGGCACCGGGCCCGATGTTTCCCGGGAAGGGGTGCAGCGGGATATCCTCCCGATCGTGGAAGGAACAACGGTCTGGACTAAATACGGGCCGGTGAAAACCGATTACATTTTGTTTATTGCCGCCGGGGCTTTCCATGTGAGTAAACCGTCGGAACTGATCCCCGAATTTCAGGGGCGTTTTCCGATCCGGGTCGAACTGGAGTCCCTGACGGTGGAGGATTTTAAGCGAATCCTGGTGGAACCGGAAAACGCCCTGATCCGCCAGGAGAAAGCCCTCTTGGCCACGGAAGGCATTACCCTTGATTTTACGCCGGAGGCCATTGAAACCTTGGCGGAGATTGCCTACCGGTTAAATGAGGAAAACGAAAATATAGGCGCCCGGCGCTTATATACGATTTTGGAGCAAGTTTTGGAAGAGATTTCTTTCCGGGCTCATGAGTATAAAGGTAAAACCATTGAAATCGATGCCGACTTTGTACGGAAACGCTTGGATCCCATTTTACAGAAAACGGATTTAAGCCGTTATATTTTGTAAATTAAATAATATTAAATAATAAGGAGAGTAAAGAGATGAACAAATTGGAAGAGATTCGTCGGATGCGCGCTCTGGTCGAGAAGAAAGAGGCGACCGAGGATTTGGGGATGGCGGCCCAAAGTCTCGGTGAGATTCTTCACAGTAACGTGTACATGATTGATAACAATGGAGAGATTATCGCCTCTTACTGTGGGGAGGGGGAGGATTGCCCGAAAAAGAAAGCACCGGAGAAACTGAACCCCCAATTTCAACAAAGGCTGGCCTTTATTTTCCAACCCGCCATTGACCTGCCCCTGGAAATTTGCCTCTTTAGCGAGGAGAACTGTTACCCGCCGAATGTGCTGATGACCATCTATCCCCTGCAGATTGCCGGGGAGCGGGTCGGCAACCTTTTGTTGACCAAAAGGGAGAAGTTTAAAGAAGAGGAGCTTTTCCTGGCGGAGACCGCGGCGCTGGTGACCGGCGTTTTACTGAAAAGCCGGAGCGTCGGCAAGGAAGATACCGATTTACAACTGAAGGCCAATGTGAAGATCGCCCTGGATTCCCTCTCCTATTCGGAGTTGGAAGCCATGGTCAATGTCTTTAAAGAACTGGGCGGGGAAGAAGGTTTTCTGGTGGCCAGCAAGATTGCCGACCGGATTGGGATTACCCGTTCGGTGATTGTCAATGCCATGCGTAAATTGGAAAGTGCGGGTGTTGTCGAATCCCGTTCGCTCGGGATGAAGGGAACCTATATGAAGGTAAACAACCCCTATTTCCTGGAAGAGTTAAATAGACGGAGCAAAATGTAGAAAGAACGGACCACCAGGAAATAAATCCTAAAAACTGTTGACTTTTTCAACAGTTTTTTTTATCTTAAATATAGTCGATTATAATGGGAAAAAGTGGAGCAAAGATTCAACCGACGGAAAAATCCACCTTCAATAAGGAAAAACACCTAAACTTTATAGTGAAATTTCCGATATGTGATGTATAGAGGATTGATCACGCGCGGGGAGGTGAGCCGTTTGGTGACCAACAAAACGATTGAAAAATTAATATCATCCATGAACTGGTCGGCCGAACGCCAGAAAATCATCAACCATAATCTGGCCAATGCCGATACACCCAATTACCAAAGGCGTGATTTGGTTTTTGCCCAAGAGTTGAAGAATAAGCTTAACCGTTTACCGTTAAGAAAGACTCATCCCCGTCATTTGCCCGCTTCCACTCATACCGGCTTGCTCCAGCCGAATGAATGGGGCGTGGTCCGGGTGGACCAAAACGCGGTGGATCCGGAGGTGGAAATGGTGACCGCCGTGGAAAATTTCTATTATTACCAAGGTCTCACCCAGGAGTTGAATAATCAATTCAGCCGGTTACGGATGGCGATTGGAGGGAAAGCGTAAAGATGAAAATGTTCCGGGCGATGGATATTAATGCGTCCGCCCTTGGCGCGCAACGGTTACGTTTGGATTTGATCGCGTCCAACATTGCCAACGCCAATACGACCCGTACGCCGGAAGGCGGACCCTACCGCCGGAAAGTCCCTGTTTTTGCCGAAGAGTTGGAACAGGCGGCCGGCAGTTATATGTTAAGCGGGGTCCGGGTACTGGCCATTGCCGATGACCCGTCACCTTTCCGCATGGTTTACGATCCTGCCCATCCCGATGCCAATGCCGACGGTTATGTTCTATATCCCAACGTAAATATTGTGAACGAAATGGTTAACCTGATGGAGGCCGGGCGTGCCTACGAGGCCAATGTGACAGCCTTTAACATGTCGAAGGAGATGTTTAAAGCCGCATTGAGCATCGGCAAAAGCTAAACTGAATATCGACTGGGGAGTTAAGGAAAACCCACGGAGGGAAAGACCAAGAGTATGAGGAACCAAAGGAATGGAGAGTTCATACCCTTTCTTCAGCCGTGGGTATTTTATCGTTATAAAGAGTAACCCCCGGCAGGAGGTGAAAAAATGAAGATTGATGGAGTTCAGTCCTTTTCCTTAAAAACCGGTGAACTTAAAACCGGACAAAAGCCGAAATTCTCCGGGGAATTCCAGGAGATGCTGAAAGGATATTTGGATGAGGTAAATCAGCTTCAGCTGAAGTCGGAAGAATTGGACCGGCAACTGGCGGCGGGGACCTTGGAAAACATCCACGAAGCGACGATCGCAGCCGAAAAGGCGGCCCTGGCCCTGGAGCTTACCATTCAGATTCGGAATAAAGTGGTCGAGGCGTATCAGGAGATTATGCGCATGTCTATTTAATGATTAGGAGAAATGTGAAGGATAATGGGTGAGTTAATTCAACAAATACGCCACATATGGGAAAATATGGACAGACGCAAACGCCTCCTCTTTGGCGGCGGGATGCTTCTCTTACTGCTCGGACTGGTCCTGGTGATTGTCCTCAGCCAACCGGAGTATGAGTTGTTATACGGGAATTTGCAACAGGTTGAGCAGGATGAGATCATTGGCCAACTCAAGGGGATGGGGATTCCTTACCGAAAAGAGGGTAAAGCCTTATATGTCCCGAACGCCTCGGAAGTCCGGGCCGCACTGATGGAAGCAGGGATTCCAAAGGGCGGGATTATCGGTTGGGAACTTTTTGACCGCAGTACCTTGGGGGCGACCAATTTTCAGAACACCGTCAACTACCAGCGGGCATTGCAGGATGAGATCCGGCGTACCCTGCGCCAGATTGAAGGGGTGAACGATGCGTCCGTTATTATTAACCTGCCGGAACAGACGCCCGTTTTTGAAGATGAAAAAAAGGATCCCACTGCTTCAATTACCCTTAATCTGACCCGTCCGAACGTCTTAAGCAGAAGTCAAATCCAGGCGATTGTTAATTTTGTGGCCGGTTGTGTCACCGGGATGCCGGCGGAACGGGTCACGATTATCGATAATTTTGCCAACGATCTGACCGCCGTGCTCCGGAAGAACGCGGCTTTGGACGGGTCGCTGCTGGAACAGCAGATGGCGATCAAAAAAGATTTGGAACAAGAGTACAAGCGGAAAATCGAGGATACTTTGGGACGGGTTTTTGGCCTCCATAATGTGGCGGCGACCGTTGATGTTACCTTAAACTTTGATTACCAGGAAATCCGGAAGGAAACCTATGGTGACCGGGGAGTGCCCCGGAGTGAACAAGAAATTACCGAATCGTATACCGGGACTGGAACCTTCCCACTGGGGATTCCGGGCACGGATTCGAATATAACCCAATACCGGCTCGCCGGCAACGACCGGGAAAGTACCTACGAACGCAGTGAACGGATTGTTAATACGGAGATCAACAAGATAGAGGAGCATCTTTTAAAACAAGGACCCACGATCGAACGGATCTCGGTTAGTGTGGTAATCGGACAGCGTTTGTCGACGGCAGAAATAGCGCAGATTGAGGAGACGGTCGCGGCGACGGTCAGCGCAGTGCCTGCCCGGGGCGACCGCATTGCTATTTTTAGCCGGGAATTTTACGGCTCTGTTCCGGAAACGACCACGGAAACGCCGCAAGCTTTCCCTTGGCCGTTGGTGACAGGAATCGTTGTGGGTTGTTTGTTGCTGAGCGGAGGCGTTTATTATCTAGTGTTTAGAAGAAGAAAGAAAGAGGCCGGCCTTGATGTGGTTGTTGGTGACACGGCTGAAGAGACGGCGGCCACTGTGGAACCAAGTCCGGAAGAGAAAAAGCGGCGTGAAAAGGAAGAGTTTATCATGGATCTGGCCCGGAACGACCCGGAAAATATGGTTGCGCTTCTGCGGACATGGATGTCAGAGGATTAGAGGTGTAAAGACTTGAGTAAGCAATTAACCGGTCGACAAAAATGCGCCGTCATCTTAATTTCCCTTGGCTCAGAGTTATCCGCCAAAATTCTCAAGTATTTCCGGGAAGATGAGATTGAGGACTTGACCCTCGAGATCGCCAGTATGCGCCGGATCGAACCGGAAGTCAAGGAAGCGGTGATGGACGAATTTTATGAGCTTTGTTTGGCCCAGAACTATATCGCGATTGGCGGCATTGATTACGCCAAGGAAATGTTGGAGAAGGCACTGGGGCCAACGCGGGCACAGGATATTTTGAATAAACTGACCAGCTCCTTACAGGTCAGACCCTTTGATTTTGCCCGGAAAACCGATCCCAGCCAGTTGTTGAACTTTATTCAAAACGAACATCCCCAGACCATCGCCTTGGTGCTTTCATACTTAAACCCGGAACAGGCCGGGATGATCCTCTCCTCCCTCGCCCCGGCCAGCCAGGTAGAGGTGGCCAAGCGGATTGCCACGATGGACCGGGCCACCCCGGAAGTCTTGAAAGAGGTGGAAAATGTCCTCGAAAAACGCCTCTCTTCCTTTGTCATGCAAGATTTCACGACCGCCGGCGGGATCGATGCGGCGGTGGCCATTTTGAACCGGGTGGACCGGGGGACCGAAAAAACGATTATCGAAGCTTTGGAAGAAGACAATCCGGAGTTGGCGGAAGAGATTAAGAAACGGATGTTTGTCTTTGAAGACCTGGTCACCTTGGACGACCGTTCCATCCAACGGGTACTGAAAGAGGTCGATCTCCGGGATTTGGCGCTGGCCTTGAAGACGGCCAGTCAAGAGGTGACCGACCGGATCTTCAAGAATATCTCCAGCCGGGCCCGGGAGATGATCAAAGAGGATATGAGTTTGATGGGACCGGTTCGTCTGCGCGATGTCGAGGAAGCCCAGCAGAAGATTGTCAATTACGTCCGGCAGCTTGACGAGAGCGGCGAGATTGTAATTGCCAGGGGCGGAGAGGATGAAATCATTGTCTAGATCGAATATTATCAAAGCTCCGACCATTAAAAACGAAGTCTGGTTTTTGGACGTTCCCGAACCGGACCTCCCGCCCAAGGAGTTGGCTATGGCCGCGGAGGAAATGACAGCGGCGGTGGAGGAAGCGGGGGCTGCCCGGGAAGAACAGATGGAGACCGCCCCGGTGGAGGAGATCGTTCCGCCAGACCAGGAGGAAGTTGCCGCCCAACTGCTGGCCCAAGCCAAAACAGAAGCGGAAGCAATCATATCCGCTGCCCGCCGGGAAGCGGATTTGCTTTTAGCGGAGGCGGAAAACCGCCGCCAGCAAGTGGAGGAAGAATTGGCCAAGACGAAAGAAGAGACGGCGGCCGAATGTGAGCAATTAAAGAAAGAAGCCTACGATACCGGTTACCAGGAAGGCTGGGCCGCCGGTCAGCAGGAAGGGGAGAAGGCCTGGGCGGAAAAGATTAACGCTGCCGAGGCCGCTTTGGAGGAAGCAAAAAAAGAAGCCCTTGCCCTGGTTAATCAGGCGGAAAAAGAAAGAATTGCCCGGATTCAGGAATCCGAAGAGGAAATCCTCAAGTTAGCCGTAGAAATTGCCGAAAAAATAATTAACCAGGAGTTAAAAGTTGAACCGGAGAAATGGTTGGGCATGATTAGAAAAGCCGCCCAAAAGGTGGCAGGGGCGACGGAAGTCACCATCCGGATTTCCCCCGACGATGAAGGATTTCTCATCCAAAACTTGCGGGCCATCCGGAGTGTCTTTACCGAAGCGCCCATGATCGAGATTAAAACGGATATAAATTTACAATCAGGCGATTTTATGATCCAAAGCAATCTGGGGCATGTGGACGCGAAAATTAATCACCAGCTGACCAAGATTTTTCAAGCCTTCAAAAGAGAGGGTAGCTAAGGAGGGAAAAGAGTTTGCCGGAGAAGTTTCCTCCCTTTAGCGCCGAAAGATACCAAAAAAAACTGGCCACCCTTGAGCCCCTGACCCGTTCCGGGCAGGTGGAAAAGGTGGTCGGTCTCACGATTGAAGCCGAAGGCCCGCCCACCTTTGTCGGGGAAACCTGTTATTTTAAAACCCTCTCCGGTAAAGAGGTCTTAGGGGAAGTTGTGGGTTTCCGGGATGGAAAAGTGTTGCTGCTCCCCCTGGGGGAGATGGAAGGGATTGGTCCCGGTGCCGAGGTTTATGCCCTCGACCATACCTTGTCGACGCCGGTCGGACCGGGTCTCCTTGGCCGGATTTTAGACGGGCTGGGACGCCCCATTGATGAACGGGGAAAACTGGAGGTTAAAGATTACTATCCTTTACAGGCCACTTCGCCGAACCCCCTTGCCCGCGCCCGGATTAAAACCCCTCTCTCGCTAGGGGTGAAAGCCATTGACGGTCTTTTAACCTGCGGTCAGGGCCAGCGGATGGGGATCTTCGCCGGCAGCGGCGTCGGGAAAAGCACTTTACTGGGGATGATCGCCCGGAACTCGGCGGCCGATATCAATGTAATCGGTCTAATCGGCGAACGGGGCCGGGAGGTTAAAGAATTTATCGAAAAAGATTTGGGGACGGAGGGTTTGGCCCGTTCGGTAGTGGTGGTCGCCACTTCCGACCAACCGGCGCTGGTCCGGATTAAAGGGGCCTACACGGCGACAGCGATTGCCGAGTACTTCCGGGATCAGGGCGCCAATGTAATGCTGATGATGGATTCCGTGACCCGTTTTGCCCTTGCCCAACGGGAAGTGGGACTGGCTTCCGGGGAACCGCCCGCCACCAGGGGTTATACCCCGTCGGTCTTTACGCTCATCCCTAAACTGCTGGAGCGCTCAGGCACCGCCGAACGGGGCAGTATTACCGCCCTTTATACGGTCTTGGTCGAGGGCGACGATATGAATGAGCCGGTGGCGGATACCGTCCGCGGCACATTAGACGGGCATATCGTCCTTTCCCGGAGCTTAGCCCAGGAAAATCATTACCCGGCGATCGATATTTTAGCCAGTGTCAGCCGGCTAATGATTGACCTGGTTCCGGAGGAGCATCAGAAGGCGGCGGCCATCCTCCGTCAACTCCTCGCCATTTATAAGGCAAACGAGGACCTAATCAATATCGGGGCTTATGTCACCGGGAGTAACCCCCGGGTGGATCTGGCCATCCGGATGTACCCCGCCATTCAGAAATTTCTCCGTCAAGGGATCCAGGAACGGTTTTCCCTGGAGCAGACCGTGGACTTATTGGAAAATTTGGTGGCGGAGGTCGACGAGAGTGTCCTTTAAATTTCAACCCATATTGAACCTGAGAAAACACCATGAAGACAACTGCCGGACCCGCTTGAAAGAAGAACAGCTTAAACTGCTGGAGATTGAAGGAGAACTGAACGTGATTGAGGCCACCAAAAAGCAGCAGGAAGCGGAAGTGGAAAGGTTAGCTGTCGGCGCCATTAACATGGAATACCTTCTTTCCGGCAGTAAATACTTGGATTACTTGCGGCAGAAACAAGAAGAGACCAAAGTGCGCCGGGCCCGCCAGCAGGAAGAGGTTGAATCGGCCCGGGAAATTCTGGTTGAAGCCCGGAAAGAAACAAAAGCCATGGAGAAACTGAAGGAAAAGAAAGCCCGGGAAGAAATGGAAGCGGGCTTGCGTCTTGCTCAGAAAAACCTGGATGAAATGGGAATTATCCAGATTTATCATAGTTAGAGGTGAAAATAATGCTGCGTTACATCGCCGGAATTTTAACCGCTTTCCTGTTTTTCGGTTCAGTTTTCGGCCTGTTATATATCTTAGACCAGTACAATTACATTGATTTAAAGCCTTCGGTTTTATTAGCCCTTTCCCGGATTCCCGGGTGGGAAGATGTAGCCGAAGCTTATAAACTTGGCGCGGACAAGCAGAAAGTTTTACAAGAGCGGGAAGCAGAGTTGGCCGCCAAGGCGGAAGAAATAGCCGCTGAAGCCAAAAAGCTGGAAGAGGAGAAGCAAGCGCTGATCGAACAGGTAGTTGCTTTGGAAGAAAAAGAAGAATACCTGTCCGTCAAGGAAAGTAAATTGGCAAAGCAACAACAAACAACCCCCAGTTCAAGCCGGTTGACCGGCAAAACCAACAGTGAACGGTATGCCACGGCCGCCCGGCTTATGGAAGCTATGAAACCCGAAGTGGCGGGGGAGAATTTATTGAAAATGCCCTTTGAGATGGGAGTATCCGTCCTTTCCTTGCTCGATTCCAGAAAGGCTGGAAAGATTTTAGAGACGCTTCCCCCGGAAGAAAGCGCCAAATATATGGCGGAGCTTGCCGGAGAATAATCTGACCAATTGCTTTGCCGCTAAGTCTTACTCAATAAATTAATAAAGCGAAATCCGCGGAAAGGAGGTGAAAATGATGCAAATTGCCGCCGGTTTATTGGAAGGAACCGAACAGGCCCTGGCCGGCCAGGTCGCCAAGGCTACCGGAGCGCACAGAGGCAAAGCTGAAGCCAGCAGGAAAAAGGCGGAAACGGGTGAGTTTCAGAAGTACCTCAAAAAGGTGAACGAGACGTCCAAGGAGGAAAAGGCGGAAGAGGAAAAAGAGCCGGAGCATACCGAAAGAACTGCGGCCGAACTTCTTTTTCTCTTTCCTCAGCTTGTTTCCGCTAACCTTGGGGAAGAAGCCAGCGCCGGCAGCGAAGAAGGGTCAGCGGTGATGACGGAAGGTGGTCTGGACTCAATAGGGTTGACTGGGTTGACGCCGGAAAACTTCGCCCCCGGTGCAGCAGGTGTGGCCCCGGAAGCTGTTGCAACCACAGAGGAAGTAACGGCGGCGGATCCCGCGGAAACAACCATCCCGGTTGAAGCCGGAGAAGCAATGGAGCCGGCAGAGACTATTCACTCGCTTGAGGCAAGCGGGGAGAGCATTGACACGAAGGAAGGGATACTGCCTGCCGAAGAGTTCTCCGGTTTCCGGGAGTCCAAGGAGGTTTCGCCGGATAAAACCGCACAACCTACAATTGGCGCCGCCGAGGACGAACTTTCAGCTTCGGTTGGGGTTGACGAAACTGGTTTCAACGGGAGTCGGTCCGAGGAAGAAGGCGTAATCAGTGGCCGGGAGGGAAGCGAAGAACTCTTTACCGCCCTAGCCGGAAGACAAGCCAAAGTACGGATTGGCGGGAAAGGTCAAAAGCAGCAAGCTCAAACTTCCCTGGCGAAAGAAGGACGCGCCTTTGACAAGCAGGTTGATCGGGCTCTGCAAGAGCGACGACCGGCTTCCCTGACGAAGGACGTGGCCGGCCAGACCGGAGAAGAAACATTCATCAAGGACCTTGCCGAAAGCGGCGAAAAATCGATTGTCCGGGAAACCGGAGTCAGAACAAACAAAACCCATGGGCGTCAAAGCACAGAACAAGGGAGGCTAATCTATAGTCCGTTGGAAGGAGCAAATACTCCGGCCGAGCCTGCCGAGGAGATTCCTGTCAGCGCCCGGCAAATGGTCAACCGTCCGACGGAGGAGACCCTGACAGCCCAGATTATCAGCAAGGCCAAATTGATGGTGAAAAACGGCCTGACCAAGGTCGAGCTTCAGTTGGAACCGGCTGAACTGGGTAAATTGGAACTTTCCTTGGTGGTGGAGAGGGATCTGGTCGCCGCCCGGTTTGTTGCCGAAAACAAGGGGGTCCAGTCCATAATCGAAGCCAACTTACCACAGTTGAGGACTTCCTTGGAAGAAGCCGGTTTAAGAGTGGACCTTCTCCAGGTGGGAGTCCAAAACGGAAGTAATTATCCGCAGCAACAAGAGGCCACTGCCGGACGCGAGCATTTTAAACGCGATGCGGGATGGGCTCCTTCCGTCGAGTTCTATGGCGCCGAGGAAGGAATTTTTACCGATGATGGGGCCTGGCACGGGATGGTGAATCTAAGAGTTTAGGAAAGGAGGGGAAAAAGTGGTTAATGCAGTTAGTAACGGGAACGGTTCAACGGTAACGACAATGTCGGCGACCTCGACAACGTCTTCCTCTGAAACGTTGGGGAAAGATTCATTTCTGCGGTTGCTCGTAACCGAACTTCGCTACCAGGATCCGCTTGATCCCTTAAAAGACCGGGACTTTATCGCCCAAATGGCCCAGTTTTCCGCCCTTGAACAGATGCAAAACCTCTACCAGGTTGGCCAATTGCAACAAGCGACCACGATGATTGGCCATCCGGTCTTGGCCAAGAGAACGGAAGACGGGCTAGTCCAGTTGGTTTACGGCCGGGTAAGCGGCGTACGGAGCTATAATGGCCGGACTTATCTGATGCTGGACAGTAACCAGGAAGTTGAAGCTGACCAGATCCTCTATGTCATGGACGATAAAGGTTTGGAACAATATCTGAATTCGCTTTGTGGTCGGAAAGCGTATGTTAAGGTCTATAATGAAATTGGGGAAGTGGTTGGCAGCATAGACGTTCTGGTGACCGGTTACCGGCTGAAGGATGGCGAACCGTATCTGGTCTACCAAGACGGAGAGACTGAAAAAGAGGTGCCCCTCAAAGACATCTGGGGGGTTGTTTAGGGGGAAACAACATGACGGATCGTATTTTCCCACCAATCCCACCGGTTACGCAGGTTCCGCGCGTAACTCCGCAGGCACGGCCGGCCGTAACCAAGACCGGAGCCGCCGGCGATTTTCAGCGGATCCTGGAGGCAAAACTTGCTCCCGAACTAAAAATTTCCGCCCATGCCCAGAAAAGAATGGCGGAACGGGGGATTAACCTTTCGCCGCAGGATCTGGCCGGGATCCGGGAAGCAATTGGCAAAGCCCAGGCCAAGGGGTGCCGCGAATCCTTGGTGGTCTTGGACCAAGTAGCCTTGGTGGTCAGTGTGGAAAACCAAACCGTGATTACCGCGGTGGATGCCCGTAGTTTAAAAGAGAATGTCTTTACCAATATCGATAGTGCGGTTTTTGTCCAAAACAACTAGGCCGGACCTCCTTGAGGAAGCCACAGGTTCTCCAACCGACCGCGGAGGACCGGACAAAACCCACTATCCTGAAGAAAACCAGGAAAAATAGGAGGTAGTTTCAAAATGATGCGTTCAATGTTTGCCGGGGTTTCCGGTCTTCGGAACCACCAAACCCGGATGGATGTGATCGGCAATAACATTGCCAATGTGAATACGGTTGGTTACAAAACCAGCCGGGTTACTTTTGCGGACACGCTCTACCAAACCTTAAAGGGAGCAACAGCTCCTCAGAACAATCGTGGCGGGATTAATCCGCAACAAGTGGGACTGGGTGTCTCCCTTGCCAGTATTGATGTGCTCCATACGCCTGGTAACCTCCAGACCACGGGGGTCAATACCGACTTGGCCATTCAGGGAAATGGTTTCTTTATCCTGAGTGATGGAAACCAAGAATATTACACCCGGGCCGGGAACTTCAGCATGGATACCTCCGGCCGTCTGGTCTACAGCAATGGCCTGCAGTTACAGGGGTGGCTGGCAGATAATG
>DATCJZ010000063.1:0-12740 GCA_036562545.1 Capillibacterium sp. | reverse complement strand
GGCGGCGGCGGATATGGTCTGGTCAGTAAAATTAAAGCGCCGGAGACCGGAAAAAACGGGGAAACCCTTTATTACCAAATGGGATACGGCGGACTGGTTCTTGAGTATGTCAACAATTCCCGCCAGTTAACCCATTACACCTTTAGTACTTTGATTGGCGCCGGTGGGTTAAGCTATACGTATAAAATGGGCAAGGGGGATTGGCCTTTCGATTACGCTGAAGATACTTTTTTCATTATCGAGCCTGAAATTAATGTGGAACTAAACGTTTCTTCCCATTTCCGGGTGGGCTTGGGTGTCGGTTACCGTTGGATTAGCGGTCTTGACTTGAAGGGCATTACCGACCAGGACCTGAGCGGCGTCTCAGCTAATCTTACCTTTAAGTTTGGCTCTTTTTAGGAAAAAAGTGGCGGACGACTTGCCTGGCGCACGGCCACTTTACACCACGTATTCTATCTAAAGGATATGGACTAAAGAAATTCAAGTCATCGGGGAAGGCCATTAGCCAGGTGAGTGAAGGGCTTACGGCGGATGAGCAAGAAAAAATCCCAGGTTTCTCCAAGGAAACCTGGGATTTTATTTGCTCAAATGGTCGGGGCGACAAGATTTGAACTTGCGACCTTTCGGTCCCGAACCGAACGCTCTACCAAGCTGAGCTACGCCCCGCGAGGTCAACTACTACTATATCAGAGCTTAAGGGAAATGTCAAAGGAAAAATTTGATTACATGGGAACAAAATTCCCAAAAATTTCGTAAAAACTCTTAAGAATGAAGGACGGGTGGTAGCCGGCTCCCTGCGCTTGAATAAAAAAATTCTTTTAGATGGTAATAAATGGAGGGATCCCCTTTGATTCAGATCAAAGACTTAACCAAACGTTACGGACAACACCTGGCCGTCGACCATATAAATTTCTCCGTGAATCAAGGAGAGATTCTCGGCTTTCTGGGTCCGAACGGCGCGGGTAAATCCACCACGATGAATATCATCACCGGGTACCTTTCGGCCACAGAAGGGAGTGTCACCATCGACGGGTTGGATTTGGTAGACCACCCCATGGAGGTTAAACGGAAGATTGGTTACCTGCCGGAGTTTCCGCCCTTATACCCGGAGATGACGGTCGGGGAATACCTGGATTTTGTCGCTGAGATCAAAAGGGTTTCCCCGGCGGCGAAGAAGGAAAGTCTGGAGAAGATTATGGATTTGATCAAAATCGGTGAGGTACGGAGCCGCTTGATCAAGAACCTGTCCAAAGGTTACAAGCAACGGGTCGGCCTGGCCCAGGCTCTGGTGGGAAATCCGCCCATCTTAATCCTGGATGAGCCGACGGTCGGACTGGATCCCCGGCAGATTATTGAGATCCGCGAGCTCATTAAAGAACTGGGGAAGGATCATACGGTGATTCTCAGCTCCCATATCCTCCCCGAAGTGAGCGCGGTCTGTGAGCGGGTGATTATCATCAACAAAGGGAAGATTGTAGCCAGCGATACCCCGGAGAACCTCTCCAAACGGCTCACCGGGGGCAGCCATTTGTTATTGCGGGTTGCAGGGAGGGAAACGGAGGTTGTCCAAGTCCTCTCCCAGGTAGCCGGCGTCTCCAATGTTCAGGCCAAAGGAGAACGCGAGCCCGGTACCGTTGATGTGGTGGTTGAAGCGGCCGGGGAGGAAGATATCCGCCGGGCGCTGTTCTTTGCCCTCAGTGAAGCCCGTCTGCCGATATTGTTGATGAAAGCGGAAGATTTAACCCTTGAAGAAATCTTTCTGCAACTGATTACCGAAGAAGAAGAGGTGGCATCCTGATGCTTGCGGTGTTGAAACGGGAATTCAAAGCCTATTTCCATTCCCCGGTCGGTTATATCTTTATGGGCTTTTTCCTTTTGATTTCCGGTCTCTTCTTTACCCTGATTGACCTGGTGCCCGGGAGTGCCAATTATACCGGGGTTTTAGCGAATATCATCTTTGTTTTCCTTTTTGCCGTGCCTATTTTAACCATGCGGTTAATGGCGGAAGATCAGCGGCTGAAAACCGACCAGCTGTTGCTGACCAGTCCCTTGAGCATCACTGGACTGGTGCTGGGAAAATACTTGGCGGCGGTGGCGGTTTTCCTGCTGACTTTGTTGATTACCGGCCTTTACCCGTTGGTTATTCAGATCCACGGGCTTTTGGCCGTCGGTGAAGTAATCGGCGGTTACATCGGCTTTTTCCTGTTGGGTTCCGTCTTTATCGCCATTGGCCTCTTTATCTCCGCCACCACCGACAACCAGGTGGTGGCGGCCTTCACCACCTTTGGCTGTTTGCTTTTGGTCTGGCTTTGGGATGCGGTGCGGCAGATCGTACCCAAGGAGGCGGCGGCCGGCGCCATCTTTGTCGCTTTACTCATGGTGGGGTTAATAGCCCTCCTTTACAAAGCCACCCGTAATTGGCTGGTCTCTCTTCTTCCGGGGGTGTTGGGCCTCGGCGCCGTGGTGGCTATCTATCTCACAAGGGATTACATCTTTTACGGATTGCTCCCGGTCTTTTTTGCCCGGTTTTCCCTTTTGGACCGCTTCGACACTTTTATCATGGGCGTCTTTGATTTTAGCACCGTCGTGTACTACCTCTCGTTTGCAGCTTTCTTTATCTTTCTGACGGTCCGCCTGATTGAAAAGAAAAGATGGAGCTGAAGGAGGGAAAATCGTGAAAAGGCTTGATTTGAAGAGGATAAAAGAGAGGATCAACGAGAGTAAAAGGCTGAAACATGGCGGCTATGCCATCATTTTGACCTTGCTCTTTCTTGGTCTGTTGATCGTCGTTAATTTACTGGCGAAAGAATTCTCTTTCAAACTGGACCTGACCAGGAATAAGCTCTTCTCCCTTTCCGAACAGACCTTGAGGATTCTGGAGGGACTCGACCGGGAGGTTACGATTTATGGTCTTTACGAAGATGAAAAGGAAGACGATTGGGTCCGGGAGGTCATCGAAACCTACCAGCGGAAATCGAAGAAGATTCACTATAAAACCATTGATCCCTTGAGGAATCCGGGTTTTGTCAAGCAATACGAAAAAGAAGGGAACATTTCTTCCGGCAGCCTCATTGTGGTCAGTGGTGACAAGTACAAAGTGATCAACAGTTACGATCTGATCAATTTCCAGTATAACCAGTACGGTTATCCGGCGGGGGCCGAATCCTTGGCGGTGGAACGGCAGCTCACCGGCGCCTTGCTTTATCTCACCGCCGAAAAGAACCCTGTGGTCTATACTTTGCGCGGTCATGATGAAGACAGTTTGAACTATGAGATCCTGAAACAGTTACGGAGTGAAAACTTTGAATTTCAAGAGTTGAACTTGTTGACCGCCGACACGGTGCCAGAGGATGCCGACCTCTTATTGGTCTACGGACCAAAGCGGGACCTGACCGGTGAGGAAGCGGGGAAGATCCGGAGTTTTTTACAGAAGAGCGGCCGGGCTTTATTCCTGATGGATCTGCGGGGTGAAGAGTTCCCCAACTTCCAAAGTCTTTTTGCCAGTTACGGGGTGACCCTGCGCCGGGCAGTGGTGGTGGAAGGCGATAACGAAAGGCATGTGGGCAACCCCCTTTGGCTCTTACCCCAGTTCAAAAAGCATGAGATCACCAACTCGCTGGTCAGCGGGGATTTGGAGATGCTGCTCCCCGTGGCTCAAGTGATCGAAGAGACCGCCTTGAAGAAAAAGACCGTTACCATCGAGCCGCTGCTCACCAGTACGGAAAAGGCCTGGGCCAAAGTGAATTTAAACGCCAGTACCATCCAGCGGGAACCGGGCGATCCCGCCGGACCGTTTAATCTGGCGGTGGCGGTGACCGACCGGGCGGGCGACGGCGCCAAGGAAAGCCGGGTCATTTTGGTAGGGAATACCTCCTTTTTGAGCGGGGAAATTGTCACTCAGGTGCCGGGGAACCTCAACTTCATTCTGAACTGTTTCAACTGGCTGGACGACCGGGAAGAAAACCTGGAGATCCGGCCGAAAAGCCTATATACCCCCAGACTCTTTATTTCCGGCACGCAAGTGGTCATCTACACCATCCTCTTTGTGGTGGTCATCCCCTTAATCTGCTTTGGTTCCGGCCTGGTGGTCTGGTTAAGGAGGAGACATCTATGAGTAAAAAACGGGTGTTAACCACCTTAGTGGTGGTGCTTCTCCTCTTAAGCGGTCTTCTGGTTTACCGGAGGCACCGGCCGGAGCCCGCCGGCCCTTCCGACAGCGAAGACAAGCCGGCACCGGAGCTTACCCTCAACCAGAGTGAGGAAGGGGAGCTGGTCAAGATTGTCCTGTCATCGGCCGGAGAAAAATTGGTCCTGAAGTATGGGGAGGACGGCTGGCAGGTGGAGCCAGCCCCGCTGGTGTCCGTCGATACTTATAAGCTGAGCAGTATCGTCGAGAGTTTTCGCTCTTTCCAGGCCGACCGGATCCTGCTGGACACCGTGGAGGACTTAGCCGAATTTGGCCTGGCCACCCCCCGGGCGACAGCGGTCCTCTCGTTCCGGGACGGGACGGAGAAAACTTTTTACCTCGGGGATGAAACGCCGACCGGTAACGGTTACTACCTGATGAAGGAGGGCGATCCCCGCTTGTACGTGGTCGCCTACCGTTACGGCGGACAGTTTACGGCGACCCCCACCGATTTGCGGGAGCGGAGCCTGCCGGAGATCAACACGGAGAATTTAACCCTCTTTCTGTTGAAGCGTTCCGGAGCGCCGGCGATTGAAATCAAACCCGTCGGCCCGGAAGGCAGTCCCGATGGGGTTCCTTTGGGGCGCTGGGTGATGACCAAACCCTACCGGCGGGCTTATACGGTCAATGACGAGAAGTTTTCTGCGCTGCTAAGCAAGATCACTTCGTTACGAATCGATGAGTTTGTTCATGATCGGCCGGCCGATTTAGGCCCTTACGGACTGGAGAGTCCCCGGGCCGAAGTCCGGATCGCGGACGGGGGAAATAGCCTCCATCTGCTGTTTGGGGCGACGGTAGACGGAAAAACCTATTTCAAGTACGCCGACCAGCCGATGGTTTTTGCCGTCAATAATGTGGACCGGGGATTTTTAACGGTCAAACCCGATGAGTTAATCTTCCGCTATGCGTGTATGGTGGATATTAAGAAGGTAGACCGGATCGTGGTCGAAGGCGCCGGTCAAACCTATGACTTGCGGATTACCCGGGAAGAAGCGCCGGCCGGGGAGGAGGAAGGAGCGGCCGGTGCAGGCGGGGAAGAAACGGCTGGGCCGGAACTGGTCGAAACCTTCTTCGTCAACGGGCGGGAGGTGCCCGAGGACGCTTTCCGTACTTTTTACCAGACCTTGATTGGCCTCTCCGGTGAGGGGGAAGTCCAGCACCAGCCGGCCGGGACGGCGGAAGTCCGGACCAGCTTTTATTTGAACGAAGGGGAAGAGCAACCCGTCATCGTCAGCTATGTCCCTTACAACCAGGATTTTTACGCCATCGTCCGGGACGGGCTGGCCGAGTTTGCCATCAGCCGGGATCAGGTGGCCCGGATGCTTAAGGAACTGGCTGCCTTGGCCCAAGAAAATTGAGCAAAGGGGGCGGCGGGGGAAGGAATTCTCCGGTTGCATCAAGAAAAAAGGATTATTCCAAATAACTGGTGCCCCTTTGGAAAATACGGACAAAGCTGGTGATCGCAGTGCATATTACCTTTTTGGGTGCAGCCCGGATGGTAACCGGTTCCTGCTATTACTTGGAAACCGATCAGGCCAAGTTTTTGGTGGATTGCGGCTTATTCCAGGGCTCCAGCGAAGAGCGGGATTTGAATGACCGTTCCTTCCCTTTTAACCCTGCCGATCTGGATTTTGTCTTACTGACCCATGCCCATGTTGACCACTCCGGCTATCTCCCCAAACTCTGTCAAATGGGTTTCCGCGGGCGGATTATCACCACGCAGGCGACAGCCGATCTTTGCCAAATCATGCTGCCGGATGCGGGCCACATTCAAGAGATGGAAGCCGAGTGGAATAACCGGAAACGGGTCCGGCAGGGCGCCCCGCCGATGGAGCCTTTGTATACGGCCAACGACGCCTTGGCGGCTTTGAAATATTTCTATCCGGTCCATTATGGGGAAGAAATCGAGGCCGGCCCTGGGGTAACCGTCCGCTTCCAGGACGCCGGCCATATCTTGGGCTCGGCGATTCTTGAAGTTTGGGTCCGGGAAGGTGAGCAGAGGATTAAATTGGTCTTCTCCGGGGATCTGGGCCAGGAGAACCAGCCGGTGGTCCGGGATCCGGCCCTCATCGAGGCCGCCGACTATATTATCATGGAATCCACTTACGGGGACCGCTTCCATATTAACAAGGAAGACCGGACGGAGCGTCTGGCCGAGGCGGTGCGCCGGACCGCGCAGGCGGGCGGGAAACTGATTATCCCTTCCTTTGCCGTAGGCCGTACCCAGGATATTCTGTACCATCTGAAACTGCTCCGCCTTTCCGGGGAAATTCCCAAACTCCCCGTGTATATCGACAGCCCGATGGCGGTCTCCGCCACTGAAATCTTCCGCCGGAACTCCCAGTATTTTGATGAGGAAACCTATCAACTGCTGCGGAAGGGGGAGAACCCCTTTGAATTTCCGGGCCTCAATTTTGTCCGGACTACGGAGGAGTCGAAACGGCTGAACGAGATGGAAGGGCAGCAAATCATCATTTCGGCCAGCGGCATGTGCGAAGCCGGCCGGATCTTGCACCACCTCCGGCATAATTTGTGGCGCCCGGAGACCCATGTTCTGTTTGTGGGGTACCAGGCGGAGGGTACACTAGGGAGGAGACTCCTGGAGGGGGCTAAAGCCGTCAAGATCTTCGGGGAGGAGATTCTGGTCAAGGCGCAGATTTTACAGATCGAAGGTTTTTCCGCCCACGCCGACCAGAACGGGATGCTGGAGTGGCTGAAGGGATTTGTCAAGAAACCCCGGACGGTTTTCCTGGTCCACGGGGATGCTGATGTCTTTCCCGTCTGGGAACAAAAGATCCGGGAAACCCTGAATTTTCCCACCATTGTGCCGGAGCTGGGGCAAAGCTTTGAATTGGCGGAGAAGGCCACGGAGGAAGCCCGGGTGGCGACGGCGCCGGACAATAAAGAGTACTTGCGCCATCTCCTCTTAACCTTGGACGAAAAATACCTGGATTTCCGGGGCCGCCTCCGTCAGCAGGCCGAGGAGATCGGACCCGAGGGCTTGGTGGCCCTTACCGAGGAACTGGAGCGGTTAAACCGCTTTCTGGACGAGAAACTTTAATTTTGAATACAATTACCAGGTTAATGCCTGCCCTGGCGGGGGCCGGTCTGGACAGTCCGTTCTCTGCCGGCTTTAGGGAAAACGGGATCTATGAATAAAATAAAGGGGGATGAGCTATGCAGTTCCATGAGGAACGAAGCCATTGGAACCGGAACCGGTTTAACCGGGTGGTGATCATCGGGGCCGGGATGGTCGGTTCCACTTACGCCTATGCCTTGCTGAACAGCGGTTTGGTTTCGGAGATCGTCATTATCGACCTGAACCAGGAACGGTTGATGGGTGAAGTGATGGATCTCAACCACGGCGTTCCTTTTGTCCGGCCGGCGATTGTCCGGGCCGGGGATTACGAAGACTGCCGGGACGCCGATCTGGTGGTGATCACGGCCGGCGCCGCCCAAAAGGTGGGGGAGACCCGTCTGGATCTGGTCCACCGGAACGTCGCTATCTTCCTGGATATTGTCCCGAAGGTGGTGAAGAGTGGCACCCATGCGGTACTTTTGGTAGCCACCAACCCGGTGGATGTCATGACTTATGTGACCTTAAAGGTTTCCGGCCTTCCCAAGGATAAGGTCATCGGCTCCGGAACGGTTTTGGACACCGCCCGTTTCCGCTACCTGCTGAGCGAGCATTGTCAGATCAGCCCGGTGAACGTCCATGCTTACATCCTGGGTGAACATGGCGACAGCGAAGTGCCGATCTGGAGTCTGGCGAACATCGCCGGCTTGCGTTTTACCGAATACTGTCCGGTCTGCGGGAAGAATTGCGAGCCGCTGGCGAAGGAGAAAATTTTTGAAGAAGTGAAAAACGCCGCCTACAAAATCATTAAGGGGAAAGGGGCGACCTACTACGCCATCGGGCTGGCGCTGGTCCGGATCACCGAAAGCATTCTCCGGAACGAATACTCGGTGCTGACCGTCTCTTCTTTGCTGGAAGGAGAGTACGGGATTAATGATGTCTGTTTGAGCGTGCCCACGGTCCTGGCGCGGGAGGGCGTGAAGAAACGGATTATCCTAAACCTGGCGCCGGAAGAAGAGCGGAAACTGAAGAATTCGGCCGCCGTGATCAGAAAGGTCCTTGAGGAGATTAAGTTTGCCTAAGGCTGAGCGGGGAGACCGCCCGGGGCTTCCCGGGCGCGCCGCTACGGAACGGCACAGGGGTGGCGATGGATGGAGCAAAGGTTGAAGCAAGAGAGGAAGGAAGTCGAGATTTATACCGACGGGGCTTGCCGCGGTAATCCCGGCCCCGGGGGATGGGCCGCCGTCCTCCTTTACCAGGGGCAGCGGAAAGAACTCTTCGGCGCCGAACGGGAAACCACCAACCAACGGATGGAGCTGAAGGCGGCCATTGAGGCCTTGTCCTGTCTGAAGTATCCCTGCCGGGTAAAGATCTACTCCGACAGCGCCTACCTGGTGAATGCCTTCACCCAGGACTGGTTCCGCAACTGGGAACGGAACGGCTGGCTGACGGCGAAGAAAACCCCGGTGGAGAATAAGGATCTCTGGCAGCAACTGTTAGCCCTCAGCCGTAAGCATGAACTCCAATGGATCAAGGTGAAGGGCCACGCCGATAATGAAGAGAATAACCGCTGCGACCAACTGGCCAGGGCGGCCATTAAAAGCTTGGGGCTGGATTAGGCCGGTGTTTCCTGGTTTTCCTTGAAACTCCGGATCTCCCGGTAGAGCACCCGCGCAACCACATAGGCGGGGACCGCGAAGAGAGCGCCCAGGAAGCCGAAGACTTTGACGAAGGCCATTACCACCAAGATGACGATGAGCGGATGGATCTGCAACCGGCTCCCGTGGAGCCGGGGGGAGATCAGGTGGCTTTCCAATTGATTAACGACAATCAGGACGATAACGGTCTTGAGGGCCAAGGAGAAGCTGGAAGTGATGCCGATGAGGACCGCCGGCAGGGCCCCCAAAATAGCGCCGAGGAAGGGAACAAAAGAGGTTACCGTGATAATCAGCCCCAAGATTAAAGCATTAGGCAGGCCAATAATAAGGTAACCAAGGAAAGCTAAAAGTCCCTCAATTAAAGAGACCATGAGTTGACCGGTGATGTACTGGGCAAGGGTGCGATCCGTTTCGGTTAACACCCTTTCGCCCAGTTTTCTTATTTTTACGGGGAAAAGGTTAAGCAAAGCCCGGTGAATTTGTTGGTCGTCTTTGAGAAAGTAATAGAGGATAAAAGGAATCATGATGATGATCGTCCCGATATTGGTTACTTTGGAGAAAAAGCCTACTAAGTGATTTTGGATCCCCGTGATTAAACTGCCGACAAAAGAGGCGAGTTTCTCTTCGATTTTATACTTTTCGATGTAATGCCGGAGTAAATCATTGTTGGCTCGGCGCAGGGCACCACGGATGGAGAGATAATAGTTGGAGAATAAATGGGTCAAGTCCTTAACTTGCTTCTGGATGATGCTGCCGCCGAAGAAGCTAATGGTGATGAGAAGGACGATAATCAGTAAGAAAGTGATCAAGATGGCCAGGCTTTTCCAGCGCAAATATTTGGTGAGCCAGTTGACCAGCGGGCGCAAAAGGTAATACAGGAAAAGACTGAGCAATAGGGGGGTTAAAAGGAGGGCGAGCACCGAGTTTAAGGGTTCGTAGATATAATTCACTTTGGACCAGAGAAAAAGGATCAAAAGAATGAGCAGAATGGAAAGGGCGATCCGGAAAAATTTGCTCTCCAGCATAACTCCAACCTTCCTTTCGCGCGCGTGACTTTTTTCCGTTCCTGCCTGCGCCGGGAACGTGATAATTGCTTTACCAAGGGATACAAATATTCTTACCATAGTTTCTTATTTTAGATAATACCTGCGTTGCTTGCCTCATTCAGCTTTGTCCCTTCATCACCCGGCTAAAGCCGGCGGCTGCAGTGGGACGAAGACCCGGACTGGACATATACGCAAACGAGCCTGCTTTCGGCAGGCTCGTTTGCTGTATCCGTTTTTTTGGAGGCTAACTGGTTAGCTGCGCTTACTTACCGAGGCCGCGCTTACTTTTGGAATTTATCCGGAGTGGCCACATCCCCATAAAGGGCTTGCGCCTCTTTCAGCCGTTTGATCTGGTTCTCCATCTCGGCGGCGAAAGCCGCAGGCAGTTTGATGTGGCTGAAGGCCTTGGTCATGCGGTCCATTTTCTCCAGGTATTTGGTGATCCTGATGGCGAACTGTTCGTTGTACTCTGCTTCGGTATAGTCCCGATTCAAGTGCTTTTTAAAGAGAGCTTTTAAATCCTCGTACTTGGGAATCCGGCCGATGGGCGTCTCAATGGCTTCGTAGTCGCCGTTGACCCGGCCTTCCGCCCAGAGAATCCAGATTTTCTTGTCCAGTTTGCCGTTGAGGTACTTGCCTTCCGCGTTCTTCAGGAAGTAGTTGGTGGCGAAAATGGTCGGTACCTCTTTCAACCCTTGGGTGAATTTGATGTGATTCTCCAGGTAGGTGGCGAGAGGCACGGAGATAAAGTCCTTGTTGGCCATGGGGTCATGGGTCCGCACGCCTTCCTTTCCGATGGTGGCCGCGGTGGTCTCCGACTCGACGGTGGCGCCGAGGAAGACACCATGCTCCCAGGAGAGGGATTCGGCAATCGGCACCGAGGTATAGGAGTCGCGGCCGCCGTAGACAATGGCCTTCACCGGTACGCCCATGGGGTCATTCAGATGGGGATCGACATTATCCAGTTCGCTCAGGGCAATGGTGTAACGGGCGTTTTTGGAGGCGAAGGGAATCTCATTTCCGTTTTCATCTTTCTTCCCTTTGTACCATTGACCGCTGTAGTTGAAGCCCTCTGCCGGCGGCTCTTTCCCCATGCCCAGCCAGTAGGGGGTGCCGTCGTTGACCAGCACGTTGGAGAAGATAACTTCCCGCGGGGTGGTTAAGGCTTCATAGATCAACGGGTCATCATCGGGGTTGACATCCTGGATGATGCCGAAGATACCTTTTTCTACGTTGACGGCACGGACTTGACCGTCGATCTTGCGGAGATAAGCAATATCATCCCCAACAATGCTTTGGCCGGGGAGCATCGCCGTACTGGTTTTCCCGCAAGCGCTGGGGAAGGCACCCATGAAGTATGTAGTCCGGTCCGGTTTTCCATGGACGCCCATGAGGAACATATGCTCGGCTAACCAGCCTTCCCGTTGGGCTTTTTGGATGGCGAGACGGAAGGCCAGTTTCTTCAGGCCGACGCTGTTCCCCGCGTATTGGTTATTGACAGTGTAAACCCGGTTCTCTTCCAGGTCGATATAGATGCGGCGTTTGTCAATATCGGCGGTGACGTTGTTGACCAAACGGCCGGCGGAATGCAGGAAGAAGAAGAAATCACTGGAACCGTTCAGCCGCTTAAATTCTTCATAGCCGCTCCGATAAAGGATCTTTTCACTGTGGGTGACATAAGCGGAGTCGGTGATTTGCATCGCCCGCAGGGAGAAGGGGGAGTTGGTCGGGCCTAAGGAGAAGAAACTAATCAGCATCTCCTTGCCTTCCATAATTCCGTCCAGAATCGAGCGGATCTCCGGCAAGCCTTGGTCTTTCAGGATATAGTTGATATTTAGACCCCAATCGACTTCTTTGGACAAGAGGTATTTGGTATTGGCTTTGTCCCGGGCCAGATCCCGCGGGCCGTCAAAGTGAACGGTATGGCCTTTCAATTTTAACGGCGTTTCTTCGTGGTTTTTGATGGCCAATTCCCGGATATAATTGTTATCTTCTTCCGAATCGGTGATGACGGTCACTTTGGCCGGCCGGCAGAGCTTAATTGCCTCCTCCACATACTCCATGACTTTCGGGTTTTTTAACGCTTCGAGTTTTGCCCGACTCATGTTGTCCAATTGATTGATGTTGTCCATCCGTAATCCTCCTTACGTTAAAATATAGTTTCCGGGAATAGAACACAGGTCTTGCCGAGAAATACGGGAAGAAATTTTGCGGTAGTTACCATTGTAAATCCAAAACCAAATTCTCCCCATATTACTGATAATTACACTTTAACACAACAGAAAAGGCAGAGGAAGCTTTTTCAATTAAACTTTGGGTTAATATCTTGTATACCTTATGCACGACAGGGACCAAAGGGAAAAACCCACTTAAACCCGGGAAAAACTCACCCTTTTTTGCGTTAGTTTCCCCCCTGGAGGTAAGGCTTAAAAATTCACGGGGCGGGAGAATAAATTGGCAAGGGAAGCAATTTTCTGCCGGGGCGCGTTTGGAGAAGACGCCCGCCTTTTCAAGAAAAATCCAGGAGACAACAGGGATTTACGGAAAAGAAAACACCGGAAAGCTCTTGACCGGATTGGGGAGAGGTGCTATAATAAGCTATGCAATTGTTGCGTTGGGGGATCGTCTAAGGGTAGGACGACGGGTTCTGGCCCCGTTAGTGAGGGTTCGAATCCTTCTCCCCCAGCCATTTATTTTGGTCCTATCGTCTAGAGGCCTAGGACACCGCCCTCTCACGGCGGAGACACGGGTTCGAATCCCGTTAGGACTACCAA
>DATCJZ010000060.1:0-93780 GCA_036562545.1 Capillibacterium sp. | reverse complement strand
GGAACTCCGGCAGATGCTGGCGGTGGAGACCATCAATCAAAATGTGGTGAAAATCAAAAAGCAACTGGGGCACTACCTCAATTTTGAAGGCCAAGCCCGGCTGGTTAATAATGCCGATTGGATCCTTCCCTTAAATTACATTGCCTTTCTCCGGGAGATCGGTTCCCAGTTTTCGGTGAACCGGATGTTGACCGCCGAGTGTTTCCGCACCCGGCTGGAACGGGGCCTCTCCTTTATTGAATTCAATTACATGCTGCTGCAAGCCTACGACTTCCTGACCCTGTACCGGCAGTATGGTTGTACTTTGCAGATGGGCGGCGATGATCAATGGTCCAATATCCTGGCCGGCGCCGACCTGATCCGGCGCCTCGAGAACAAGGAAGCTTACGGTTTGACCTGGCCGCTCCTGACCACCGCCAGCGGGAAAAAGATGGGGAAGACGGAAGCGGGGGCCGTCTGGCTGGATCCGGAGAAAACAAAACCCTTTGAGTTCTATCAATACTGGCGGAACACCCACGACGCCGATGTCCAGCGGTTTTTGGCCTGCTTTACCTTCCTGCCCATGGATGAAGTCCGCCGCCTGGGGGCTTTGCGGGACCGGGAAATCAATGAGGCCAAAAAGATCCTGGCTTTTGAAGTAACCAAACTGGCCCATGGGGAGGAAGAAGCCAGGAAAGCGCAGGAAACAGCGGCCCGGCTCTTTGGCGACGGCGCGGAGGAGGCCGGGGCGGTGCCCGTGACCCGGGTGGCGGCGGCCGATTATCCGGCGGGGATTCCCCTCCTCGACCTTTTGGTCCTGACCGGGTTGGTGCCGTCCAAAAAGGAGGGACGGCGCCTCATTGACCAGCGCGGTCTCTACCTTGAACACAAGCCCGTGGCCGAGCCCAATCTGGTGCTTAACCCCCAGGATTACGGGCAGGAAGGGTTACTCCTTCAGAAAGGAAAGAAGGTCTTCCATAAGGTGGAATTTATCTAAAAGGTGGAATTAACTCAGGGACCGGCCGGTCCCTATTTTTTTCCGGGCTGAAAGGATGTTCCGTAAGAATGTGGAATTAAAAGTAGAAAGGAGGGATATTTTGATGCAAAAGGTCACCGGTCTTCTCTTTTTTTCTTCAATTTTCTTAATAATAATAATGCTGCTTTCCCCCTTGACCGCTGAAGCCAACAGTGATCTCTTGAACTATCTGCCGTTAGGGGCAAACATTATCCAATGTTTCGCCTTGACGGATTTTGATTTAGACACCGATACCGAATACCTGGTCCTCTATGCCCTGCAGGACAACTACGCGGTGACACTCCTTGATTTGATCGATGGGCGCTATCAGGGGATCTACTATGTTAACCTGGGAAAGGGAAACAGTAAGACCGGCGGGAAGGTGAAGATGGGCGAGACGGGTTATTCTTACCGGATTCTGCAGATTGATGATCTGGACGCCGACGGAGTCTTAGAATTTTGGACCCTCTTTCAGCCGGAGGGTTCCGGCTTTGCCGAGTTGACAATGTATAAATATAAAAACAATTGTTACCAGGCGGTTTTTACCGCCAGGGGCCAGTATGATCTCCAGTTTATGGATTATGAAGGCGAGTTTGTCGTCCATGAGGTCAACTACCTAACCGGGAAAAGTGACAGTTCTTTATTAACGATTAATAGCCGGGTCTGGGATCTCCGGGATCACCAATTAAAAGAAGGAGAAGATGTTTACCAGTTGACCCGGGAGGATTACCGGCATTTTGCCCGCTCCCGTCGGCGGCCGAAACTCTTCGGGCCGGAAGCGAAGAAAGAACGGACGGTTTTGTGTTGGGGTAACGCCCTGAATAAACTGGCGGAAATCCCTGTGGGGGAACGGGCGATCCTGCCTTTGCTGCCGAGCAATGCCAACCTGCTTGAATGGGAGTCGGATCCGGCCCTCGATGATGATGTGGATGAGGAATATGTTTTCACCTATTTGGTTCCCGACGCGGGAAGCCCCAGTAAAATCCGGATCCAGGCCGCCATGGCCGACTGGGATTTTGAACGCTCCCGTTACCGGCTGGTGCCGCTGCCTTTCCAAGCTTACGGGCGGGCCCGGGACCAGGAAGGTTACTTATACAAATCCGTCTACATCCTGCATGGTAACGGCCTGAATCACCTGGCCTTTTTGGGGAACGGCGCCGAACTTTCCTCTCTAAAATTTTCCATTTTAAACAATAACGGATTATTTATGGAGGAAGCGGCCGTTTTTAACGCCAATTGGCACCTGCAGTTTCTGGAATGCTACCAAAACCAGGTTCTCAGTTACCGGGTGATCACCGCCGATTTAGATAAAGAAACTTTATTGGTTAACGTCAAGACCTTTGAGTCTTTTCCCGAAGGGGCTTACGATGAGTTTGGCGACTTTCTGCCCCGCGGGGAGGAAATTCTGACCACCAAGAATTATAAGAAAGCCTATTACCACATTGAAGAGCCGGTCTGGAGCAGAGGCGGTTACGAATACCTCCTCTTTCAGACCTTCCACGAAACCATTGATCCCTTTGCCAACCGGCTGCCCGGCGCCTCTTTTGCCGGCAGCATCGATGATTATATTTTTAAATACTTAACCCCCTTCCGCATTCACCATTGGGCGGTGCAGGATCTGGATAAAAACGGGACGGAAGAGGCCCTGCTTTTACTCCGGACCGATCAGGATCTCTGGGGCTGGCCCCAGTACCGGGTGGGCTTGCTCAGGCAGGAGAACGGTTTCCAGTTAGAAGAGTTAGGCCCGGCCTTTAACGATCTGGGTGAAGGGGATCCCCCCAGCGGCGTCTACCTTGCCGACTTTATTGAAAGTCAAGAGATGGAGATTATTTTTCTCCAACGCCAGTATGACGTGAAGACCCGCAGCCGTAAACTACGGCTTGAGATCTATGCCAAGCAGGGGCCGGCCTGGAAGCGGGTACATGACATCGACTTTGTCTATGACGATCTGCGGCTTTGCGCCCTTGATGGGGAAGTTTGGTTATTTGGTTTTGCCCGCGACGGGCAGAATAATGGGGAAGGGGCGGTCTATGCTTTTCATTGGCGGAACGGGCGCTTTAATTACGAGTATAAAAAGAGTGCGCCCAGACTGGAAACCTTTTTGGCAACCCTGTCACCCCGGCGAACCGATTTTTTAAGCCCACAGTATATGGTTATTCCCTCCGGTGTGGAGGAGAGTTTCCGGTAAAGCAAGGGAGGAATGGCGCTGGTTTATCCATTGGTAGGGATTAGTCTGTGGCTGCTCTTTCTTTGCCTGGTGCCCCGGCGGGAATGGCGGACGCTGTACCCGACATTGCTCTTCACCGCTTTGCTGGGCACGGTTGCCGATCTTTTGGGCGTTACCTACCGGCAATGGGAATATATTGGCCCGACGACCGGGGGCTTAAGCCTCTGGTCCGATCTGGCCATTGCCCCTCCGCAAGGGGGTTTTGCCGTTTATCTACAGAAAAAGTATCCCCGCCGGTCATGGCTGAATTGGCTTTTCTGGGTGGCCGCCAACGCCTGCGGGGAACGCCTCTTTGTCCACTGGGGTTTAATCCGTTATCACCAGTGGAATTCTTTAAAAGCCACCCTCTTTTACTTTCCTTTCTTTGCCTTGATCTTCCTTCAGGAACGGTGGTGGCGGAAAACAGGGAAGGGTCAACCGGAAAATAAACTTTGACCACCGGCAGGATGGTGTTTTCTTGGTCCGGTGTATTTCTTGCCTATCCGAAAGTTCGGCTCCAACCGGTCAAATGCGGCGCAAGTTAATTACCGGTCTGAGGGTGGGGAGCGAAGAGGGAGGGTATTTTTACTCAATAAAGCAAATGGAGAGAAGGACGGGGTAGCGGTGGTACAGGAAAAAGACCGGCCTGGGGAGCAGGCCGGAGCGGACCCGGCAGCGGCGGATTGGCCGGCGGGACCGGAGGAAACCCCTTCCGGGTCCGCAGCAGAATATAATTTAAGCGGGGAAGAAAGGGAAGGGGAGGCCGGTACCGCCGGCTGTCTTTACCTGGTCACGACGCCCATCGGGAATCTGGAGGATCTCACCGCCCGGGCGATCCGGATCTTAAAGGAAGTGGACTTGATTGCGGCCGAGGATACCAGGCAGATCCGGAAACTCCTTTCTTATCTGTCCATTCACCAGCGGGTGGTCAGTTACTACCGGGAGAAAGAGCAGGAAAGGGCAGAAATGCTGCTTGCGGTGCTCCGGAGCGGCCGGCAGGTGGCATTGGTCAGTGATGCCGGGACGCCGGGGCTGTCCGATCCCGGTACGGTGTTGGTGGCAAAGGCGGTTGCCGCCGGAATCCGGGTTGTTCCGGTGCCGGGAGTCTCCGCCTGTTTGGCCGCCTTAGTGGCTTCCGGTTTACCGACGGACCGTTTTGTCTTTGAGGGTTTTCTTCCGCGGAAACCAAAGGAGCGGGAAGGACGTTTGGCAGAGCTCGCCCGGGAAGAACGGACCATCGTTTTGTACGAAGCACCCCACCGGTTAACGAAGACCCTGGCCGCCTTGGCGGCGGCGCTCGGCCCGGAACGGACGGTCGTCATTGCCCGTGAATTAACCAAAAGATATGAGGAATTCTGGCGGGGATCCCTGGGCGAGGCCTTGGCGGTTTGGAAAGCCCGTGAGGTGAAGGGGGAATTTACCTTGGTGGTGGCGGGCGTGCCCAAGGAGGCGGAGGAGAAGAGGGATTGCCGGGACTGGTCCCCCTTTTACCAGGAGATCCTCCGGCGCGAGGACGCCGGGGAGAAAGCCTCGGCGGTCATCCGGGAGATTGCCCGGCGGGAGGGGCTTTCCCGCGGAGCCCTCTACCGGTATTACTTGGCGAAAATATCCCAGCGTCCGTAGGCTCTGCTGTCTGTTGCCTTCCGGCCGGTCGCCGGCCGACAAGGAATAAAAAAAGGGGAGCCAATCTCCCCTGCCGTTTCCAGACGGAACTTGTCCCTGGCCCATGTTGTATAGGGGAAGGAACGGGTTATGAAACGTCCTTCATCGCATTTAAGCAATCCTGACAAATGTTTTTGTCTTTGAAATTCCGGACATTTTCGGCATTTCCGCAAAAGATACAAGCCGGTTCATACTTTTTTAAGATGATTTTTTCGCCATCTACATAAATCTCCAACGCATCCTTCTCTTCAATGCGGAGGGTGCGTCTTAATTCGATGGGAATAACTACCCGTCCCAATTCATCTACTTTGCGGACAATCCCGGTAGACTTCATCATTGCAAAATCCCTCCTTTACCAATAAGATTCGACAATTAACTACAAGTTAATTGTACCTTAATTTCCAGACTAAGTCAATGGTGGGAATAATTATTTTGGCAAAAATTATCAGTTGGAAGTCAAACTTGACAAACCGGTCGGTAATGGGTATTAATATACATTAAGAAGGAAAAGGCGATGAGGGGTAGGAGTAGTCTTTCCGGGACCGGACAGCGAGTCGGGAGAGTGGAAGCCGACCGGGAGAGGGGAGATGAAGATGGACCCTGAGCTGTGCACTGAAGGAGCGTGGCTCTGCTAAGTGTTCCGGATGCGCCCGTTAACGCGTAAGGGCAGGGAAAGACTCTGTCCGTCGAGTCTCTGTTTATGGAGAGAATTGGGGTGGTACCGCGGGAGATCCTCGCCCCCAAAGAGGTTTCTTTGGGTGGGGAGGTTTTTTTATGGTTGGTATTTTCCTTCAAGTAAGTTTAAGGAGGAGATGGCGATGGGAAAGTATTATATTACCACACCCATTTATTACCCCAGTGACAACTTGCATATCGGCCATGCCTATACCACCGTGGTGGCCGATGCTTTGGCCCGTTATCACCGGCTGAGGGGGGACGAGGTATTTTTTCTGACCGGCACCGATGAGCATGGCCAGAAGATTCAACGCCGGGCGGCGGCGGCAGGGAAAGATCCCCAGGCGTTTGTCGATGAAATCGTTGCTAATATCAAATCATTATGGAAATTACTGAAAATTAGCAATGATGATTTCATCCGGACCACCGAACCCAGACATACCAAAAGAGTGCAGCAAATTTTTCAACGCCTCTATGACCAGGGTGATATTTACAAGAGTGAATACGAAGGCCTCTATTGCACCCCCTGTGAAGCCTTTTGGCTTGAGCGGCAACTGGTCGACGGAAAATGTCCGGATTGCGGGCGGGAGGTGGAAAAAGTCCGGGAAGAGAGTTACTTTTTCCGGCTCTCCAAATATGCCGACCGTTTAATGGCCTACATCGAAGCCCATCCCGAGTTTATCCAGCCGGTCTCCCGGAAGAATGAGATGATCAACAACTTCCTCCGGCCGGGACTGGAAGATCTCTGTATTTCCCGGACCACTTTTTCCTGGGGGATTCCGGTGCCCTTTGACCCGAAGCATGTGGTCTACGTCTGGCTGGATGCTCTGACCAATTATATCACCGCCCTGGGTTACCCGGATGAAACGGGGGAAGGGAGCCGCTTTGCCAAATTCTGGCCAGCCGATCTCCACCTCGTGGGGAAGGAGATCGTCCGTTTCCATACGATTATTTGGCCGATTATCTTGATGGCGTTGGATCTGCCCTTGCCGAAACAGGTATTTGGCCACGGCTGGCTGGTCCTGGATGGCGGGAAAATGTCGAAATCCAAGGGGAATGTGGTTGACCCGGTGGTCTTGGTGGAGAAGTACGGGCTGGACGCCGTCCGCTATTTCCTCCTCCGGGAAGTGCCCTTTGGGGCCGACGGTGTTTATTCGGAAGAGGCTTTAATTTTGAGGATTAATAACGACTTGGCCAATGACCTGGGGAATCTGCTTCACCGGACCCTTTCGATGGTGGAGAAGTTTGCCGGCGGGGTGGTGCCGGCCCCCGGAACCAACGGCCCGCTGGAAGAGGCCCTGCAGGCGGAGGCCGGCCGGACTTACCAGGCCGTCAAGGAACATATGGAGAAACTGGAAGTCTCCGACGCCCTGGCCGCCATCTTCCAGTTGATCGGGCGGGCCAATAAATATATTGACGAGGCGGCCCCCTGGAGTTTGAATAAGAGCGGCAACCGGGAACGGCTGGGGACAGTCCTTTATACAATGGTGGAAACGATCCGGATCAGCGCCGTGCTGCTCATGCCTTTCCTGGTGGAGACCCCGGCCCGGATCTTTAACCAGTTGGGTTTGGATGCGGACCCGGCCGCAGCGGGTTTCGAGGCGGCCGGAAAATGGGGGCTGTACCCGGCCGGGACACGGGTACGCAAAGGAGAACCCCTCTTCCCGCGGATTGAAGGGGAAGAGGCGGAGACGAAAAAAACAGAAAAGACCGGGAAAACGACGGCCAGGGAAGGAGAAGGGGTAAATGCCCCGCCGGCCGCTGCCGGTAAGCCGGAAAAAACGGCTGCCCCCGGCAAAGCGGAGATTACCATTGATGAGTTTGCCCGGATCGATCTCCGGGTGGCCAAGGTGCTGGCCGCCGAGAGGATTGAAGGCGCCGACAAACTCCTCCGTTTGCAAGTACGCCTCGGCGGCGAAGAACGGCAGATTGTCGCCGGGATTGCCAAGCATTATCAACCGGAGGAACTGGTGGGCCAGGAGGTTGTGGTGGTCGCCAACTTAAAACCCGTAAAATTACGGGGTGTGCTTTCCCAGGGGATGATCCTGGCGGCCGATGACGGCAAGACGGTGGCCGTGCTCAATCCGGAGAAAGAGGTCGGAGACGGGGCCGAGGTCCGATGAGACTCTTTGACACCCACTGTCACTTGAATGACGAGGCCTACCGGGAAGACCGGCCGGCGGTTCTGGCCCGGGCACGGGCGGCCGGTGTCGAACGCATGCTGGTGGTCGGCTATGATCTGCCCTCTTCCGAACGGGCCCTTCAACTCGCCGAGACCGAAGCCGGGATCTACGCGGCTGTCGGCATCCATCCCCATGACGCGGGCGGCGTCACCCCGGCGGTGCTGGAACGCCTGGCGGAGTTGTTACACCACCCGAAAGCCGTGGCCCTCGGGGAGATTGGGCTGGACTTTTATTATGACAATTCCCCGCGCCCGCGGCAAGAGGAGGTCTTCCGGGCGCAACTGGCCTTGGCGCAGAAGACCGGCAAACCGGTGGTCATCCATGTCCGGGAAGCCCACGGCGCCCTCCTTGACGCCTTAAAGGCGGAAGGGAGTTCTCTCCGGGGGGTGCTCCATTGTTTCTCCGGCAGCCCGGAGATGGCCCGGGCTTATTTGGACCTCGGCCTTTATCTGGCGGTGGGCGGCGTGGTCACCTTTAAGAATGCCCGTAAGTTACCGGAGGTCTTGCCGGAGATTCCCCGGGACCGGCTCTTACTGGAGACTGATGCCCCTTATTTAACCCCCCATCCTTGGCGGGGCCAGCGGAATGAACCTGCCCGTTTGGTGGCTATTGCCGAGCGGGTGGGGGCAATTCTGGGGCTGCCCCCGGCGGAAGTGGCTGCCTTGACGTGGAAAAACGGGGCGGCCTGTTTCGGGTTGCCACCGGCGGCGTAAAGACGACGCCTCTCCCGGCCTGTTCCCGGGTCTCCGGCATCAGCCTGGCTTCAAGGCGATCATGCTTTCTTAGGCAAAAGAAACCTTAAGATGGTGCGCGACCTTTATGTCGCGCACCCTGCTTTCCCGTCATGTTCCGTACCTACGGAGCGGGGATTTCCAAATGAGGATCTAAATACGGACAATTGAAAAGACAGAGCAAAGAGGGTCGGGAAAATGGGACAAGTATATGCTTATCCGATTGGGGATCGCCTCTATTTGAATATCACCAACCGCTGTCCCAACCGGTGTGTTTTTTGTATCCGGAACAATGAAAAAGGGGTTGGGTATAATCTATGGCTGGACCGGGAACCTTCGGCGGAGGAGGTGCTTACGGCGGCCGGGAATGCCGGAGACTACCGGGAGGTTGTTTTCTGCGGATATGGCGAACCTTTGCTCCGCTGGGAAGTGGTGGCGGAGGTGGCCCGGGCTTTAAAAACCCGCTATAATGTGCCAATCCGGGTTAATACGAACGGTTTGGCCGAGGCCCTTCTGAAACAGAGCATCCTCCCCAAACTCCAGGGGTTGGTGGATACCATTTCGATTAGTTTAAACGCCGCCGACGCCGCCACCTATGACCGGCTCTGCCGGTCCAGTCTGGGTCCGGAGGCCTATCCGGCTTTACTCCGTTTTATCCGGGAGAGTAAAAAATTTATTCCCCGGGTGGTCGTCTCGGTGGTGCAGATCCCCGGCTTTGATCCGGAACCGGCGCGGAAAATAGCGGAAGAGCTCGGGGTGGAGTTCCGGGTCCGTTCCTATCTGACAGAATAGGCTTTCCGTCTATTTCCAGGAGGAAACGTTTGGACGGGGGAGGAATAGATTAGAAAAAGAGTAAGCCTTGGACAATCACGGAGCATTTACCCGGACGGCGCCGTGCGGGCGGCGACCGGTATTTTCCGGGCAGGAGGTAGGGACTTGCGTACGGTGAAAACTGGCAATTTTAAGTTGACGTTACCCTCCCATTGGGGGGGTTATTTGGTAAACACCCTGGGTGGACTGGTCTTTTTTCTTTTATTAATTTATGCTTTACAAATGAAAACGATCACCGTGGCGGTGGACGGGGCCCGGCAGCAAGTTAAAACGACAGCCGCGACTATTGAGAAAGCGCTGAAGCAGGCGGGAATTTCTGTGCGGCCGGGGGATGAGGTTAACCCCGGTTTAACGGAACGGGTCCGGGAAGGGATGGCCGTTTCCATCCGGCGGGGGGTAAACTTCACCATTTTGGTCGACGGACAGGAGGTGGCCGTCTGTATGCCTCCGGTCCCGGCCAAAGAAGCCCTTGTCCGGGCCGGAATTGAGTTGGGGGAGGCGGACCGGCTTTCTGTGCCTCCGGAGACGCCGATCTGGGAAGGCCTGCAACTGAGGGTAATCAGGGTGACCACCGGAACCATCACCATTGAAAAGGAGATTAATCCGCCGGTCAGTTACATAAACGATCCCAATCTGGACCAAGGGAAGCAGCGGGTGGTTAACCCCGGAGAGAAGGGGATCCTGGCCCAGGATTATGCCGTTGTCTACGAGAATGGGTACGAGGTGAGCCGTACCCCCCTTGGTGAGCGGGTGGTTAAGCCGGCGGTCCGCAAAGTGATCGCCCGGGGCACCCGGCCGTTGGTTTACACCAAGACCGTAGGCCGGGGGCAGGTCATTCGCTACACCAAAGTCTTGACGATGGAAGCCACCGCCTATGAACCGGGCCCGCAGTCCTGCGGGATTTACGCCGACGGGTATACTTATACCGGGAAAAAAGCCACCTACGGAATTGCCGCCGTTGACCCGAAAGTGATCCCCTTGGGCACGAAACTTTATATCGAGGGGTATGGTTTTGCCGCGGCGGAAGACATTGGTTCGGCAATCAAAGGGAACCGGATTGATGTTTGTTATGATACCCTCCGGGAAGCCCTCCTCTGGGGCCGGAAAAAAGTAAAAGTCTATATCTTGGCGCCGTGAAAATGAGCATAAGTGGAAATCCCGGTTTTTTCCGGTAAACGAAGAGGAATAGGGTGTCTTTCGTCGAAACATTGATTGCAGGGGAAAGCGAGGGGAAGGAGCGGGTCTTAATGAATCTGGAGCGGGTTTTGATCGCCGAACACGATCCACACCTGACGGAGATAATAGTGATCCGGCTCTCCAACGCCGGATATCAGGTGGCCACCTGTGCCCAGGGCGATGAGGTTCTGGCGAAGGCGCTCAATTTCAAACCGGGGGTTATCATCATTGACCAGAGTATTACCGGCAAAGAGGGACTGGAAGTCTGTTATGATTTGAAACGCCATTCGGAGACCCGGAACATGGGGATTATTCTGTTAACGCAGGAAGAGATCAACCTGGCGGATGTGGCCGTTTTAGGGGTGCGCATTGATACGCAGTTGGTCAAGCCGTTTAAACCGAAGGACATATTGACCAAGGTTAATTACCTGATGGCGGAGCGCCGCGCGCTCAACAAAAATTCCCTCACCGGTTTTCAGGGCTGGGAAGTAATGCGCCGGGAGATTGCCGAGCGCCTGGCCCAGGGGGGCGATTGCGATCTCCTCTTTATCGATATTAACAATTTCCGGATTTACAACCAATGTTACGGGTTTAGCGCAGGCGATGAAGCCATCCGCCTCTTGAGCCGTCTGCTTTTGGAGGTCACCGATGAACTGGAATCGCCGGATGTTTTTATTGCCCACATCCACGGGGATGATTTCGTCGTGATGCTGCCGGTGGGAACCGGCGAGCAAGTGGGACGGGCCTTGATTGACCGTTTTGACCGGGAGGTTCCCGCCCTTTACCTGGAAGATGACCGGGAACGGGGCGGGATGTATATCCAAAGGCCCGACGGCCGTCTGGAACAATGGCCGCTCATGGCGCTGGAAGTGGCGTTGATCAACGGAATTCAGAATAAATACCAGCATCCACTGGAAACGAAGACCGTCGGTGAAGAGTTGTTGAAGAGATGTAAATTAAGACCGGGCAGCAATTTGATGCGGGACCGCACCTCGAATTGAGGACCCTTTATTTGGGGACGGCGTCCGGTCAATAATAATAAGGTCAATGCTGAAGATTGAAAGCGGCAAGCAAGGCCGCTCTTTCTAAAATTAACTGAAGCAAGCAGGTGGTCGAAGATTACGGAAGAAAAAAGGACCAACCTAACTTCCCCCCGTCAAGTCCAACAGTTAATGGCCAAACACAACATTGCCCCCAAAAAAGGGTTGGGGCAGAATTTTTTGACGGATGCCAATATTCTCAGAAAGATTGTGGCCGCGGCAGCGCTCCGTCCGGAGGATTCGGTATTGGAAATTGGCCCCGGAGCCGGGGCGCTTACGGTGGCACTGGCGGAGGCCGCCGGCACCGTGGTGGCGGTGGAAACCGACCGGTCCTTGGCGCCGCTCCTGGCCGAAGTCCTGGCGGACCGGCCCAATGTCCGCTTGGTCTTTGGGGATATTCTAAAGCTCAACCCGGCAACGTTTTTCCCGCCGGAGGGACCTGCCCCCAAAGTCGTGGCCAATTTGCCCTATTATATTACAACCCCGATTATCTTTCATTTGCTGGAGTCGGCTGTCCGGTGGCAGCTGTTGGTTTTTTTGGTCCAAAAGGAAGTGGCCGACCGGATGGTTTCCCCGCCCGGTCATAAAGCATACGGGGCGCTCTCGGTGATGATTCAGACTTATTGCCACGTGGAATTGGCCGGGGTGGTGCCGCCGACGGTTTTTTTGCCCCGGCCGAAGGTGGACTCGGCCATCGTCCGCCTGGTTCCCAAACCCAGAGCTTTTTCCCAGGAGACTGAGCGTTGTTTTAGCCTGTTGGTCCGGGCGATTTTTTCGACCCGCCGGAAAAATCTTTATAACTCCCTCCGCAGTATATTTCCGCAATTGGGTGGGGAAAGAAAGGTGATGGAGGCCCTGGCCAAGCTGGGGTTCGATCCCCGCCGGCGCGGAGAGACCCTTTCCCCCGCCGAGTTTTACGCCCTGGCCGTTCAATTAGGGGAATGCTTTGCCGGGTCCAACCAGGAACAAGGCTTGTGACCGAAAAGGGGATGAAGATGAATTTTATCAGCCCGACCAAAGGACGCCTGAGTTTCAACCAAGTCTTCCGCGATCTGTTGGCTTTCATTAATGAACATCCGGAGGATACCTACAAGTTAATCGTGGGTACCGATTCCCAGGTCCGGGAGGATGTCTATTATGTTACCGCCATTATCATTTTAAGGGAAGGAAAAGGCGGCCGTTTTTATTACGCCAAGGAACGGCAGAAGGGCAAGATTTCGTTGAAACAGCGGATCTTCCTGGAAACGGCCCGCAGCCTGGAGGTGGCTTCACGCCTGGCCAGGAAGTTTATGGACATCGGCAAGACCGATTTGAATATCGAGATCCATTTGGATGTGGGCCAGCAGGGGCGGACCAAAGAGATCATCCGGGAAGTGGTGGGCATGGTGACCGGCAGCGGCTTTGACGCCCGGATTAAACCCGATTCTTACGGCGCTTCCAAGGTGGCGGACAAGTTCACCAAGTAATCCCTCTTCTTTTCCGCCGGGGAAGCAATGGACGGGAGTTTCTTAGGCAGGCAGCAAAGATTGACAGGAATGTCTTCTTCTGCTATACTCTTAGCGAACAAATGTTTGGAGGAGGGCGGAAAGATGTCCGTTGATGAGAAACAGAAAGCATTGGAGGTGGCGATCCTCCAGATCGAAAAGCAGTTTGGCAAAGGTTCGATCATGCGGATGGGGGAAGCGAACACCAAGATGAACATAGATGTCATTCCAACCGGCGCCATTACTTTGGATTTGGCGCTGGGGGTCGGTGGTGTCCCCCGCGGGCGGGTGATTGAGATCTATGGTCCCGAATCTTCGGGGAAAACCACCGTCGCCCTGCACATGGCCGCCGAGGCCCAGAAGATGGGCGGCATTGCCGCGTTCATCGATGCCGAGCATGCCCTTGATCCTTTATATGCCCGGAAGTTGGGGGTGGACATCGATAATCTTTTGATCTCCCAGCCGGATACGGGCGAACAGGCGCTGGAGATTGCGGAAGCTTTGGTCCGGAGCGGGGCGGTGGATGTGATCATCGTGGACTCGGTGGCGGCGTTGACGCCGCGGGCCGAGATCGAAGGCGAGATGGGCGACTCCCATGTGGGGCTGCAGGCACGCTTAATGTCGCAGGCCTTACGGAAATTAACCGGCGCCATCAGCAAATCGCGGACAGTGGCCATCTTTATTAACCAGATCCGGGAGAAAGTCGGCGTTATGTTTGGCAATCCGGAGGTGACCCCAGGGGGACGGGCGCTGAAGTTCTATTCCACCATCCGCCTGGAAGTGCGACGGGTGGAAAGCCTGAAACAAGGGAATGAAATTATCGGGAACCGGACCAAGGTCAAAGTGGTCAAGAACAAAGTGGCGCCCCCGTTTAAAGAGGCGGAATTTGATATTATCTACGGGGAAGGCATCTCCAAGGCCGGCTGTATTTTGGATCTGGCGGTCGAGAAGGATATCATCAACAAAAGCGGCGCCTGGTTTTCTTACGGGGAAACCCGTCTGGGTCAAGGCAGGGACAATGCCGTCGATTTCTTGAAGAAAAACCCGGAGCTGATGGCACAGGTGGAAAAGATGATTTATGAGCAATACGGCCTGAGCCGTCCCGGTCAAAAAGAGGAGGCCCCGCCGGAAGAGGCGAAAGCGGCTTCCACGAAGGCCGGTCAAAAATGAAACCGACCCGTTCGGCCTTGTCCTATGCCCTGACGCTCCTGGGACGGCGGGATTATTCCGCGTGGGAACTGGTCCGTAAATTGGAAGGTAAAGGTTACCCAAGGGATGAGATTGATGAGGCGGTGGCGCGGCTGCGGGAATGGCACTACCTTGATGATGAGCGTTACCTTTGCCGGCTAATTGAAAAGTACCGTACGGAGAAGAAAAGCCGGACCTATATCCGGCACCGGCTGTATTTGGCCGGGCTGGAACCGGAGTTGGTAGAGGAAGGACTCAACCGTTTCTATCCGCCCGAAGAAGAAGCAGAGATTGTCCGCTTCTGGTGGGATAAATATTTTACGGCGGAAAGCCGGTCGCCGCAGGAAAAAAAAGCGGTGATCAAGTGGGCCCGGCGTTTGTCGGCCGCGGGCTTCCCTGCGGAAGAGATCCGGCCTTATCTTGACCGTAATAAGGACTCTTGACAGCCTTTTTCAAAAAAGATACAATTGAATTTGGAGGAGAACAAAAAGAAGCCGAGTTCTTGCTCGGCTTCATTTAGTATTGAGCTTTTGGTAAAGGAGGTGTTGAGCATCGGTTTTTGGTTGACTTTATTATGGATTGTTCTGGGAATAGCAGGCGGCGTGATTATCGAGAAAGTCCGGACTGCGATGAGTTTGCGGTCGGCTGAAGAAACCGCCAAAATGATATTGCAAGAAGCCGAACGGGAAGCCGAAGCGAAAAAACGGGAATCGATTCTCGAAGCTAAGGAAGAAGCCCTTCGGATTAAAAATGATCTGGACCGGGAGATCCGGGAACGGCGCAATGAGATCCAGCGCTGGGAGAAGCGGATCGAACAGAAGGAAGCCAATATTGACCGGAAACTGGAAGTACTGGAGAAGAAAGAGGATAACCTCAATAAGAAAGAGGGCGAGTTGGATAAGCTCAAAGCCGAACTGCGGGAATTAAAGCAACAGGAGCGGGAAGAGCTGGAGAAGATCTCCGGGCTCACGGTGGACCAGGCGAAAGAGTTTCTCTTCTCCGAACTGGAGAAAGAACTCTCCCAGGAGATGGCGGTCCGGGTCCGGGATTATGAAGCCAAGATTAAAGAAGAGGCGGAGAAAAGAGCCCGGGATATTCTCTCGACGGCGATTCAACGCTGTGCCGCCGATCATGTGGCAGAAACCACCGTTTCCGTGGTGGTGTTGCCCAACGATGAGATGAAAGGGCGGATTATCGGCCGTGAAGGCCGTAATATCCGGGCTTTGGAGACTTTAACCGGAATTGACTTGATTATTGATGATACGCCCGAGGCGGTTATTCTTTCCGGTTTTGATCCGGTCCGGCGGGAAATCGCCCGGCTCGCTTTGGAACGGTTGATTGCGGACGGCCGGATTCATCCGGCCCGGATCGAGGAGATGGTGGAGAAGGCCCAGAAGGAAGTGGAGACCATCATCAAGGAAGAAGGGGAACAAGCCGCCATTGAGGTAGGCGTGCCCAACCTGCACCCGGAACTGATTCGCCTTCTCGGGCGACTGAAGTACCGGACCAGTTACGGACAGAATGTTTTGAAACACTCGGTGGAAGTGGCCCATCTAGCCGGTTTAATTGCCGCTGAATTAGGAGCCGATGTCAATCTGGCCAAACGGGCGGGACTCCTCCATGACATTGGAAAAGCGGTTGATCATGAAGTCGAAGGACCGCATGTGACGATTGGCGCCGATTTGGCGAAGAAATACCGGGAATCCCCGGCGGTTGTCCATGCGATCGCGGCGCACCATGGTGATATTGAACCGACTACGGTGGAAGCGGTTTTAGTACAGGCGGCCGATGCGATTTCGGCAGCCCGGCCCGGCGCCCGGCGGGAGACTTTGGAGAGCTATATCAAACGGTTGGAGCGTTTGGAGAAGATTGCCGACTCCTTCGATGGGGTGGAAAAAGCCTATGCGATTCAAGCCGGACGTGAGGTTAGGATTATGGTGAAACCGGAGAAAGTGGATGATGCGGCGGCGGCTTTTATTTCCCGGGAAATCGCGAAGAAAATCGAAGCGGAACTGGAGTATCCAGGCCAAATTAAAGTGGTCGTAATCCGTGAAACGCGTGCGGTCGAGTATGCAAAATGAAGACAGTAAGCCACTTTAAGTGGCTTACTTGTCTTTTCGATTATAGGCAAAATGAAATGTGGGAGAAAAAAATGAAGGAAGTTTATTGCCAGGACGGTGAAGCCTTCACGGGTGCCATGAGTTTCATTGTTTCGCTGCTGATCCGTTATCCGGAACTTGCTACTTTGAAGTTGAACCCTGAAGATTCCAGTCTGATTTTTAGTTTAATCTTTCGGTATAAATTTTCGCCCGAAGAGAAAAAGTCTTTTCGGGAGGAAATAAAGATGAGCCTGGAAACGCTGGCCGCTTTGGAACGGGTGGAACCCCAGTCCATTGAGGTTTCTTTCCGCCGCCAAGACGACCTTAGCTTTGTCGAGATCAAAAGGGATCTGGCCACCTTTTCCCCGGAAGAACTTCCGCTGGTCCTCAAGATTATTGACCGGCATTATGCCCCCTATTTAATCAAGGAAGCCGACAATGAGACCGGGGAAGAAGATCTGCTTTTTCAGGACGAAATGATCGCCCATATGTTGGATGAGTTGAAAGAGGCGCCGCCGGAAAGGGAATTGATTGGGATTCGCGAGGAAGGACGCGTCATGATTTTTAACCATTCTACCCCCCCTTAAGCGGGGGGATTTCTTTAAGGGGGACCGGATTTGAAGGTTATTTTTTTAGGTGACATTGTGGGCCGCCCCGGCCGTAAGCTAGTGCAGGAATATTTACCGGAGTTAAGGCAGAAATACGCTCCGGATTTAACGGTGGTGAACGGGGAGAATGCCGCCGGCGGGTTTGGTTTGACCCTTGAGGTGGCCGCTGAGCTTTTAGAGAGCGGGGTGGATGTGATTACCCTGGGCAATCATACTTGGAAACACAAGGAGATTGGCCAGGTTTTGGCGCGGTATAAGCAAATCCTGCGGCCGGCCAATTACCCGCCGGGGACGCCGGGGGAGGGAGCTGGCCTTTTTGTGGCGAAGAACGGGTATCCGGTCGGGGTCCTAAATTTGATGGGCCAGGTTTACCTGGAACCGGCTTTGGATTGCCCCTTCCGGACCGGCCGGGAAAAGGTGAGTCTGTTAAAACAGAAGACCCCTTTTGTCCTGGTGGATTTTCATGCCGAAGCTACGTCGGAAAAGGTCGCCCTCGGCCATTACCTGGACGGACTCGCTTCGGCGGTCTTGGGAACCCATACCCACGTCGCCACCGCCGACCAGCGGATTCTGCCCGGGGGGACCGGTTTCATCACCGATGTGGGGATGTGTGGACCGGCTGATTCTGTGTTGGGGGTCAAAAAGGAACTGGCCATCCAGAAGTTTTTGACCAAACGCCCGGTCAAGTTTGAACTGGCTTCCGGTCCCGTTGAACTCAACGGGGTTTATTTGGAAATGGACCCGCAGGGGCGGACGGTCCGCATTGAACGGATTATTTACCGAAAAATTTAAAAATAACTTATATAATTAAAAGGAATTTTATGGTCGATATAAAATATAATAGATCAAGGTTAACAAAAGTTGACATCGTTGAGGAGGGGTCTTAAGCAATGGAAGTATTAAAGGTTTCGGCAAAATCCAATCCAAATTCGGTAGCCGGGGCGTTGGCCGGCGTATTGCGGGAGAAAGGAGCAGCAGAGATCCAAGCGATCGGCGCCGGGGCGCTTAACCAAGCGGTGAAGGCGGTAGCGATCGCCCGGGGTTTTGTCGCGCCCAGTGGGATTGATCTGATTTGTATTCCTGCGTTTACGGACATTATGATTGAGGGACAAGAACGAACGGCGATTAAATTAATTGTTGAACCGCGCTAAGTCGCATCCGTATTCCTCCGCTCATGACTTAGGACCTATAATTTTTTATAGGTTCTTTTTTTGTTTTTCTGAAGTTAGTTTCGACGAAAGGAAAGAAAAGAAAAGATGAGCATGAATTTCTACCCGGTACTGGACGGGCATGCCGATACCCTGGTCCGGATCAGCGAAGAAGGAGGGAGTCTTTGGGAGGATTCTCCCCATCTGCACCTGGATTTGCCCCGTTTAAAAAAGGCCGGTGTTATCCTGCAGGTGCTGGCCGTCTGTGCCGCCGGCCGTCCCCGGCCCTATGACTGGGCGAAAGGAATCCTCGAAGAGTGGGGCCGGGAATATGCCCGGCACCAGGGGGAACTTCTTTGGATCCGGTCGGCCGCCGATTTTCGAACCTGGGCGGGAGGAGGGAAAGTTGGCGTCCTGCTCGCCTTGGAAGGTTTGGAACCGTTGGAGGGGAAGCCGGCCCGTCTGGAAGAGTTTTACGCCTTAGGGGTACGGATGATCGCGCTGACCTGGAACGGGGCCAACCCCTTTGCCTGCGGGGTCGGGGTCCCGGTGGACAGCGGATTAACCCCGGAAGGACGCACCGCCGTCCGTCTGGCGGAGGAGCTTGGCCTGCTTCTCGACCTTTCCCACCTGGGCCGGGAAAGTTTCAAGGATGTCATGGCCATGGTCCGGGAACCGGTCTGTGTTTCCCACGCCAATGTGGATGCCGTCCATCCCCACCGGCGGAATTTAACGGCGGAGCAGATCCGGTTGGTGGCCGAGACCGGCGGAACCGTGGGTTTAACCTTTTACCCGCCTTTTATCGGGGAAGGGGAAATCCGAAGCGAAGCTTTGCTCCCCCATCTGGAAGCCCTGCTCCGGATTGGGGGGGAAGCTTGCCCCGCTCTGGGCAGTGATTTTGACGGGATCGACCTGACGCCGGCGGATATGAACGATGTGACGGGGATCCCCGGTTTTCTCCAGGTTTTGGCCGCCGCCGGCTTTAGTCCGGAAGTCATCAAGAAAGTGGCCGGTGGCAACTTCCACCGCTTGCTGGCCCGGAAGTTTGGGCCTTAATTATCCGTTCCCTAACTGAAAAAGGTGTTAAAAAGCCCAGAACACCGATGGCCTACCGGTTTTTACTTAGAGGAGTAACGGGCGCCCGGACGAATATCTAGGTTTATCTGATGACTTTTATTGCTTCTGTGCATCAGCAATTGCCTACCGAGGACGAGGAGAGAATGGTGTTTCCTTGCTCCGGTGAATTTCTTGGTGTATGCTAAAGCTCAGTTCCGTCGAAAGCAGGCAGCCGCTTTATGGTTATTCCTGAACCAAAAGCGGCGCACGCCCTCCATACCTTGCGATTCGCTTTCAACCTCCACTTCGGGAAGATCAATGTCAAGAAATTCAAGTAGTCGCTCACCCAGGCTACTGCCATACCAGTTGCAGTCTATTCGAAGAAGGAGTGGCCGTCATGTCCCAGCAAGCCGTCGCCGTGAGGATCCGTCCGCTGGAAAAGGAAGATCTTGCCAAAATGGTGGTGTGGAATGCCGATCCCGAAGTAGAGCGCTTTGTCGATCTGGGCTTACCCGGCGATCTGACCGCCTGTCTTGCCTGGTGGGCCGAGATGCAAAAGAGTAAAGAGAATCTTCTTTTTGCCCTGGAAGACGAAGACGGCCGGTTGATTGGCGATTTGGAATTGGCCCATATCTGCTGGCGGGGCAGGGAAGCGGAACTTCGGATCCGTATCGGGGAGAAGAATTATTGGAATAAAGGCTACGGCACGTCGGCTTTGCACCAGATTACCCGTTATGCCTTTACCGTGCTGAACCTGGACCGTCTTTATCTCCGGGTATACACGTTTAACCTCCGCGCGATTAAATGTTACCAAAAGATTGGTTTTAAAAAAGTGGCCGTCCTGAAAAGGACCAAAGACCGGAATTGGAAGGATATTTATCTGATGATGCTGGAAAAGAATGCCTTGGTGAAAAATGGTTAACATAAAGATTTACCTTTTTCAGCAGGAAATGGTAAAATGGTGTAGAAATGATCGGCGAAAGGAGGGGTGTTTTTGACGGAAGAGAAGATCAGGGTCGTGTTGGCCGACAATAACCGGGAACTTTGTAAAGTCTTGGCCGAACATATTGAACTCCAGGATGATATTGAACTGGTTGGGATTGCCTACGATGGTTTGCAGGCGGTTGAGCTGGTCCATAAGTTCCAGCCGGACTTGCTGATTCTGGATATCACCATGCCCTATTTGGATGGGATTGGCGTGATGGAGCGGTTGGCAGAGATGGAGAAAGCGCCGACAGTCTTAGTCTTGACCGCTTTTGAACAGGAATCCATGGTGCAACGGTTAATCGGCATGGGCGCCGTCTATTATATGGTGAAACCCTTCGATACCATGACCTTGCTGGAAAGAATCCGCCAATTTGGCCGTCACCAGGATGATTATGCCAAAGAAAGCCGCGGCCTTTATAACTCTGCGCCGGCGCCGGCCAAAACATATACCCAGCAACAGTTACAAATGGAAGTGACCAAAATATTCCATGAGATGGGAGTCCCTGCCCATTTCCGGGGTTATGCTTATTTGCGGGACGCCATTATTATGGCGATCCAGGATAATGATATTCTTGGCAATATCACCAAAAATCTTTACCCGCGGATTGCCGAGAAATACAACTCGACGGCCAGCGGGGTGGAGTCGGCCATCCGTCATACCATTGAAATCGGTTGGGAACGGGGCAATTGTGAATCCTTTAAGAAAATGTTCGGGACGGATAGTTACCAAACGGATAAAGCACGGTTTCCGACCGCCGCTTCCTTTATCGCCAAGGTGGCCGACCGGATCCGGCTTCAACTGCAAATTCCCAGTTAGTAAAGGAATTGTTTCTTCTTTTTAAATAAACGGCTGTTTGCGGAGAAAGCCCGTGGCAGGCCAAACTTGGCCGCCCGGGCTTTTTTCAATTAATCCGGCGGGGGACGGGTATAATAGAAGGAAAAGATTGCCTTGAAGCGGAAAAAGATCAAAGCGGTTTGCGGAAGGATGGAGGGACCGGCAAAGTGTTGATCACCGACTTAGACCTGAAAGAAATCGAAGCTCTCCTCGGGGAACTGGGACAGCCCCCTTACCGGGCCCGGCAGTTGCTGGATTGGGTCTATAAGAAAGGGACCGATGATTTCAAAGCCATGAGCAATCTGCCCGCCGCTTTACAAAATTGCCTTGCGGAGCTGGGCTGGCGGGTCGGCCCTCTGACGGTGGCCGGGAGCCGGGAAGCCGGGGACGGAACTAAAAAGTATTTATTTCGTTTACCAGATGGTTTGACGGTGGAAGCCGTTTATATTCCGGAGGAGAAAAGGAAGACGGTTTGTTTTTCCACCCAGGTGGGTTGTGCCGTCGGTTGCCTCTTCTGTGCCACCGGACAGCAGGGTTTTCAGCGGAATTTAACGGTCGGGGAGATGGTGGACCAGGTCCGGAAGATCGGGCAGGATCGGAAGACCCGGATCACCCATGTGGTGGCGATGGGGCAGGGCGAGCCTTTGGCCAATTATGATCGCACCTTGAAGGCGATCCGCCTTTTCAATGCGGATTACGGACTAAAACTGGCCGCCCGGCACATTACTGTTTCCACCAGCGGGATCGTGCCGGCCATCTACCGTCTGGCCGGCGAGGAACTCCAGCTTAATTTGGCGCTTTCCCTGCACGCTACCGACGACCAATTACGTTCCCGGCTCGTCCCCATGAACCGGACCTACCCGCTGGCGCAGGTGATGAAGGCGTGTCGGGATTACGCCGCCCGGACCAAGCGCCGGGTCACTCTGGAGTATATCATGATCGAAGGGGTGAACGACGGGGAAGCCGACCTCCGGCGGCTGGTGGAGCTTACCAGGGGCTGGCTCTGCCATGTGAATCTGATTCCCTATAACCCCGTCCCGACGGTTCCCTTCCGGCCGTCGCCGCCCCGGATCCGCCAGCATTTTCTCCGGACTTTGGAGGCGTCTAAGGTGGCCGCCAGTATCCGGCAGGAAAGAGGCGGCGAAATTGAAGCGGCCTGCGGGCAACTGCGCCAACAATTAAAACTGTAACTCATTTTTAATAGGAGATGTGCTATAATGGACCTTAACAAATGGGTTTTGCCCTGGCGGAAAAGGAGAAAGGAAGGGCAAGGGCAGGTCGGGACAGGCGGTCAAGGAGCAATGGCCGGCGATGAAACGAAAGTTTTCGCCCGGATGAAGGACCGGTGTGCCGCTCCGTCCCTGGCCTTGGTGGTGACGAAAGGCCCGGACGCTGGCCGGGAGTTTTTATTGGCGCCGATGAATGTAAAAATCGGCCGCCAGGCCCAAAGTCATATTCAATTAAAAGACCCGAAAGTCTCCCGTGAGCATGCGGTTTTACAATACTACGGAAGAAAACGGGCCTTTCTCCTCAAGGATTTGGGGAGCACCAACGGGACTTATTATAATAACCGCCGGATTACCAGCATATTTATTGCCCCCGGTGCGGAAATCCGGTTGGGCGAATCGGTTTTAAGGGTAATGGCCCTTGGCGAAAAGAAAACGGCGGAGCAGGCGGAGGAGCCTCCAGCTGAATGAGGGAGAGAAACGAGGTGTGGGTAGTGATGGAGGTAGGAATGGCCACCCATGTTGGTAAGGTCAGAGCGGTAAATGAGGATAGTATCGGCCGGAAGGGGACACTTCTGGTCCTGGCCGATGGCATGGGGGGTCATCAGGCGGGGGAAGTGGCCAGTGCCATGGTGGTGGAACGGGTGTTGGCTTTGGCGACGACCGACCCCGATTTTAAAACCGTCCTCCTTTCGACGTTGAATGAAGCCAACCAGGCCCTGTTGGCTTATGCCGATGCCCATCAGGAATGTTTGGGGATGGGTACCACCGTGGTGGTGGCCAAGGCGGAAGGGGACTGCCTTCATGTGGCCCACCTGGGGGACAGCCGGGCCTATCTGTGGCGCGGGGGGACCTGCACCCAACTGACCACCGACCATTCGCTGGTGACGGAACTGGTCAAGAGCGGCGGAATCACGCCGGAAGAGGCGAAAAACCACCCGCAGCGGCATATTTTAACCCGGGCCCTGGGCGCCCCCGGGCCGGTCGAACCGGAATACCAAGAGTTTACGGTGATGGCCGGCGACCGTCTCCTCTTGTGCTCCGATGGGCTGACGGTTATGCTCTCCGACGAAGAAATCAGCCGGATTATGGGGAAGGAGGCTTCCCCGCAGGAGATTGCCGACGCGCTGGTCGCCGCCGCCAATGACCGGGGCGGAATTGATAACATCTCCGTCATCGTCGCTTTTCTCTGATGCTCTTCATTTCAGGGCAGGAGTTTGGTCTGTTTATGGAGAAAAATTTAGACTGGCGGTAATGAGGTTGGCTTTTGCAGGTTGCTCGGAAGATCATGAGGGTTATGCGGACCATTGAGGTGAATTTAGTGATAGGACGTCTGTTGGGCAATAGATATAGAATCCTGGAACTGATCGGTGAAGGCGGGATGGCCCTGGTCTATAAGGCCGAATGCACCCTTCTCCAACGGGTGGTGGCGATCAAGATTCTCCGGGCCCAGTTCTCAGCGGACCAGGAATTTGTCGAACGTTTCCGCCGGGAAGCCCAGGCGGCGGCCAGTCTTTCCCACCCCAACGTGGTGAATATTTTTGATGTGGGCCAGGATGGAGATATCCATTATATTGTAATGGAATATATTGCCGGCCGGAATTTGAAAGAAGTGATCAAAGAGGAAGCGCCTCTTCCTTTAAACCAGGCCTTACGGATTACGCTGCAAATCAGTGAGGCGTTGCGCCATGCCCATGAGCACAATATTATCCACCGGGATATTAAACCCCACAATATCCTGATTACCGAAGATGGGATGGTCAAGGTTACCGATTTCGGGATTGCCCGGGCGGTGACGGCCAGCGGTTATACCCAAACCGGAGTCGTCATGGGTTCGGTCCAATACTTCTCGCCCGAACAGGCGAAAGGCCTCCCGGTGGGTCCCCAGTCGGACCTTTATTCTCTCGGCTGTGTGCTTTATGAGATGCTCACCGGCGAGGTGCCCTTTACGGGCGAGAGTCCCATCGCCATTGCCCTCAAGCATTTGCAGGAAGAGCCGCCCTTACTTGGCAAGCTGGCCGCCACTTACCCCAAAAAGGTGGTGGATGTCCTCAAAAGGGCGCTGGCCAAGGATTTGAATGAGCGTTATCCGTCGGCGCTGGTCTTCAGCAAAGATCTTCAGGAAATTTTAGGGTTAAGAGCAGACCAGGATGACTTGGAAGATTACCCCACCCAGATTTTGGAATTGCCGCTGGAACAGGAAATAGCGACGGCGACGAACCGGCCTCCGGAAAAGAAGGATTTTAAAAAGCGCCTTTTGAACGGTGTGGTCGTCCTTGTCTCGCTTTGCCTGGCGTTGGGCTTGGCCGGACTGGGGTATTTATATCTGATTCCGGCCCGCCCGGAAGTGACCGTCCCCGATTTTGTCGGTTTTGAGTATAGCGAAGCGGAGAAACTGGCCGCGGAAAACGGCTTAAAATTGAATGTGGTGAAACGGGAAGCCAGCGACCAGATCCAACCCAACGGGGTCATTTCCCAGGTGCCCAAGGCCGGAATGGTGGTACGGTCGGGACGCGAAGTGGATGTGGTCTTAAGCACGGGGATTGAGACAGTGGTTGTTCCCGATCTAACCGGGAAAACCTTGATCGAAGCCGAAATCCTTTTGGACCAGGCCGGGTTGAAACGGGGGGACGTCTACGCGGAAAGCAATAAGAATGTTCCGAAAGACCGGATTATCCGGCAGAAACCGGCGGCCAACACGAAAATCCAAAAAGGGGCGTCGGTTGATATCTACCGCAGCCTGGGCCCGGAATATGTGGAAGTTCCCAATTTTATCGGCTCCTCGTTGCCGAAAGTCCAATCGGAGCTGGCCAGTTTGGGTTTGGTCTTTAACAACTCAGTGGTCTACCAGACCAGTCCTTATCCGAAAGGAAATATTTTGGACCAGCGGCCCCTCCCCGGCGAAGTGGTGCCTTTGAATACGGAAATGAGTTTTGTGGTCAGTTCCGGTCCGGCCAGTGCCAATTTGGAACCAGCCAGGCCGGAAGGGGAGGCTTACCACGGGGTAACTTCCGAGGATCTTTTCGCGCCGGAGCAGGATGAGATGAAGAGCTGGACTGGACAAGCCGAGCATACGGGAGGAGATTGATTGCCGGTCGGTCGTATCACGCGGATCATTGGCGGATTTTATTATATCAGCACGGAAGAGGGAACGACGCTGCCAGCGGTTCCCCGGGGCAAACTGCGCCGGGGCGACGGAATTGTCGTTGGCGACCAGGTGGATTATGCAATAGTCGGCCCCGGCCAAGGGGTAATTGAAGGGGTGCACCCCCGGCGCAATTTGCTGAAAAGGCCCCTGGTGGCCAATATTTCTCAGGTGGCGTTGGTTTTTGCGCATAAAAACCCCGATTTTAACTATTTATTAATTGACCGTTTTCTGGTTATGCTGGAGGCCTATCACCTTCCCACCATCATCCTGTTTAATAAGGCGGACCTGGTGGCGGAAAAGACTGCTGAAGAAAATGCCGAACCTTACCGAAAAATTGGGTATACCACCCTTTGCACCAGCACCATCAGCGGGCAGGGGATCAAGGAATTTTTGGCCGTTTTGCAAGGGGAGACCACGACCCTGGCCGGACCTTCGGGGGTCGGAAAGTCGGCTTTGCTGAACACGGTCATTCCTGGGGTCAACCAACAGACCGGAGCCGTCAGCGCCAAGATTGGCCGCGGACGCCATACCACCCGGGAAGTAAGGCTCATGCCGCTGCCGGAAGGGGAGGGTTTTATCTTTGACACTCCCGGTTTTACCCAATTGGATCTGGATTTTCTGGCCCCCACGGATTTGGCGGCTTGTTTTCCCGAATTTACCGCACCGGCGGAGCAGTGCCGGTTTCAAGGATGCCGGCATGAAGAGGAGCCGGATTGCGGCGTGAAAGCAGCAGTGCTGGCCGGTGCCATCTATTCCTGGCGGTATGAACATTACCGAACATTTCTGGCGGAATTAAGAAGCAAGGAAGAGCAGAAGTATCGACGGACAGGACAGAACCGGAAAAAACAAAGGAGTTGATTATGATCGCCGCAATTCAAGTCGCCCCTTCGATTTTAAATGCCGATTTTGCCGATCTGCGTTCGGCCGTCACGAAAGTGGCAACCGCCGACTGGCTCCACTTAGATATCATGGACGGGCATTTTGTCCCTAATCTTTCCTTTGGTCCGGCTGTGGCGCATGCGCTCAGGCCCCATTCCCGCCTCCCCTTTGAAGCCCATTTGATGGTGACCAACCCGGAATTTTATATTGAACAGTTCCGCGCAGCCGGTACCGCCCGGGTGCTGGTGCATGCCGAAGCCACCTACCACCTCCACCGCCTGGTGCAAATGATCAAAGCCTCCGGCCAGGAAGCCGGTGTGGCTTTAAATCCGGCCACACCATTGAACACAATCGACTTTGTCCTGCCGGAGCTGAGCCTTGTTCTTTTAATGACGGTCAATCCGGGCTTTGGCGGACAAACGCTGATCCCGGGGGTGCTGGACAAGATCCGGGAACTCCGGAAGAAGATTGATGACGCCGGACTGGCTTGCCGGATTGGGGTTGACGGTGGAATTAACGGGGAGACCGCCCGGAAGGTAGTTGCGGCCGGCGCCGATTTTCTCGTGGTGGGGACTTATCTCTTCAAAAACGGGGAAGATCCCGCCCGCGTGATTGCCGGTTTGAAGCAGTTGGTAACGGGAAAATGACCACAGAAAAGGGGGAGAAAGATGAGCTTTCAACATATTGATTCCTTTGTCCGCGCTGTGCACACTGTAATGGCAACCATGCTCGATCCCGATGTCAAAACCGGAAAACCCTTTTTCACCGAAGATCCACTACACAAGTACGAACTGGCTGTTTTAGTCGGGGTCCTGGGTGATTTGCAGGGGCAAGTGATTTGCGGGATGGACCGGGAGACGGCCAAAAAGATTATTGGCCGGATGTTGGGTGTGGCGGATCCTACCATCGATGAGATGGGCAAGAGTGCGCTCTGTGAATTGAAGAATATTATTGTCGGTACGGCCAGCACCAACCTGTCGGAGGTAGGGTACCGCTGTAATATTACCCCCCCGCTGCTGCTGATAGACGGCGAGGTGCCTGATTTTCTGAAACACATTACGACCACCTTAACGGTGCCGATCTCCATTTTCTCCGGAAGAGTTGAACTCAACCTTTTTCTGAAGAAAGATGAATTAGTTTCCTAGGCGGGTTTCTTTTGGGGAAATAACTAATAATATTTACGGACGGGAATGATGTCACCGGGAAACCGGCCTTGTCGCTCCCGGTGTTAAGGAGGTTAACTCAGTGAACGACCAAACCATCCGTTTTGCGGCGAAGGATGAAGCCCGGTTGGAGGTCAGGAAAGTCCTGCAAGAGGTTTGTCACGCTTTAAAGGAAAAGGGGTATGACCCCCTCGATCAGATCGTCGGTTATCTGCTCTCCGGAGATCCGGCCTATATCACCAGCCACAAGAATGCCCGGGTTTTGATCAGGAAATTGGACCGCGATCAGATTCTGGAGGAATTAGTCCGTTATTATCTGGAAAGCGAGGGGGTTTAAATGTCTTTTTTCCGGATTGAAGGGGGCAACCGGTTGAAGGGGACCATCCGGATCAGCGGTTCCAAGAACAGCAGCCTGGCCTTGATGGTTGGCGCCGCGTTGGGAGAAGAGGATGTGCTCCTGACCAATTTTCCTCAAGATTTGGATGCGGTCGTCCTGGCGGAGATCCTGCGGGAGATCGGTGTGAAAGTGGAGGAACAAGCCCCCGGGAAAGTGCTGATCAACGGTTCCGGGCTGCGGAAGAAACCGATCCCCTATGAACTGGCGAGGAAACTGAGGGGATCTTTTTATGTGGCCGGCCTGATGCTGGCCAAGTTAAAGGAGGCAGAGATTCCCCTGCCGGGCGGTTGTTTTCTCGGCCCCCGGCCGGTGGATTTTCATATCAAAGGTTTCCAGGCTCTGGGGGCGGAGGTCAGTATCGAACATGGTTTGATGAAAGCCAAAATGGGCCCCCGGGTCGAGGAGCGGTTCTTTATTAACCGGAGCAGTGTGGGGACGACGATTAACCTGATGTATCTGGCCAGTTTGACCCCGGGGGTCTTCACTCTGGAGAATGCGGCGAAGGAACCGGAAATTGTGGATCTGGCCGTCCTTTTAAATTCGATGGGGGCCAGAATCCGGGGGGCCGGCACGGAGGTCATCCGGATCCAGGGGGTTAACCGTTTGCTCGGGACCGAGCACGCCATTATTCCCGACCGGATTGAGGCCGGCACTTACATGATTGCGGCGGCGGCGACCCGGGGCGAGCTCCTTCTGGAGAATGTCATGCCCGAACACCTCCGGACGCCGATCATGAAATTACGGGAGACCGGTGCCGTGGTGGAAGAGGGGGAAACCACGATCCGGGTGGTGGGGCAGGCCCCCGTCCTCAGCACCGATCTGGAAACCGCCCCTTATCCTGGTTTTCCCACCGATTTGCAGCAACCCTTCGGGGTCCTGATGTCCATCGCCGAAGGGACCAGCATCATCCGGGAGACCATCTTTGACAACCGTTTCCGTTATTTGGACGAACTGACCCGGATGGGTGCCGATGTCCGGGTCGACCGGGACCGGGCGATCATCAAGGGGGTGCCTTCGTTGAGCGGGGCGCCGGTGGAAACCACGGACCTCCGGGCCGGCGCGGCCTTGGTCATCGCCGGGTTGATGGCGGAAGGAGTGACCTTGGTTTCGGGTGCGGAAGTGATTGACCGGGGTTACGAGCGGATGCTGGAGAAACTGCGCGGGGTCGGCGCCAGGATTGAGCGTCTGGAAGGCAGCGCAATATGCCAAGAATTGGTTTGAAAAACCAGAAGTGGTTGGCAAAAAACCGTCCGGCGGACGGTTTTTTTGTGTTGCCTCCTCAAGGATGACGGGGTACATGAAGAAATAAAATAGGGCCGGGTTAGAATTATTGACGTAGACCCTTTGGTACCGGGCCGGAAGGAATAATTGGCCGGCGGGTGGCATAAACATGGGGGGCGGGGTGAAAATTTTGTTCCAGACAAACCTGCTCCTCTTTTTCTTTTTGGCCTTGGGCCTGATCTTTGGCAACAGTTTGGTGGCGGCGAGTGCCGGAACCCTACTTGTCCTCAAACTGTTGAACAGTCCGGTACTTTTAAAAATAGTGGAAAATCATGCTCTCCAGTGGGGATTACTTTTTTTGCTGATTGCGGTGATGGCCCCATTAACCGGCGGGAAAGACGGTGGGAGGGAACTCTTTAAAATTTTGGTCAGTCCCGCCGGTTTGGTGGCGCTGGCCGGCGGCATGCTCGCCGCTTATCTTTGTGGACAGGGACTTGGCCTTTTGCGCCTGAGGCCCGAAGTGATGATCGGTTCGGTATTCGGGATTGTCTTGGGGGTTTCCTTTTTAAAAGGGGCGCCGGTGGGACCATTGGCCGCCGCCGGATTGACGGCGATCCTGCTGAAACTTTTGGGTTTATCCGCAAAGTGAGGTGTCTGGGATCGAAAACCGTAATCTCTTGGGCATGTCGGTACTGAGGATCATTTCCGGGTGTTTGGAGATTGGCGCGGCTTTTCTATTTTTGCGCTTAAAAAAAGTGGAAACGGCGCTCCAGCTCAACGCGGTCCTTGGTTTACTGGGCCCGGTCATTTTTTTACTGGTCAGCGGTTTGGGCTTAATCGCGGTGGCCGTGAAAGTTTCGCCCCTCAAGGTCGGTCTGATTGCCTTAGGGGTGCTTTTGATCCTGATCGGCAGTCGACATTGAGCACCCGCAAGGAAAGGGGCTGGGGCGGTGGCCGAAAGGAGAGGAGTGGATCATGATGGGCCGGAGCGAAACGGCCGAACGGAAAGGTCTTCTTTACTTTACCGCTTTTGGTTTTGCGTTGCTCACCTTGTCCTTGGCGATTTATCCGAAAGAGGGGCTGACCGCAGCCAAAGAAGGCTTGGCCATCTTCGGGGAGGTGGTTCTCCCTTCTCTTTTACCCTTCTTTATCCTCTCGGAGATCCTGCTTGGGCTGGGGGTTGTCCATTTTATCGGTGTTTTTTTGGAGCCGTTGATGCGGCCGGTTTTTAACGTGCCGGGAGTCGGCGCCTTTGCCTTATCCATGGGCCTTGCCGCCGGTTATCCGATGGATGCGGTCATTACGGCTAAATTCCGCCGATTAAAGATGTGTACCCAAATCGAGGGGGAACGTTTATTGGCTTTCACCAATACGGCCGACCCCCTTTTTATGTTCGGCGCGGTGGCAGTCGGGATGTTTGGCTATCCGGAATTGGGCGTCACCATCGCCGTTGCCCATTACCTGGCGGCTTTTTCCGTCGGTTTTCTCTTCCGCTTCTACGGACGGAAGGAGCAAAGGCCGGCGGCGGAAGTAAAGAAGGAAGGGAATATATTCCGGCGGGCGCTTGAGGAGATGCTTAAGGCCCGCCGGGAAGATAACCGCCCCTTCGGCCAACTCCTGGCCGATGCGGTCAAGGATTCCATCTCCACTCTTCTGATGATTGGCGGGTTTATTGTTCTCTTTTCGGTTTTATGCCAAGTAATGGAGGAAGTAGGGCTCCTCCGTTACCTGCTTCCGGGGATTGAAGGGGTGCTGAAAATAATCGGCCTCGACCCGGCACTGGCCGGAGCGGTGGTGAAGGGGTTCTTTGAGATCGACATCGGGACGATGGAGGCGGCCAAGACGGCAACGGCCGCCCTGGGTCAACGGTTGATTATCGCTTCGGCGGTGATCGCGTGGAGCGGTTTATCCGTCCTGGGGCAGGTGATGAGTGTGATCCACGGCACTGACCTGCGGATCCGTCCCTTTATCATCGCCCGTTTTCTCCAGGCGGTGATTGCCGGATTCTATACCTGGCTTTTTCTCGGGACGGTGCGCCTCCCGGGCGGGAGTGCTCCCGTCGTCCAGCCGGTTTCCGGCGGCCTCCTTCAACGGTGGTCCCTTTCCCTTGCCCAACTTTCGGTCATAACCGGCCTTTTATTGGCGGGCGGTATTCTGCTGCGCTTTTTGGGCCGTTTCCGGCTGGTCCGGTGGGACGGCGCCGGGAGGAAGCAAAGGGAGAAAAAAGCAGTCCGGAAAAGCATATGTTTATAATCACCAAAACCCCCAACGGAAGACTAGTTTCACCGCCTTAAGCTTGGGAAAGATAAGATCGAAGGGAGGTGCTACATATGGGTTCCGGACAAAAAAGCAACACTTTAATGGTCAAAGAAGCGACCCAGGCCATGGAGAAATTCAAGTACGAAGTGGCGAATGAGTTAAACATCAATATGCAGCCGATTCAAGGGGACTATTGGGGGTATATGACCGCGCGGGACTGCGGCGCCGTCGGCGGGCATATGGTGAAAAGAATGATTGAAGCCGCCGAACGCTCCTTGGCGGATCAGGCCGCTTTCCAGGCCACCACGGCTTTCCGGCAGACGGTCAATACGTCCCAGCAGGGGCAGAACCTTAGCATGGGGCCGGGCGGACCGTCCGTCTTAAGCTCGATTCCGGGGTTCACCACCCAACCCCAACCCCAAACCCAGCAGTAAGGAGGAAACACGGAGGCATCTCGCCTCCGTTTTTAATGCTCCCCCGGCAGTATGATGAGGAGGCCGGTGACGGCCAGCGGGTAAAAGAATAAAGCAGCAAAGACAAAGCCCGAATCGTTAAAGAGGAGTCCGGTCAAGCCGCCGCCCAAGGCGGTATAGAAGAACCGCCGGGGAAGACCGGGGCTTATGAAGAAAGCGACCGCGAAGGTCAGGAGGGCGGAGAGGAGCAGCCAGGCCCAACGGGTGGAAAGAAGGCGCAGGTTAACCTGGAGTTTACGGAGGATGATTTCGGTGACGGCGGTCAGCCCCCTGGCGTGGTAGTCCTTAAACAAAAGGCCAAAATGGGACTGGCTTTCCGGGCGGCCGAGGAAATAATCGGCGGTGAACAGGACTGCGCCGAAGAGAATGATGGAGAAAAGGGCGCGGGACAGTCGCCGGGGTAAGAGGATGGACCGTCGCGGCGGCGGGGAGAGGATCAGGGCCATCATGAGGGCGGTCAGGCCCGCCCCAAAATTCGCACCCAGCCGGGGATGGGTCAGGAGCACCATGAAAAGCAGATAGAAGCCAAAAGCCCATGACGGCCGGGTCTGGTTCTTCCTTTCTTGTCCTTGCCAGAGGAAAAGCCCCAGCGCGCTGCCGAGTAATAAACCGGCCAGTTCATTGCCGATTCCGTAGTAACGGGCGCCCAGCATCGGATCGTAACCCAGAACCGAGTTTTTGACCAACGGGGCGCCGGCGCAGAGGTCCAGGGGGATTAAGAGCGTGAAAAGGAGGAGGGGCAGAATTAAAGGCCGGGAGGCAAGCCGCGGCCACTGCGGCCGGCCCCGGGAAAGAAGGGCGAGCAAGAGTGTAAAGCCAAGGGCGGCAAGGCAAAATCCCCAAAGGGAATTGAGGGAAAGCTGGGAGGCCAAATGGAGAGCCAAGGGTAAGGCGGATAAGCATAAAAGGGCAAAAACGAGACCGGCCCGGACACGGGTCCGGAGCCAGAACGGAAAGGGCAGTTTCCGGAGGAGAAAGGCGCCCGTCAGCAGGAGGGGAAAGAGAAGGGCGGCAATGTTTACAAAGACGGGAATTACTTTCCGCCGGAAGAGGCTGGTGGCATTGATCCGTTTTTCCATGCGGAGTAAAGCCGGAAAGTCGCTGCCTGGGTGGGAGGTAACCACCCGGCCGGCGACGGAGGCCGGCCTTTCCAGGTTATAAAAATGGAGGATGGTCGGGGCCAGGTCCACATTGGCTACCAGGCCGGAACGGCGGGTGGTTGGCGAGGTGAGAAGGCCCGGCGGAAAAATATTCCCCCAAAAAAGGCAAGGCGTCAGGTAGGCGCCGGCTTTGAGGCCGTCCAGGGAAGGGGTGGGCGTCACCATGATGAGGAGATCTTCCTCCCAGTCCAGCAAAGACCAGAGGGTGTGGAGAAATTGATCCAGCCGGCCAAGCAAACGGCTCTTTTCTTCCCGGATCTGCCGGTCGAAAAGATAGGGGCTTAAAGCGTCAAGGCGGGCAAAATCACCCAACTCCAGGACAATAAAGTCGGCTTTGGCCCGGCAGGCCTGATATTGTTCGGCCAGGTAGCGGTAGTCGGTTTCCCAAGGTAAAACCCCTTCCGCCCGCTGTAAGGTCCGGACGCCGACATCGCCATAATCCACCAGACCACGTAGGTCGGCGGCCAGCCAGGGCCCGTACCGGTGATGGGCGTTCATGGCGCCGGCGGCCGGCGGGGCCGGATCGGAGTTGCCCAGGACGGCGGTGGTCAGGTGGTTTTCTTGCAGGACCGTCCCCAGTAAACAGGGGATCGCCTTCCGGGTCGGCGTTTCGTTTAACCGGCGGGCTTCGGCCAGCCGGGGAAGGATGATTTTGCCGGCGGGAAAGACCGGATCCCCGGTCAACTGTTGGTAGAGGCGGCCGGCTTCGACGCCCAGCCATTTTTCATCAAAATTTAGAGCCAAGCCCCCGGCCTGATCGCTAACCGCGGGCGCCCCGGCGCCCAAAGTGGCATGGGTATGACCGGGGTTTCTTGTCCCTGCCGTATTCGTCGTCATCAGAGCGATGGCACCTTCCTTGAGCTTTTCTTGTAAAAAAGGAGCGGCGCCGGAGGAGAGATCGGCGAGGGAGAGCCCGTCCATGAGGAGAACGGTAACTTTGCCGGGGGCGGCTCCTTGCCCGGGAAGGGGAAAGAAAAACAGCAGGATGCTGAGAAAAGGAATAAGGAAAACTGCAGGACGGCGGTTCATCTTCATCCTCACGTGCAAAACTCATGAACCTAGCTTATCCACTTCCCTCCGGGAAGATTCGCCGACCGCGCTTAAGATGATCCCGCTTACCATAAAGCAGGCGCCGGTGATTAATTTCCAAGTAAAGGGCTCATAACCGAAGAGGATGGAAAAAAGAGTGGCAAAAGCCGGTTCGGTGGCGAGGATGATCGCTGTGGGGACCGGCGAGATCCGGCGTTGGGCGATGGACTGGCAAAGGAAGGCAAGGCCGGTGGCCAGGAGTCCCAGGTACAAGAGGGCGCCCCAGGTTTTCAGATCCAGCCGGAGGGTGGGAAGACCGGCGGGGGCAAAGCACCAGGCGATCAGGGCGACCACGGCAAATTGGATCACGGTCAGGGTTTGGGGATCATGACTGGCAACCGCCCGGCTGGTGGCGACAATATGCCAGGCAAAGAAAAGGGCGCAGGCCAGCGTGGGAAGGACCCCCGGATCCAACTGGAACTGCCGGGAAGGCCAGGTAATCATGGTCAGCCCGAAGGTGGCGGCGATTAAACCCAGCAGGGAGAGGGGGACCGGTCTTTTCCGGTAAAAAACCGCTTCCAGGAGGGCCACCAAGATTCCGTTCATTCCGGTGAGCAGCGCGGAGACGGCCGGCGTGGTGAACTTGAGACCGACGGTTTGGGTGATAAAGGCCAGGGCGAGCAGGATGCCCAGGCCGAGGCCCGGCCGGAGATCCCGGCGCCAGTGGCGGATGACCACCGGCCGGTAGATTACGAACAGAAAGCAAAAGGCGAGGGTAAAGCGGAGGGCAATGACGGCCAGGGGGGAGAGGACAGCTAAAGATTCTTTGACGATGATGAAGCTCCCGCCCCAAATCAAAGCGGTAAAAAAGAGTAAAAGTGCAGGTTGATAGCTTTTCCGCATTCCAGGTCCCCTTTTCATATGAAGTTTCTTCTGTTGTTGATGGGTGATTTAAAACCACTTACCTATTGTAACATAGGATGGCCAGGCTGAGGAGCGGACCGGGTGAACAAGAAATCATACCATCTTAACAGTTCAAGGGGGGAGGCTCTTTCATAAGATAGCGGTAGAGGAAGAGATTGACCTCAGCTCTTCCGGAAAAGGGGGGTGAATGTTTGATTATTCAAAAACAGGATTTGGTTTTGACGACGGAACGGTTGAAAGTATTACGGGTCATCGGGGAAAAGGTCGCCCAGGTCGTGGTGGAAAGTGAAACCCCGATTAATGCGATCAAGATTGACAAGATCGAAGCCAGCCTGGGACCCTTTGAGGATCATGTCTTCGAAAACAAAGTGGTGAAACAAGGGATCATCCATAAACAGGTCTTTTATGTAGACCCGGATAATTTTGTCCGTCACATCGCGGAGGATATCCCCTATATGTTGACGGTGGAGATTCCGGGGGTGAAACCTTCGGACTTTGTCGAGGTCCAAAACCATTTAGTGGATATTGACACCGACTTCCAGTTGGTCCCGCGCAAACCGCGGCGGCAAAGTGACGACAAAGAAGCCGATGCCCAGTTCCGGGCGATCCTCCGGCAAAAAGTGGTTGCCCACATCCTGGTGAAGGTTTCCGAATGGGCCCAAGTGGATGTGGTCACCGGCGTGCAGGCTTTTCCGAAGATCAACTCGATGCAACGCTCCTTTTGCTCTAAACCCGTCCGCGTCAACACGGTAATGTAGACGGAAAATGCCCTTATGGCATGGGGCTTTTCCTTAAATTGGCGAAAAACCGCAAAAACAAGGCAAGACCATTTCTTGCCTTGTTTTCTTTTCGGTGTTCGCCGAAGAAAGCTTGACCTGGAATAAAGGTTTGGACTAAACTAAAGATGGACCAGAAAGAATGCGGCGTGACAAAGGGGTGGCAGTGCTTGTCAATGGAAAAGAGGAAGGAGCAAAAGCACCGGCAGCATCCGATTCCCTTGACGGTGGTCAAAAGATTACCCGCCTATCAACGGATCCTGTCGGATTTGGCCAGCAAGGAAGTGGAGCGGATTTCTTCCCGGGAATTGGCAGCGAAAATGAAGATCAATCCTTCCCAGGTACGTCAGGACCTTAGCCTGTTTGGCACCTTTGGGCAGCAGGGGTATGGTTACCGGGTCAGTTACCTCTTGGACGAGATCAATAAGATTTTGGGGATCGACACCCCGACGAAAATGGTTCTGGTCGGTGCCGGCCATTTGGGACGGGCCATTGCCAACTATGGCAATTTTGCCAAACGGGGATTTATAATTGAAGCCCTTTTTGACCGGGATCCCCGAGTGATTGGGAGCACTGTCAACAACCTGGTGGTTAAGGATGTACGCGAACTGGGGACTTACTTGACGGCGGCACCGGCAGAGATCGGCGTCATCTGCACACCGGCAGCGGCCGCCCAGGAAATTGCCGATCAGTTGGTCCGGTACGGGGTGAAAGGGATCTGGAATTTTGCCCCGGTCGCTTTAAAAGTGCCCGAGGATGTTTGTGTGGAACATGTTCACCTGGGGGAGAGTCTGATGATCCTTTCTTTCCAGCTGAAACAGGGAAAAGAAAAAAGGAAGCGGTAGTCGCCGGCGTCGGCAGCCGACGGTTGTTGCAAAATGAGAAATGATCAAAACCGGGCGGGTCGACAAGCATCGAAGGTATTTTTTAGATAAAAAAATACGAAACAACTGTTGACAGCCGGGATAAAATATTGTATTATAAAAAAGCGTTGTTTTTCGGGTCATTAGCTCAGGCGGTAGAGCACCTGACTTTTAATCAGGGTGTCCGGCGTTCGAGTCGCCGATGACCCACCAGTTGGTCCCATCGTCTAGGGGTTAGGACACCGCCCTTTCACGGCGGCGGCAGGGGTTCAAATCCCCTTGGGACTACCAAATATGCCTTTCCACCTGCCGGCTTGCCGGCAGGTTTTTACCAAGGATATTGACTCGCAAGCGGAAACGTGTTATAATTTCTTGTGCGGTCGCGTGGCTCAGTTGGTTAGAGCGCTGCGTTCACATCGCAGAGGTCACTGGTTCGAGTCCAGTCGCGACCACCATCTATGAATGGAGCCGTAGTGTAGCCGGCTAACATGCCAGCCTGTCACGCTGGAGATCGCGGGTTCGAGCCCCGTCGGCTCCGCCATTTGAAAATCGATAAGTGCCAAGGTAGCTCAGTCGGTAGAGCAGGGGACTGAAAATCCCCGTGTCGGCGGTTCGATTCCGTCCCTTGGCACCATTATTTTATAAGTAAAAAACCCCCGTGACGGGGTTTTTTCTTTTTGCGGAATGCGGGAAAAGGCAGTCCTGGGGATTATTACCATCTTGCCTTTACCCACTATTAACAATGGGCTGCTTGGCAAAGTTGTCATTATGGGTTACAATTAGAGTGAGATTGTGAAAATAATCACAAGGGAAGCAAAGGGGAAGAACCGATGCCAGAAGAACTAGTCATGTTTCCAAAAGCCACCATTGCCCGGTTTCCCATGTACTTTCGGGTGCTAACCGAGTATAGCCACCAAAATATCCCGCTGATTTCTTCGGAGGAAATGGCACAGAAATTAGGGATCACTTCCAGCCAGATCCGGAAAGACCTCTCCTACTTCGGTAGCCTCGGCATCCGGGGCGCCGGTTACGATGTGGTTTATCTCCTGACGAAAATAAAAGAAGTACTGGGGATGGACAAAAGGCGGCGGCTGGCCATTATCGGTGCGGGCAAACTGGGACAGGCTTTAGCCGGTTATTCCGGTCTGAAACAGCATGGACTGGAAGTGGCGGCCCTTTTTGATACCGACCCCGGTAAATGGGGAACAAGCATCGGACAGTTGCCCATCTTTCCCCTTACAGAATTGGCCAGTCAAAAAGAGAAGCTGGGGATGGAAATTGCGGTATTGACCGTACCGGCCTCGGCTGCCCAAGATGTCGCCAACCTGGCTGTGGAAGTCGGGTTTAAGGCTTTTTGGAATTTTGCCCCGGTCCGTTTGGCGGTGCCCGAAGATGTGCTTGTCCAGTACGAAGATTTGGTGGTGGGGATCTTAACCCTGTCTCACCATTTGGCAAGGAAGTTCGGGTAATATTTTTCGTCCCGGTATGTGAAACATTTCACATACAAAAGGCCAGGCAAGGAGGGGTTGGATGAAAACACTCGCGGTTTGCGTGGGGAGTTCCTGCCATTTACGGGGCTCATACGCGGTCATTAAAAGATTGCAACAGCTCTTAGCGGAACACCGGCTGACCGGTGAGGTGGAACTGAAGGCCAGCTTTTGCTTGGGCCAGTGCCAGGCCGGGGTTACGGTTTGTTATGAAGGAACCCTTTATACCGCCCTGACGGAAGAGAATATCGATGACTTCTTTTACCGGCATGTCTTGACCGGCGGGAAGGAAGAGTCCGGGAGAGAGGGGAAACGCCATGGGGATCATCTCGACAATTGAAGCCAGTTGCCGTGACTGTTACAAATGTGTCCGTTCCTGTCCGGTGAAAGCCATTAAGGTGACCAGAGGCCATGCGGAAATTGTGGAGAGCCGTTGTATTGCCGATGGTCACTGTGTCTTGGTCTGCCCGCAACAGGCCAAGAAAGTGGCGGACGGGAAAGGGCTGGTCCGTGATTTTCTCCTGGCCAAACAAAAGATGGCGGTCAGCCTGGCCCCTTCCTTTGTTGCTTTGGGCGAGTTTGCCGACCCCGGCCGGTTGGTAGCCGCTCTTCATAAGTTGGGCTTTGCCTATGTGGCGGAGACGGCGGAAGCGGCTGAATTGGTGGCCCGGGCACACTTGAAATTGGTGGCGGAGGCGAACGGAGCACCGGTGATCAGCAGTTGCTGCCCGGTGGTGGTCAACCTGATTGAACGGTATTATCCGCAGTTGATTAAGTATTTAGCCCCGGTCGTTTCGCCCATGATCGCCCATGGCCGGCTTTTGAAAGCGGTTTACGGAGCCGATCTCAAAGTGGTCTTCATCGGTCCCTGTATCGGAAAGAAGGATGAGTACCGCCGGGCCGAACTGCAAGGGAGCATCGATGCGGTCCTGACTTTCCAGGAGTTAAAGGCGATGCTGGCCGAAGAGGGAATCGACCCGGCCAAGGAGGAGCCGGCGGCTTTCGACCGCCACGGGGAGACGGCCCGGGTTTTTCCCGCCCCCGGTGGTCTGGCCAAGACCGCGCGGCTGAGTACGGATTTATTGGCCGAAGAGGTCTTAACCGTTGACGGCTTGGAAGCGGTCATTGACTTTTTAGCCCGTTTTGAGGAGGACAAAGGCGGTCTCCGCTTTGTGGAGCTTTTGGCCTGCCGGGGCGGGTGCTTAATGGGGCCGGGGCTCGAGAGTAAGCTGGGTCTTTACAAACGCCGGGAGCGTTTGCTGGGTTACGCCCGCAGCCGGCAAGCGGCGGCAGACCGGACAACGCCGGGGGAGGAAAATCCGCTGGCCAAGGGGGAATTCAAGGTTCCTTCCCTCTGGACGACCTATGCTAAACGGAAGTTGAATATTCCGGCGCCCAGCGAGGAAGCGATCCGCCGGGTGTTAAACCAAACCGGCAAGACCAAACCTGGAGATGAACTGAACTGTGGCGCCTGCGGTTACAATTCTTGCCGGGAGAAGGCCATTGCGGTTCTGGAAGGAATGGCCGAGATTGATATGTGTATCCCGTACATGCGGGCCAGAGCCGAGTCCCGGGCCGATCTGATCTGCCGGATGACCCCCAATGCCATTATTGTGGTGGACCATAATTTACAGATTTTAGAGGTCAATCCGGCGGCCGAACGGAAGTTCCTCTGCCACCAGGACCAGGTGGTGGGGAAGAGCTTACAATTGTTGTTCGACCCGGTCTACTTTGAAGAAGCCTTGCGGACGAAGCAGTTGGTCACCGGGGAAGTGGCCTATCCGGCCTACGGGATTGTCGCTTGGCAAGCCATCTTTTATGTGGAAACCGACGATGTCCTGATCGGAATTTTTGTTGATATTACCAAAGAGCATGAACAACGGGAAAAACTGGCGCTGGTCAGGGAGGAGACTTTGACGAAAGCCCAGGAAGTAATCGATAAACAGATGCGGGTTGCCCAGGAAATCGCCGGTTTGCTTGGTGAGACGACCGCCGAAACCAAAGTCTTGCTTTCTAAGTTGATCAAACTGATCAAAAACGGGGATGGGAGCATCCAATGAGCATTTATATTGATACCGAATGGGCCAGTCTGGCTAAGCACGGGGAAGAATTATGCGGCGACCATGTGGAAGTGGTCCGGACTCCCGAGGCGGTGGTCGCTGTCCTCGCCGACGGCCTGGGCAGCGGAGTGAAAGCCAATATTCTCGCCACTTTGACGGCCAAGATCATTGCCACGATGGCGAAGAACGGTGCCACTTTGGAGGAGACCATCGAGACGGTCTCCAATACCCTGCCTGTTTGCCAGAAACGGAATCTAGCCTATTCTACTTTTACCATTATCCGGATTGACCGGGACGGCCAGGGTTATGTGGCCGAGTTCGACAATCCGACGCTCTTTTTCCTTCGGGCCGGCAAGCTTTTTCCGCTTTCCTGGTCCACCCGGGAGATTGCCGGCCGGAAAATTCGGGAAAGCCGCTTTCAGGTGGTCCCCGGTGATCTCCTGGTGACCGTCTCCGACGGGGTGATTCACGCCGGTATCGGCGGGGTTTTAAACCTCGGATGGCGCTGGGAAGAAGTAAGTGTTTACCTTGAGAAGCTGGTCAATTTAAACCCCGATGCCCAAACCTTAAGTAAATGGCTGATTACGGCCTGCAGCCAGCTTTATGCTTCCCGGCCCGGCGACGATACCACCGCTTTGGTTTTGAAGATCCGGACACCCCGGACTTTGACCGTGGCGGTCGGGCCGCCGCAAAACAAGGCGGACGATGCCAAAATTGCCCGGCTCATCCGGGATGAGCCGGGCAGCAAGGTGATCTGCGGGGGAACCACCGGTTCGATTATTGCCCGGGAATGGGGAAGCGAGATTAAAGTGGATCTGAAGAACCTGGATCCCGAGGTTCCACCTTATGGCCGTTTACGGGGAGTAGATCTGGTTACCGAAGGGATCATTACTTTAAGCAAGACTTTGGAGGCCCTGAAAAATGAGGAGATTAGGAAGAAATATGACGGGCGGAAAAACGCCGTGACCCTCTTGACCCAGATCCTCCTGGAGAGTGACAGCATCAAATTTGTGGTCGGCAAGGCACTGAATCCCGCCCACCAAAACCCGGCTTTGCCCTTGAATCTGGGCCTGAAAATGCAGGTGGTCAAGGAGATTGCCGAGACCCTGGAGGAAAAGGGAAAGAAAGTTGAACTGTTCTATTTTTAGGAAGCTGCTCCCGCCGGTTATGACAACGAAGGGATGAAAAGCGAAGTTATAAAGCGTTTATTCCCGCCGGGGCAGAATGGTGTTTCCTTGGAACACCATTCTGCCCCGGCGGGGGCGGACCGGCAAAGCCGGTTCTCCGCAAGGAGCGCGGGAAGCTTTTTTAAATAAGGGAAAGAGTTCCGAACTATTTCATATTAAGGAAAGGAGACATTACGCAATGAACCAAGAAGGAGTAAAACAGACGCCGAAGGAGGAACATGCCAACACTTATCAACGGAAATTTGAAAAAGTCAATGAGATCATTAACCGGCTGGGGCGTTCCCGGTCGGCCCTGATCCCCATCTTGCAGGAAGTGCAGGAAGAGTACCGCTATTTGCCGGAGGAGATTCTCACCTATATTGCGACGGCCCTCGGGCTTTCGCCGGCCAGTGTTTTCGGGGTGGCCACTTTTTACGCCCAGTTTTCCCTGGAGGCGAAAGGAAAATATGTGATCCGGGTTTGCGACGGAACCGCTTGTCATGTCCGGGGTTCCAATCCGGTGCTGGACGCCATTAAAAAACGGGTGAATTTAACGGGCAACAAAAAAACCACCGATGACCTCCGTTACACCATCGAAACCGTTTCCTGTCTTGGCGCATGCGGTTTGGCCCCGGTTGTGATGATCAATGACAAGATCTACGGGCAAATGACCCCGGATGCGATCAATATTATCCTTGATGAACTGGAGAAGGAGGAAGCAGCAGATGAATAAGGAACAGTTGGAGCAAAGGAGAGACCAGTGGCGCCAGGGTTTTGCCCGGGAAAAGGCGCGGATTCTGGTTTGCGCCGGGACCGGTTGTGTGGCCAACGGGTCATTGGCGGTCTATGAGGCGTTAAAGCGCGAAGTGGAAGCGCGGGGCGAGTTTATCACGGTCGATCTTTTATTGGAAAGCAAAGAAACCGGGGTGGCCGTGGTGAAAAGCGGGTGCCACGGTTTCTGCGAGATGGGACCCCTGGTCCGTTTGGAACCCTCGGGGATCCTGTATACCAAAGTGAAAGTGGAGGATGCCCCCGAGATTGTTGAGGCTCTGCTCAACGGCGGGAAGCCGGTGGAACGCCTTTTGTACCATCATCCCTTGACCGGCGAGGTTTATGCGGCGGAGCACCAGATTCCCTTTTACCATCATCAGCAGCGCACGACGCTGGCCAACTGCGGCCGGATTGATCCGGAAGACATCCGTGAATATATCGCTAACGGTGGCTATGCGGCGCTGGCCAAAGTATTAACCGGGATGACTCCGGAAGCGGTTTGCCGCGAAGTCATCGCTTCCGGCCTGCGGGGCCGGGGTGGCGGCGGTTTCCCCACCGGCAAGAAATGGGAGCTGACCCGGATCGAAAAAGGACCGAAAAAGTATGTGGTCTGCAACGGTGACGAAGGGGATCCCGGGGCCTTTATGGACCGGAGTCTGATGGAAGGTGACCCCCACCGGGTCTTGGAAGGGATGATCATTGCTGGTTATGCCATTGGTGCCGATGAAGGTTATATTTACGTCCGGGCCGAGTATCCCCTGGCGGTCAAGCGTTTGAAAAAGGCCATCGCCGAAGCGAAGGAGTACGGCCTCCTGGGCCAGAACATCCTGGGCACCGGCTTCAATTTCGACCTGAAAATTAAGGAAGGGGCGGGGGCCTTTGTCTGCGGGGAAGAAACCGCCCTCCTGGCTTCGATCGAAGGGAAACGGGGAATGCCTTCGCCGAAACCGCCGTTCCCGGCCCAACACGGTCTGTGGGGGAAACCAACCCTGATTAACAACGTGGAGACCTACGGCAATATCGCCCAGATTATTAATAAGGGAGCCGACTGGTTCAGCGGGATTGGCACCCCTTCCAATACGGGGACCAAAACCTTTGCCCTCACCGGACAGGTGGCCAATACGGGCCTGATTGAGGTGCCCTTGGGAACGACCCTCCGCCAGGTGGTCTTTGAGATCGGCGGCGGGATCCGGGGCGGCAAGAAGTTTAAAGCGGTCCAGATCGGCGGCCCGTCGGGCGGTTGCCTGACCGAGGAACACCTGGATCTGCCTTTGGACTTTGACTCCTTGAAAGCAGCCGGGGCAATGATTGGTTCCGGCGGCTTGGTGGTCATGGATGAAGGCACCTGTATGGTCGAGGTCGCCCGCTTCTTCATGAACTTTACCCAGAATGAGTCCTGCGGTAAATGTGTGCCCTGCCGGGAAGGGACCAAGCGGATGCTGGAGATTCTCCAGCGGGCGGTGAACGGGGAAGGCCGGCCGGAGGATGTGGAGACCCTGCAGGAACTGGCCGAGGCGGTCCGGGACGGTTCCCTCTGCGGTTTGGGGAAGACGGCGCCGAACCCGGTGTTGACGATGTTGAAATACTTCAAAGACGAGTATATTGCCCACGTGGTCGAAAAACGCTGCCCGGCGGGGGTCTGTTCCGCCTTGAAAGGGTACCAGATCGATCCGGAAAAATGTAAGGGGTGCAGCAAATGCGCCCGCCTCTGCCCGGTACAGGCGATCAGCGGGGAATTGAAAAAACCGTATCAGATTGACCAAACGAAATGTATCAAGTGCGGCGCTTGTGTAAAGAATTGTCCGTTTAAGGCCATTAAGGAGGGGTAAGCATTGGAACAGAAAAATGCGGTATTCATCGACGGCCAACCGGTAGAGTTGAATGGAGAAAAAAATATTCTGGAATTGGCACGGAAAATCGGGGTCGACATTCCGACCTTTTGCTATCATTCCGAGCTCAGCCTGTACGGGGCGTGCCGGATGTGCGTGGTGGAAGTGGAAGGCCGGGGAATTATGGCTTCCTGCTCCACCCCGCCGGCACCGGGGATGAAGATCTTGACCAATAGTCCCCGGGTGCAACGGGTCCGCCGGACCGTTCTCGAACTGCTCTTGGCCAACCATGACCGGGAATGCACGACCTGTGACAAAAACGGCCGTTGCAAACTGCAGGAACTGGCCAACCGGTTCGGCGTGAAAAGGATCCGTTTCGGGGAGCGCGACGTCAAACTGCCGTTGGATAATTCCAGTCGCAGTCTGGTGCGGGACCCCAACAAATGTATCCTCTGCGGCGACTGCGTCCGGATGTGCGCCGAAGTGCAGGGGATCGGGGTTTTGGATTTTGCCGGCCGTGGTTCTAACACGGTGGTAACCCCGGCCTTCCATAAGAAACTGGCGGAAGTGGATTGTGTCAATTGCGGACAATGCAGCGCAGTCTGTCCGACCGGGGCGATCGTGGTCAAAGATGAGACCGACCGGGCGTGGGCGGCCATTCATAATCCGGCAAAGATGGTGGTGGCTCAGGTGGCGCCGGCGGTCCGGGTGGCCTTGGGTGAAGAATTCGGCCTGCCGGCCGGCCAGATTGTCACCGGGAAAGTGGTGGCGGCCCTCAAGCGTTTAGGCTTTGACAAGGTGTTTGATACTTCCATTGCCGCCGATTTGACTGTGATCGAGGAGACCCATGAATTTATCAAACGGTTGCAGAAAGGGGAAAAACTGCCCCAGTTTACTTCCTGCTGCCCGGCCTGGGTGAAATATGCCGAGCATAACGGGGTTGATTATTTGAAAAACCTTTCTTCCTGCCGTTCACCCCAGCAGATGTTTGGTTCCCTGGTGAAAAAATACTGGGCGAAAGAGATCGGGAAGAAACCCGAAGATATCTTTGTGATTTCCATTATGCCCTGTACCGCCAAGAAATATGAGGCGGCCCTGCCCCAGTTTACCACGGACGGAGTCCCGGATGTGGATCTGGTGCTGACCACCCAGGAACTGGCCCGGATGATCCGCGAGGCGGGCCTGGTCTTTGACCAGCTGGATGTGGAGTCCTTTGACACACCCTTCGGCTTTACCACCGGCGCCGGGGTGATCTTCGGGACCACCGGCGGGGTGGCGGAAGCCGTGCTCCGGGCCGCCTCCGAGTTTGTGACCGGTCAGCCCCTTGAGCAGATAAACTTCGAGGCAGTGCGCGGCTTTGAGCACCGGAAGGAAGCCACGGTGGAGATTGCCGGCCAGCCGGTTAAAGTGGCGGTGGTCCATGGTTTGGCCAACGCCAAAGCCCTCCTCGAGGATTTGAAGGAAGGCAAGGCCGATTACCAGATTGTGGAGGTCATGGCTTGCCCTGGCGGGTGTATCGGCGGCGCCGGCCAACCCATTTCCCCGACGATGGAGACTAAGAAAGAGCGGGCGAAAGGGATCTATAATGCCGACAAGCTTTCCCAGTTGCGGAAAGCCCAGGATAACCCGGTGGTGGCCAAATTCTACGATCAGTGGCTCACCGAGCCCAATAGTGCGGCCGCCCATGAAGCCCTCCATACCACCTACTCCAACCGGGGGCGGATTGACGGCGAGGATATTGAGTTGTTAACTAGCAAACAGCCAGACCGGGTCGATATTGCCGTCTGTGTCGGAACCTGCTGCTATTTGAAGGGTTCCTATGATACGCTGCAGAAATTGATGAGGCTGGCGGCCGAGGCCGATGTGAAAGACCGGATTAACCTCCATGCCACTTTCTGCCTTGAACAATGTGAACAAGGCCCCGTGATTAAAGTGGATGACGAGATCATCGACGGGGTAACCCCGGACAAGGTCGAACAGGTCTTTGCGGAAAAAATCCGCACGAAACTGGGGTAAGTACAGTTAAACGCCAAAGCAAGCGGAAAATGCCGGTGAAGAGCCTTTCCTGAGCGGGAAGGCTCTTCTTTTGTGCCCGCCTTTGACGGCGGCAAGGAGCAAAAAGGGATTAACCGGTCAACGGCGAATAATAAATACCAATTAACAACCGGAGAGAGGAAATAGGGAACCCCTTATTTGTGCAAGACTAAGAAAAGAACCGGGAAGAGGCCGGCCGCCACCAAGCGGTCAAAAACAAAACGGACTTGGCAACCGGGATTAAGGAGTACGGGCATGCAGGCGAGGACGGAGTTTAAATTTCGCAATTACCTTTTGGATGATTTTCAGAAGGAAGCCATCGATTATTTAATGGACGGTTATTCGGTGCTGGTTTCGGCGCCGACCGGGGTGGGTAAAACCTTAATCGCCGATTATCTGATTGCCCAGGCGATCAAGGAAGGAAAACGGGTGATTTATACCGCTCCGATCAAAGCCCTTTCCAACCAGAAATTTAAGGAATTTAAAGAATGGTACGGGGAAGAAAAAGTGGGGATCATCACCGGGGACGTGGTGATTAACTCCACGGCGGATGTGCTCATTATGACCACCGAAATCTTCCGGAATATGCTGCAGCAGGAGAAAGAGGAACTAACTGGCCTCTCCCACGTTATTTTTGATGAGATCCACTATCTCTCCGACGAGAGCCGCGGCACTGTCTGGGAAGAGTCGATTATTTTCATGCCGCCGACCATCCGGCTGTTGGGCCTTTCGGCCACGATCCCCAACGCGCGGGAACTGGCCGACTGGATCCGGGAGATCAAGGGTCATGAGGTGAAAGTTGTCCAGAAGACCGACCGCATTGTCCCGTTGGAACACCGGGTTTTTCATCCCCTCACCGGGATTACCACTTTGGACCGGCTTTACCGTTTCTGGACCCGGCACCAGGAGAAGGAGGCGGGGACCGGCCACCCGGTCAAACGGCGCGAACGGGGCTTATCCCATCTGGATCTGGTCCGGGCCGTCCGGAACCGGGACGGTTTGCCCTGCCTTTATTTTGTCTTCAGCCGGATGCAATGCGAACTCAAAGCGGTGGAATTGAGCGAGCGGATGAGTTTCCTCTCCCCGGCCGAGCAAGCGCAGGTGGATGCGGTGATTGCCGGGATCACCGCCAAATACGGACTGGAAAACTGGCCCACCCTTGAACGGCTGAAACCCATTTTCCGGCAGGGAATCGCCTTCCACCACGCCGGGCTTTTACCAGCCCTGAAGGAACTGGTGGAAACGTTGTTTGCCCAGAATCTGGTGAAGGTCATGTATGCGACGGAGACTTTTGCGGTCGGCATCAATTATCCGGTGCGGAGTGTCTGCTTTGATGCCCCGACCAAATGGGACGGCCTTTCCTTCCGTCCCCTAACCACCCTGGAGTATTTCCAAATGGCGGGCCGGGCCGGCCGGCGGGGGATTGATGAACGGGGCTTTGTCTATATCCTGGCCGATCCGGAGCGTTACCGGAAGGAAGACTTTCCGAGCACCGATCCGGGGGAGATTGAGGAGTTGACCAGCCGGTTTAACCTCAGTTACAACTCGGTGCTCAACCTCTTCAAAAACCACCAGCGGGAACAGATTTCGGCGATTTTAAACCAGAATTTTGCCACCTTTCAAGCCCGTAACGACAAAATTCGCCTGGAGAACCGTCTCTCCGCCGTCCGGCGGGAAGCCAAGAACCTGCGGGAAAAGATCTGTCCTGACTGGGGAAGTCTGGCGTGCCCGCAGGCCAGGACCTTGGCCAAAAAACGCCTGCGCAAATTGGAACGGCGTTTCCGGTTTATCAAAGGCCGGGCGGGCAAGGCGGCGGCCGCCCGGGAAATCGCCGGACTCAAGGCGGATCTGGCCGCCACGTCGGCCCGCAATTGTGCGCCGGAGGAACAGGAAAGTTGCGTCCGGCGGGTCGAGTTCTACGAAAATCTGTACCATGAACAACTGGGGCTGGAAGAAAGGGTCTCCTCCTTAAAGGTGGCCGGCCGTTTTGAGGAAGATCTGGCCGCCAAAGCCGGTATTTTGGAAGAGATGGCTTACCTGAAGGACGGGGTCTTGCTCCCGCGGGGCGAGTTTGCCGCCCAGATCTACGCCCAGGAGTTGTTATTGACCGAGTTTTATTTTGCCGGCTTTTTCCATGAGTGGGATGAGGATCAGATTAACGCCGTAATGGTGGCCGTGGACTATGAGCCCAGGAAGAATGAGCGGCTTCCCGCGCCCGGCCTCTTACCCTTTGAGCAGAGACCGGTAAAGAAAATCATCCGGCAGTTAATTTACCGTTACGGGGTGGATGAAAGGGAAATCCGCTTTTTCCCCAGTTTGTCACCGCTGGCCTACCGGTGGAGTCAAGGGGCGGATTTTTTGGAATTAATGAACTACACCGAACTCCAGGAAGGCGATGTGGTGACGGCCTTCCGGCGGGCCATCGACCTGATTAGGCAGGTCCGGGCCGCTTGCCTGGAAGAGGATCCAAGCCTGGCGGCAAAGTTGAAAAACTGTATGAACAAGATGGACCGGGATTTGGTGGCGATTAATTTATAAGGCAAAGGCAAGCGTAGGCATTTGCCGCGACGAACGGCGCGAGGTGCACATTATCTTAAGTGAGAAAAGATGGGAAGGCGTTGCGATGAAGAGAAGAAACTTGACCGGCATAATTCTTTTCTTTCTTTTACTCTTTGTTCTCCGTGGTGAACCCGCCCTGGCGGCCTGGCAGCAACTGAAGGGTGATGAGATTTATATCCGGGCGGGTGAAGAGATTGATGGTGATTTATGGGTCACCGGCGGGGTGGTCGAAATTGACGGGCGGGTCAAGGGGGACCTTTTGATCTTTGCGGAAGAATTGATTCTAAAAGGGGTTGTGGACGGCGATGTCCTGGGGCTGATCGGCCGGACGCGGGTTGCCGGGGAAATTACCGGCGATTTTCGCGGACTAACGTTGGAGGCGCAGATTGACGGGAACGTGGCGGGCAGTCTTTCCACGGCCGGGTCCAAACTGGTGCTGGGCGCCAGGAGCCGGGTCGGGTCATTACTGGCTTGGTATACCACCGTCCAAATTTTGGGGGCGATTCATGAAGATGCGGCGGTGAAGAGCGTATATCTCCACTTTAACGGGGAAATGGACGGCAACTTGCAAGTTAGCGCCGGTGAAGCAATAATTGGCGAAAGGGCCCGCATCGGCGGGGACCTTATTTACCAGGAAGGAATGACCCCGGCCGTGATGTCCGGCGCCAAGGTGGGCGGGGAATACCGGACGGTGGCGGCCACCGCTTCCTCCTTTTCCGCAGTTTTAAAGGGAATCTGGTTTGTCGGCAGTCTCTTTGCCGGCTTGCTATGGCTTCTCCTTTCCAGACAGCGTTGGAACCGGGTTTTGGCGGCGCCCCTTCCCTGGCGGCGATTGATCGGTTACGGCTTGGGGAGTCTAATCTTTCTGCCCCTGCTTTCCATCATGACCGGGCTAACCATGTTCGGTCTCCCGTTGGGGATTGGTTTTCTCCTCCTTTTTTTGTTCTTAATGCTCTTTGGCGAGTTGCCGGCTTATCTTTTGGTCGGCCGTTGGTTTTGCGGGCTTTTCCGGAAAAGCAAACCCACCCATCCGGTTTTGTCCTTTTTGGCCGGCGGTTTTGTCTTGGCTTTTCTTAAACTCCTGCCGGTTGTCGGGGGCTTTTTTGCCCTCGCCAGCCGGATCATCGGGAACGGTTTATTCCTGTTTTATCTCTTTTGGCACGAGAAGACCGGGTCAGCGGTTTCCCTTGAGTTCTGAGCGTTTGCCCCCGGCGGGTTGATCCCTTCATAAGCTTCCGCTCGTCCGTGAATACTAAGGTATATGGGATTTGCTATTTCCGGACGAGAGAAGGAGGCAATTACGGCATGAGCTTATTTACCGGGAGGACTTGGTGTTTACTGTTACTGTTAGTTCTAGGCGGGCAAACCGTGCTGTACGGGGCGGGGCCGGACTGTTGTCCTTGCCCGCCCGAGACCGAAATCGTGCCGGGCGCCGCCGGGGAAGACATCGCCGAACTGCAGCGTTTTTTGAAAAACGAGAAGCTTTATGACCGGTCAATTTCGGGCGTTTTTGATCCGGCGACGATGGAGGCGGTCAAAGCTTTTCAACGGAAAAACCATTTGGCGGTGACCGGGAAGGTTGATCTTCCCACCTGGCAAGCTTTGGGTGCGAGTACGGCCACGCCGGTGACCACGACGCCCCCGCCGGGCGACTTACGGCTCATTGTGGATACGGCTGCTTTATCCCTTCATGTTCTGGTGGACGGGGAAATTTTCGCCAGCTTTCCCGTGGCCATCGGAAAACGGGAGACCCCCACTCCCGTGGGAAACTGGAAGGTGATCAACAAAGGACATTGGAGCGGCGGCTTTGGCACCCGTTGGCTCGGGTTGAATATTCCCTTCGGGACATACGGGATTCACGGGACGAATAAACCCTGGTCCATCGGCCGGCTGGCCAGTCACGGCTGTGTCCGGATGTACAACCGCGATGTAGAACAGCTTTACCGTTGGGTGAAAGTCGGAACCCCGGTCCATATTATCGGGGATCCCTTTCTGGGCCGCCGCCGTTTGGTCAAAGGGGAAAAGGGCGGGGACGTTATGTATTTACAGAAACGCCTGAAACAATTGGGACTTTATGACCAGGGAATCGACGGAATCTTTGGTTATGCGACCGAACAGGCGGTTAAGAAATTTCAACAGCAAAACCGATTACCGGTTACCGGGCAGATCGGGTGGCGGGAATATGTGGCGATGAGACTATTAAGTGAAGAATAATGCCGGTACTCTTTCCCGCCAAAGAAGGATTTTTTCGCGAAAAAAAGGGATTTACCAATCTTGACCGAATAAACAAATAATATCTTTTTCCAACACGAACGGGAGCGGAAGGGAATACGTTCAATTGCCTAATTTTTACGAATTAGGCAATTTCTCTAGCTGCTGAAGGGGGTTTTTTTTTTGAAAGCGGAATTTATCAATCCATTTGTTGGAGCGGCTTATGATGTAATTAAAAAAGTGGCTAAAGTCGAGGCGACCAAGGGTGAATTGGCCCTTGCCACTTCACCGATCCGGGGGGACGAGGTTAATGTGGTCATCGGGGTGACCGGGGATCTGACCGGGCAGATTATCTTTTGTCTCTCCGAAGCCACCGCCCTTTCCTTTGCCTCGAAGATGCTTATGAATTTAGCAACCGATTCCTTGAACGAGTTGGCGAAGAGCGCCATCTGTGAGATGGGAAATATGATTCTGGGTAACGCCGTGACCACACTGGGGGAACGGGGTTATTTTTGTAATTTAACTCCTCCTGCTTTGTTAATCGGGAAAGAAGTCATCGTGTCAACCCAGATCTTAAAATTCCTGGTGATTCCATTGGAGACGAAGGAAGGACGGATCACGATTAATGTGGCGTTACAAGAAAATTTGGAGTAAGGAGGGATGGCTGTGTACAGAATTAAAGTGGATCAGTTAACCCCCGGGATGGTCTTGGCGCAGGACGTTTTAATTCCCAGAACCGGGGTGACCTTACTGCCAAGTTCAACGACGTTGACCATGGATATGATCCGGCGGATTAGTCACTTCGACATTGAGGAAGTTTATATCACCCCGCCGGAAAAGAGCGACCGGGAAAAGAATGAGGAGATTTTGGCGCCGGTAATGGCGGAGACGCACGAAAAATCAGTGGCGGTGGTGGAAAAAGTCATCACCAATTTTGATAATCGCGACCAGTCCGGCTACAGCCAGGCTCTCCTTGACGGTCTTGTTGGCGACCTGCTGGAGCAGGTGAAGATGGACGCGGACTTGCTGCTTAACCTTACCCATATGAAAAGTTATGATAATTATCTTTTTTCCCATGCGGTCAATGTCAGCATCATCAGTATTTTAATCGGTGAACAGCTCGGTTACTCCAAAGAAGAGTTGAACTTGTTGGGCGTGGCCGCCCTCCTTCATGATATCGGCATGCTCAAGACCTCGGTGGAAACCTGGAAGAAAAGTGGAACTTTAACCCCCACCGAACTCCAGGAAGTTAGGAAGCATCCGGAGTACGGGGCTCAGTTTTTGGCGGGCAATATGCCGGAGGATGTGGTGGCGGTGGCGGCCCAACATCATGAACGGTATGACGGTTCCGGTTACCCGAAAGGACTCAAAGGGAGCGCGATCAATTACAAAGCCAGGATCGTGGCCTTGGCTGATGTTTATGAGGCCTGTATTTCGGAGCGGCTTTACCGGGAACGCCTCACCCCCCAGGAAGCCATCAGATTGATTGTCGGCGACCAGAATGGCTTTGATCCTCAACTCTTAAAAATTTTCCTCTTGACCATGGCTGTTTATCCCATCGGCTCTTTTGTCCAGTTGAATACGGGGGAAGTCGGCCGCGTGATCCGGGTTTCGAAAAATCAACCTTTCCGTCCGGTGCTTACCCTCTACTATGACCGGAAAGGGGAACTCCTCCGTCAACCGGTCCGTCTGGATCTCAGCGCCGACTCCAACCATTTGCTCTATATTAAAGAAACTTTGTCCGCCCCAGAACATAAAAAAGTCGCCCAGCAGGTGGCAGAGGCTTTCCCCAATCATATATGAGCTTGTTGATCTGTTGTTCTACAAAAACCGCCGTCTCTTTGGAGACCGGCGGTTTTTTTTACAAGCGCGTTGAGGTAGGCCGGACTTGGGAGACCGGCCGGGTTTTAGCCGCCGGCAGACGGATTGATCCAGGATCTACCGGCGTTTTTGTCCCAAAAGTTATGTTATAATTTTTATGTCAATTTGTTTAGTGCCCCTCTTCACAGGCCGCGCCGGCACCCAATTTAGGAATTAGGAAGGAGATTGCAATGTTCCGGAAATCCTGGAGCCTGAGATCGATCCTTTTTGTAACGATGTTTTTTTTCCTCACCACCGGGCTCTTGTTTGGTGGAGGGTTTTTGTACGAAAAAATATTCCAGCGCCATCCGCTGGAGAAGCGGGTCCGGGAAAACCCGGCGGTTTCCGCTTTCCGGCTACAGGAGCAGAGGGAGGGCTTGAGCTTGGAACTGAAGCTTGTTCCGGAAAAGGTCAATAACTTGCAAACCCTCCTCGAGCCGCTCCTGGAGGAGGTACGAGCCAGAAAGGGCAAGGCGGTGACCAAGGTTTCCATTGTCAATGAACCTTCCCCGGTCTTGGCGGAGACCTACTATAAGCTGAGTTTTGCTTTGGAGGAAGCCAAAGCCACCGGTGAGTTCACCAATCTCTATGGGGTGCTCCAGTCGCTGGAGGCCGCAGCGGGGAAGGCGGATTTCCGGGTTTATCTCGGCGCCGATTTTCTTTATGTTCAGTTAAGACAGGGGAAAGAGGCTTATTTTACGGTGCTGCCCAGAAAGAACGGGGAAACCGGGCTGGCGGCGGCCGGGGTTACGAAAGGAGGAAAAGGCTGATGGGGAAGGAAATTTTGACCGGAATCGCCGCCGGAGTGCTCTTTTTTTTACTGGCCAGCGGCTTTGATCCCGTGCCTTTCCTGCTTTTGGGCGGGTGCTTCTTTCTTTTCCGCTTTTACCTTCAGGGCCGGGGTTTGGAGAAAAATTACGAAACAGTCGAGACCGCCGGTGAGAAGGGGATTATCCCGCCGGTTACCTTTGCCGATATCGGCGGCCAGGAAATGGCCAAACGGGAACTGATGGAAGCCCTTAATTTCCTGAAAGACGAAGCAAAAGTGAGAGATTTGGGGATCCGGCCGCTCAAAGGGATTTTGCTGAGCGGGCCGCCGGGAACCGGTAAAACCCTGATGGCCAAAGCGGCGGCTTCCTACACCGATTCCGTCTTTATTGCCGCCTCCGGATCCGAGTTTATCGAGATGTATGCCGGGGTGGGCGCCCAACGGGTGCGCCAGCTTTTTACCCGCGCGCGGAAAATGGCGAAAAAATCGGGAAAACAAAAGGCCATTATCTTTCTGGATGAGTTGGAGGTGCTGGGCGGGAAAAGAGGCAAACACACTTCCCACCTGGAATACGACCAGACTTTAAACCAATTGTTGGTGGAGATGGACGGGCTCAAGCCGGTGGATGAGACCCGCGTCCTGGTGATCGGTGCCACCAACCGGGCGGACTTGCTGGACGAAGCCCTGTTGCGTCCGGGGCGCTTTGACCGGCGGGTCCAGGTGGAGCTGCCGGAGAAGGATGGACGCCTAAAAATCCTGCAGATTCACACCAAGAATAAGCCCCTGGCCGCCGAGGTCAATCTGGAGACCATTGCCGAAGACACCTTCGGCTTTTCCGGCGCCCATCTGGAGGCGCTGGTAAACGAGGCGGCGATCCTTGCTTTCCGGCGGGGCAAGAAGGAGATCGGCAAGGCGGAACTGGAAGAGGCCATCGACAAGGTGATCCTCGGGGAAAAATTGGAGCGGAAACCGCGGCGAGAGGAGTTGCGCCGGGTGGCGGTTCATGAAATCGGTCATGCCGTCATCAGTGAGACGGTCCGGCCCAATTCTGTCGGCAACGTGACGGTTGCCCCGCGGGGCAAGGCGTTAGGGTTTATGCGCCCGAACGGCAAAAACGAACATTTTCTTTACACCAGGAGGGATTTGGAGGACCAGATTGCTGTCTTGCTGGGCGGGGCCGTCGCCGAGGAACTGGTTTTCGGCAGCCGGAGTACGGGCGCCGGAAACGACCTGGAACAGGCGGTCAAGATCGCCAGGGAAATTATTAAGAACGGCCTCTCGCCCCTGGGGATTGTGGACGAAGAGTATACCCCGAAAGAGCGGATTAATGCGGCTTTTGACGAGATCATCAGTACCCAGGAGGAACGGGTGCGAGAACTGCTCAGGACCAAACGGACGCTCCTGGAAGATGGAGCGGAGCGGCTTCTGATGGCCGAACGAATCTCCGGGGAAGAGTTCCGGAGTATGCTGCAGGAAACGGCGTGACGGGTTTGACGGGCCATCGGCCAAAACAAATGCAGGTCAGCGAATGCAGTGGGGAATAATTTCCAGACGCGACGTATGGAGTTTCTACGGAGAGGAAAGTAGAGGCAGATGAAGCAAGGAGCGGGGCAGTTACCGTGGGGACCAAAAATGAAGAAAGCCGGCCTTTTACTGTTGTCTTTGGTCATTATAGGCCTGGGTTTGGCCGCCTTTGGCGAGTTGCGGGCCGAGACGGGACCTTTCAGCTTGCGACTGGGCTTTGCCTGGGGCTGGCCGGGTGAAAGCCGCTTGGTGATCCCGCCCTTAGGGGAGATCAAGGTTTATACTCACCGGTGGCCGGTGATCCTTTCGGCGACTTTGGAACGGATTGATCTCGCCTTGCTCCAGCATGAACTCTTGGGGGTGACTGATTCCGGCCTTTACCTGGAAGGCTTATTGGAAGAATTAAGAACCGACCTCTATTGGTTCTTGTTCAAATTATGTTTGGTGGGCGGAGGCACCGGGTTATTAGTGGCTTTGCTCCTTGGCCGGCGCCGGTTCGCCTCTTTATGGCGGATGACGGCCGCCGGGGTCCTTACGGTTTGCTTCATCATCAGCGGGGTCTTGGTTGATTTTGACGAAACGGCCTGGCAAAACCCCCGTTACGAAGGGGTTTTGGCGGCGGCGCCCTGGGCTTTAAGCTTAATCGAAGATGGTATGGAACGGTGGCCCGCCTTTAGTGCGAAACTGGCAGAGGTGGCCGGCAATTTGGATACGGTGTGGGCGAAGATGAATACCCTTTCGCCGGTGGCGGGCGGGGAAGGGGAACTGAAAGTCCTTCACGTTTCGGATATCCACAATAATCCGGCCGCCATTGAATTTATGGAAAAGGTAATTGCCGGGTTCGGCGTTGATCTGGTGATCGATACCGGGGACCTGACCGACTACGGGACGGCTTTGGAAACGGAGTTGAGCCGGAAGATTAACAACCTGGGGGTAAAATATTTGTTTATTCCCGGGAACCATGATTCGGCCGAAGTCGTTAACCGCTTACGAAAGTATAAGAATGTTATTGTGATGACCAGGCGGATTTATGAAATCAACGGTCTTGTGATTATGGGCTGGCCGGATCCGGCCAGTACCGGCACGATCAGCTTAATGCCGGAGGATGAGGATTTAAAGGCGGAAGCGGAGGCGCTCCGGGCTTACGCAGCCGAAGCCGGAACCAAGATCAATCTGCTCGCGGTCCATAACAGGAAAACGGCCACCCCGGCACCGGCGGGGATTCCCGTCGTGCTCTACGGTCATACCCACCAACCGGGGATTACCGAGGAGAAAGGGACGGTTTATATTAACGCCGGAACCACCGGTGCGGCCGGTCTGCGCGGCTTGGGCAACGACGCCATTCCTTACAGTGTCGCCCTCCTTCGTTTTAATCGGCAAGACGGGGATTATCATTTGGCGGCTGTCGATCTCATCCGGGTTTATGGCCTGAACGGCAAATTTATCCTGGAGCGGACCGTACTCAACAAACCCGCCGGCGCAGAGGATGAAAGCAGGGAGAGTAAGGAGTGAGCAAAGGATGCGGTTGTTTCTTGCGGTGACTTTGACGGCCGAACTCCAAAGTAAAGTGGGGGCTTTGATCGACCGGTTTTCGGCAACCAGTAAAGGGATAAAGTGGGTTGCTCCTCATCAAGCCCATTTTACCCTTTTTTTCCTGGGTGAACAGCCCCGGTCCTTGGTGGCAGAGCTTGATCCGTTGTTGAAGGCGGAAGCGGCCGCCCACCATCCTTTTTTCCTTTCTTTGGGGCAGGGAGGGACTTTCCCGTCCCGGCAAAACCCCCGTGTGCTCTGGCTGGGGGTGGAGAAGGGCCAAGCGGAGCTTACGGCTTTGGCCGCCGGGGTAACCGGGGTTTGCCGCCAATGCGGACTCCCCAAACCGGTCCAGCGCTTTATGCCCCATTTAACCTTAGGAAGGGTGAAAACTACTCCGGCCGTCTTTGATCGGGCTTTGCTCGAGCGGGGGACCGGGGGAGAAATGAAAGTTGACCATTTTACGCTCTTTGTCAGCGAATTGCGGCCCCAGGGCCCTCTTTACCGGGAATTGGCAACCTATTCCCTGGGTAATTATACATAAAGCGACGAAGGACGGAGCTGGCTCACAGCAATCGAACATTTCTATAGATTAAGGAGGATGGTTCATGAAAGCCGAATTGGAGTGGGACGGGGTTTTAGGTTTTACGGCAAAGGGAGAAGGATCGGGAAAAGCGATCGTCACCGATGCATTGGTGGAGGCCGGCGGGCGGGGTTTAGGACCGACCCCGATGGAACTGGTCCTCTTCGGACTGGGCGGTTGCATGGGGATTGATGTGGTATCGATTTTAAAAAAATCCCGGGTTGAACTAAGTGCTTTCTCCATGGAACTGGAGGGGGAGAGAGCCGCCAGTCATCCCCGCGGTTTTACCAAGATCCGGGTGGTCTTGCACTTGAAAGGGAAGGGACTGAATGATGCCCTCATTACACGGGCGATCAACCTTTCCCTGGAGAAATATTGTTCGGTCCGGAACTCGTTAAAGGCCGAGGTTGTAACCGAATATACCTTTGAAAACAGCACTGACTGAAGACAGTCTGCGCTTGACCTTTTACCTTGCCTGCCTTGATCTCTCAGCCTTGCGCCCATGCCGGCAGGAGCCGGCGTGGGCGCTTATATTAATGCCTCATCCGCCCTCGACCGGACTTGGCCGGTTTTTTGCCCTTACCAGATCTTTGTGGGCTAAATTCCGCTTCCAACAGGGGATACTACTGGTGATCACGGAAGCCGGCAGAGGAAAGGGGGTGTGGCAAATGAAGCGTGGTTGGCGTCGCCTGCTGGCCGGCGGGTTGATTGGCGCGGCCGCCAGTATGCTGCTGGGAGGAAGAAGGGGAAGCCTGGCGATGGAAAAAAAGCTCCGTCGGCAGGCCGGGCCGCTCTTCCGTTCTTTTTTGGGCCTGTTGGCGAAGGAAGGTTTGGGAGAGAGGTGGCTTTTTTTACGGAGGCGGGTTAAATAGACAACCGGACTTTGGGGGAGATCAACTTGGATGCCAAAATGGCCGTCCGGCCATTTTATTCATTTTTTCCCGGCCGGAGGGGGAGCCGGCCATAAGACGGGGCTGAGGAAAAATGAGGCTTAAATTTCACCCTTTATTGTTGCTTACCCTGATTCTGCTGCTGTTCGTTGCTGCTTTGGTCTTTTTCCCCCGGATTGTGCTCACTTTCTTTTTCGGCTTTTTCCTGGCTTTCCTCCTGGAACCGCTGGTCAAATGGTTCGAGAAGAAGGGCGCCACCCGGCTGGCCGCGGTCATCACCGTCTTTTTTTTAATGTTGATTTTTGGGGCGGTTTTAGCGACCACTTTCTTCCCCGGGTTGGTGGAGGACCTCAATCAGGCCCTGACCAGGCTGCCGATTTATGTCAAGGATCTCCAGAACTGGTTTGCGCGGCTGAATAAGGAGTATAAACGCTTTGCTTTACCCCAGAACGTCCGGGAAGTGGTGGACGAGGCTTTGTACCGGGGGGAGGAAATTTTACGGCAGTTCCTGTTACGCCTGGCGACCCTCCTTTTTTCCTTCTTTTCGCAGATCCTCTTTTTCTTTCTTGTGCCGGTGCTGGCCTTTTACTTCAGTAAGGATATGGACAACCTGAAAGCGGTTGTCGGCACCTGGAGCCAGCGGCTCTTTGGCGAGGAACGGGAGGTGATCGGGGAAGTGATTGCCGTCGTCACCGGCTATCTGCGCGCCCAAGCCCTCTCTTCCCTTCTGGTTGGCCTTTTGTTAACGGTCGGCCTTTTACTTCTCCGGGTTGATTTGGCGATTTTAATCGGTGTGCTTGCCGGGCTCTTGAACATTATCCCTTATTTCGGGCCGGTGCTGGGCGCGGTGCCGGCAGTTTTGCTGGCGGCCCAGACCGGCTTATGGCGGGCGGCCTATGTAATCGGCCTTTTCTTCCTTGTCAACCAACTGGAGTCGGTGGTTATAATCCCCCGGCTGATCGGGAAGCGGGTGGGCCTCCATCCGTTGTTGGTTATTTTTCTGATTTTAGTTGGCGGCCAGCTCTTCGGGTTCAGCGGGATTGTCTTCGCGGTGCCGGTCGGCGCAGTTTTTCAAGTGCTGTTAAAATATTATTGGAAAAAAGTGCTTATTAACCATAAGTAAGATTGACAGTGGATAAGGGGTTAAGATATGATCAAGGATAAAGGGGAGAACCGGGAAAAGGATGAACCGGAAAAAATTTGGTTACGGTCTGCTCTTGGTCTTCATCCTTTATGTATGTTTTCCGTTTTCCGTCGCCGGCGCGCCACCCGGGGCCAAGCTGATTCTGGTGAACTTAACCCGGGTTGCTTTCCCCGATTTTGACACCGGGGATTACCCTTATCTGCAACGGTTGTTAACGGAGGGGCAAATCGGTCTGGTTTCCGTCCGGGTGGCGGGCAAGTTGACTCCGGAGAAGGTCTACCAAAAGGTGGGGATGTCGGCGTCCGATCCATTAAACGAGGGGTTCTTTCCGGAGCCGGGGCTGATCGGAACCGCTTTGCGGCAAGTCGGGAAGCGGACTGCTTTTTTCGGCAATGCCGATCTGCCCTGGAAAACCAATCGTACGGCGAAGCTGATGATTAGTGATGACCGGGGGCAGGTGGACCGGGAAGTTGCGGACCGGAGGGTTTTGACTGCGGATCCGGAGTTTCCCTTTGGGTTCCGGACCGATTACCATAAGCTGGAAGAATTTGTTTTGGCCAGCCTGCCGCAGACTGATCTGATCCTGGTGGAAACCGGCGATCTGGAGCGGTTGGAAGGCTACCGCGGGTTGATGCCGGAAGAACGATGGGGGGTATTACGGGCGCAAAGTCTGGCCCGGATCGACGCCTTCCTCGGCCGGCTCCGGGCGGTGGCCCCGCCCGGTACTATTATCGCCGTCTTTTCGGCTACCCCTTCCAGTGCCGACACCGGGAACGAACTTCCTTTTCTCTCGTTATTATTGGATCGGAAGAACGAGCCGCCGGGTTTGCTTACTTTCCCCTCCACGCGGGAGCCTGGCTTGCTGACCATTGGCGACCTGGCGGCGCTTTGGTTCCGGCTGGTCAACGACACCGGGACGGAAACGGGTTCCCCCCGGGTGACCGCCGGCAGTTGGCCGGAACTGGCGGCCAAGAGCTGCTATTGGTGGATCAACCTGCGGCAAAGGGAGATTGTTCTCCGGGTTTATCTGTACTTCCTTATTCTCCTCCTTTTGCTGGCGCTTTTTTTGCCCTTTACGCCCTGGCGGCGTTGGCTTTTCTTGATCAGAACGCTCCTTCCGGCACTGGCCTTTCTCCCTTTGACGCTGCTCTTGATTGCCGCTTTTAAAATAACCAGCTGGCCTTTGCTGGTGATGGCCCTGGTTTTACTCACCGGAGCGCTCTGGGCTTTTGCCTGCCGGCTCTTTTCCAACCGGGTACGGGCTTACCGCGCTCTCCTGATCAGCACGGCTTTGGCCATCTTGGTCGATTTGGTGTCAGGGTCAAATTTGATGCGGCTTTCGTTGTTAGGCCCCAGTCCGGTGCTGGGGCTCCGTTTTTACGGCCTTGGCAATGAATATTTGGGGATTTTTCTTGCTACTTTCCTCATGGGAAGCAGTGCTTTCCTGACCCATGGGGCTGCAAGGCAGTGGAATGGGGCGCTGCTGGGGGTAATCACCTTTCTGCTTTTCTCGTCCGCCGGGGGCGCCAATTTTGGTGGCGGGATGGCCCTCGCTTATGCCGCCTGGTTAGTCGGCCGGTGCCAGCAAAAGGCCACCATCCGCCGGAATTTACTGCTTTTCTTCAGTACATTGGCGGGGGGGTTCAGCTTACAAACCTTCTGGCCGGGCGCGGGGGGGACAACCCATTTGCATAATGCGTTACGCCTGTTTAAGGCGGGAGCTTGGCAGCAGATCCTTACAATCGCGCTCCGGAAACTCCGGATGAACCTGGAGTTAATCAACTACAGCCCCTGGGGGTACGTTCTTTTATTCTGTTTTATCCTTTTTTTATTAGGCTTTTGGCTCGCCGAAAAAACCGCCTGGTTTCAAAGGCGGAAAACCAGGTGGCCCTGGTGGGGAGCGCTGATTACGGTCCGGACGGGAGTAATGGCTTTTTTCGCCAATGATTCGGGGATTGTGGTGCTTGCTCCGCTTGTTCTCTATCCGTTGATTCTCCTGGCTGCCGAGGGGCCGGCCGGGGAAAAAATAGATTTTTTTGCCCGCGTTAAGCAGGGAGAAAAAAGGGGTGTGGGCAATGGCAAGGACTGAAGTTATTCCGGTTGAGCGCGAGGAAACGATTCAGGGTTTGATCCGGAAAGTGCGGGAAAGCGTGAGCCCGCGGATTATCATTTATGCTCCGGCCCGGGTTCCTTTTCTCCGCAATGAGATCAATCTCCGGCTCTTAAAATATTACAGCGAGGAAGAGAATAAAGAATTAATCTTGGTAGTGAAAGACCGGGGTGTTAAAAAAATCGCCGCCCGCCTCGGCATTCAAATCAGCGATAAGCTGGAAGCGGAAAAACAGGAAAAGCCGGATCAAACGGAAAAACCCGAAGTTTACCAGAACCAACTCCCTATCGAACTGGAAGAGGTCATGGCGGAAGCGGGGCCGGTCCGGGAAGAGGAGACGGCGCTTCCCGTCCATTCTTCGGGCGGGGGCCGTCTGCTCCTGGCTTTGGGGGTGACTTGCTTCAGCCTGCTGGTGGCCGCCTACTTTCTTTTCCGTCCCCGGTTGAGTATTATTGTCCATCCCGCTTCCAAGGAGCACCTTTTCCAGAGCGCGGCGACGGTGGGGACAAGCTTCGGGGAACGGGAGATTCTCCAGGGGAAGCTGCCCATCAAGGTCCTGGAGAAGCAGGATGAATTGAGCGTTTCCTTGACAACCAGCGGACGGAAGAGGGTGGGCCATTTACCGGCCAAGGGCAATGTGGTCTTTATTAACAGTGGGACGACACCGATTATCGTACCCAAGGGAACCGTGGTCTCCACCAAAACAGGGGTTAAATTTATGACGGTTAAACCGGTGGTGGTGCCGAAGAAAAGCACCCGATATGAATTGGGGGTGCCCACAGGGGAAATTTACGGCCAGGCCGAAGTGGAAGTCGAAGCGGTGGAAAAAGGGACCGTCGGCAATGTGGAGAAGCAAACGATCACCATTATTGAAGGGCATCTGGCCAATACTTTGCATGTGGTGAACTCGGAGCGGTTCACCTCCGGTGAGGACCGGCTGGTCCCGGTGGTACAGGAGGAGGATCTAAAGCGGGCGGAGGAAGAGGCCAAACGGCAGGTGGCTTTGCGGACGGAAACAGAGATTAAGGGCATGGCCCAAGAGGGTTATTTGTTACTGCCCGAGCTCGCGGAGACGGAGATCGGCCAGTTCCGGGCGGAACAGCCCCTAGGCACGGAAAGCAACACCTTGACCGTGAAAGTGGCCTACAAAATCAAGGCGCCTTTGCTGAGTAAAACCCATCTTTACAAGTGGTTGGAGCATAAACTTTATCAGACGATCCCGGCGGGGTTCCGTCCGGTGAGCAACGAAATTGCTTGCCGGGAAGTGAAGGCCGAAGGAAAGTTGGAATCAGCCAATCTTTCGGTGCTGGCCGTGGCGAAAATCCAGGGTGAAATTAACCGGGACAAGATAATGCAGGCGGTCGCCGGCAAGACGATCCAGCAGGCAAAAGAGGCTTTAACCGCCTTTCCCGAAGTGGGCGTGGTGGAGTTTACCGGGGATCCGGCCGTCGAGAAAGTGCCGAAACACAGTTATCAAGTGCGGTTGATTGTGCCTTCCGAAAAGTAGCCGCCGGCGCCGGCTCGCCATGCCCGCTGAGAACACCCTCCGGCCACGGCCGGGTAACTATTGTTTAAGTTGATGACAAGATGTTTTTATGCCCGTCCTGTCATTCCCGCGTGCAATGAATGCTCTGGGTAAGCGGGGAGAGGATGCGGGCAGGAAAAGGGGAAGGTGGCAGGTGGAAAAGGCGGAAAGAATCATGGCCCTGGATGTGGGGGAGAGACGAATTGGCATCGCCCTGAGCGATCCTTTAGGGATTACGGCCCAAGGTTTGGAAGTGTACCAGCGGCGCACGGAGGCGGAAGATTTAATTTATTTAACCGGCCTTTTTCAAAAACATCAATGTACGGGGTTATTAATCGGTTTACCCCGGCATATGAATGGAGAGATCGGTCCGGAAGCGGAGAAGATTATGGACTTTGGCCGGCGGCTCGGTCATGCTTGCCGGGTGGAACCGGTCTTCTGGGATGAACGGCTCACGACGGTTCAAGCGGAGCGGGCTTTGCTGGAAGGCAATATGCGGCGCCGCCGGCGCCGGCAGGTGATTGACCAGGTGGCTGCGGTTTTATTGCTTGAAAATTATCTGCACTCCGGCGCTTTGCGCCCGGAGAAAGATTAAACCGCCGACAATTTTCTCTTGTAATCGGGAACGGTTTAGGGGAGAATATACTCATTAACGGGAATTGTATAAGAAGCGTAACCCCTTGGACGGTCATATGCAATTCCTGAACCAAAAAAAGGAGGGGTAAGTATGTCCCACCAACATGAAGAGGAGAATTGGATTATTTTGGAGGATGAGAACAACCAACAGTACCGGTATAGTTTCGAACGGACCCTGGAGTTGGATAATAAGACCTATGTCATCTTGGTCCCGGAAGAACAGGATGATCCTGAGGTGGAAGAGGCTCATGTCTTCCGCCTGGAAAGTGATGAAAATAACGAAGAAATCCTGGTGGAGATTGACGATGATGAACTGGAAAGGGTCCAAGCATTTCTAGAGGCCGAGGCCGGAGATTTTGATGAGGATGAAGAGGACGACGATGAAGGCGAAGGCGATGAGGGGGAGTCCGGCCTGACGGAAGCCGTGGAGCCCGGGGAGGCCGGTGAGACCGGCCCGGGAGAAGCGGGCGGTAATGAGCCGGCCGGGGAAGCCTAACTTTAAGTTGGCGAAGGCGAAGCATGAACCGGCCGGGAAGAAGTTGCAATTTATACATATGGCATCCGGGGAAGAGATCCGGTATAATTAGGACAGAGGAGGAGGTTTCATGGAAAAACGTGACATGACACCCCAACCGGCTGTCCGGGTTCTTCCTGTTTTGCGAGATCTCTTTTCCTTCTTCCGCCGGATTTTTCGGTTACACGGACCGGTCATCAAAGACCGGTCCCGTTTTCAATCCATTGTCCAACCCCTTGTCGGGCTGGGGTTAATCTTCTTGTTGGGACAAGCCGTCTGGATTTATAACGGGGTACAGATTAACCGGGCGGTTTTTGCCCCCGAGCGTAGCACCATAGACATTCCGATGGGTTCCAACGTCTTTCAAATCGGGGCGCTGCTCGAAGAGAAAGGTCTCATCAAGAACCGGAACAGTTTTGTTTGGTATCTTTACCTTACCCGTCAGCAAAACTCCCTTAAAGCCGGACATTATACATTCGGCGCCCAGTTTACCTTTACCCAACTGTTACAGGAGCTGAAAAAGGGCCGTCCGATCATTTATAAGGTGACGATTCCGGAGGGTTACACCAGTGCCGAAATTGGCCGTTTGTTGAGCGAGCGGGGGCTGGTCAACTACGAACGTTTTCAGGAGCTCCTGCACGACCGGGTCTTTCTCCGTTCCCAGTTGATTGATTTCTCTCCTGTCTCCGGCGAAGGGTATCTTTTCCCGGATACCTATGAGTTCGCCAAAGGGGCGAAGGAAGAAGAGATCCTCTCCGTTTTCTTCCAGCGTTTCCGGCAGGTTTGGGCGGAAGTGAGCTCCGGGGCGAATTTGAACGGGCTGACGCCGGAGGAAGTGGTGACGCTCGCTTCGATTGTGGAGGGAGAGGCCAAGGCGGCGGAGGAACGGCCGATTATCGCCGGGATTTTTCTCAACCGGTTGCACCGGGGGCAACTTTTGCAATCCTGTGCGACGGTCCAGTACGCCTTGGGGGAACGCAAACAACGGTTGTTATATAAAGATTTAGAGATTGATTCCCCTTACAATACTTACCGGTATAAGGGTTTGCCGCCGACCCCCATCGGCAACCCGGGCCGTGCTTCGCTCAAGGCCGCGCTGGCCCCGGCGGATACGGATTATCTCTACTTTTTTGCCAAACCCGACGGCACCCATGTTTTTTCCCGTACCTACCGGGAGCATTTGAATGCCCAGAACCGGCTGGCCCAGAGCAGAAAGGGGCCGGCGAAAGACTAAGAAATAAATAATATCTTCGCGGGTGCGTTCATTGGTAAATAAACCCTTCCTGTTTTGGTTAAATTAACCGGGGAGGGTTTTTTTGTGGAAACAAGATGCCGACGCCGCCTTGTCATGCTGGGGCTGTTTTTTCTTTTGGGCGGATGCGGTCTCGCCTACCGTCTTTACCGCATTCAAGGGGTGGAACATTTAGCTTGGGCGCAGAAAGCGGTGCAGCAGCGGAGTGACAGTTTGGCCCTGTACCGGCAAAGAGGAGCGATCCTCGATTGCCACGGGCAGCCTTTCACCGGGAGGGATTACCGCACCTGCCTGGCGGTTTTCCCGGAGTTGCTCACGGCGGAGGAACGGAAGGAGTTGACCCCTTTACTTGCGGCGCATCAACTCCGGCTGACGGGAAAGGCGCCGTTGCTGGTGGCCAACCCCGGCACCGACTTGGTCCGCTTAGCTGAGGCCAGGGAGAGAAGCGGGGTAACCTTTTGTTCCGTCCCCTTACGTTACGGCCGGCAGCCTTTAGCCCAGCATTTGCTGGGGTACCTTGATCCAGCGACCGGCCGGGGACTGGCCGGGCTGGAAGCGGTCTATGACCGGGAGTTGGACAGCGGGCGAATGGTGAAGCTGACGGTGCTGACCGATGCCCTTCGGCGGCCGATCCCGGGCTTGGGCTTCCGGTATCAGGAGGAAAGCACCGCCCGGGCCGGAAGAAACCTGGTCTTGACCTTGGATCTTGATTTGCAGCGCAAGGTGGAAACTCTCCTGGACCGGGCCGGGGTCGTCAAGGGCGCGGTGGTCTTGATGGAGGTCGGGACGGGTAAGATCCGGGCGCTGGCCAGCCGGCCGGCCTTTGATCCCTATGCGCCTGAGCAAAGCCGGAACGCGCCGGACCGCCCCCTGGTCAACCGGGCGCTTCAGGCCTATCCTCCGGGGGAACTTTTTCAACTGGTGATTGCGGCGGCGGCTTTGGAAAGCGGAAAGTTTAAGCCGGAAAGCCGTTTTGATGAGACCAAATCCGGTTATGGTTTGCTTACTTTATCACAGGCCTTTGCCTACGCCGCGACCCCGGTCTTTCAGGAGGTCATGGCGGCTTTGGACCAAACCGCCCTCCTGGCCTTGGCGGAAGCCTGCGGTTTGGGGGAAGGGGGCCGCCTGGGACTCCCCGGGGAGGGAACCGGCCGTTTATCCGGAAAAGAAGAAGGGGGTGTCGCCGGCCTGGTCAGCGGGGCGAAGGGGATCGCCGTGACCCCCCTCCAAATGGCGGCGCTTTTACAAGTGGTGGCCGGTCACGGCCGTTATTATCCGCCGGCGGTGGTCGAAGGCTGGCAGGAACCGGACGGAAGGATGGCAGAGGCGGCGTGGGAAAAGCCGGCGGCGGGGCGTCAGGTGTTGGCGGCGCCGACGGTGGCCGCTTTACAGAAGATGCTGGCGGCGACGGTTCTCTACGGAAGGGGCCGGCCGGCCCAAATCCGGCAAGGGGCAGCCGGCGCCGGAGGGGCGGTCCTTTCCGGCCCGGCCGGGGAAGGGCCGGTCGCTTACAGTTGGTTTGCGGGTTACGCGCCGGTGCAAAACCCCCGGCTGGTTGGGGTAGTTTTTTTGGAGGAGGATCCGGGCGGGGCGGAGAAAGCGGCGCTCCTCTTTGCCGCTCTTATGGAAAGGATCGGCAGCGGCTTGGGCTTTTAATCCCGCCGGTCCTTGAAATACTCTTTAAGGGGCAGTCCCGGCCGGCCATTACCGGCCGATCTTTTCAGCCAAGCTCGGACCATTGTTTCCGGAGGTGTTTGCCTCCCGGAGACAATGGTTTTTTTTACCCGCAAAGTGGACAGGGCCGGACTGGCACAGGAGAAAAGCCCATGACATATCTATAAACACACCGCAGTTTACTTTATGAGGAGGTACCCCCGATGATCCTTCCCTGGATCGGGATGCTGCTTGACCTGATTTATCAGCAGTTTGCCTGGTTGTTTTCTTATATCTCCAGTAATAATGTTTTTCCCATGCCGTTAAGTGAGGAAGAGGAACGGGCTTTAATCCTGAGGATGGAGGAAGGGGACAGGGAAGCCAGGAATATTTTGATCGAGCGGAACCTGCGTTTGGTCGCCCATATTGTCAAAAAGTTTGACAACACCGGGGAGGATAATGATGATTTAATCTCCATCGGCACCATCGGGTTGATTAAAGGGATTAATACCTATCAACGGAAATACAATACCCGGCTGGCCACCTACGCCGCGCGCTGTATTGAAAATGAAATCCTGATGCACTTGCGTTCCACCAAAAAACTGAAGAATGATCTTTTTTTGCATGACCCGATCGGCGCCGATAAAGAGGGAAATGAAATGACTCTCTTGGATATCCTGGATACCGGCGCCGATCACGTTCCCGAGCTTGTCGAGAGTAAATTGGAGGAGGAAATGCTCCGCCAAAAACTGGGAATTTTGAGTAAACGGGAGAAAAAAGTGATCGAATTACGCTATGGGCTCCGGGACGGCTTAAGTAAAACGCAGCGGGAGATCGCCCGGATCTTGGGGATTTCCCGTTCTTATGTCTCCCGGATCGAAAAAAAAGCTTTAAAAAAATTGTGGCGGGACTTTTCCGGACAGGAAAACGAGAAAAAATAGAGAAAATTCCTGGAAACAATCGGGAAGCCCCTAGTACCGGAGATGAAAGACGAAAGGGGAGAACGGGAGGGACGTTCCGGGGAAAGGGGTATCTTTCGCCGATCCGCCCAATATTTATAGTTGGGGGGATAGGCGATGCGCTGGTCCGAATTGGCCGGGAAAGAATTGGTTAATTTGGCGGACGGGAGAAAAAAGGGACCCTTTCCCCGACTGGACTTGGTGATCAACCTGGAAGAGGGGAGGGTGGTGACGCTCCTCTTGGCGGAGAAAGGATATCTTTGCCGAAAAGAGGAGGAAATTTCCTGGGCGGCGGTGAAAAAGATCAGTACGGACCTTATTCTTTATGAAGAGGAAGTTTCTACCAAGGGAAAATAAAAAAGTAAACACAGCAGTGACCGGTTTTGGAGGTGGCTGAGGATGGACAAAATACGGGTTCTGGTTGCCGGTGCTTATGGCCGCATGGGACGGGAAGTGGTGAAAGCCGTGGTTGCCCAGGAGGATCTGGAATTGGTCGGTGCCGTTGACAAGGCGGGTGGCGGCGAGGATATTGGCGAGGTCTGCGGTCTTGGCCGGTTAGGGCTAACCGTGGAGACCGAGCTGACCGCAGCCTTAAAGAACACGGCGCCGGCGGTAATGGTGGATTTTACCAGCCCTTTAACGGTGATGGATAATATAAAAGCAGCCTTGGCAGCCGGAGTGGCCGCGGTGGTGGGGACTACCGGGCTCACTGAAGAAAATCTGGACGAGGTGACTGAACTGGCCGCCCGCACGGGGCGGGGGGTGGTCGTGGCGCCCAATTTCGCCCTGGGCGCGGTCCTGATGATGCGTTTTGCCAAAGAAGCGGCAAAATACTTTCCGGACGTGGAGATCATCGAACTTCACCACGACCGGAAGATCGACGCTCCCTCCGGAACCGCCCTGAAGACGGCGGAGATGATCGCCGCCGGGCGGGTGGCGGAACCCGGGAGCAAACCGGCTCCCCTGGAGAAGATTAACGGCGCCCGCGGCGGGGAGTACCTGGGGACGAAGATTCATAGCGTGCGGCTGCCCGGGTTTGTCGCCCACCAGGAAGTAATTTTTGGCGGTCCGGGCCAGATCCTGACCATCCGGCATGATTCTTTAGACCGTGCTTCTTTTATGCCCGGAGTGTTACTGGCCATCCGGAGGGCCCCGGGGATCAAGGGCTTGGTCTACGGCTTGGATGCCCTTATTGATTAGTTTCCTCCTTAGTTTACCGGCCGGCGCAGGCCGGACTTTTTTGACACCTCTCCTTTCCTTAGAGAATATATTACTATTGAACGGCGCCTGTTTAAAATGTTTAGCGAAAGAAGGTCTAAACTGCTCCGCCTGGTAATATAAGGAAAGGGAGGGTCTTTTCTTGGTAAAAACTTTTACTGTAGGTGGCGTAGCCGTGCTGGGCGGTGACCGCCGGCAGGTAATGGTGGCGGAAGCGTTCCATTCGTCGGCGGCTTGGGTGAAAACGCTGGGGCTTACGGATCTGCCTCCTTTGCCCCGTTTGTCACCCGCCACCAGTCTGCAGGAAGCATTGGCCGGAGCGGAAATTATCATCCTCCCGATCAGTGGAGCTGATGATAGAGGATTGGTTCGCTGCAGCGATCCTGCGGTGCAAATTAAGGTTGACGCCGGCTTTTTTGCCTTAGCTGAAAGGAAGGCCCTGCTTGTTACCGGCAGGTTACCGTCCGCTTTGAAGCAGCTGGCGGCCGAAAGAGGGATCCGGGTCTTCGAATATGCCGAACACGATGGGATCGCCATCCCCAACGCAGTGCCCACCGCGGAAGGGGCTATCCAGTTGATGATGGAAGAGACCCCCTTTACCGTCGCTGGTTCCTCCTGTCTGGTCCTGGGGTTCGGCCGGGTGGCCCGGGCTTTGGTTCCCCGTTTATTAGCGTTGGGCGCCAAGGTTACGGTAGCCGCCCGTAACCCGGCGCAACTGGCGGAGGCCGGGCGGATCGGTGGTCAACCTTTGCCCCTCTGCCGGCTGGCCGGGGCGATCGGCCAAGCGGAGGTCGTCTTCAACACCATCCCAGCCCTGGTCCTTCCCGGTGATCTGCTGGAAAAGATGGCCCCGGGGACGCTCGTCATCGATCTGGCCTCCGCCCCGGGGGGTGTCGATTTCGAGGCGGCAAAGCGCTACGGGATCAAGGCCATTTTGGCCTTGGGACTTCCAGGGAAAGTGGCGCCCCTGACCGCAGGACGCATCCTCGCCACTGAACTTCCAGGCTTAATTAAACAGGAACTTGGCCGTCGAGTATGAGGAAATGTTCAACGTTAAGCTTGGGAGGGGTAAAAATGAAACTGGCAGGTCTGCGTATCGGATTTGGACTGACCGGTTCCTACTGCACCATTCCGGACGTGCTTGCGGAGATGAAACGCCTCCGGGACGAAGGGGCCGAGCTTTTCCCCATTGCCGCCCCCGTGATCTTTCAGACCGATACCCGGTTTGGCAAGGGGGAGGAGGTCTATAAGGCAGTGGTGGAGATTGCCGGCCGCCAGCCCTGGCAAACTATGGTGGAGGTTGAACCGATCGGCCCCAAAAAGCTCCTTGATGTGATGGTGGTCGCTCCCTGTTCCGGAACGACGCTGGCCCGTTTGGCCTTGGGACTCTCCAGCACCCCGGTGGCGCTCGCCTGTAAGGCGCAACTCCGCAATAACCGCCCGGTGGTGCTGGCCATCGCCACCAATGACGGTCTGGGCGCGAATCTGATCAATTTGGGTTTGATGATGAACCGCCGGTCCATCTATTTTGTCCCCTTCGGCCAGGATGATCCGGAACGCAAACCCAAGTCTTTGGTGGCCAATTTGGAATTGTTAATCCCTACGATTCTCCAGGCGCTCCGGGGAGAACAACTCCAACCGGTCCTCCGCTGAAGAACGGGAAGGGAAAAAATAAGGTTGAAATATCCAGCGAAAACTGGTAAAACTTTAAGTAAGCAATAAAGGAGTGAACTTCCATTAAAATACTGGTGCAGAAATTCGGTGGGACTTCGCTGGCCACTGCCGAATTACGGGAGAAGGCGGTCGCGCGGATTAAGGCAGCGGTCGACCGGGGATATACGCCGGTGGTGGTGGTTTCCGCGATGGGGCGCTTGGGCCAGCCTTACGCCACGGATACGCTGATCGCCTTGGCCCGGGAGGCTTGTGACAAGGTTAACCCCAGGGAATTGGATCTCTTGCTTTCCTGCGGGGAATTAATCTCCGCCGTGGTGCTGGTCCAGACTTTAAAGGCTCACGGCGTGGAAGCCCAGGCCTTTACCGGCGGGATGGCGGGGATCATCACCGACCGGAATTTTGGTGATGCCCACATTCTTGAGGTCAAGCCCGAAAAGGTCCTTGCCTGCTTGAAACGGAATAAACTGGCGGTGGTGGCCGGCTTTCAGGGACAGACGCAAGACGGTGAAATTACCACCTTGGGACGGGGAGGAAGCGATACGACCGCCGCTGCCTTAGGGGTGGCCCTGGCGGCAGAAACGGTGGAGATTTACACCGATGTCAACGGGGTGATGACCACCGATCCCAATCTGGTGCCGCAAGCCCGGTTGCTGAAGGTGATGACCTATACCGAACTCTGCGAAATGGCGCACTTGGGCGCGAAGGTGATCCATCCGCGGGCGGTGGAGATTGCCATGAAAGGAAGAATTCCTTTGCGGATCCGGTCCATCCACTCCGACGAGGAAGGTACCTTAATCTCGGATGAAGCACCGAGTCTTCCCGGTCTGGAGCTTAAATCCGACCGGATGGTGACGGGGCTGACCCATATTCCCGATTTAGCCCAGTTTAACCTTTATTGCCCCGATGATGTCAATGCCAGCGGGAAAGCGTTGGAGGTCTTTGCCCGTCTGGCCGAAGCCGGGATCAGTTTGGATATGATCCAGGTCTCGCCCCGGCAGATTACCTTTACAGTGCAGGAAAGCCTCTTTGACCGGACCTCTGCCGTTTTGGAGGGGACCGGCTTGACCTTCGAAGGAGCCAAGGGCTTCGCGAAAGTGGCCATTGTGGGCGCGGGCATCCGGGGAGTACCCGGGGTGATGGCCCGGGTGGTCCAGGGCTTGTACAAGGCGAAGGTGCCCCTCTTCCAGACCACCGATTCCCACACCAACATCGCCTGCCTGGTAAAGAAGGAAGACATGACTACGGCGCTCCGCGCCTTACATGAGGAATTTGGCTTAGGTGATTGAAGGAGGGATGGCGGGAAAAAACAGTCAAAAACAAATTCCCTGAAGAAAGGGAGGTTATTAAAATGGTGGAATTTGGGAAAATTTTAACGGCAATGGTTACACCCTTTAACGGAGAAGGAGAGGTGGATTACCAAGCCGCCAAAAATTTAGCTATCAAGCTTGTAGAGAATGGGTCCGACGGGTTGGTGGTGGCTGGAACCACAGGGGAATCACCGACCTTAACGATGGAAGAGAAGTTGACACTTTTTTCAACGGTTGTCGAAGCGGTGGGTGGCCGGGCTACTGTGATCGCGGGGACAGGCACAAACAATACCCAAGCAACCGTGGAATTGACCAAAGCAGCCGAACGGACCGGGATCGACGGTGTTTTGCTTGTTGCCCCCTATTATAACAAACCACCGCAGGAAGGTTTATACCAACACTTTAAAAAAGTGGCGGAGGCAACGACTCTACCGTTGATGATTTATAATATACCGGGCCGGACCGGGGTGAATATCACACCGGCGACCATGAAGCGGCTGGCGGAGATTGATAATATCGTCGCCCTCAAGGAAGCTGCGGGTGATCTTAACCAGGCCGCGGAGATGGTGCGTGTCTTGCCCAAGGATTTTCTGGTGTACAGCGGTGATGACAGCTTGACCTTGCCCATGCTCTCCGTGGGCGCCACCGGGGTGGTTAGTGTCGCTTCCCATCTGGTGGGCAGAAAAATGAAAACAATGATTGAGGCCTACAACCAGGGGGATGTCGGCAAGGCGACCAAGCTCCATCAAGAATTACTCCCCCTGTTTAAGGTGTTGTTTATTACCACCAATCCGATTATGGTCAAAGCCGCCCTCAATCTCCTGGGGATCCCGGTGGGGAAGCCCCGGTTGCCCTTGGTGGAACCCGGCCCCCAAGAGCTGGAGCAATTGAAGGAGGTCCTGCAACAGCTTGGGTTGATTTAAACTTGAGCGTTCCTGATTACAGAAAAAAACGGGCTTGCGACCCGTTTTTTTTTCATGGGTTTTCCGTCTTGAGGGCTTGTTTTTGGCCGCTATTTAATTTGTGCTCCGATTCTGATACAATAGATAAAAAGCCATGGGGGAGACCTTTTTCATGAAAACGAGCGGTAGAATGTGGTGGCTGATGACCATCGCTTTGTTGGCCCTGAACCTTTTCGCCCCTTTGCCGTCAATAACGGCGGAAGCAGGCAAAAGCATCGCGATTAACCTGTCGGCCACTCCTTTGTCCTTCGACCCTTTGTATGCGATGATTGATGCGGAAAAGATTTTGCTGGCCAATCTCCATGAAGGGTTGGTCCTTTGGGATCAGGGGGTAGTGGCGCCCGGAATGGCGGAGCGCTGGTCGATTTCGGCCGATGCGACCACCTATACTTTTCACCTGAAGAAAGCTTACTGGTCCAACGGGGACGAAGTAACGGCCAAGGATTTTGAGTTGTCCTGGAAGCGGATTCTCCGTGCGGAACCGCCGACTTTCGCCGGGGATTTGCTCTCGGTCATTAAAAATGCCCGGGCGTACCGGGAAGGGAAACTGGCCAACGAAGAAGAGCTGGGGGTTAAAGCTTTGGACAAACGGGTTCTCCAAGTGGTGCTGGAAGAACCCTGCAGTTATTTTTTGAATCTGTTAACCATTCCCGCCTTGATGCCCGTCCATCAGAAATACCTTCAGGCGCAAGATGTGAATTACGCTCCCGGCTTTTGTAGCAACGGTCCTTTCTACATCAGTGAAGTGGAGGCCGGCAGCCATGTGATCCTGCTTGCCAATGAGTATTACCGGGGCACGCGGGGAAATATCCGGGAAATCAAAGTTACTTATCTCCCGCCGAAAACCGGGGTGACCCTCTTTGGGGCGGGGATGTACGATCTCTTGGAAGACCCGCCGTTTTCGATGTTTGGCGATTATACAGACAGGTTGGTCCAGGTGTCGACGATGGGGACAGGCTTCCTTTATCTTAATACCCGCCGTCCCCCGTTAGACAACGTCCTCTTCCGGAAGGCCCTTTCCCTGGCTTTAAACCGGGATATCCTGGTAGCCAAGACGCTGGGTTACGCGGGAGTACCCGCCACCGGTTTGATCCCGCCGGGCTTGGCCGACAGTAAAAGCGGGAGTGATTTCCGGCAGACCGGCGGGGACCTGGTCGGAGCCGCCGACGGCAAAAAATGCCTGGAATTGCTCTATCAAGCCGGTTACCCAAATGAAGACGGTTATCCTCCCCTGGAGATCCTGGTGGTGGACAGCCTCATCCCGGCCGAGATGGCGAAGACCGTTGCTGAGATGTGGGAAGTAAACCTGGGGATCAAGACGAAAGTGAAGGCCGTAACTTACAATGAGTTTTTGGAGTTGGCGGCGACCGGCCGCTTCTATACGGCCCGGCAAGGTTGGACTGGTGACTATCCGGATCCGATGACCTTTTTCCAATTATTCCGCTCCGGAGCGGAAGAAAATTTCACCGGCTACCAAAACCCGGAGTATGACTACTGGTTGACGGTCGCCAGCAAGACCATGGACAGTATCAGCCGGTATAAAATCTATCACCGGCTTGAAGAGCGGCTCCTTTCCGATTTACCGGTGATCCCCTTATATTTCAATGTCAAACCTTATCTGGTCTCGCCGAAACTTACCGGGCTCACCTATACACCCCAGGGTTACCCGTTGTTTCAAAAGGCACGGAAATTGGATTAATCAGCAAGGTTTGACAGAATGTTCTGCCGGGCGGCAAAAGGATTTTTCCGGGGCCGAAGAGAAAACAGCAAGGAGAAAACAGATGAGCAGGAATCATCCGGAAAGGACAGCAAAGTTAATGGAATTCGCCAAAAGGATGCTTACAGCCTTTATTTTCTTTTTTCTCCTGCCGCTGGCCGTACCAACGCCGGTCCGGGCCTCCGCCCCGCCGGCGGTGGAGATTGAGGCCCGGATGGTGGAGTTTGACCCGGAAACCAAGGTTTACAGGGCGACCGGTGGGGTCAAGTTTTCCGGCAAAGATTTCCAGTTGGAAGCGGAGACGGTGGTCTATGACCAAGTAACCGCTGTGGTCAGGGCGGAGCGGGGGGTTAAGCTCCGGACTGCCGATGGAACCTGGAGAGGGGAGAGCCTGGTCTATTCATTCCGGGAGGAAAAGGGAAAATTTACCGCCGCCACCGGTGAGAACGGGAAGTATTATTTCACCGGGAAAGAGGGGGAACTGAAAGGGAAGGAACTTTTCCTTACCGACGCCACTTTCACCCCTTGCGAACTGCCCACCCCTTGCCTGAAAATCAGAGCCGGTAGGGTACGGGTGGTTGGCGATCAAGTGGAGGTAAAGGGGGGCTGGTTATACCTGAAGAACCTGCCCCTGTTGCCGTTGCCGCCGGTGACCATCACTACCACCAACAATCAATTGGACGACTGGCCCCGGTTGGACGCAGGATTTAATAGTAGCCGTGGCGCATATGTGACGGGGGAATTCACCCACACCCTGAGCGAGAAGGCTGCTTTACGTTATGGCGGCGGGGTGGGCACCAACAAATGGTGGACGGCCAAGGCGGGCCTCCGTTGGGACCTGGCTTCCAACCTTGTTTTTAATTCCTCCTTGGCCTGGGAGGATTACCTCCAAGGGAAAGCGAGCCTGACCTATCATTACGCCCCGCTTAAGGTAACGGCGGCGGTGGACCGCGACTTTGCGGAACTGAGCGCAGGGGAGAACTCCTTGACGGTGGAGGGGCCCCTCGCCGGGCAGAGCACCTGGCAGCTCTTGTACACTTCAAGTTTTAACGAGAAAACCAACGGTCTAAGCGAACGGCAGGACTACGGCCTGCGCTTTAGCGGGCCCTGGCTGCCCGGCTTCACCTTGGGGACCGGCTTCTATTATGGTACCGGGGATGCCAAAGGGAACAGCCTGAATGGTTGGCACCTCCGGACCACCTGGTCGGGGGGGTTCAAGCTCACCCGGACCTTGCGGCTGGAGACGACGGGTGAAACCCGGTGGCAAACGGGGAGGGCGCCCCTTTGGGTCGAAAATACCGTGAAACTGGTGAAAGATCTCCATTGCTTCAAAGTGGACCTGGGCTACGATCTAGTGGAGGAAAGTATAAGTTTTGCTTTCGGGTTCAACTGGTAAGGCCTTGCCGGCCCACGGTGAGGATTCCCGGTTAGGATTTTTAACCGTATTGGGAAAATAGGGGTAAAGAAGAAGGGGTTGACACATAAATCAAACCCGCCAGACGTAGAATACCTGAAGAGGAATAATTGCGGGAGGCTTATCCTGTGGAAAACCCCTTGAACCACTTATCGGGCTCCCAGTGGCTTTACTGGACCAATTCCCTTTACCCGACGAATTTCCCGCCGGACGTCACCCATCCGCTCCGGAAAAAACACGGGGCGATTAAACCCCCGGAACTGATGGCCGAAATCATCTCGTTTTTTACGAAAGAAGGCGAATTGGTGCTGGATCCCTTTGCCGGGGTCGGCAGTACCTTACTCGGGGCGGCGCTGGTCAAGCGGCAGGCAATCGGGATTGAGTTGAACGCCGAATGGATCCGGGTTTTCCAGGAGATTACTGCGAACTTCAGTATTGGGGAAACAGGGATCATCCGGGGAAAGAGCGGCCGGGAGATTAAGGGTTTGATCATCCCCGGGGATTGTCTGGAGGAACTGAAAAAATTCCCCGCCGGGCAGGTGGCTGCCATCATTACCGATCCGCCTTACGGTTGCCGCCACCGCGTGACCTTTACCGGAGAAACCAATTTTGCCATGTATAATCCGGGGGAAAGGAAGGATCTGGGCAACGCTGCCGACATTGATGAATACTTGGCACTGATGGCCCTTTTTGCGCAGGAAGCCTACCGGATTCTTCAACCCCGCCGTTACCTGGTGATCCTGATTGGTGACCGTTATTATCAGGGAGAGTATTACCCTTTAAGTGTTAAAGTAGCCCAAGTCATCCAGCAAGCCGGTTTCAAATGGAAGGGGATGCGAATCTGGTGGAACCAGGCGACCCAACGGCCGTTGCGCCCCTATGCCATTAAACGTTGTTATGTCTCCAATATCACCCACCAGAATATTCTCATCTTCCGGAAAGGCTGACCTTACCGCCGGCGGCACGGAAGAAAAAACCGGTCAACAACTTGACAAATAATAATGGGTAAAAGCGGTTCAGGGGAGGAACCTCCTCTGTGCTTATGTGCTATTATGTTTTATTTCCGATTCCAAACAGAGAATGAGAGGGAAAGCACGTTGGCACGGTCTGATAATAATAATAAAATTATCTATACCATCAAAGAACAGGTTTATAACATCCTGAAAAACCAAATCTTGGACGGGACATACCAGGCCGGGGACTGGTTACAGGAAGCAAAAATTGCCAAAGAGTTGAAGGTCAGCCGTTCACCGGTGCGGGAAGCGTTGCAGCAGTTATTGGGGGATGGCCTGGTGGTGAATATCCCCAATAAGGGAGTGTATGTACGGGAAATGACCGAGCGGGATATGCAGGATATATTCGAAGTGCGGATGTGCTTTGAAATGTTGGGGATTCGCCGTTCGGTGGAAACGCTGACGCCCCAAATCCGCGGGGAATTGCGGGCAATTAAAGAAAAACTGCTTCAAAGTTATGAAGCCGGCGATAAAAAAAGTTACATGCGGGAAGATAGCCGCCTCCACCAACTCCTGATTGAACTGACCGGGAACAAGCTGATTCAGGATATCAGTGTACGGCTTTATACAATGGAACATATCTCCCGGACGCTTTCCCTCTATAGCGACGATCGGTTTGCCGAGTCCCTGGAGGAACACCTCGGGATCATTGATGGCCTCCTGGAGGGGAATGTGGAAAAAGCCTTGTCCTATAATGAAAAACACTTACGTTTGGCGCAAGAGGTAAGTATCAGGCAGGTTCAAAAGACCGCCAAATCGAGCTGACGTCCCTCCGGACGTTTTTTTTATTCCATTTTTTGTGGGGTTCTTTCCGGGCGGCTGTCTTCCTACCGGTTGCCTCCGCGCCGGATCCAATCCGGTAGCTTTTAACTGATAAGTTAATATCTTGACAAAAAGTTGTTAGGGGGATATCATAAAGGTATGATGTATACATCATGAAATATGCGAATGAAAGAGGCGAAAAAGCGATGCCGGTGTTCAAACTGCCATACCATACCACCCATATGGAGGTGGAAGTGGAGGAGAAAAACCTCAAGGCGGTCTTAACCTCCAACCTCCATCAATACCGGGCGAAAAAAGGAGAGCAGGAGTTAATTCTGGAGGCGCTGGCCAACCCCATTGGCACACCGCGTTTGCGGGAGTTGGCACGGGGGAAGAAAAAGGTGGTGATTGTCACCAGTGATCACACCCGGGCGATGCCCAGTAAATTGACCCTCCCCGTTTTGCTCGCGGAGATCCGGCAGGGAAATCCGGAGGCCCAAATCAAGATCCTCATTGCCACCGGTCTGCACCGGGCGACCACCGTTGAGGAGCAACGGCAGAAGTTTGGTGATAAAATCGTCGAAGAGGAAGAGATTGTCGTCCATAATGCCTTTGATGAAAATGCTTGTGAGTATGTATGCCAGTTACCCTCCGGCGCCTCTTTAGTCGTCAACAAGTTGGTTACCGAAGCTGATCTGTTGGTCTGTGAAGGTTTTATCGAACCCCATTTCTTTGCCGGTTTTTCTGGAGGGGCGAAGAGTATTTTACCGGGGGTCTGCTCGGCCAAAACGGTCAATGAGAACCATTCGGCGCGGGCGATTGCCCATCCCAACTCCAAAGCCGGTATTATTCATGGGAATGTCATCCATGAGGATATGGTCTATGCCGCCCGTCAAGTCGGGGTCGATTTTATCCTCAATGTGACGCTGGATGCGGAGAAAAAAGTGATCGCCGCCTTTGCCGGCGATGTGGAAAAAGCCCATGAAGCCGGTTGCAACTTTGTGACCGAGCTCTCCAGGGTGGAACCGGTACAAGGGGATATTGTCATTACTTCTGTCGGCGGTTATCCTTTAGACCAAAACCTCTACCAAAGCCCGAAGGCGGCGGCCACCGCCGAAGCCTGCGCCGGCGAGGACGGGGTCATCATTTTAGTCGCCGGTTGCGTGGACGGATTGGGCGGCGAGCATTTTGGTGAATTAATCACGGGTGGTACAGTGGAAGAGATTCACGAACGGATTATGGGGATCCCGGATGAAGAAACCATCCCGGAACAGTGGTGCGCGCAGATCTTTTCGTCGATGTTGATGAAACATAAATTGATCTTGGTGACAACTAATTTGGCTCCCGGCATCGTGCGGAAAGCGAATATGATTCCGGCCGCCTCGGCGCAGGAAGCCTTAGCTTTGGCTTATCAGTTGAAAGGGGCCGATGCCAAGGTGGTTGTGATTCCCGACGGTGTCTCCGTGATTGCGGTGTAATGAAGCGAAAACGAACGGAGGTGGCAAGATGGGAGATTTATTGGCGTTAAAAGTGCATGACCAGGACAACGTCGCCACGGTCTTTGCCAATGAGGTTAAAGCGGGCATGGTGATTAACGTCCGGGATAAGAAAGGCCGGATTTTCCCGGTTGAGTTGAGAAACGATCTGCCTTATGGCCATAAGTTGGCCATTGAACCGATTAAAAAGGGAACCCCGGTCCGGAAATACGGAGAAGAAATCGGAGTAGCGACCCAAGATATTGCGCCCGGGGAGCATGTGCATGTCCATAATATGGACAGTCAGCGGGGACGCGGAGATCTTGAGCGTGGTTAAAGGAGGAATACCAGTGAAGTTTATGGGCTATGTCCGGCCGGACGGCCAAGTCGGCGCCCGCAATTACGTGGCGGTGATCCCGAGTGTGGTCTGTGCCACGGAAGTAGTGGAAGCGATTGTTTCCCAGACTGAACTGACCAAAGGCTACTTTCATCACCAGGGTTGTTGCCAATTGCCGCCGGACCTGGAGCGGGTGATGGATTCCTTGATTGGCCTGGGCGCCAACCCTAATGTGGGGGCCGCCCTGGTGGTGAGCCTGGGCTGTGAAGGAGTTGATAATGAGCGGTTGGTTGAGGGGATCGCCAAAACCGGGAAGCCGGTGGAGATCATCCGCATTCAGGAATTGGGCGGCGCGACCAAAGCAATTGCCCGCGGGATCGAAGTGGCGCAAAAACTGGTGATGGCCATTGCCGGCCAGCAACGGGAGCCGGTAGAAATCAGCAATTTTGTGATGGGGATTAAATGCGGGGCTTCGGACGCCACTTCCGGATTGGCTTCCAACTGCGCCATCGGCTATGTGGCCGATAAAATTGTTGATCTGGGCGGCACTGTCGTTTTCGGCGAAACGACCGAGTTTATTGGCGCCGAGCATATCTTAGCCCGCCGGGCGGCCACCCCCGAAGTCGGGGAGAAAATCTTGCAGATTGTCGAGGAGATGGAGACCCGGGCCAAATCCTTAGGCTGCGATATGCGGAAAGGCCAACCGACGCCGGGAAATATTGCCGGAGGTTTAAGCACGATTGAGGAAAAATCCCTGGGCGCGATCGTGAAATCCGGGACCCGTCCGATTCAAGGAGTACTGGATTACACCGAGCGGGTCAACGGGCGAAAGGGCCTCTGGATTAAAGACAGCCCCGGACGGGAACCGGAGATTCTGACCGGAATGGCGATTGCCGGCGCGCAATGCATCCTCTTTTCGACGGGACGGGGCGCCCCGCAGGGTTTCCCGACGGTGCCGGTGCTGAAGATCTGTGGGAATCCCAATACCTTTGCGCACCTTGAATGTCATATGGATATTAATGCCGGCCGGATTTTGACCGGGGAAAAATCCATTGAAGAGGTCGGGGAGGAGATCTTTACCAAATTGCTGCGGGTCTTATCGGGGGAAACCACCAAAGGAGAGAGTATCCGCTACACGAAGACCATGGATATTTATACTTTGGGACCGGTGATCTGAGGAAAGGTAAAGCCGGACTAAAGGGGGGATGCCGGAGGCCGTCTGCTTTGGGAGTCTGCATCGTGTCCAAAATAAACTATAGGAGGCGGAGAGAATGAATCCTGTCTTAGCGATGATTATTGGAATTGCCCTGCTCATCTACTTGGTTATGCGTACCAAAATCCAGGCTTTTCCGGCGTTGATTATCACCGCGATCGTGATTGGACTCCTGGCCGGGTTGAGTCCCCGTGAGACGGTGAGCGCGGCGACTGCCGGGTTTGGAAGCACCTTATCCAGTATCGGTATCGTAATTGGTTTTGGTTGTATTATGGGGACTTTTTTGGAAAAGAGCGGTGCAGCCAAACGGATGGCCCTCACCATTCTGAAATGGGTCGGGGTGAAACGCGCCGATGTGGTGCTCGGCCTCTCCGGTTTTCTCGTTTCGATTCCGGTCTTCTGCGACTCCGGTTTTGTCATCCTTTCCCAACTGGCAAAGGAACTGGCCCGTCTCACCCGGAAATCCATGGTCGGCATGGGCGGAATTTTGGCGATGGGCTTATACATCACCCACTTTTTGGTACCGCCCACACCCGGTCCGTTGGCGGTAGCCGGGGCGTTTAATGTCGATTTAGGGCTCTTCATCTTCTGGGGGCTCGTCTTATCCATCCCGCTTTTTATTGTCTCCATCTATCTGTTCCGGTACTTTGGAAAGAAACATCCCGAATATATCCCTCCCTACGAGATTGACAATCCAAGTATACACCGGAGCAATTAAAAGTGCTGGAGCGGATTGAGGCGAAGATGAAACGGAACGAGGAGATGACCTCGGAGGACTTTGAGGAGTTGCTCACCACAGAAAAACTGCCGTCGGCGGCTCTCTCCTTCGCACCGATTATCGTCCCGTTAATCCTGATCTTCTTTAACACCATCGTCACTAATTTACTGGGGATCCAAACCGGCCCCCTGGCTGAGTTTGCCGGCTTAATCGGGAGTCCGGTGGTGGCTTTGTTTGTCTCCGTGTTGATCGCGGTCTATCTGCTTGCCGGTTCCATGGACAGGGAATCCGCCCTGAAATTGATGGAAGAGTCGATCGGCAGCGCTGGTTTGATTGTCTTTGTGACCGGTGCCGGCGGGGCGTTGGGGAACGTGATCAAGGTCACCGGTGCAGGTAACATGATGGCGGAAGCGATTGTAAAAGCCAATATTCCGGTCCTCTTTGTGCCGCTCTTGGTCGGGACCTTGCTCCGGATCCCGCAAGGTTCGGGGACAACGGCGATGATTACCGGTTCTTCCATCTTGGCCCCGATGCTGGGAACCTTGGGTTTGAATCCGGTTTTGGCCGGGTTGGCCTTGTGTTTGACCACCATGTGTCCTTCTTACATGAATGACAGTTACTTCTAGGTGGTCACCCGTTTCAGCGGCTTTGATGTGAAGACCAGCCTCAAGACCTGGTCTCTGTCGACGGTTATTATTCCGGTTGTTGGTTCTGTACTGCTCTTTATTGCCAGTATTTTTATTTAGGCTCTAAACCTGAGCTTAAGACCGATCCTTACTAAACTTAAGACTAATCCTCTACTATAAGCTTAAGACCAACCTCCAACAAAACGGCCGTAACCTCCGCTGGGGTTACGGCTGTTTTGCTTAAAGATTTCCAGTCAAGGTCCTTGCCGGGGGTGAAAGGCTTTTTTGAAGTCACGGTTGCAATTCGCCAAGTTTATGGTATAATAAAATAGTAAAGGCAAACAAAAGACCTCGATAGGTGGTGAAGATCTTGGTCTTCCAACTATCTAGAGAAGAGGTCCTCAAAGTTTGCACTGAATGCAGTAGTTATAATCCGTCCAAAGATGCATGTGAAGCCGATAAGGAAGCACCCCGGGCCTTAGATCTGGTGCGCAAATGCCAAAAATGGGATGAATTCTATGGTGACAGGTGCCTTTTTCGTGGTTAGCCCTTGACGGGCTGCTTTTTCTCTGTTAAACTAATCACTGTTTAAACGGGCCTGTAGCTCAGCTGGGAGAGCGCTGCGTTCGCATCGCAGAGGTCAAGGGTTCGAATCCCTCCAGGTCCACCATATGAACGGAAATCCGGTTCCTTTGCGGGGACCGGTTTTTTTATATCCGGAAGAAGCGGCGGACGGAGGGAAGGGACCCTTGCCCCGCTTTTTGTTTAGAAGGAAGGAGCCGTTTTCCGGAGAAACTAATAGTCAAAGAGAGCCGGCGCCGCCGGGCGGACGGGAATAAAGGAGCAAGCGAGATGAAGTTACCCGAAGAGTTTCTGGCGAAAATGGAAAGTTTGATGGCGAAGGAAGAATACGAAACCTTCATTAAAGAATTAAAGCGGAAAGTAATGATCCACAGTTTGCGCGTAAATACGAAAAAGGTTTCCGTGGCCGAATTCCGGCGGATCTTTCCGCACGAGTTAAGCCCGGTGCCCTGGTGTACGGAGGGTTTTTATTATCCAAAGGGGTTAAAGGCTTCCAAACACCCTTTTTATTACGCCGGTCTCTATTATTTACAGGATCCCAGCGCGATGCTGCCGGTGGTGGCCCTGGCGCCCCGGCCGGGCGAACGGATCCTCGATCTCTGTTCGGCGCCGGGGGGCAAGGCGACCCAGATCGGGGCGGCGACCAAGGATCAGAGTCTGCTTGTTCTCAATGATATTAACCCCAAACGGACAAAAGCCCTCTTGAAAAATGTGGAGAATTTCGGGCTGACCAATTTTGTGGTGACCAATAACCAGCCCCGGGAGTTGGCGGCGGTCTTCCCGGCCTATTTCGACCGGGTGCTTATCGATGCGCCCTGTTCGGGGGAGGGAATGTTCCGCCGGGAGCCACGGCTGATGATTGCCTGGCGCCGCGATTACCACCCGCAAGTATGTGTGCCAATCCAGGCCGAGCTCTTAAATTATGCCGCCGAGATGGTGGCGCCCGGCGGGCGGCTCGTCTACTCAACCTGCACCTTTTCGCCGGAAGAGAATGAACGGCAGGTGAAACAGTTTCTGGACCAACATTCCGATTTTGAACTGGTTGAAATTGAACAGGAAGGAGTCAGCCCGGGCCGGGCGGAATGGGCCGGAGATGTCCGGGTGCGGAAAACGGCCCGGATCTGGCCCCACTGCGCGCGGGGGGAGGGGCAGTTTGCCGCTGCTTTTCGGCGGAACACCACAGGAGAGCGGCCGGCACGGCCAGCCTGGTCCCGGCCTGCACCGGTTGCTTCCGAGCTGGCGCCTTTTTGGGCTTTCTGCGACGAGGTGGGGATTACACCGCCCGGTGGCCGCTTTTACCGGAGCGGGGATGACCTTTTTCTGCTCCCGGCGGAGCTGCCGGATTTAAACGGATTAAACGTGATCCGCTGCGGCCTCTTCCTGGGGGAATTACGTTACGGCCGTTTTCAACCCTCCCATCCGCTGGCCCTGGCCTTGGAGCGGCAGGAGGCCGAACGGCAGTTGGCCTTGGACCCCGACGGCCCGGAAGTGGTTCGCTACTTGAAAGGGGAGACCTTGCTGGCCGGTGCGGCCACTCCGCCCGGTGACGGCTGGCTTTTGGTGACGACCGCCGGCTTTCCGCTGGGTTGGGCCAAACGCCAGGGGAATCTGGTTAAAAACTACTATCCTCCGGCCTGGCGGCTGAAATAGGAGGGGAAAGCGGTGGCGCGGCAACGGTTGGATAAATTTCTGGCGCACCGGGGCTTCGGCACCCGGCGGGAGGTGAAAGCCTTGCTCCGGACCGGGCGGGTTCTCCTCAACGGCCAACTGGTAACCACCGGTGACCTGAAGATCGACCCCGCCCGGGACCGGGTGCTGGTGGACGGCGAAGAAGTGGAAGCCCGGGAATTTACATATCTGATGTTGAATAAACCGGCCGGTTTTCTCAGTGCGACCCGTGACCGTTTTGCCCCGACCGTTCTCGACTTGGTCCCGGAAAACCGGCGGGTGCGGAATCTGGTCCCGGTGGGCCGCCTGGATAAGGATACGGAGGGGTTGTTACTCTTGACCAACGACGGCCCATTGGTCCACCGCCTCCTGGCACCGGCTTCCCGGGTGCCCAAGACCTATTTTCTCCGGGTGGCCGGGGAGGTGACCCCGGACGATCGGGCAAGGCTGGCGGCGGGGGTTGTCCTTGACGACGGATACCGCACCTTGCCGGCGGAAGTGACGGTCCTGACCAGCGGTGAAGTTTCCGAGTTGTTATTGACCATTTACGAAGGTAAATTTCATCAGGTCAAAAGGATGCTGCAGGCGGTGGGGAAAGAAGTGATTTACTTGCAGAGAAGAGCAATGGGAAACTTAACCCTTGATCCCGGCTTGGCGCTTGGGGAGTGCCGTCCCTTAAGGGAGGAGGAGATCCAAGGTTTAAAAACATGGGGACGGTAATTGCGCATTTCTGTCAAATTAATTATCAAATTAATTATCAAATTAATTATCATTATTCATTGACTTTATACCGATATAATAAAGTGAAAATTGCTTTTTGCCGGGTGCTTGCTGCTATTTGGATAATAGTGAGGTGTGAGTGATGGAGCAACTCGGGCGGAAAAAGGGGATCTTTTTAATCGTCGATCGCTTATTTGGCCGCATTATACGACACGTTTCTTTCAGACGCAAACTCATCTTCTTCTTTCTGTTGGTCTCTTTAGTACCAATCATGATCATTGGTTCGATTGTCTACTCTACTTCCCGTGAAGCGATTAAGAATAAAATAACCGACTATTCCATTGACAGTCTGACCAAGAGCAAGCAATATATGGAGATGGTAATTGGTAAATATGAGGATCTGTCGTATAATTTTATCGCCATGAGCGATCTGAACCGGCTGTTTACCAATATAGCCGTGACCGGGGAGATTGATGATTATGACCGTTTTGTCGCCATGCAAGAGCTGCAAAATTACTTTACCAGTTTATGCCAGGCCGATAAAAACCTGGTGGCGGTGAGGTATACTTCTGCCGATGGGGTCACGATCAATGCGGGGAAGGGATTATCCGATATTGGTTCGGCTTTTCCGGAAGCCGAAGCCAACGAAAGAGTCTCCAAAGCCCAGGGCCGCATCGTTTGGTTTTCTCCAATTAGGACCAGTGCGACCAGGAAAGAATATCTGCTTGTCATGGGCAGAACAATTCGTACAGTCAAGACGGGGCAAGTTTTGGGAAATGTCTTTTTCTTTATCAATGAAGCGAGCATTGATCGCTATCTAAACGAATATTTCTATAGCATTAACGGGGTTACGGAAGGAAATATTACCGCCAGCTATACGATGTTGATTGACAAGGAAGGCAAGATTGTTTCCAGTCCTGACAAGGACCAGATTAATCAGAATGTTCTCGATTTATTACAGAAGAAAAAGAAACATCTCCAGGCTTTGATGGAAGGAAAAGAACTGACGCCCAGTTTTAATGATGTTTTGGCCGGCCAACCAGTCCAAATCACCTGTAAGGAATTTGGCCAGAACTGGTATTTGTTAGGGATCGCGCCCGCTTCCTACATGTATCAAGAGACGCGGATCGTGGGATTGATTACTGCGGTTTTAGTGGCCTTGACCGGAATAATCGCCGCCATGATCTCTTTATTTGTTTCCATTACCCTTTCCGAAGCCCTTGAGAAGGTGGCCCAAGGGATGGGGAGAATGGAAGAAGGGGATTTGACTGTTCGCGTGGACGTAGAAACCGAAGATGAACTGGGCTTGCTTGCCAGAGGCTTTAACCGGATGGTGGACAGGGTCGCCGCTTTGCTGGTGGCCACCAAAGAAGCCGTTAGCAATGTGAGGGATCGTGCCGGGATTATGGAACAGAATGCGGAACAAACGGCGGAAACGGCGAACCATGTGGCCACTGCCATGGCCGAAATCAGTAAAGGGACGATGGAACAAACCACCGAAGCGGAAAAGGCTTCCAAACTGATGTCGGATTTGGCTTCCCTGATCGACGATACCGTCAGTAAAAGCGGTGAGGTTAAAAAGATTACCAGTTCAACCCGGTCGTTAAGTATAAATACCCAGGAAGCGATCAAGGGATTGATTGAAAAGGCAAAACGGGCCGAGGAGATTACCCAAACGATTGTGGGAAATATTGAACAATTAAACACCAGCGCCCAAAAGATTAGCCAAATCACCGAGGTGATTACGAATATTGCCGAACAGACCAACCTCCTGGCCTTGAACGCGGCCATTGAGGCGGCCCGCGCCGGGGAAGCGGGGCGGGGGTTTGCGGTCGTCGCCGATGAGGTAAATAAACTGGCCACCCGGACGCAAGAGGCCGTCCGGATGATCGAAGGGATTTTAAAAACGATTGAAATGCAAAGTAAGCAATCGAAAGTAACGGCCGAAGAAGTCCATCAGGTGGTTGATGAGCAAAACGCGGCTGTAGCAATGACCAAGGGAGCTTTGGAACAGGTCGTGGTGGCCATGGATGAGGTGGTCAACCAAATGAGCATCATGACCGGGAATATCAACTCCATCAACGACTTGAAGGAGCAAACCGTAAAGGCAATTATTAATATCAGCGCAATTTCCGAGGAAACGGCCGCCTTTGCCGAGGAGGTTTCCGCTTCGGCTCAGCAACAGACCGGTATGGCCGAAATGACGAGAAGGACCGCGGAAGCCTTACACGGGATGTCCGACCGGCTGGTCGAAACCATCAGTCATTTTGTGTTTGAAGAAAAAGGAGAACAGGAGCAAGAAGCCGAAGACGGGGAAGAGACAACGGCCGGCGCGGAGCAGCAAAGCAAAGGAATGGAAGCGGCAGAAGAAGAGAGAGGCGAAGCTGAAGAAGGAGAGGGGGCAGAGGTTACCCCCGAAGAGCCTGCGCAAAAAGGAGAGGAGCGCGAAGCGGGAACGGAAGCATGGGTGGCCGCCGGGCAGGAGGCTGGAGCAGAAGGCGAAGCTGAAGGAGGAGAAGAAACCCCGCCGGAAGCAGAAAGGGTTGTTCAGGGAGAACACTGGATGGAACAAGGAACAACAGCAAGAATGACTGCCGGACAAGAAGAGACTGTGGAAACAGCAGAAGCTATGACGGAAGAAGAACGGACAACTCCGATCGGGTTTCCGCTCTCAACAGGAACTGAAGCTGACATAAAAGAGGAAGAGACAGAGGAAAGCGAAGAAGAAAAAAGAGAGGAATAAGGAAGGAAGCACAAAGCGGGGAAACCAGGTTTTGCTTAAGGACGGATTGAGCTTCTGAGGAAGCACAGCCCGGGATGGACAGGGATAAGGACGAGACGAGTAAGCCGGCCGGAAATCAGGCAACCTAATCCTTGAGGAAAGAACAAGGAGGAAAACCTTTGGGCCTGTGGGAACTGCTCTGGCTGCTACTCATCTTGTCCGGCCTATCACCGGCGCTCAAGAAAAAACGGCTGGAAGTTAGCCGGCGGCGGTTAATTACCAAAATTGAAGAGGAGCATGGTTCACGGGTGATTATTTTGATCCACCGTCAGGAGACCATGAGCCTCTTTGGTGTTCCCCTTTACCGGTATATTGATATCAACGATTCGGAGGAAGTAATCCGGGCCATTCATTTAACCGATCCGGAGGTGCCGATTGATCTGATTTTGCACACCCCGGGCGGGTTGGTCCTGGCCGCTTTACAGATTGCCTGGGCGATTAAGAAGCATCCCGGTAAAGTTACGGTCTATGTGCCCCATTATGCCATGTCGGGGGGAACTTTGATTGCTTTGGCCGCCGACGAGATTGTCATGGATGAACATGCCGTTTTGGGTCCGGTCGACCCGCAGATTGAGAACCTTCCGGCGGCCTCCCTCCGGAAACTGGTCCGGGAGAAACCGGTGAGCGAGATCAGCGACCGGGCCATGATCCTGGCGGATGTGGCGGCGAAGGCCCTTCATCAAGTACGGCAAGCCGTCTTTAATCTCCTGGTCGATCAGTACGGTGAAGAAAAGGCGGACCGGATCAGTAACCTTCTGGCCGAGGGCTATTGGACCCACGATTACCCGTTGACTTTTGAAGAGATCAAAGCGTTGGGCCTGAACGTCCGGAACAATTTACCCCACTCCATCTATGAATTAATGCGCCTTTTTCCCCAGCCGGTGCGGCAGCAGCCGTCGGTCGCCTATCTGCCGGAACGCCGGGAGAAACCGGAGCCCCGTTAAAGTGGCTTTTTAAATATTTTCCCCGCCGGCAGCCGGCAAGATTATTGTTCGTCTTAGCGACTGGATGTAGCAGGGAGGACTTGCGATGAAGTCGTTTATTCATGAGGATTTCCTACTTACCAACCGGGTGGCGAAGAAACTATATCACGGGCATGCCGAAAAGATGCCCATCTTTGATTACCATTGCCATCTCAGTCCGAAAGCGATTGCCGAGAACAAACAGTACCGGAACCTGACCGAATTATGGCTCGGCGAGGATCATTATAAGTGGCGGGTGCTGCGGGCGAGTGGTGTTGAGGAGAAATACATTACCGGAACCGCCAGTGACCGGGAGAAGTTTCAAAAATGGGCCGAGACGATGCCCAAGTGTATCGGCAACCCCCTTTACCATTGGACCCATTTGGAATTGAAAAGATATTTCGGTGTGGATGAACTCCTGACGGCGGAGACCGCGGAAGAGATCTGGCATCATTGCAACCGTCTGTTGCAACGGGAGGATTTCCGGGCCCGGGGGCTAATTGAACGGTCAAATGTTACGGCGCTTTGCACCACCGATGACCCCACTGATTCTTTGGAATACCATCGGGTCCTGGCCAAGGATTCCGGGTTTAAAGTGAAAGTGCTTCCCGCTTTCCGGCCGGATAAAGGATACTATATAGAAAGGCCCGGTTTTGTCCGGTGGGTGGCCAAGTTGGCGGCCGTGACCGGCCGGGCGATTGAGGGTTTTAACGATTTAAAAGCCGCCCTCAAGGAGCGGATTGACTTTTTCCATGACATGGGGTGTTGCGTTTCGGATCATGGCTTAGAACCCCTCGTATATCAGGAAGGAACCGAAGCGGAAGCGGATGCCGCCTTCCGGAAGGCGCTGCGCGGGGAAGCCTTAAGCCCCGAGGAGATCGGGAAATACAAGACCAAATTATTACTCTTCTTGGGCCGGGCCTGCGCCGGCAAAGGGTGGGTGATGCAGTTGCATCTGAATCCCAGGCGGAACAGCAGTACGCGCATGTATAAATTAATTGGTCCCGACACCGGGTTTGACGCGATGGGCGATTATCTCCTGGGCGAGGCGTTGACTCAGTTTCTGGATCAACTGGACCAGACCGATGAGCTTCCCAAAACCATTTTATATTCCTTGAACCCGCGGGACAACGAGTTACTGGCCACCATCGCCGGTTGTTTCCAAGGAGGCGGGATTCCCGGGAAAATGCAGTTGGGTGCCGCTTGGTGGTTTAACGACCACTTGAACGGGATCATTCGCCAACTGGTCGCGCTGGCCAGTACCGGCCTTTTAAGCCAATTTGTCGGCATGCTCACCGATTCCCGGAGTTTCCTCTCCTTTGTCCGGCATGAATATTTCCGGCGGATCCTTTGCAACCTCCTGGGCGAGTGGGTCGTCCGCGGGGAAGCCCCGGCTGACTTCAACTTGTTGGGCAAAATGGTGGAGGACATCTGCTACCATAACGCCTGCCGCTATTTTGGCCTTGCGCTTTGATGTTTTTTCCGTCCGGAAGATCTGTTATAATTAAGAACATGATCAAAAAAGATAATGGGCAATACCTTAGCAGCAAGGGGAATGTTTTATTTTTTTAAATGGTGGGAGAGGTATGGAACGGAAGAAGACCGGTTTTTCCCGGGACTTGCTCAAAAGATTTTTCCTGGGTTTGGCAATCGGGGTCGCGGCCATTACGCCCGGCCTGAGTGCGGGGGTGATTGCCGCCGCCGCCGGACTTTATGAACCGGTGATTCATGCCCTGGTGCACTTCCCGAAAGAGTACCGGAAAAGTATAGTTTTCCTGCTTCCGCTGGGGCTCGGGGCAGGAAGCGGGATTTTGCTCTTCGGCCGGGTGATGGAAAGACTGATGCTTACCGCCAAATTCCAGGTTATCTATGTGTTCCTTGGTTTGGTGGCCGGCAGTATGCCCGCCTTGTTTAAAGAAGCGAACCGGCGGGGCTTCCGGAAGCGCTTTTTATGGGCGGCGGTGGTCGCCTTTGGGCTGGTGCTGGGAACCGGCCGTCTCCTGGCCTGGTTTCCCCAGCAAACCGCCGGGCAGAAGCTAGAGGCGGCCACCGCCTTGCTGGGCGGTGCGGTCCTGGCTTTTGGCACAATCATTCCGGGGATCAGTTCGTCATTAATCCTCATGTACCTTGGACTTTATGAGAAATTACTGGCCGCCTTCATCGGCTGGGACTGGCCGGTACTGATCATGCTGGCCGTGGGTTTCGGACTAACCGCACTCCTAATGTTGAAGCTGGTGGATCTTCTTTTCCAGCGGTACCTGGGTTTTGCCTATTACGGGGTGATCGGGTTCCTGTTTGGCTCCATGGTCATGATCTTCCCCGGTTTTCGCCGCGGCTTCCTGCTGCTCCTTGACGGTCTGCTCCTGCTGGCGAGTGCGGCTTTGAGTTTCGGTCTGATGCGGCTGAAAACCAAAGATTAATCAGTTACGGTGGCTGCGTTTAAAAAAACTCCTTCCTGGAGGGGAAGGAGTTTGTCGTCGAGGTCGCGCACCAGCTTAATATTCCATTTTCCGCCGGGCGTAACAGTTGCGGCAATAGACGGGACGGTCACCGCTGGGTTGAAAGGGCACTTGGGTGGGCGTGCCGCAAGCGGCACAGACCGCATCATACAACTGGCGGGGCTCACGGGAACCATAACGGTTAGAGCCGGCCTTTTGCTTCCGTTCGGCGCGGCACTTGGGGCAGCGCCCCGGTTCATTGGTGAATCCTTTCTCCGCATAAAACTCCTGTTCGGAAGCGGAAAAAGTAAACTCGGCACCACAATTACGACAGACCAGGGTTTTGTCTTGGAACATTAAATAAAAATCCTCCTCATTTTTATTGCCCGGAACGGTTTAGGAAAACGCTTAATTTCCCTGTCTTGGAGCAAAACAATGAGAAGGGAAATAATGCCGTCACACTAAACTTACTCGGGAACAATTGTAGTATACCATTTGGTTGGGAAAAAGTAAAGCGGTAAACGGTTTTCCAAAAACCCCCTTTTGCCGGAGACACTCAACAGTAAGGCGAGGTATGGCCGGGATCCACCACTTCCCGGTATTTGGCGACCAAACTCTGGATGTCCTTCCAAACGTCAATTTTCTTCCGGGGATCCCGCAACAAGGCCGCCGGATGATAAGTGGGCAAATAATAAACACCCTCCCGTTCCTGCCAGATGCCCCGGGCCCGGGTGATCCCCTCCGAGGTTTGTAAAACGGCGTGTAAGGCGGTGGCGCCCAATAAAAGGACAATTTTGGGTTTGAGGATTTCCAACTGCGCCCGGAGATGGGGGAGGCAAGCTGCGCACTCCTGGGCAGTGGGGACACGGTTGTACGGCGGGCGGCATTTTACCACATTGGCAATGTAGGCGTTGGTCTTCCGGTCGAAGCCACCGGCGGCTAAAATTTTATCCAGTAATTGGCCGGCGGCACCGACAAAGGGGCGGCCCAGCCGGTCTTCGTCGGCGCCCGGCCCTTCGCCGATGACCATCAACCCGGGGTGTCCTTCGCCAAAGACAACTTGCTGGCAACCGGCGCGCAGCCCGCACCGCCGGCAAGTTACTACTTCTTTCTTGAGTTCTTCAAGTTCAGCCATTATCTCTTGGGACAAAAAACACACCCCCGGTCAAACTCAAGTGCTTGTTCTGTTGTGGAAAAATTTCTTCAGGTTTAAATTCCGCAGAAAAAGGAAGAACCCTCCCGTAGTTGAAAATTTACCGTTGGGATTTATAAAAGCTTAACCGTTTTCTTCCGCCCAGTTTTATGGTAATCTTTATTTATGAGCTGTGGCCCGGGATAGATTTGGGGCTGGAGGGATGAGCGATGATCGAGACGGACCAGGTTCCGGTGAAAGTAGGGGACGAAATCACCGTGGAGATTAACGGCTACGCGACCCAAGGGGAAGGGGTCGGACGTTTTCAGGGTTTTACCGTCTTTGTCCCCAATTGTTTGGACGGGGAGACGGTACGGACCAGAATCGAATTGGTGAAGAAGAATTACGCCCGGGGGGAACTGCTGGCAGTGCTGAAGGAGTCTCCCCACCGGATTCCGCCCGCGTGCCGCCTTTATGCCCAATGCGGCGGTTGTCAGCTATTACATATGGATTACCCCGGCCAATTGGCCTTTAAGCGCCGGCGGGTGATTGAGGTGATGGAACGCCTCGGTGGCTTGAAGAATATTACGGTCCATCCGGTCATCGGGATGCCCCAGCCCTGGCACTACCGGAATAAGGTCCAGTATCCCTTCGCCCTGGACGACCGGGGTAAAGTGGTGATCGGCTGCTACCAACAGGGGACCCATAATGTGGTCGATACCAGGGAATGTTTGATCCAGCACGACCTCAACAGCCGGATCATGAACCGCATCCGGGAATTGGTGCATGGAATGGGGATTCCGATTTACGACGAAAAAACCGGCCAGGGCCTTCTCCGTTACGTCCTGGTCAAAAACGGTTTTGAATCCGGGGAGGCAATGGTGGTTTTAGTCACCAACGGGCCGGAATTTCCCGAAGGGAAGGAACTGGGACGGCTCCTGGCTGCCGAATTTCCGGCCTTGAAGAGCGTTGTCCAGAATATCAACACCAGCCCCGGCAATGTGGTGCTGGGGGAGAAAAACAAGGTGCTGTACGGGGAAGACGGGATCATCGACCGCCTGGGGGATCTGGAGTTTAAAATCTCGGCCAATTCCTTCTTTCAAGTGAACCCCGCCCAAACCGATGTCTTGTATAAAAAAGCTTTGGCTTACGCCGGACTGACCGGAAGGGAGCGGGTCCTTGACGCCTACTGCGGGGTGGGCACCCTCACCTTGTTCCTGGCCCGTCAGGCCAAGGAAGTATACGGGATCGAGGTAATCCCGGCCGCCATCGAAGACGCCAAGGAGAACGCCCGCCGCAACCAGGTCAAGAATGTGGTTTTTGTGATGGGAGCCACCGAAGAGGTCCTGCCCAAACTGGTCCGGATCGGAATCGATTTTGACGTGGCGGTGGTGGACCCGCCCCGCAGCGGCTGCGAAGAGCGGGTTCTCCAGACCTTTGCCAAGCTGGAAGTGCCCAGGATCGTCTATGTCAGTTGCAACCCGAGCACCTTGGCCCGGGATTTGAAGTTCCTGGTCAACCGGGGTTATGAGGTAAAGGAGATTCAACCGGTAGATATGTTCCCCCATACTTT
>DATCJZ010000058.1:0-27694 GCA_036562545.1 Capillibacterium sp. | reverse complement strand
TTCTCCGTGAATATTGGCAGGAGTGGAAAGCGAGAGCTAGAGACAATTAGCTGAAAAAACTCAAGCTTCAGTAATCTGACTATCTCTTGCTCAGCCCGGGTCAGCCGGTCATTAAGCAGAGGACTGGAGGTCACCGCCTGTTTTTCTTCAATTGTTACAATCCCCGGAACATTCGGGTTAAATTACTCCAGCCAGATATTCCCATAGAAGGGCTTATTTTTTTTTAATAAACATCAACCCGGTTCGTATTTAATAAACCCACCGTATATGGCGATCCTTTCCAATCTTTTTTCTCTCACTTCTTCCTCTATTTCTTTGTTGGAAATTATTATTGAAACATAAAATTCAGTACCACACGCCAGGATGAACCCGGAGAAAGAGCCCGGGAACTCAACAATCAAATAATAAATGGTTTTCAGAAGCTATTTCCTCACCATACCGAGCAAATTTTTCTAACCAAATTACTTAAGTACGGCTCATCTTTTTCTTCAATCGCCCTCAATACTTTTTTCAAATTTAACGAGTTTACAGCTATTTCCCCTTTATATTCTTCAATGCGCCTGTTCAAAAACAATGTCTTACTCGCCAGTTTACTATCTTCCGTATCGGGATAGATAAGACAAGCCCGGTAGAAGCCTTTTTCATCCTTGGCCAGGAAGGCTTGGGCATAAAAGGCCAGCTGAAAAAGGTCGGCCGTCTCGATCCTTACTCTGTTGTAAAGCTTATATTTTGTGTCGATGATCCGTTTGGACCCGTCGGGAGCGACCAAAAGAAGATCCGGTCTGATCTCCCGGTAACTGCCACCATCTTCCCGGGTAATCGCATCGGATTTTACGTATTGCGCTTTTAAAGACCAGCCCGACGGCAAATAATTCTCGATTAATCTTGCCACAAACCGTTCAAACAGGAGATTCATATCAATCAGCAGCGTAAAAAAGCCTTTCTCTTCCCGGAAGAAGAGATCCCCTGTCCCTGAGGTTTCCAATAAAAGACGGCAAAGCTCATGAGCGTGGCGGTAATGTTCATTCAAGCGGTTGTAGGTAAAACAGGGGAAATCACCCCGGTGTGCCCCACACAACTCACTAAAAACACCCAACTGATATTGAACCCGCAAGGCCAATCTTTTCGGCAATCTTAACCGCCGGGCGGTTTCCAGCGCCGCTCGAATAACCCGGTTTTCCAAGACGTCCGTAGACAGCTCATCAAAGCAGCAGGCAATCTTAATCGGGGATAAATAATTATCCGTCAATTGCCTCCGTAAATCGGGCCGGCCTCTCAGGACAGAAAGAGCCTCTTCCAAATGGATATATTCCTTAAAAATACCCAGCTTGAGCAAAGCATCTATTTCCCGGCAAAGGAGTTCCACGATGATCTCCAGTAAATGAACGCCTTTACGGAAGGTGGTATCTTTGGCCATGGTAAAATGATTGTTTCCCCGGGCGTACTCGAGCATAAGGAGTAAACCGCGAAAATCCGGGTCAAATTTCGGTCTTATGTTGATTACCGCACCTTCCAGCTGAATCACCCCGACCCAACTGGTGGCAGTTATCTCCAAACCGTTCCTCAACTCCCGCCAATGAAACCGGGCCTTGCCGTCACCCGCCATCTCCGATAAATACAAACGTTCGTCGGCGGTCAGCTTATAATCATCAACAATTAAGGTTTGGTACTCGTACAAATTGTAATTATTCATTTGTCCCAGCCTCATCGCCCTGTTGAAAATCTATTGATCAACGCCAAGGTAAAATCATCATCATTTCCGGCAAAGATCTCTTCGTTAATCGTTTCAAGGTCCGGGTCGACAAAATCACTCCCCACGATCTCGGCCAATTGTTGGTAGTTATCATAGCAGTACTCCTGAATTAGCGGGATAATCTCATTTTGGTAGATCTGCTTCAGTTCGCCGACGGTGACCACCGGCGCCCCGTTGCGCATAAAATAGGCATGTCCGATCTGTTTATCCCGCCCCACCAACTCCCGGAGTTTCGCATTTAAACCATTCATGATATCGGCCAGGGTAAGATTGGTATTTTCCACTGGCACATCCAGGAGTTTCGGATCAGGTAAGATCTCGACAAAGGCAAAGCGCCGTTTTAAGGCGGCATCCAACAGTTTTATGCTCCGGTCGGCGGTGTTCATCGTGGCAATAATATAGATATTCGGCGGCACGGCAAACCAGTTCTTGCTTTGGGGCAGACGCACTTGTACCTTTTCCCTTTTATCTTTCTCCAAAACCGTAAGCAACTCTCCGAAAATTTTGGCCACATTCCCCCGGTTGATTTCATCGATTATTAGGAAATACGGCCGCTGGCGGTCGTTCTCCGCCCGGTGGCAAAGGGTGACAAAAATCCCTTGTTCCAGGCGGAAGGCAATCTGTCCGTTCCCCGTTTCCGTCGGTTTAAAGCCTTCGATAAAGTCTTCATAATTAAAAGAGGGATGAAAGGTAACCAATTCAACGTTGTCTTGCTCACCTTTGAACTGGCGGAGTTCTTTTCCCCCATTTTGCTCTTTTCTATCCTGGATCCATTCCACAAACTTACGGGCCAGATAAGTTTTGCCGGTCCCCGGGGGCCCATATAAGATAAGCTGGCCTTTTTGCTCCAGCAGTAGTTCCATCCGGTGAAAAAATGCTTCTTCATCCGGAGTATAGCGGGAAAGCTTTGGCCGGTCGGCGGTTAATTCCATAAAGGCTTGGTACGGCAAAGCTTTAACCGTAGCGGAAAACCAGTCTTTTTGCGGAGGTATTTCTTTGGGCTGAAAATCTTTATCCCATCTAACCCCAACCGTATGTTTATAATGATCCAAATCGTCCCGGAAACGGTACCCCTCATCGGTTACAGTTCCAACTCCGACTATTCTGGCTTGCCCGTCATTGGCGAGGACTCTGTCCCCCGGTTTCAAATTATAGAAATTCCAAAGCTCTTTCGCTTTTTTCCCGGCCGTCTGCGGCGAGTCTGTATACCATAATTCTTGAAACTTTCTTTTCAACTCCTCCAGCGATGAATAATTGGTAAGATCACCTACCTCCGGCCAGCCTACAGCAATATAACCATTTTGGAAACATTCCGGCCAGATCCGGGCATTGGGGCCGGGCGCAATCTTCCAATATCCCCGGTTGGGCGGGAAATATTCATATAAAGTCCGCATAAACACGATCGGATCCCAGTCTTTAAACCGGGAATCCCCTTGCTTGAACTCCCATAACGCACGGTTTGCCGCAACGACGCCCTTATTCTCCCATTTTTCCGCCGGAACCGCAAAGGTTTGGAGAAAATAAGTCAGATGGTTTATACTATAAATAGGCAAGAAACTTTCGGGATAATACAGGAAAAGCAGTTTCATCCGAAAAGCGCTGGCCTTGTATAAGATCAGATTTTCCCGGTCAAGCTCTTCATACTGTCCTTCCTCGGCCAAAGCCAGCATCTCCACAATTTCCCGCCGCATGGTTTCCCATGCTTCCTGGGGAGAGTTAAAGGATTCTTTGTCATAAACGTATTCGCCGTTCTTCGCCAAATAGATCTGAAATTTTCGCGCGCTTCCCCCTTTAATGCTCCCTAAAGCCGGTGTGTTGAACTCCAGCCACCAACAGACCGACGGCTCGCCGGACCCAAGAACAAACTCCTCCAAAGACATGGTCACCCATTTTTCTTTGGGAAACAGTCTGATGAATTCCTCGCGATTTTTTCGCGCCTCTTCCGGCGTTTCTTGCGGATTAGAAACCGCTTCGAGCATTTCCTGTAATCTTTTATCCATCGTAACGCCCCCAAAGAAAAAAAATAGGTTTACTTTCTTGTTCAAAACAACTCATCGCCGATAGGTTACCGAAACTTTTCTTATGTATAACTATTCTATTAATAACTAAAAAACCCCTCTCTGTTTTTGTTGGAACAGAGAAGGGTTAATCTTCATGGTCGGATGTATTTACCGCTAGGCAAATATTTGCCGGTAGAATTATCTTTTTAAAATCTAATACAAAAATACTACCTAAATACCCAAAACAAAAAGCCCGCTTTAAAAAGCGGGCTTTTTACACAGTCTCTTTACCTTAGAAATTAGCTGCAATAAGGTTGATGATGATAATGATTGGCACGATGTACTTGATGAGCGGCTCCCACCAGTCCTGAACCTTTAATTTTTTCGCCCCGAGATTGACTTGTTCTTTGAATTTCTTGAAGCCAATGCTCCAAGCGGTAAAGAGACACATGATCAAGCCGGAAAGGATGAGGAAGATGTTGGCGGAAACCACATCAAAGAAGGTGAACATATCCATGCCAAACCACTTGACGTGGGCTAACGGGCCGCAAGCCAATACGGAGAAGAGGCTAAGCACAAAGGTAACAATGATGGAGAGCCGGGTGGCCTTCACCCGGTCTTTGCTCCGGTCCATTTTAAAAAGATCCATGATGGAACTGGAGAGGAATTCGGTAAAGGCAATCGCGGAAGTGATGGCGGCAATTAATGTTCCAAAGAAGAAAAGCACGCCAATGATTAAACCGCCCGGCATGGTCCCAAAGACACTCGGCATGGTCTTAAAGAGGAGGCCGAAACCGGCGTCAGGCTGGACGCCAACGGCAAACGCCGCCGGGAAGATCACCAGACCGGCCAGGAAAGCAAAACCGGTATCCATTAAGACGACTTTTGTGATATCGGAAGGAATATCATCGTCTTTCTTGAGATAACTGCCATAAACCCAACTGGCGCCTTGGCCGACTCCGATTGACAAAAAGACCTGTCCGATCGCAGCCACCACGGCTTCAAAACTCAGTTTGGTGAAATCGGGTTTTAGGTAGAACTTTAATCCTTCGAACGCGCCCGGCAGGGTATTCGAATAAATCGCCAAACCGGCAAAGAGAAACACCATTAAGGGCATGGCAACTTTGGCGACGGCTTCGACGCCTTTGACCAGACCACGGGAGACAATGAACCCAAGCAATACAAGGATGACAATTTCATAGAACAGGGTGAGACCGGTATTGGCATATAAGGAATCAAACCAGAGCGAGATCGCTTCCCTATTCATCCCGCGGAAAGTACCGGTGATAAAAGCGATCCCGTACTTGGCAACCCATCCGATAATCATGACGTAGTAGGAGAAGATCATAAGACCGCCGATGAAGCCAAAGATCCCGCCTAATTGCCAGAATTTATTCTTCGTCAGCTTAATATTGCCTGTAATCGGCGAACTTTGAGACTCCCGGCCCAAGTTATACTCCACGATCATCAGCGGAATACCCATCACGAAAGCGACGGCCAAGTAGACGAGAAGGAAGGCGGCGCCACCGTATTGCCCGGTAATATAAGGGAATCTCCAGATGTTACCAAGTCCAATACTCCAGCTGGCGGCGGCGAAAATAAACCCGATCTTTGTCGCCCAGGTTTCTCTTTTGACTGTATTTGGGGCTGTACTGGGAGTGTTTGACATCCTTTCATCCTCCTTAACAATTCTTCATTTTTTAGATCCCCGCAATGACATCGATTTCGACCGCAAGGCCGCCATAGATTTGCACGCCCGAAACACATAACCTGGCCGGGTAGTCATGGCCGAAAAATTCCTTATAGACTTGGTTCATTTCATCGAAATAACTGATATCCCCTAAATAAACATTACATTTCAACACCCGGTCAAAACTACTACCCGCGGCTTCCAGTACCCCCTTAATATTCAGCAGTGTTCTCCTGGTTTGCTCGGCGACCGTTCCCCTTTCGATCTCTCCGTTTTCCGGGTTAATCGCAACCTGGCCGGAGAGAAAGAGCAGATTCCCATAGCGGACCGCTTGTGCATAGGGGCCAACCGCTGCGGGCGCGCGATCGGTGGCGATCATTTGGCGCAAAGACATCCCTCCCTTCCTTTAATTTCAAACACCTTCGCGTTATTTTTGGGCCTGAATTTCCTCGATGATCTCCAAGAGGTACTTGTCGGTCTCCACCATCCCCGGGTTATTGAGCTGTCCCAGCTTTTGAAAGGTATGTTCGATCGTGTGGGAGACGATCCCGTTCGCCCGGGGGATAAAGACTTTTTTCTTCATCGCCAGGTATGCATATTCGATCGCGGTCGCCGTCGCCGTACTCAGTTTGTAAGCACAAGATTCCTTCGCCCCGTCACAGACAATGCCGGCCAGGGCGCCCAAGACCGAATGCATGGCGTTGACCATATCTTCAAAGGAGCCGTCCAAAAGGTAAACGGTCGCCGCCGCTACCCCGGTCGCCGCCGCCACCGAACAACCGCAGAAGGCCGTCATCCTTTTGATATAGCCTTTAATAAACACGGTGATCGCCGAACTGATAGCCAACGCCCGCGCCAGTTTGAGCTCGGAAACTTGAAGGGTTTCCGCAACGGCCAAAACGCCCAGGAAATTAGTGATCCCATGATTTCCGCTGCCGGCAATCGCCATAATCGGGACATTCAAGCCAATCATTCTGGCCTCGGCGGCGGCTGCCGTGTATAGCTTGCCCAACATCATCGCCGAATAGGGAAATTGTACTTCTTCCCGCATTTCAGCCAGGGCGGCGCCCATGACCGTCTGCTCATTCCTGATCCCTTCCTCGGCGGCCGCCTTGTTGACTTTGGCACAATCGATCAAAAAACGCAGCTCGTCGAGGTCGATCCCTTTGACGGTTTCAATAATGTCGGAAATTTGATAATGAATCAGCTCATCAACCGTTGTTTCTGTTTTTTTCGCCGGATTGCGAAAGAGGATTTGCTGATTCTTTCCTGTTTGGGTGATTTGGGAGTAATTCCCCTCGATGACCGTCCAAGCGCTGTCTGTCCCCTTAAAGACCTCCGCTTTGATGTACAAAGGATCAGGCGCTTGCTTTAAGTAGCTGACCTCGACTCTTTTTGCCTTGAGCAGATCCTGGGCTGCTTTGACCATCCCGGGGTTGACATGATCCAAAAGCCCCAGTTCTTCATCGGTCCACGGCGCCAGGTAAATTCCCAACGCCGCCGCCTGCAGCAACCCCCGTTTACCGGTTCCCGGTACCCCGACACTGATTCCGTTTTTATAGACATTCGGGCTGACCGTCACTTTAATCTGGGCCGGCTCTTCGCCCAGCACCGCGGTGGCCTTCGCCACCGCCAGCGCCACCGCTCCCGGATCCGTACAGCCGGTCGACTTTTCAATCTCCTTCTTCAGGACCTCAATCAGCAGCGCTTTATCCATTAAGTCATCTCCTTCATTTATGAAGCAGCACAATCTACTTTGCTGTTTGCTTCATTTCTTTATTAAATTAATTAACGTTTAATTAACCTTTCCCTCTGGACTTAAACTCCCAGTTTTAAGGTTAATCCTACTTTGTTGGCAACGTTGCTCCCGTCGGTCTCGGTTTTCTTCACCTTGCTCTCGAATTTTTTTACCTCTGGTCAAAAAAGATAACCGTCATATAAAAAGAAAAGCCCTGACTTCGTCAGGGCTTACTCTCACTTGCTTTATATTGACTCGGGCTTACGCCCGCATACTTGCGGAAGGCTTCGCTGAAATAATTGGGGTCGGGAAAACCGACGGCCGCCGCCACCTCAGCAATTGGATGGTCGCCTTGGCACAAAAGTTGTTTTGCCTGCTCCATCCGGATCTCAGTGAGGTAGTTTTTAAAGGGGACGCCGATTTCCGCTTTGAAAAGCCGGCTGAAATAACCGGGACTGATCTTCAATTCTTGGGCGACCCGCGCGAGGGTAATATCTTCTTGATAGTGTTCCAACAGGAAATTAACAGCTTGGGCGATTAGCGGATGCTCACCGGGGAGGCGTTCGCCAAAACCGGCACGAATTCTCCTGACCAAAGCCCGCAGGTCCCCCTCGAGATGAGCAGGGGAAAACCAGAAGGAATTCGGTTTGAACGCCGCAACACCATTGAGTGAAAGTCCTTCCCTAATACACATTTTATTCAGCGCGTTTACCAAACCGTCGACCCATGTCTTTAAGACCGGGTAACTACCCTCGCTCAACTGCAGCAAAGCAGGGACCATCTTCTGGAGCAAACCATCAATTTGCGCTTGTTCTCCTCTCTTCACCAGGTTCAGCAGCTTTTGCTCAAGCGTCACCGGGTAATCCCGTTGTTTCTTCCTTTCCGTTACCACCTGCGCGTAATGGAGAATCCGTTGACCGGGGTAAAAGATTTTATGATTGCACGCCGCAATCGCCTGCCGGTATAATTCGGCGAGGGTCGGACCGGACGAGGCAACCCCCAAGACCAGCTCATGCTGAAAGTGCCTGGTGAATTCATCGCCCAGCCGGCCCAAGTCCGGGGCTAAAACGCCAGGGTTATCTTCCAGGTAGATGATAATTCGCTCCTCCATCAACTCAACTTTACTTCTCTCCGGGGGAAACTTTGCGGCAAAAAAGTCGGCGTATGCCTCCAAGGATTCGCCGGCCTGTTCAAAGCCGGCGACGATGACCGTGGAAATACTGGAGCCTAAGCTGTCTTGGGCTTTTTTCTCCCGGCCTGCTTCGAGAAGCGGCCACAGCGGTTGGGATGGGGATACGGCCCGCGCGTTATATTTCTCCAAAGCTTCTTCGATTTTTTCCAGAAGAACTTGGGGCCGGACGGGTTTGGAAAGGTAATGGTTGATGCCGAAAGACATGGCCTCGCGGGCATATTCGAATTCATTATAAGCGGTGACAATTATAATCTCCGACCGCAATTGTTTTTTCCGGACATACCTTGCCACTTCCAGGCCGGACTGACCTTTCAGTCTGATGTCCAGGAGAATAAGCGCGGGTTTCCAGGATTCAATAACCGCGATGGCATCTTCGACACATTCCGCTACCCGGACCTGCCCATCGCCATAAAGGGCGGCAATTTCCGCCTTCAGTTCAAATCTTTCAAAAGGCTCATCTTCAACGATCAAAATCCGCGCCATCCGCTTCCCTTCTTTCCTTAACCAACGGCAAGTAAATAATCACTTCTGTTCCTTCGTCCGGGTTACTTTTAAACTCCAGCGTGTATTGATCGGCAAAAACCAAATCAAGCCTTTCCTGCACATTTCTGATCCCCATCCCGCTGGTTTGCACCCGGGAAGGCTCGACTTGTCGGTTTAAAATCCGGTCAACCATCTCCCGGTTCATCCCAACGCCATTATCGGCGATGCGAATCATCACTTTATCTCCTGTTTGCTGCGCGGAAACGCTGATCTTTCCTTGGCGCTTCAGTGGTTCGATCCCATGGATGACTGCATTCTCCACAAAAGGCTGCAGGGAAAAAACCGGAATCATCATCTCCGCCACCGCTTCCTCCAGGAAAATCTCGGTGGTCAACAACCCTGCGTAACGCATGCTTTGGATCTTCAGATAACTTTCCAGATGATGAAATTCCTCTTTTAAGGTACAACTGGAATCCGATGTCTTGTAACTCCGGCGTAGCAGATCGGACAAGTTGTAAATTAGATCGGCGGTTTGTTCCGCCTTTTCGTGGCGGGCGACCCTTGCCACCAGGTTTAGGGTATTAAACAGAAAGTGCGGACTGATTTGCGCCTGTAAAAAGCGGAACTGGGTTTCCCGGAGGTTTTTCTCGAGTTTGATCTTGTCCTCCAATTCCCTGGTATGCTGTGCTCCCAATTCCAGCTGGGTTTCGGTGATCGAAATATACTCAGCCAATAAAGAAAGAAACATTAGAGTCGTGTGAATATCCCGTTCGTTGACAACTTTAACCTTCTTTCCAAAGGAAGTGAGTTTTTTGGCGCTGAGCCCCAATTCCTCCGCTTTGGAAGGCAGCGCCGCCAAAAACCTCTTTTGTTCTCCCGCCATTAGCATCTGCCCACAGGTGACGCTATAATCACATTTCCCATTCACCATAATGGGAACCGTGATCATCGTCAGCCCCATATGACATTGGGTTATGCGCGGACGCAGATCCTCGCCATTGGGCGTGATTAGAGAATTACACTCAATACATTTCGGGCCGCCTTGTTCACTATTGATCACATACCGGCAAAACTCCGAAAAGATATTCAGGTTAAAGGGGAGAACCGATTGACCGTTCCGGTCCATGAACGAAATTGAATGCCCAGTTACGGAGATAAAGGTGTGATTTACTTTTTCCATCATTTTCACAATATTCATCCTTGACAAGATGATCCCCCCCTTTGTTCCTGTTTCCGAGGTCAACCCCTCGTTATTTAATAATTAGTTAGTATTCGGACCGGATCTCATAAATCCCTCCCGTAATTTTGGGTAACCCTTCATCCAAAAATTCCATAAGAGTACACGGAACTAAATCCCGCTGCGGGTCGGTTCAGCGGTACTCAGGGGATAAGCTAAACAGTGAAGATCAGCCCCATAGCCAAATGTAATCCGAGGATAAAGCAGAAGAAAAAATCCTGCCATACTTTCTCCGAATATGCGCCACCCGATCAAAATATGTTTTACGGGCTTACCATCTATCGCGAAGGTAATAACTTTTTCGGAGAAATAAATATTGATGGCTTCCAAACAATGGAAAGACTATTGGCGACGGTCTCCGGCGATGAAAATGGCATCGAACTAAAGTTTTTCCGGTATTTACCTGATAATATCTTTGAGCCGTATGAAGAAGGGGACATCTTATTAACCCTCCGACAAAAAAGAAGCGAAACTGATCACGATCTGTGGAGAGATAGAACCGCTTTTATTGGAAAACCAGAAAGCCGGTGAATATTTCGCCTTAGAACCTTCGGCCCAGAAGTAATAGGCCGGTTTAAAAAGACGGGTGAGCGAACCCCCTCTTAATTTCTCCCCGCCGGGAGAAACAGATCAGAAAGGCTATGTTGATTTCAACATAGCCTTTCTTTTTTAAGTTTTATTTTTTTCCGCCGCTCAACAAAAACAACTGGGTAAAGTAATAATAACCTTGCTCGTTTTGGAACACCCCGATCCCGGTCAGGTCAAAGTGGCCTTCAATATTTCTCCGGTGGCCTTCACTGGCGCTCCAGCCCTCCACGGCCGCCATCGCAGGATCGGAATAGTTATTGTAGGCCACGTTCTCTGCCGCGGATTTATAGGGAATGCCGGCTGCCGCAACCCGCTCCTGGAACCATAGGTTTTTTCTGCCAACAGCCTTCATTGCGCTTTTTGCTCCGCCCCTTACCCGATTTATAGCGGCAGAGTTATTATAGACGGATTTCCCGGTTTTACTCGAAAAAAAGAAGGCCTCCCCCGGTTAATCCTGGCATCTGCCGAAAACGCCCGTTCCTTCTCCCCTTAAAAAACGGCCAGTTTCTTCAGAGGAATACCCCCATTCCCGGTGTATTATGTTAATAAATCCTATTAAATGTAAATACTGGCAATGTTAATCATAAGAAAAATATGATCCCGGGAAGGAGGTGAGGGTATGGACTGGCGAACCTTAATCACCATCGGGTTTTCTCTCTATCTTACAGGGATGGTCTTGCCTGGGGGTAAACAAAAAAGAATCCCGCTCGAAACAAACAAGTTCCAGACTGTTTTATTAATCTTCTTAATGACAGGGATCGTCATCAGTTCCTATGATCTCCTCGACGCTCCCCCTGTGACGACGACCTTCTCCTCATGGCTGCTTACTTACCTAAGTAATCGCTGGGTTGCCTTTTTCCTTGCCATCCTGATCAAAACCTTCCTCGCCTACTGGATTACCTATTTTGTCTCCGCCATTTTTAATCAGGAAAAGATCGTGAAAACGGCCGCCAAGATTTTCGGGATCGAATTTAGCCAAGAATTGTCTACGGAAGACGTCATCAAGGCCCAAAGAGGCTATGAAAGATTGAATGAGCAATTAGAGACTTTAACCGCTTTAAATGAGGAAATTGCCGGCTACCTTTCCTCCGCCTTTGAACAGGAGATCCTGGCGGAGAGTTATGAACAGACTTTCGCCAATCTCCGGGCAAAAATTAAAAATATCCTGTTAACCGCCTACGCCAACATCGACGGGATAAAAATAGAGGTCATCCCCGCCGAGCAAAACGGCCTTTATCAATTGGAAGGAAAACTCGCCGCCCTTGTTGAAGTAACTTGGAACAAAAGGGACATCGCCACCATCAACCAGAAAGTGGGCGTGATCGCTTACTCGATGGTCTCCGGGCTGGAAACGATTATTGTCATCGATCCGCGGGCGGCCGAATATGAATTGACCGATGCGGAAATTTGGTCCGTCAGCGCTTTCCTGGCTGCCATCGTTTCCATCATTGGCTGGGCTCTGCAGTCAAGTTGGAATCGGATAGAAATCTAAACCGTCAAAAAGAGGAAAACGGGGTGTTCTTATGGCCAAAGCATTAAAATTAAAAGAGAAAGAGGCAAAAAAAATAGGTGTCAAAAAAGAGGGCGCCGGCTATCTCTTGAAATCAGCCAACCCTAAACCGGAGTATTTGAAGAGTATTGAAATCGCCGTCAAGGAAATGGCCGCTTCTTGTGAACAAAAAAAGTAATATTTACTCTCTTCTGATCATACCTATCCCTCTAAGGGAGGAAAAGGTATGAAATCGCCAAAAAAAGAAAAAGGTGGCTTCCCGAAAAACAATTCCTATCACCCCCCGCAATCAATGCGGGACATCAAGAATTTTTTGGATAAGTTCAAAGTCAAAGCCGGCAAAGGCAAATAAATTATTAGCGAAGCAATCCCCTTATTACCTCCAGCAGTTCCCGCGGCTCCTTTAAATAATACGCGCTCTCCCAAAATATTTCACCGGCCGGAACCAACCCTCCGCCGGTAGCTTCCCCCGTGGAAAGTCACTTAAGTTTAGGCCGGTCAAAAAAAACTCCTGCCACTGGCAGGAGCGATACTTTGAGTGGATTGACAGTTTAGTTAGGACCGTTTTTTCCCCAGGTAAGCCGCTTTCACTTCCGGGTTGGCCAGTAACTCCCGGCCGGTGCCGGAAAGGACGATACGGCCGGTTTCCAGCACGTAGCCCCGGTCGGCAATCTGGAGGGCCGCGTTGGCGTTCTGTTCAATCAGAAGAATGGTTACCCCCTGTTGATTGATCTCCTTAATAATCCGGAAGATTTCTTTCACAAGCAGCGGCGCCAGGCCCAGGGAGGGTTCGTCCATCATCAAGAGCTGGGGCCGGGACATCAAAGCCCGCCCGACGGCCAGCATCTGTTGCTCGCCCCCGGAGAGGGTCCCCGCCAGCTGCCAGGAGCGTTCCTTCAGAATGGGAAAGAGGCTGAAGACCCACTCCAGATCCTCTTGGATCCCCTTTTCATCCTGGCGGCAGTAGGCTCCGATCCGGAGATTTTCCATCACGGTCAGCTTGGGAAAGATCCTTCTCCCCTCCGGCACCAGCGTAATATGGAGTTTGGCCAGTTGATGGGTTTTTTCGGCCAGCAGGTCCCGGCCTTGGAAAAGTACCTTGCCACGCACCGGTTTGACCAGGCCCATCACCGTGCGCAAGGTTGTGCTCTTCCCGGCGCCGTTCGCCCCGACCAGGGTCACAATCTCCCCGGCCTTCACCTCCAGGCTGATCCCTTTGAGCGCTTCGATTCCCCCGTAGGCAACCACTAAGTCTTCAATCTTCAACATCTTCATTTACCCCCAGATAGGCTTCGATGACCCTTTGGTTATTCTGGATCTCCTCCGGCCGGCCGCTGGCGATCATCATCCCGTAGTCCAGAACATAGATGCGTTCCGAGATATTGAGCACCACATTCATATGGTGTTCGATTAAGAGAATGGAGAGCGCAAACTCCTCCCGGATCTGCGCGATAAACTCCGTCAAATCATCGGCTTCCTTCGGGTTCATCCCCGCCGCCGGCTCGTCCAGAAGGAGAAGTTTGGGGTTGGTGGCCAAGGCCCGCGCAATCTCCAGCCGCCGTTGCAACCCGTAAGGGAGGGAACTGGCCGGCTCATCCCGGAGATTGGCCAGGCCCACCCGTTCCAGAAGGGCCAGGGACTGCTCCCGCATCCGCCGTTCTTCCTTCCGGTAGCCGGGGAGTTTCAAGATGGCTTCCAGGTAATTGGCTTTCAGGTGGAGATGATGAGCGATCAGGACATTCTCCAGGACGCTGAGGCCTTTAAACAGCCTTATATTCTGAAAGGTCCGGGCGATCCCGGCCTTGGCAATCAGGTCCGGCCGCAGCCCGGTAATCTCCCGGTCCATGAAGAAGACCCGGCCGCGGGTGGGTTTATAGACCCCGGTAATGACATTAAAAACCGTGGTCTTTCCTGCCCCGTTGGGGCCAATCAAACCGACAATCTCCCCCGGGGCCACTTCCAGGTTGAAATTTTTCAGGGCGGCGACACCGCCGAACCACATGGCGATCTCTTCCAGTTTGAGGAGGCTCATCCGGCATAACCCCCTTTCCGCGGCCGCCGGATTAGCCGGCCAAGGGTCCGCTGATAAAGCTGACCGGTACCGGCCAAGAAACGGTCCCAGCTGAACTCCTTGGATCCCATCAAGCCGTGGCGGTAAAAAAGAACCACAAACATGAGGAGGGCGGAGAAGACCACCGAGCGCATCCCCACTTTCCCTTCGATCACAAAAAAGCCCAGGTTAATCCGTTCATCCAGAAACCGAAGGTATTCATTGGCGATGGTGACAATAAAGGCGGAAATGATCGAACCGGTCAGGCTGCCCATCCCGCCGAGGACGATGATTAAAAGGATATTAAAGGTAAAGGTGAAACTGAACATCTTGGGGTCAATTGTCCCGAGCAAGTTGCCGAGGAGGCCGCCGCCTATCCCCGCAAAGAAGGCGCCAATTACAAAGGAGAGGGTTTTATGTTTGGCCAGGTTGATCCCCATACTTTCGGCGGCAATCTCATCCTCCCGGATGGCCTTTAAGGCCCGGCCGTAACTGCTGTTGATCAGGGAAAGGAGGACGAGGAGGGTAAAGGCGGCCGTGCCAAAACTCCACCAGAGATTGGTAAGGGCCGGAATCCCCTTCAAGCCCAGCGCACCGTTGGTGATGGTCTGGGTGTTGGTGAAGACCACCCGGATGATCTCGGCAAAGCCCAACGTGGCAATGGCCAGGTAGTCCCCTTTCAACCGCAGCGTGGGCGCAGCAATCAAGGCCCCGACCAAGGCGGCCAGGATCCCCCCCACCAGGAGGGCCAAGGGAAAGGGCAGATTAATCCGGTCCAGCGGTTCAATCAGGGGCGCCAGGTAAAAAATCTGCTTCTTCACCGCCGGCGGAATAGTGAGGAGCGCGGTGGTATAGGCGCCCACCGCCATAAAGCCGGCATGTCCCAAGGAAAAGAGGCCGGTGAACCCGTTAATCAGGTTCATGCTCATCCCTAAAATGGCGTATATGGCGCAGACGTTCAGAATCCGGACGATATATAAATCCAGGTTGTTTTCGGCAAAGCCGATGAAGGCCACAAGAAACAGAATGGCGATGACCGTCAGGATCCGGTTTCTCTTTTTTTGCGTTACCATCAATCACACCTTCTCCGCTGTTTTTTCCCCTAAAATCCCGGTCGGCTTGTAGAGGAGGATCAGGATCAGCAAAACAAAGGCAAAGGCGTCCCGGTAACCGGTGAGGTTCGGGAGAAAAGCAACCAGCATAATTTCGCCGATCCCGAGGATAAAGCCGCCGATGACCGCCCCGCCGATATTGCCGATCCCGCCGATCACCGCCGCGATAAAGCATTTCAGGCCGGGAATGACCCCCATCAGCGGCTGGATCTGTGGAAACTTCATCCCCCACATGATCCCGCCCACCGCCGCCAGGAGCGAACCCAGTCCAAAGGTGAAAGCAATGGTGTGATCGATGTTAATCCCCATTACCCGGGCGGCTTCCTGATCCATCGAGACGGCCCGCATCGCCATGCCGACCTTGGTTTTATTAATCAGGTAGACCAGGCCCAGGAGGGAAAGGAGGGTCACCACCGGGATATAGAAGGTCAGTTTTTGAATGGAAACCGTTCCGATCTGCACCACATCGGTAAAGAGCTTGGGCGCCGGGAACGGCTTGGGTACCCCGCCGAAGAGGACAATCGTCAGGTTCTCCAGAAAAAAGGAGGCGCCAATCGCCGAGATCAGGATGGAGATCTTCGGCGCCTCCCGGAGCGGCCGGTAGGCAACGGCCTCGACCCCCATGCCCAGCGCCGCCGTGAGGACCAGCACCAGCGGAAAGGTGATGAACCAAGGAATTTGGAAAGTGACGATCCCGAAAAAAGCAAAGTAGGTCGCCATCATAAAAATATCGCCGTGGGCGAAGTTAATCAGACGTAAAATCCCGTAGACCATGGTATAACCGATGGCGATCAAGGCGTATAAACTGCCCAGGGAGATTCCGTTGCTCAGGTGTTGCAGGAATAGATCGAATGCCATGTAAACACCCCGATTTTTCTTTTTTAGAAGCCCTGCTCTCACCGGAAAGGCCGGAAAAAGCAGGGCTTGTCATTTACCCTTTTCGTTTATTATTGCGGCATAATGGTGTCAAGATAGGTAAACTTCCCGTCTTTAACCACCTTAATCACGGCGTTTTTGATGGCGTCCCCGTTCTCGTCGAGGGTGATAATCCCCGCGGCGCCTTCGAAGTTCTTGGTCCGGGCGATCTCATCCCGGAGTTTAACCCGGTCGGTGCTGCCCGACCGCTTCAGGGCATCGAGAATCAAAAGATAGGCGTCATAGCCGAGGGCCGCCACGGCCGCCGGTTCTTTATTGTATTCCTTCCGGTAAGCCTCGATAAATTTGGCGGATTCAGCCGTGATCGGCTGTTCCGTCGCGAAGAAGGTGGAAAAGACCACGCCCTCCACGGCTTCCTGGCCGATATCCAGGAATTCCTGGGTCTCCCAGGTGTCCCCGCCAATAATCGGGCAGTTAATCCCCAGTTTTCTCGCCTGGCTGATCACCAAGGCCGATTCGGTGAAGTTCCCGGGAGCGAAGATCACATCCGGGTTCTGGGCTTTGATGTTGGTCAGTTGGGCGGAGAAATCCTGGTCCCCGGTGTTGTAATTGGCCACCGCCACGATGGCATTTTCATCACCGGTCAGGGCTTTGAAATTGTCCATAAAGTATTTGGCCAGGCCCACGGCATAGTCGTTGTTCACTTCCTGCACGATCGCGGCTTTTCTGGCATTGAGCTTGCTGTAGGCGTAGTTGGCCATCACCGTGCCCTGGAACGGGTCAATGAAGCAGACACGGAAATAATAGTCGTTACCAGCGGTCACCAGGGGATTGGTACAGGAAGCGCCCACCGCCGGCACCTTCCCTTGCCGGACGATATCCCCGGCGGCCATCGAGAGGGAACTGCCCCAGCTGCCGATAATGGCCGTTACTTTTTCTTTCTCCACCAAACGGGCGGCCGCCGTCGCCGCCTCCACTTTATCCGATTTATTATCGGCAATCACGAGTTCCACCTTTTTCCCCAGCACTTCCGGGTAGAGTTTGTTGGCCAGCTTAATCCCTTCCACTTCCAACTGCCCGCCGGCGGCGTTGGCGCCGGTAATCGGTTCAAAGACCCCGATTTTAATCACATCGCTCTCTTTTTTCGTACACCCGGCCCCCACCACCACCAGGGCGACCAGGAGCAAGAGTAGGGAAACTCTCCACGCTTTCATTCTTCATTCCTCCCAAAAATAAATATTCATAACACTCCGCTTAGTAATTTTGTAATAATTACGATCCTTTTCGCGATGATGGAAAAAAATCCTCTCTTTTCTTATATATTCTCAAAATCTATTTTTTCGGGAAAGCCGACCATCCCGGTCTTGACCAGCCCCTTTGGGCCGTTGAGGGCTTCAGGCCGGCGCCGTCCGGATGAAGATAAATATCAACACAACTGAAAACTGTTGATCAATAGCCGGAAATCGCATATAATTTATTTCATATTCAGCCATTTTTTTGGAAAAAAAGACTAAGCAGAGCGTAGAGGAGGTTGAACAGTGGAGAAGAGAGAAAAGTTCGCTTCCCGGCTGGGCTTTATTCTGATCTCGGCGGGGTGTTCCATCGGGCTGGGTGACGTCTGGCGTTTTCCTTATATCACCGGGCAATACGGCGGCGGAATTTTTGTCGCCATTTATTTGCTGTGCATTATTGCGCTGGGCATCCCCATCATGGCCATGGAGTTGGCGGTCGGACGGGCCAGTCAGAAAAGTATCGCCACCTCCTTCCGGGTGATGGAGCATGAAGGGCAGAAATGGCATCTCATGGGGTATTTGGGGATCGCCGGCAATTATCTGCTGATGATGTTTTATACCACCGTGGCCGGGTGGATGCTGGCTTATTTCTGGAAATTCCTCGTCGGGCGGTTTTCCGGCCTGAATACCCAAGAGGTCGCGGCGGTTTTTGGCAACTTAACCGCCAATCCCCTCGAGATGACCATTTGGATGATGATTACCACCGTCTTTTGCTTTGGCGTCTGCTCCCTCGGGCTGCAAAAAGGGGTGGAGAAGGTGACCAAGGTGATGATGCTCCTTTTACTGGCGATCATCATTACGCTGGCCATTAAGTCCATGACCTTGCCCAATGCCAACGCCGGCCTCAAGTTTTACCTGCTCCCCGATGTCACCCGTATCCAGGAACAAGGGGTCTGGGAAACGATCTACGCCGCCATGAGCCAGGCCTTTTTCAGTCTGAGCCTGGGGATTGGTTCGATGGCCATCTTCGGGAGCTACATCGCGAAAGACCGGAACCTCTTCGGCGAATCGATCAATATCGCTTCCATCGATACCTTGGTCTCCCTCATTGCCGGGCTGATTATCTTCCCGGCCTGCTTCGCCTTTGGGGTTGACCCCGGCGAAGGCCCGGGCCTGGTCTTTGTGACCCTGCCCAATATCTTCAATGCGATGAACGGCGGGCGGATCTGGGGGACCCTCTTCTTTATCTTCATGACCTTTGCCGCCTTTTCCACGGTGATCGCTGTCTTCGAAAACATCGTCGCCTTCGCCATGGACCTCTGGGGTTGGACCCGGAAGAAAGCCTCATACATCAATTCAATCTTGCTGATCCTGCTTTCCTTCCCCTGTATCTTAGGGTTTAACGTACTCAGCGGTTTCCAGCCTTTAGGCAAAGGCACGATGATTCTGGACCTGGAGGATTTCATCCTCAGTTACAATCTGCTCCCGGTTGGTTCCCTGATTTACCTGCTCTTCTGCGTGACCCGTTGGGGCTGGGGCTTTGACAACTTCCTGGCGGAAGTGAACACCGGAAAAGGCGTACGGATGCCCCGCGCCCTGAAGTGGTATTGCCAGTGGGTGCTGCCGGTGATCATTTTGATCGTGCTGATCCAGGGTTACATTAACTTCTTTAGCTAAGGATCGCCGACGCCGGTTTCCGTTGCCGGTTAACTCCTGACGAAAAAGCCTGCCGTACGCGAATGTTCTTTGGGAGAAAGGAAGGGAAAATTCCTTTCTCTTTTTTTATCAAAAAGCCCTTGCGCCAGGATTTTTAGGCGCAAGGGCTTTTCCGGAAATCAAGATTCAATAAAGATGGGCCGCCACCGCCTCATTGTCTGCTACAAACCAAGCGCAAACGGAGCACGGAAGCCGCGGGCAGCGTGGCGGCAAAGCCATCTTCCTTCAACTGAACATCCCTAAAGACTTCCGGTTTAACCTTCTCCGGTTCGTCAAAAGTGTTATGGGCGTTAATTTGACCGGCCGCCAGCACCATGCCCTCCACCTTTTCAAGCTTCAGTTCCGTACTGTGCAGCATACCTTCAATGGTAACCCGGTCCGTCGCATGGAGGTTACAAAGGGTCACATTAATCTGCCCCGTCCCATCCCGGGAGACGGAAGCGCTCAGCACCGGAAACTTTTTCCCGTTCAGTTCATAATCGGCGCAGTCCAGTTGAGCATCGAGCAACTCGGCATCCTGATGGACCTGATACAGATCGAACACATGATAGGTGGGGGTTAAAATCATCTCCGCGCCCCTGGTCAGAATCAAAGCCTGCAGCACATTGACGATCTGGGCCAGATTGGCCATGCGGACCCGGTCACAATGGCGGTTGAAAATGTTAAGGGTGATCCCGGCAATCAGCGCATCCCGCATGGTGTTCTGCTGATACAAAAAGCGGGGATTGGTTCCGGGTTCCACCTCATGCCAGGCGCCCCATTCATCCACAATCAGCGCCACCCTTTTCTCCGGATCGTATTTGTCCATCACCGCACTGTGTTTGGTCAGGAACTCATCCAGGCGCCAGGCCTTTTGGAGGCAATCGAAATACTCATCGACCCCAAATTCGGTGGCCGATCCCTTCTTTTCCCAGCATTCGCCCGAAACGGTATAATAATGCAGACTCAAACCGTCCATAAAGGCGCCGGCCCTCTCCATCAAGACCTCCGTCCAGTGATAATCATCATCATGGGAACCGGAGGCAATCTTGAAAATCCAGTTCTCGCCATAGGATTTGACATAGGTCTGATATTGCCGGTAAAGATCGGCATAATACTCCGGGCGCATATTTCCGCCACAGCCCCAATTTTCATTGCCGATCCCGAAATACTTTAAAGGCCATGGCTTTTCCCGACCGTTCTCCTTCCGCAAACGGGTCATGGGCGACTCCCCGTCAAAAGTCAGATATTCAATCCACTGTTCCATCTCCTGGACCGTGCCACTCCCCACATTGCCGCAGATATAGGGTTCGGCCCCCAGCTGCGCACAAAGGTCCATAAACTCATGGGTGCCAAAATGGTTATTCTCCGTGACCCCGCCCCAGTAGACATTGACCGTCTTCTTCCGTTGCTCCCGGGGACCGATCCCGTCCCGCCAATGATAATGTTCGGCAAAACAGCCCCCCGGCCACCGGAGGACCGGCACTTTAATCCTGCGGAGGGCTGCCACTACGTCCTTTCTAATCCCTCTGGTATTGGGGATCGGGGACTCCTCCCCGACCCAAAAACCCTCATAGATACAGCGGCCCAGATGTTCGGCGAAATGTCCGTAAATATTCCGGTTAATCTTCCCTTTTTTCCGATCGGCATTGATGATTAGCCTGTTCATTTTCTCCCCTGCCTTTGCGGGATGGTCGCAGCCTCGCCGGGAACCGGTGCTTAACCTTTATTTCAAGCGCAAGCGGAGCACATTCCAGGAGAGGGCGGGCAACTCCGCCACCACCCTGTTCCCTTTGGCCAGCGTTTTACCGTGGTTATGGGGTTTGACGTTGTCGGGGTTTTCTTCCGTATTGGTCGCTTTCATATCCTCATGTTCCAGGACGAGATGTTCAATCAATTCCACCTCGCCCAGGTTGTTCAAAGTGCAATCCAGCTCGAAGGGGGAATCTTGGCAACGGTTGACGGCAAAAATAGTAAGTTCCCGTTCATCTTCGGACAAAACACCGATGGCCTCCACAAACTTCACCCCTTGGTGGCGCTCGGCATCATAGACGGGTGAAACAATGGTCGGCCGCAAAACGCTGCCCCGGCCATAGCGGGAAGCATGATAGTACGGGTAATAGATGGTCTGCTTCCAGACACCCCCGCCCGGACGGGTCATAATCGGGGCGATGACATTGACCAACTGGGCGAGGCAGGCAATCCGGACCCGGTCGGCATGTTTCAACAGGGTAATCAGGAATAACCCTACCACCAGCGCATCTTCAAAAGTATAAACATCCTCGAGCAACCGGGGGGCTTTACTCCAAGGCTGGACCTTTTTATCCTGGTCGTTCGAATGATACCAGACATTCCACTCGTCAAAAGAAAGATTGATGGTTTTCTTCGTCTTTTTGCGCGCTTTCACATAATCGCAGGTGGCAATGACGGCATTGATGAACTCGTCCACCCCTTCCGTTTCCGCCAGGTAATTGGCCAGGTTATTTTCCCGGTTCCCCAGGTATTGATGGAGCGAGATGTAATCCACATAATCATAGGTGTGAGCGAGCACGGTGGCTTCCCATTCCCCAAAGGTGGGCATCCCATAATGGGAACTGCCGCAGACCACCAGTTCAATTTCGGGATCCACCTGCCGCATGGCCTTGGCGGTTTCCGCCGCCAGCCGTCCGTATTCTTCCGCCGTCTTGTGCCCAATCTGCCAGGGACCATCCATCTCATTCCCCAGGCACCAGGTTTTGATCTGATGCGGTTTTACGTAACCGTGCTCCTTCCGTAAATCACTCCAGTAGCTGCCCCCGGGATGATTGGTATACTCAATCAGATTCCGGGCCGCATCAATCCCCCGGGTGCCCAGGTTGACGGCCATCATCGGGGCGGAGCCGACTTTCCGGGTCCACGACATGAATTCGTTTAAGCCAAATTCGTTCGTCTCCAGAGTGCGCCAGGCCAGTTCCAAACGGACCGGCCGCTTCTCCACGGGACCGACGCCGTCTTCCCAGTTATATCCGGAAACAAAATTACCGCCCGGATAGCGAATCAGCGGGACATTAAGCTCTTTCACCAGCGCCATCACATCCTGGCGAAAACCCTCCTGATCCGCGGTGGGGTGATCCGGCTCATATATTCCCGTATAGATAGCCCTCCCCAGGTGTTCTATGAAGGAGCCATAAATCCGCGGGTCGGTCTTGGCGATTTGAAAATGTTTATCCAAGAATAATTGGGCCTTTTTTGCCATCGCCCTCACCTCCACTTCTGAGCAGAGAAGTTATTATTAGTCTTTTCCCTTCTTATGAAGATTCACCGATTACCAGTTGGGGCTGGATCTGTTCGTGTCGAAACGGAAACTCCTCGCGGGCAATCCGTCTGAATAACAGATCCATCGCCACTTCCACCATTTTTTCTTTGTAAAGATCCATCGTGGTCAATTTCGGCCTGGTATAGCTGGCCACACTGTTATCATACCCCACAATCGCCATCTCGCCGGGAACCCTCAACCCCAAATCATTGAAGTAGTCCAGCGCCCCGGCGGCCATGTTGTCATTATAGACAAAAAGGGCGGTCAGGTCCGGACAGCGCCGGTAGAGTTTTTGGGCCAGTTGGTAACCGTCTTCCCGGCTAAAGTTCTCTCCCATCTCGATGTAGCTTGCCTCCATTTCAAGCCCAGCCTCGGTCAGAGCCTTTTGGTAACCCATCAGCCGTTGTTCCGTAGTTTTACTGTCCTTGATCCCGATAAAACCGATTTTTTGGTGTCCCCTTTCCACCAGATGCCTGGTGGCCAGTTCCGCCCCCCGGTGATCATTAATGGTAATGGTATCGATCCCCTCAACCACCCGGGCGCCCGCCAAGCCGATAATGGGGATCTTCTCCGCCTGGATCGCTTCGATAAAACCGGTTTCGACAATATCCCAGGTCAAAGTGGTTATTATCCCGGCCACCCGGTTCTCGATCAAAATATCCTTATAAAGCTCGACCCGTTCCCCTTTGCTGTGGGTGTTACAAAGGTAAACCCCATACTTCTTGGCAAAAGCCCGATCTTCAATCAGTTGCGCCATTTGGGCAAAAAAGGCATTACTGACCGAGGGTACCACATAAGCAATCGTCTGGGTCTCTTTTCTGGAAAGGGCACGGGCGATGCGGTTCGGACGGTAATTCAATTCTTTGATCGCCTGTTCCACCTTTTGGGTCAGTTCCGCGCTGACCTTGACCCCCGAATCCCGGTTAATGACCGCTGAAACCGTCGCTACGGAAACCCCGGCCCGTTTCGCTACATCTCTGATCGTTGGCATCCTGTTTGATTCCCGTCCTTTTCACCTAATGGACAGAGTATATTTGAGGCTTAAAGTATCTCTGCATCGCGATAAACAGGATCAACAACGGCAAAATGGCAAAAAAGCTGGCCGTAATCGTCAGGTTGTAAACCGGGAAACCCTGGGGGTCGGTAATGGTGGTGATACCCAGAATGAGCGGCATCTTGGCTCTACTGTTGAGCACCACCAACGGCAGGAAGAAGTTGTTCCAAGCCCCGACAAAAGCCAGTAAAAATTGGGTGATAAAACCGGGGATCACGTTGGGCAGCCCAATCTGGAAAAAGATCCGGAAATCACCGGCGCCGTCGATCTGCGCGGCGTTAAAGATCTCATCCGGGACCTGGTTCCAATAGGAAACCATCATATAAACGCCGAAGACATTGACAAAGCTCGGTAATAAAACTGCCAGCCTTGTATTGATGAGTCCCAAATCCCGGAAGAGCATGAAAATGGGCAAGGTGGTCGCGTAGACCGGAACCATGGCAAACCCTAAAATCAAAATAAAAAGGAACTTTTTACCGTAAAAATGGTACCGGCGAAACGCAAAACCGGCCATACAGGCAACAAAGATGGCGACGAAGGCGCCGACCAGCGCATAGAAGCAGGAATTCGCCAGCCACTTTAAGTAAACCCCGTTTTCGTAGGTGAAAACACTGCGGACGTTTTCGAGAAAATGATTGGGCACGCCCGGCAGCAGGGATTTCTGGAACAACTGACTGACATTTTTCGTGGTACCGATAATTAGCCAGTAAAAAGGAAAGATAAAAAAGAGGGCCAAGATAATCATCACAATGGTGACTAACGTCCGTTTCCGCAAAGGGATCCCTCCTCGTCACGGTATATTTTAACCCACCGTATGATTTTTTCCTCCATCCGTATCTCTACCCGCGGAGATTGATCCTGCCCCTGCTTACATTTCATCCGTTAACATCTGTTTCGCCGCGCCGCGTAAAACCCCGAAAGAAATCAGGAAAGTAAGGAAGGCCAGAATCATCCCCATGGCGGAGGCATAGGTAAACCTTCCTTGGGCGAAAGCCGAATTGTAGATATACATGGCCGGCGTATAATTGGAGGGTAACACCACCAACTCTTTCAACATCCACGGTTCATTAAAGACTTGAATGGCGCCAATCGCGTTAAAGATAAACAGGGGAATAAATACGCCCTTCAAAAGCGGCACTTTTATTTTAAAAGCAACTTGCCAGAAAGTAGCCCCGTCAAGCTGTGCTTGCTCCGAATATTCCTTGGGAATGGAGATCAACGAAGAATAAATGACAAACGCAGTATAGCCGGTATAAGCCCAGAGGATAATCACCAGGAGAATCGCCGGCAGGTGTTGTCTGGTCAGGATTTTCGTTCCGACATACCCCATCAGGTCAAGGGCCGGCCGGAAAGGAGACATGGAATCGGAGAAAATATAGGACCAAATAATACCGGTCACAATGCCGGGAATCGTGTAGGGAAGGTAAAAAATAAAGCGAAAGAAGCTCCCACCGTGCTTTTCCAGTCTTTCATAGCAAAAGGCAATGAGCGTGGCGATGAAGATCATAAGGGGAACCTGAATGAGCAGCAAAAAGAGGGGAATCCGGAACGCTTCCCAGAACCGGGAATCCTGCAAAATCGTGGCAAAGTTTTGGAAACCAATATACCACATTCTCGCCCCTCTTTGCCCATAAAGGGATAATTTAAACCCCAAGACAATGGGATAAATCACCATCGTGGCAAAGAGAATTAAAAAAGGAGCAAGAAAGAGGTAGGCTTTGAGCGTTGCGATCGCCTTTTTATTCTTCCTTTTTTCTTTTTTCAAGAGTTCATCCATCTTTATATTCATCTGGTTACCATTCGGATCCTTCGCCATCTGTTCCCACCTCCATTTTGAAAATTGGTCCAAAAAAAGGAAGGGGGGAGGAGCATCCTCCCCCTTTCAACCGTCACGGCAATTTGCCGGTCACCAAATTGGTATAGCCGAATTCCTTCATCGTCTTGATGACCTCTTTTTCCCACAAGGGGAGGATATCGGCAAACCGTTTGATTTTCCCATCCACGTACTGCTGGATGAGCAGGCTCAGGCTCTCCTCCATATTGGACGTGATGGGCAGGGTGACAAAGGTCGTATTGACCAGGTGATGGGCTTCCCACAAAGACTCCACGATGTTCTGGCCGCCAAAGAAAGCATCGGAACCGGAAACCTCATCCAGCACTTCTTCGTATCTGGTGGAAACCATCACCGGCAAGTTGCTGTATTTATGCAAGCACTTGAGGGAAGTGGGATGGGAGTTCAACCAGTTGACGAAGAGCGCAGCCGCTTCCGGATTCTTGGAATGAGAGGTTACATAGAAACCGGAACCGCCCAGCATCGCGTTGGTCGGTTTCGCCGGATCCCATTGCGCCGGAATCGCCACCCGCCACTTGCCTTCCGATTCAGGAGCATTTAACTTGAGCCACTCCGCAAACCAGGCGCCGTTTTCCACCACCGCGGTCGTGCCTTGGTTCAAAGAATTGAACCAGTCGGCGTTCCACCACATTTCCAGATCGAAGATGCCTTCGTCAAAGCATTTGCCCAAGGTTTCAAAGACTTTGGTCGCCACCGGGTTGGTGAAATGAATGTACCATTTGCCGTCATGATAATCGAAGAGTTTGCCGCCGGCCTTCCAAACCTGGGCAATCCACCACTGGACATTTCCGATGGGCGCCGCATAGAACTTAAGGTTCGCCGGGGCGACTTGCTTAAATTTCTTGGCCTGGGCGATGAATTCATCCATGGTCTTGGGGACCGTCAGGCCGTATTTATCAAAGAGATCTTTCCGGTAGAACATCGTCAGGGCGCCACTGTCTTGCGGGGTGCCATAGATCTGCCCGTCCGCGGCGCACCAGCCTAAAGCCGCTTCCCCGTATAATTTGATGAAAGTCTTCTCATCGAGCCATTTGTTAATCGGTTGGAAAGCGCCGAGTTCCATAAACTGAGGAGCAAAGGAATACTCCACCATCAACACGTCGGGCAATCCGCTGCCGGCGGAGAGAGCAGTCTGGGCTTTTTCATAATGGACATCAAAGTTTTCCCACTTTACTTTAATGTTGGGATAAACCTTCTCAAACTCCTCAATTGAGTAGTTTTCGTTGCTGGTCCATGCCCACATGGTGATGGTAACCGGTTTTCCGTTATACTTGGGATAATAGTCAGCCGCAAAACAGGTGACTGCCAATACTAAAACCAAAGCAACCGCTAAAAACCTTTTCATCTTCCTTTACCTCCTTTTCTTCTTTCCCTGTCGACCTCAACCAACAACCACATTCCGGTGGAATTAAACTTCGCCCCTTTCACATCACCCCCATGAACATTTTACTTTTACAATAACTTTACATTTGTCAATCAATTCTAAACGGTTAGATTCTTGGCGTTTAAAAAAGAGCTTTCTGTAACATATGTAAGGAAAAACTTCAGGACGCCGGAATTTCTAACCGTTTAGATTACCCCTTTGTTAACATTATATAAACTATCTTTTAATTTGTCAAGGAATTACCGGCGAAAAATAAACTTTTTTGTCGGTTTCGATCATCCTTGGATCCAGTTTTCGCCCCGGTGTCCAGCGGCAAGCCGGCCAGAAAAACTATTGATATAAATGGCATTTTACATATTTGCCGCTGAGGCGATGGGTAGCGGGTTCCCGTTCTTGACATACGGTTTTAACCTTCGGGCATCTCCCGGCAAATTTACACCCGGTCCGCGCAAATTCCTTCGTTTCCAACTCACTGAGGGCAATCTCCCTTTTCCATCGCGCAGCCGGATTGGGCACCGGAATTGAATCTTTCAATAATTGGGTATAAGGATGGAGCGGGAGATCCAGCACCTTTTCCACCGGGCCCATCTCCACAATTTCTCCCCTTAACATAATGGCAATCCGGTCACTGACATAATAAGCGGTCGCCAAATCATGGGTGATATAGATGATGCTGACTCCTTTCTCTTCCTTCAGCCGTTTGAATAAATTAACAATCGACATGCGTAAAGAAGCATCAATCATGGAAACGGGTTCATCGGCAATCAGTAAGGACGGGTCGGTAATTAAAGCTCTGGCCAGGGCTGTGCGCTGCAACTGCCCTCCCGACATCTCACCGGGATATTTCCCCTTGATCTCGGCCAGGGAGAGGCCCACCAAAGCCAGGGCTTTTTCGACAATTTGGTCTTGCTCCTCCCGGGCGGGCCGAAAGTTTTTTTCTGTTTCATATAAAT
>DATCJZ010000055.1:0-12484 GCA_036562545.1 Capillibacterium sp. | reverse complement strand
GGTCAGGGCCGAGCCGTCGATGGAAGCGATGACCAAAACCTTACATTTTTTCGTGATCATGTTTTCCAGCTGTTGAATCTGGGTGTTCACGTCGTTATTGGCATACTGGAGGTCAACTTTGTAACCTTTTTCCTCCAGTTTGGCTTTCATGTTAGCACCGTCTTGGTTCCAGCGTTGCAAGGATTGGGTGGGCATGGCCACACCGATGAGGTTCTCCTCGGCTTTCTTCCCGAAGCAACCGGTCAAGCTGAGGGCAAGCAGGACAACCAATAAACAGAGAAGATATTTTTTCATTCGTCTTTTACCCCTTTCTTTTTAGTGTGTTTCCCTTTGGCAAACACCTAAGGTGAAACGTGAGGAAGATTTTTCTCCGCTATCACCCCATTTCTTCTCTACTACCCTTGGGTTTATCTTCATTCAGGAGGTAATTAAATGAAGCGGCAAAAACAAAAATTTTAAGGTAAATTTACAGATCTTTATCCCAAACGTTTGTAAAAAAGGAATTTAAAATAAATGACTTCCATGTCCTTAATAATTATTAAACACGGGAATTTTTTTTCCTGCTTTACGCCTCAGAAAAAGTAAAAAATGCAACATAAGGACAACAGGGTTATTCCACCGTGAACCGGGCAATTCTTTTGCCAAGACCGGGAGGGGCAAAGGGTAATCGTTAGCCGGGAGGAATTAAAGGGCTGGCCAAGAAATAACATACAATTCATTATGGAAATCGCAATAAAAGGTATAATAATGGGGTAATTTCTTTAAAGGGATAAACATGGGAATAAGCTTAAACCGTTCGTGTTTAAGTCACCATATATTTTAAGGAGGAGCAAAGATGACATCGCGTGTGCTGCATCCGCTGGCCGGCCAGCACGCCCGGCCGGAGGATCTCTATTCCAAAGAACAGATTACCGCCTGGTACACGAATCCGCAGGGGGAATTAAAACCGGTGAAAAACGGAACCTCCGGCCACCGGGGACCGGTCGGGACGGGCTTTTCCGACCGCCATGTGGCGGCGATAACCCAGGCTTTGGTGGATTTACGTTACGAACGCGGGACTTTCGGGCCTGTTCTGCCTGAGGCTTTGCGGGATAAGCCCCTCGGACCGGTGGTGATGGGGAAGGATGTGCGTTATGCTTCCGATCTGGCCCAGGAAACGGCGGTGGAGGTCTTTACCGGCAACGGGATGGAAGTAATGATTCACCGGGGCGGGCGGAGCACCCCGACCCCGGTCATTTCCCACGCCATTCTAACCCGGGTGGCCCGGGGGGAAAAGGTGGAAGGGGTGATCATCACCGCTTCCCATAATCCTCCGGAAGATGCCGGGTACAAGAGTAACGGTCTGGACGGCGGCCCCAATACCAGCACGAAGCCCATCGATGAAAAGGGCAATTACTACCTGGCACATCCGGCGGCGATCAAACGCATCCCCTACCGGACCGCCGTTGAAAAGGGGCTGGTCAAGCCGGTTGATCTCCTTACGCCCTATGTCCGGGATCTGGGCTCGGTCGTGGATATGGATCTGATCAAAAAAGAACGTTTTGCCGTCACTCCGTTGGGCGGGTCGGCGAATGGTTATTATGAAGCGGTAAACGATCTTTACGGTACTCAAATCGAGGTGGTGCTGGCCGAACCGGATCCGGCTTCGGCCTGCCGGACTTACGATTGGGACGGCAAGCTCCGGGGGGACCCGTCTTCCCGTTATGTGATGATGGCGGTGGCGGGGATGCGGGAAAAACTCCGCGTGCCTTTTATCGGCGCCAATGACAATGATGCGGACCGCTTTGGGGGCGAAGACACTACCGGGATCTTAAACCCCAACCATGTTTTGTGTGTGCTCTTTAATTATCTGGCGGCCCACCGGGATTTTCCGGCGGCAATGGGAGTGGGGCGCACCATCGGCACCACCCATCTACTGGACCGGATTGCCGCCCGTTACGGGCGCCCCACTTATGAGGTGAATGTGGGCTTCAAGCATTATGTGGCCGGGTTGCAGGCAAGGAAATATGTCCTGGCCGGGGAGGAGAGCGCCGGGGTCTCCTTTCCGCGGCGGGACGGAAGGGTCTGGGTAACGGAAAAGGACGGGATTGCCGCCGTTCTCTTGATGATGGAGGTGATGGCCGCGACCGGGAAGGACATCGGCACCCTTTACCGGGAGTTGGAGAAAGAATATGGTCCCTACCAGTATGAACGGGAGGACCAGCCGGCCCGGCCGGAACAAAAGGCCCGCCTCGCCCAACTGGCGGCCGACCCCGGTCAGGTTAAAGCCTTGTTGGCCGGGAAGAAGATTGCCGGACGGACAATTGAACGCCTGGTGATCGGGGACGGGGTGAAAGTGGTTCTCTCCGGCGGCGTCTGGGTCCTGAAACGGGCCTCCGGGACCGAAGACATTATCAAGGACTACCGGGAGGAACAAGGAGAGTCCCTGGAGACCGCCCGGCAGGCTTCGCGGGAGATCAGCGCTTATTTGGGGTTGGAGTAGATAATTATTCTTCCCAGGGACCGAATGGTGTTTCTTTGCTCCAAAGAATTTCTTTGCGTATTCTAAAGCTCAGCTCCGTTGAAAGCGGGTTAACCGCCTGATGGTTCCTCCTGAATCAACAGCGGCGCGCGGCTTCCCTGCCGCGTAACCTGCTTTCAAGCTCCGCTTTGCGAAGATCTGACGAAGAAATTCAAGGTAGTCGCTTACGCCGGCTACTACCAGTTTTGAATTGATAATGAAATTCAAAGCCGGGTGAGTCGACAAACATCGAGGGCATTCTCTAAGTAGCGGAGAACAACATTCGGTCCCTTCCAGGTGGTAATTCGTATAACCGGTGAGTGATAGACGAAGACATGTCATTAGCGGGGGAAAGTTTGATCATAGGGCACGGGGAGGGAGCAGCCGGTGTCAGAAATAAATGTAAAAGATAGAATCGAGATTATGCAGGGTGATATAACCAAAATCCAGGCGGACGCCATTGTCAATGCCGCCAACAGCAGCCTTTTGGGGGGCGGCGGGGTCGACGGCGCCATCCACCGGGCCGGCGGACCGGAGATCCTGGCGGAGTGTCAGAAGATCCGGAGGCGGCAGGGGGGCTGCCCGACCGGGGAAGCGGTGATCACGACCGCCGGCAAGTTACCGGCCAAATATGTCATTCATACCGTGGGACCGGTCTGGCGGGGCGGCACGCAGGATGAACCCCGCCTTTTGGCCAATTGTTACCGGAACAGCTTGGCCCTGGCCGTGGCCCACGGGGTGGAGACCATCGCCTTTCCCAACATCAGTACCGGGGTCTATCGTTTTCCGAAAGCCCTGGCGGCGGAGATTGCCCTCCAGACGGTGAGGGATTTTTTGGCCCGGGAACTCCGGATCAAAGAGGTGATCTTTGTCTGCTTTGACCGGGAAAATTATGAGTTGTACCGGGAGAAAAGCGAAGAACTATTGTAGAACTATTAAAGTAATAATCTTGCAAGATGTTGCTAATATTAAAAAACCCGCCGGAGAAGCGGGTTTTTGTTTATCGATGGGGTAAGATAAGCGACTGGACAATTACAAAGGGGAGAAAGGTGAGTGGGCAAAGATCCGGCTCTTATTTTCTAGGTATCCTGCCTTGTTTATAGCTTGAGTTTGAGCGTCAGTTCGCCCTTTTTCTCCAGTTGGAATGGGAATTTCCGGCCGGCACAGCGGAGCTCGTAATCCCCTAAAAAGCCACGGAATTTAACCTTTCCTTCCCGGTCGGTGCGGAACACTGTCGGCGCCAGCCACCATTCACCCTTCACTAATTTATAAAGTTCATCATAGGCCGGTTTGGGGGAGCCGTCTTTCCGCAAGAGGCCGCCGGGGGCATTGAGCCATTGTCCGTCGTTCAAATCCCACCAGGTGATCCCGGTGACCAACGGATGAGCCAGGAGGGTTTTGTAATGAAGGATTGTCTCCCGGGCCTGGCGTTCCTCACCCTCGGGAGTGCTGGGCCAGTCGGTTACCTGGTAGTCATTGAGGTCCTCAATTTCCGGCGGCATCAGCGTACCGGAGACCAGTGTTGTCTCGGTAAAATGCAGCGGCAGGTTGAAACGGGCGAAACGTTCCAGGATCTGTTCGGTTTTTTCCACGCCCCAGTACCCTTGGTGCATATGGGATTGGATGCCGATGACGTCGATCGGGACACCGGCCGCCAGACAGCCTTCGATTAAGATCTCATAGGCCGGCGAGACATCGAAATCATTTAAGAGCAAGACGGCTTTGGGGTTGGTCTCCCGCGCCGCGGCAAACATCAGCTTGATGGTTTTTATGCGCCCTAATTCTTTGCAGATCCGGGTGATCCCGTTGTCGTATTTACTGAAGTTGGGCATGATCACCGCTTCGTTGACCACATCCCAGCAGTCGATGAGACCGGCAAAGGCGGAAACATCCCGTTTGATCCGGTCGAGTTGGGCGGCGAGGATCTCCGCGTTGGTCAGCCGGAGCAGCCAGGGGGCTGTTTGCGTATGCCAGCAAAGCGGGTGTCCCTTGACCTGCAGGCCGTGCTCCACACACCACTTGGCAGTCCGCAGTAATCTTTCGGTATCAGGCTTGCCTGGTTGGGGTTCAAACCGTCCCCAGTAGAAAGGAAGGGTCACATAGTTCATGAGGGCAAGGAAATGGTCGGTAATCCGCGCCGCCTGTTCTTTTTCCGCCCCGGTGAGTTCGTTATTGACCAGGGGCAAAAGGAAAAAACCGTTGCTGCCAAAGAGAAAACGGTGCTTCGTTTGGGCGATTTCCACCTCTTGTTCGGCCAGGGGGCGCTCCTCCCCGGTGGTTAAGAACAGGGTAACCTCGGCGGTCCGTTCCGCTTTGATCCGGGCCTCCAGTTGGCTCATCCACTTTACCTCCTTATTTTTTATTTAATGATGCTCTTTGCGGCAGGCTAAACTTTTTTTCACTGGTGACATGCCCGATTTTGCCGGTGTCGGCATAGGCGGTTTTTCAGCGACCCCTAAGGAGAGCGACAGATGGGCAATAACCTGATACCGCCCATAGATTTTCCGGGCGGTGTGTCCGTCCGGTCCCAGGCGGGGTGTTACTAAAGTTATAATAACATAGGGCTTTTTTTTCCGCAAACCGGACTTAGATCAGCGTCATTACTCCATGGACAATTTGGTTAGGTCTTGCCAACTGATGATGCCTCTGAAGGTCTAAGCTAAGCGGCACGAAACAGGAGGCCCGGAGTAAGTGCTCGGGTCTTTTCTTTATTTACTGATAAACAGTATAGTATAATTGTAGTAAGAATTATTGCCATGCCGAGGCAATGAAAGGTCTCCCGCCGGCAGGTGTACGCAAATCTTTGCGAAGGGGTCGAAGAATGTGGCGATAGGTTATGTTCTGAAGAATCTCCTTAGTAATATGAGTCTGCTCCTTTTGATCGCCTATTTTCTGTCGAAGACCGAGCTTTTTAAGAATCTGGTTACCGGCCGTAAAGATACCTTGGCCAACAAACTAAAAATGGCCACCGTCTTTGGGATGATTGGTATCTTGGCGACTTATACAGGTGTTTCGGTAAAAGGCGCCCTCGCCAACTCCCGCATTGTCGGGGTCATGGTTGGCGGCCTTTTTGGCGGGCCTTTGGTGGGTTTGGTGGCCGGTTCTATTGCCGGGTTGCACCGTTGGCTCATTGACATCGGTGGCTTTACGGCGGTGGCTTGCGGCATTTCCACGGTCGTCGAGGGGATGGTTGGCGGGCTTGTTTCGCAACCTTTCAAAAAAGCCCAAAACAACTTGGTCTATGCCTATTTGGCCGGAATGTTTGCGGAAATTCTGCAGATGGGGATCATTCTGGTTCTGGCCAAACCTTTCTCTGAAGCCTTGGAACTGGTGAAGATCATCTGGGTGCCGATGGTTGTCTTTAATCCGATGGGGATCTGTTTGTTTGTCGGCTTCATTGACGGGATTTACAAGGAAAAAGAGAAAGAGGCTGCACTCCAAACCAAACTGGCGCTGGACATCGCTGAGCGCTGTCTTGGCCACTTGCGGAAAGGGCTGCACAATCCGGAAATAAAAGAAGTGGTGAAGATTATTCTCCAAATGTCGGGTGTTTCCGCCGTGTCCATTACCGACCGCAAGCAGATTTTAGCCCATGCCGGGGTCGGGGAGGATCATCATCTGGCGCAGACGCCAATTCTGACTGATTTGACGAAAAAGGCAATTAAAACCGGGACGATGGTTGTGGCCGACACCAAAGGGGAGATTGGCTGTTCCGAGCCGGCGTGCAAGTTAAAGTCGGCGGTGATTGTCCCTTTATGGAAGCGGGAAGAAGTGGCCGGCGTGCTCAAATTGTACCTGGACCGGGAGAATGCCGTTTCTGATGTGCATATCACCTTGGCGCAAGGTTTGGCCAAACTTTTTTCCACCCAATTGGAACTGGCGGAGATCGAATATTATAAAAAATTGCAACAGAAAGCAGAGTTAAAGGCCTTACAATCCCAGATCAACCCGCATTTTTTATTTAACGCGTTGAATACGATCATTTCGGTCTGCCGGGATCGACCGCAGCGGGCGCGGGAATTATTGATTAGTCTTAGTACTTATTTCCGGAACACCCTGATCCAGACGGACAGTTTTATCCGTTTGGAGGAGGAACTCAGGATGATTAAGGCTTATTTGGAATTGGAAAAGGCCCGTTTCGAAGAGCGGCTTCAAGTGATTGTGGATGTTCCGGATGAAGTTAGAGATTTCTTGGTGCCGCCCTTTATCTTACAGCCTTTAGTGGAAAATGCGGTAAAACACGGGGTCTTGCCGGTCGAGGAGGGCGGCACCGTCTCGATTGTGGCCCGGAAGAACGGGGCCGGACTCGCGATCTGCGTTGAAGATACGGGAGTCGGCATGAGCGAAGAGATCATCAGGAGGCTCGAAATGGAGCAGATGCCGGAAAGATGTGTGGGCTTGATTAATGTGCAGAGACGCCTGAAAAAGTTGTACGGTGAAGATTACGGCTTACAAATCCGCCGGAAAGACCATGGGACCAAGGTCATGCTAAAAATCCCGGACTGGGGGGAGGTGGATTTGCTTGCTGCTGAAATTGCTCATCGTGGATGATGAGACACCGGCCAGAAAGGAGTTACGGTATTTGCTCGAGGAGGCATCGCCTCCGGAAGAAACATTGCAAATCTGGGAAGCTAAGAACGGGCGGGAGGCTCTGGAGACGGTGGCTGCCCGTGAAATTGATGCCGCTTTTATCGACATTAACCTGGGCGATATCGGCGGGATCAATCTGGCCCAAGAACTCTTAGAGCTGCAAAAGAATCTAATGATCGTGTTCGCCACGGCCTATGATGAATACGCGGTTGAAGCCTTTAAAATTAATGCTTTGGATTATATCTTGAAGCCTTTCGAGGCCGAGCGGGTCGGTTTGGCCTTAACCCGGATCCTAAAGCAGATGGAGAATGCGCGGAGTTCCGCTGCCGATGATACCCTCGACAAAGTTGCCCGGCTCGCCGGAGGGATCCGCAAACTCCCCCTTTGGCAAGGTGACCGGGTGCTCCTGGTGGATCTTGATCAGATCGTTTTGATCACCACCGATGACCGTAACAGCCGGGTTTGCACCCTAAGCGGAACTTACCTGTCTAATCAGCCCCTCTCCTATTTTGAACAGAAGTTTGCCAATGAAAAATTTATGCGGGTGAACCGGAGTTATCTTGTTAATCTCGAACACATTAAGGAGATTTTGCCCTGGTTTAACCATTCATATCTGCTCAAGATGAAGGGTTATGAAAAAGAAGAGATTGTGATCAGCAGAAACAAGATCAAAGATTTCCGGCGGTTATTCGATTTCTAAATTAAAACCTAATTTTTAACCGTTTGGACCTTATTTTTAACATTTTAGCCAAAAACCCCTCTTTTTTTAGGGTTCCAGATCTATTCTTATCTTTAGAATCCAATAAGTAGAGGAGGGGTTAGATGGTTACTTTTTTATTGGCCTTGGTCTTATTAATTGTTGGTTATTGTATTTACGGGGCAATTGCGGAAAAGGTTTTCCAGCCGGATCCGGAGCAAAAAACTCCGGCGTACGTCAACAATGACGGGGTTGATTATGTTCCGCTGGACTGGAAAAAGATTTTCCTGATCCAACTGCTCAATATCGCCGGTTTGGGACCAATCTACGGCGCGATTTCCGGAGCTTTATGGGGCCCGGCCGCTTTTCTCTGGATTGTCTTTGGTTGTATTTTTGCCGGTGCGGTCCACGATTATTTTACCGGCATGTTATCGGTGCGGCATAACGGAGCCAGTATCTCCGAGGTCACCGGGATCTATCTGGGGCCGACGATGAAGAATGTCATGCGGGTCTTCTCCGTGGTGCTGCTGGTCCTCGTCGGGACGGTCTTTATGACGGGCCCCGCCCAATTGTTGGCCAGCCTTACTCCCGAGTCTTTAACGATGAACTTCTGGCTGGTGGTGGTCCTGGCTTATTATTTCTTGGCGACCATTATTCCTATTGACAAGATCATCGGCCGGTTTTATCCGGCCTTCGGTGTGATCCTGATTATCATGGCGGTCGGCGTGACGGGCGGCATCTTCGTGAAGGGATATAAGATTCCCGAGCTGACTCTGGCCAATCTCCATCCGAACGGCCTGCCGATCTGGCCCTTGATGTTTATTACGATTGCCTGCGGCGCGATCAGCGGTTTCCACGCCACTCAATCGCCGATCATGGCCCGCTGCCTCAAGAATGAAAAAGAAGGGCGGCGCGTCTTTTACGGGGCGATGATCGCCGAAGGTGTGATCGCGCTGATCTGGGCAATGGCCGGTATGACCTTCTATAACGGTACGCCCGGCTTAGCCGCGGCGATCGCCAAAGGCGGCACCGGCGGGGTGGTCCATGAGGTTTGCATTACCCTTTTAGGTAAAGTCGGTGGTGTCCTCGCCATCCTGGGCGTGATCGTCTGCCCGATTACCTCGGGGGATACGGCTTTCCGCAGCGCGCGGCTGACCATTGCCGACTGGTTCAATATTGACCAGAAGCCGATCCGGACCCGGTTGTATCTGGCCATCCCCCTGTTGGGCGTGGGCGCGATTCTTTCCCAGATTAATTTCGACATCATTTGGCGGTATTTTGCCTGGTCCAACCAGACGCTGGCGATGATCGGCCTCTGGGCGGCTGCGGTTTATCTGGTGAAGAATAAGAAATCTCCGTGGATTGTCACGGCGCCGGCCACCTTTATGAGCGCGGTGTCGGTCACCTATATCCTTCAGGCGCCGGAAGGGTTCAGCCTGCCGACCTCCATCTCTTATCCCATCGGGATCGTGGCGGCCCTGGTCTTCCTCGGCCTCTTCCTCAACTATGTCAGAAAGAACGAGGCTCTCTCCTCCGGAGCGCCGGTTGCCAACTAAAAACTATTGGTTCTTAACCGGTCAAAGGGAAAATTGAGAAGAGGCGCTGGCCAAAAAAATTTGGCCGGCGCCTTTTTTTAGATTAAAACTCCTAAAACGCCCTTCTAAGAGTAATAAGGCGCTTTTTTAAGGCAGAACCGAGGATAAATTTATTTAAAAATACCCCAGTTTACAGTATAATTAAGCTGGCCACAGCACTTTACGCGGATGAAACATACCAGGAAAATAGAGGCTGATTTTTGATGACGACAGCGCAAATGCTCTTCACCTTATTGATTGTTTTCTTTGCTAGCCTCCTTCAAGCCACCGTCGGTTTTGGTTTTTCTTTACTGTCTGTACCGCTGTTGGTCACCATTTTACCGGTGACCATGGTGACACCGCTCATCGTCTTGTGTTGTCTGTTAAACAATGTAATTGTCCTTTTGGACTACAAAGCATACCTTAGGTTCAGTGAAGTCTGGTTGTTGATTTTCTTTGGGATCACGGGGATTCCTCTCGGGGTATATGCCTTGAAGCATTTGGACCAAAATATACTGAAACTGGTCATCGGTGCGGTGATCATCATCACCGGGCTGGCCATGTTGGGCGGCTTCCAAATCAAGTTTCGCCATAAAATTGTGGGGAGCAGTATCGCCGGTTTCATGAGCGGGGTATTAAATGGCGGGTTCGGGATGAGTAGTCCCCCGATTGTCCTCTTCTTAACCAACGAAGGATACCCGAAAAATCGTTTTAAAGCCGATCTGGTTCTTTATGGAATCATCACTAATCTCGTCACGATCTTAAGCTTTTCCTTGGAAAACTTAATTAACCTTGGGATCATTAAAATGGCCGGATTTTGCGGAACAATGGTCTTTCTCGGCTCGTTCCTGGGGTTGCGGATCGCCAAGGAAATTACGGAATCGGTCTTCCGCCGCTTAACCCTTTGGTTTCTGGTTGGAATGGGTTTAATCACAGTACTTAATGGGCTTCAGTTTCGGGTTAGGTAAACCATTCTTTATGGTTTTGCCCATTTAATTTTGGCAATAAAAGTTCTTCTAATCTTTAAATAGACGTTTTTCTTGTCTAAAAATCATAATTTTGTTATGATCTGGATCATCAAGTTATCTTTGCCCAGGAGTTGAAGGTATTGCGTAGGCGCTATGGAGTAAAAAAACGCATCGGGCATCTCGCCAATGTCTTAAAAGCCACCGCCCTTTCCACCTATAAAGAGTGGGCCGCTTACCGCAACCAAATGGCGGTTTCCGTCTTTGTCGGCCCGGTCTTTTTTTTGACGCAAATGTTTATTTGGCGGGCGGTTTACGGCACCCGGACGATCCTCAACGGATTGACACTGGAAGAAATGCTGACTTACTACGGGATCTCAGCGGTGATCGGCTACCTGACCTATGACTCGGCGGACTGGGATCTCCAGTGGCTGGTACGGACCGGCGGCTTTTTGACTTTCCTGCTGCGGCCGGTTTCCTACTGCTTTTATGCCTTTGCGGAAAAGATCGGCCACCGGTTGCTCGCCCTCTTAGTGGAAATACTCCCGATTTACGTGATTTTCTTTTTTGTCTTTAGGATTAAATTGATCCCTGCCGCGCCCGGCTGGGCTTTGCTTTCCCTGGCTTTAAGTTTCATCCTCGTCTTTCTGACCAACTATTGTATCGGGCTCAGCGCCTTTTGGCTGACGAGGACGGAAGGACTCCGCCGGGCCTTTCTGACGCTCCGGGACCTCTCGGCGGGGATGCTGATCCCGTTAACCTTTTTCCCGGAAGGAATGCAAAAGCTCCTCTTCTATCTTCCTTTCCAATTTATCACCTATGCGCCGATCCGGGTCTTCATCGGCCATTATGAACTGGCCGGGATCACCCTTCCCATTCCTCAGGTGGTGGCCCTGCAGTTCTTGGCGGTTGTACTCATGTTTCTGCTCTCCCGACTTTTGTGGTATTTCGGGATTAAGCGGTTTACGGGGGTGGGGGCATGAGGAACAACCTCCGGATTTACTTGGCGGGGGTCAGGACGGCGTTGGCGAGCCGGATGGCCTACCGGGGGGACTATTTCCTGAGCATCCTGATTATGCTCCTGGTGGAGATGGCGGCGCCGCTGATTACCATTTTGATTTACGGAAACGGCGCCAGTTTCCCCGGTTGGAGTATGTATGAAGCATTGCTCATCCAGGGCGTCTTCCTTTTGGGCAAGGGGATCGCCTATCCCTTCTTTTTCGGGATCGTCTGGAACACTGTTGAACGGGTACGCGGTGGCACCTTTGACTTATTGATGATTAAGCCCAAATCCGCCCTTTTTATGGCGATTGTGACCGGCTTTGACGCTGAGGATCTGGGAAAATTGATTGGCGGCGCTACTTTGTTCATGCTGGCCTTGCGCCGGTTGCCACCCCCGGGGGTGGGGCAATGGCTTCAGTTTCTGGCTTTGTTTCTCATTACCCTGCTGACCCTTTTTGCCTATGGGGTGACTTTAGCGGGGATCGGGATCGTCTGGATCGGGAATATCCGGGTTTACGATATCTTTCATTCTCTGACCAACTTTGGCTTGTATCCGGCGGCCATCTTCTCCAAGCCAGTCCAGACGGTGATTACGGGTATTATTCCCATCGCGATTCTTGGCTCCGTACCGGCCTCGGTTTTGCTGGGCCGTCCTTCCCCCGGCACCTGGGGGGCCGTCGGGATCAGCCTTCTTTTTCTGGCCGGGAGCCTGTTGTTTTGGCGGGCGATGTTAAAAAAATATACCAGTGCAGGTGGCTGAGATGTTGATTACCGTTGAAGATTTAAAGAAGGTATATAAATCATACCAGCGGGGCAGCAGTTTCGGGGAAACGCTGAAAAGCCTCTTTGTCCGGAAGCCCATTTATATTGAGGCCTTAAAAGGGATCTCCTTCCGGATTGACCAGGGGGAACTGGTGGGTTTTTTAGGGCCCAATGGCGCCGGAAAATCCACCACCCTCAAGATTTTAACCGGGATTCTTTATCCTTCCTCCGGCAAAGTTGATATTATGGGTTACACGCCCTGGCGGGACCGGAAAAAGTACGTGGCGAAAATCGGGGCGGTTTTCGGCCAGAAATCCCAGTTGTTATGGGATATTCCGCCCATTGACGCCTTTTATCTCAACAAGGCCATCTACGCCATTCCGGAGCGGGAGTT
>DATCJZ010000066.1:0-68692 GCA_036562545.1 Capillibacterium sp. | reverse complement strand
ATGTAATTTAAGGGAAGGATCCAATCGGCATTATTAACCAGCCGGGCTTGGCCTTCAAAATTGAGGTAGTGCCCCAGTTGCTTTTTGATTTTCACCACATTTTGATTGATGGTCTCCACCGCCAGCATCTGCCGGAGTTCCGTCCGGCCGGTGGGATCCCCGATCATCACCGTGCCGCCCCCCACCAAAGCGATGGGCCGGTGACCAGCCCTTTGCAGATGGGCCAGGGCCATAATCCCCATCAAATGACCGACGTGGAGGCTGTCGGCGGTGGGATCAAAACCGACATAAGCCGTCACCGGTCCATGGTCGAAAGCCTGATATAGTTCCTCCTCATGGGTAACCTGTTTAAAAAAGCCCCTTTCTTTAAAGACATCCAAGGCGTTGGACAACACCAGCTCCCTCCCAGTACTGAAAAATTTTTAAATGATTAGCGGTGAACAGAGAAAAAGATTATAAAAAAACCCGTCCCCGAAGGGACGAGTCTTCCTCGCGGTACCACCCTGCTTGCCACCGCCCAAAGGCGGCCGCCTCTCGTTAAGATAACGGCTTGCGCCGGAGAACTCTACCACTGCCCGCGGCAGGTTCAAGCCTCCTCTCCCGGGGGTAACTTCGGAAGGGGCCCCACCGGTTCGCACCGGCCACCGGCTCTCTTTAAGTCCAACCCGTTCCTACTTCACCCGTTCCTCGAGTTTAGGATTGAATTTTGCTCCATCATACCATGGCGCGCGCCTTTTGTCAATTATAGTTCGTCCGCGGCCGGTATAAGCCGGGGCCCGCCGCGTAGACCATACCGGCTTCACAAACCTGGTTTTTCCCTGCCTTTTTCGCTAAGGCATTGGCTTCCTCCGCCTTTCGGAGCAAAGCTTCCAAAGTATTGCCGTCCTCCGGAAAACTGGCAATCCCGATCGAGATGGTGATGGGGAAAAGCCAATCTTTGGTGGTCTCCTCCACTAAAACCCGCAAACGTTCACCCACCCGGTAGGCCTCATCCCGGTCCGCCCCGGGCAGCACCACCAAAAACTCATCCCCCGAGAACCAACGGGCGAGAAAGTCATCCCGCCGTAACTGGCTGGCCAGGATCTCCCCCAATTTCCGGATCATCGCATTACCCTTCTGATAACTGATGCTGTTGTATTGCCGGAGGTTGTCCCCGTCAATGAATAAAATACTGAAGGGGGCCTGTTGCTTTAAAGAAGAATCGAACTTCTCCCCCAGGACGGTTTGGGCCGCCCGGTGGTTGGGCAAACCGGAAACATCATCGCGCAAAGCAAGCTTCCAGGCTTGATCCAGGAGGGTAAAGCTTTCGGCAATATGCTCGGCCAGTCCGGTCATCATCCTTTCGGCCGCTTGGCGCCAATCTTCCTGGGCGGTAACCGCCGCAATCAATTGGGAAAACAAGAGGCGCAAAAACGGCGTCAGCTTATGTTCGCCGGAGCCATAAGCAATAACTGCCGTGTCAAAGCCGGACAGCGGCCGTCTGCTCATCCTTGCCCGTTGGTCATAAACCGCCTTCAACCGTCTGGTCAGTTCCGCCGCCACCTCCCGGGTGGTCCCCGGAAAGACCAAGACCAGCTTATCCTGGGTAAGGCGGGCGGGAATAACCTTTGGTCCCCGGCTTTCCTTCCTTAACTCCACCGTCAGGGCGGCCAAGGCAAGCTCTAAATTCTTCAAACCTTCTTCCAAAGAAAACCGCTGCTTGTCGGGGGCCGTGTTTTTCATACTGAAAAAGGCCAAGGCGCCCTCCCGGCCGACCCGGTTCTCAACAACGGCTTTCATCAGCCCGTAAAGATTTAAAAAACCGGTGGCCGGATCATTATAAAACCCTGGTTTGAGCAGAATAGAGACCGTCCCCTTTACATATTCTTAGTTTACATATTAGTAATGATAGCATTAATTGCAAAATTGTCAAGAGAAAATGGATATTTTACCATAAATTAGGACAAACCGGGGCTTTCCTTCCCCTCCCAACCCCCGAAAATTAATCATGATTTAAACTTACCCCCGGCCTTGACCATTGTCTTTCCCGTCAAATCGTGATTTAATGTTTAAGGCAATTTTTTACGGATAAAGGTGGGACCATCGTGCAGGAGAAGGAAGAATTGAGAAATATCGCTATTATCGCCCATGTAGACCACGGCAAGACTACGCTGGTGGATGCGCTCTTGCGTCAAGGGGGGATCTTCCGCGCCAACGAGCAAGTGGTCGAACGGGTCCTCGACAGTAACGATTTAGAGCGGGAGCGGGGCATTACCATCCTGTCCAAAAACACTGCGGTGCATTACGGCAATTTGAAGATTAACATCGTCGATACCCCCGGCCACGCCGATTTTGGGGGAGAAGTGGAACGGGTTTTGAAAATGGTGGACGGAGCCTTGCTTTTGGTGGATGCCTTTGAAGGTCCGATGGCACAGACCAAATTTGTCTTGCGGAAAGCCCTCGCCGCCGGCCTCCGCATTATTGTCGTCATCAATAAGCTGGACCGGCCTGATGCCCGCCCCGATGAGGTCCTCAACGAAATCTTCGATCTCTTTGTCGACCTGGAAGCGGCCAGTTGGCAACTGGACTTTCCGGTGGTCTATACCTCGGCGCGCCTGGGCACCGCGACCTTGGATCCGGAGGTCCCGGGAAAGGATATGCGGCCTCTCCTGGAAATGATCACCCGGGAAATCCCGGCCCCGGCCGGTGATCCCACCGCTCCTCTTCAGCTTCAGATCGTTAATCTGGATTACGATGATTACGTGGGGAAAATCGGGATTGGACGGATCACCAACGGGACGATAAAAGCCGGCGAAACCGTTACCATTTGCGCCCAGGATGGCGCCGCCCGGGAAGGCAAAATCGGCCTCCTCTGGGTTTACGAAGGCCTTAAACGGATTCCGGTCACCTCCGCCGCCGCCGGGGAAATCGTCGCCTTCGCCGGGGTCGACGCGCTTAAAATCGGCGAAACCATCTGCACCCTGGAACAACCCAGGCCTTTGCCTCCGCTGACCATCGATGAACCGACCCTGACCATGACCTTTATGGTAAACGACAGTCCCTTCGCCGGACGGGAAGGTAAATTCCTGACTTCCCGGCATTTGCGGGAACGTTTGTGGAAGGAAGCCCAAACCAACGTGAGCCTGCGGGTGGAGGAAACCGCCTCGCCCGATGCTTTCCAGGTCTCCGGCCGGGGCGAACTGCATCTTTCCATCCTCATCGAGACCATGCGCCGGGAGGGCTATGAACTGCAGATCTCCAAACCGGAACCGATTACCAAAATCGTCAACGGCGAAGTCTGGGAGCCTTATGAACGCCTTTTCCTCCTGGTTCCGGAAGCGGCTTCCGGCCAGGTTATTCAAGAACTGGGCGAGCGCCGGGCGGAACTGGTCAATATGGAACGGGCCGGTTCCAATCTCAAGCTGGAGTATTTAATTCCGGCCCGCGGCTTAATCGGTTTCCGTTCCCAGTTTTTAACCGATACCAAGGGCGAAGGAATTATGCACCATCTCTTTGACTCTTACGGCCCCTGGAAAGAGGGGATTGTCCAACGCCATCAAGGGTCGTTGGTGGCCTTTGAGGACGGGGAAGCCACCGCCTACGGCATCCATAACGTGGAAGACCGGGGTGTTCTCTTTGTCAGCCCCGGTGATAAGGTCTATACGGGGATGATTGTCGGGATCCATGCCAAAGAAGATGATTTGGACGTAAACGTCTGTAAGAAAAAACACCTGACCAACCTGCGTTCCAGCACCGCCGACGAAGCCATCCGTCTCACGCCTCCTCTCGTTTATACTCTGGAACAAGCCATGGAATTTATCGCCGAAGATGAACTGGTGGAGGTCACGCCGACGGCGATCCGGATGCGGAAAAAGGTCCTGGACCGGGCCACCCGGGCCCGGATGCGGAAGCGCAGTGAAGAATAGTTAACTGCTTTACCACTCCGGCCAACGGTCCTCCGGGATGTTGGCCGTGCTTATCCACCCTTCCCCTTCTGGAGCGGCCGGCCCAAACTCCATCCGGGACCGGCCAAAAAAGACCAGTCCCAACAGGGGGAAGACGACCAGCAGCAGAACCAGGCCCAGATTTCCGGCGTTTCGCACTTTCGCTCCGCCAAAGTCGAAGGTGGCTATGAGCAAATTAAAGCCGACCAAGATCAAGACTCCGCTGCAAAGCAGAAAAACCCAAAGGGTCTGGACGGAATACCATGCCCACTTCCGGCGGAAAAGAAGGCCGCCGCCGGTGATGAGGAGCCAAACGGTAAAGGGCACATAAAAGTAGGGAAATAAGGGATAGCTTAAATCCGCCAGGACCAAAGCCTCAGCCCGGGCATAAAGATAACCCAAAACAGGGAAAACCACCCCTCCGGCGCCAACCAGGAATAAAAGTAAACCAAAGCAGAGAATAACCACCTTCCGCATCAGCCATTCCTCCCTTGCCGACCTACAGGGTACCGGCAAATGATTTTAAATTAAATCAAATCATTAATTCGCGCTCCGGCCGCCGGTTCCTTTTCCCGTACCCGCTCTCCCCTGGACAATGATAATTTAGAAGCGGACCGCTCATAATATAATAAGAAAAGGAGGGATCCGATGAAAAGTTTACTGGAGAAATCCCTTGTTTTAGGGCTGGGTACCTTCTCGCTAACCAAAGAAAAGGCGGAAAAGTTTCTCCGGGACTTGGAAGAACGGGGCGAAGTCACCGCGGCAGAAGCAAAAAAACTCCTCAATGAATTGATGGAAAAAGGAGAGCAGGAAAAAACCGCCCTCCAGCAAATGATTCAGCACTCGGTCGGGGAAATCATGAAAAACCTGGGTTATATCCGGAAAGAAGAATATACCACCCTGGAAGAGCGGGTGAAAGAGTTGGAAGCCCGGTTAAACAACACCGCACCGCCGGAGGAACCCCCCCAGTAAGCACCGGATGCGCCGGAGCCGGGGCAGACAAGACTACCTTTCGTCATTCGCACTGAGGTCAGGTCCTGATCTCAGTTTTTATTTTCCTCCTCACCCCCACTGAATTCCACCGGAAAGTCCTGCTCGTTTCTGTACCCCAGCAAAAAAAGCTCACCCAGGGCCACCCGCCTTTCCGTGCCGGGGTAAGTATCCAGGATCGTCAGGCGGAGGCGGGAGGTTTTATTATAAGACTGGCCCAGATCGGCCAGGATCGACACCAAAGGCGCAAAAGCCCTTTCATTGACCTCCCGGTAAGGCGCGGCGGCCAGGTCCACCTCCCGTTCGATCACCCGTTTCTCCACCCGGCCGGTGAGAAAGTCATATTCCTCCTGTTCAATCTGGACCTTAATTCTTTTTGCCCGGTCGTACCGGGCATAGGTGGCGTCGTCCGCAAGAAAACCGTTGACCACTCCCACTGCTTGCAAGCAGAAATCCTTGAGCTCCACCTCGATCCAGGCCGGCTCCGTCCCTGACTCTTTCCCTGCCACCCACGGGGTCCGCAAGTTCCCGTCCAAAAGCTGGTGCAAGGGGTAAGCCTTCGCTTCGGAAGACCCGGAAAGGCCGGTAATCTGCTCCGGATTAATCTGATAAGTCGTGATCAATTCCGTCATCAACCGGGGCGTCTCATTATAAAGGACTTTCAGGGCATAATTTTCTTTCAGGTCAAAATCGGTGCTTTCAAAGATATAGATTCCGCCGTACGCGCTAAATTGGGGAAAATTCAGACTCTTCAACTCGCCCCCGGCTTCCAGGTTTGCCCGGGCGTCCACCACAATCCGTAATTTGCGGATCAGATCGTTCTCCCAGCCGCCAACCGGGAAAAAGTTGTAAGTAAGCAGCCGGTCGGAAAAAGAAGGAAAGAAAGTGGTCACCGTGTCCATATCCAGCAAGGAACAGCGGACCGTATATTCCACCACCAATTTCTTCCGGCTGTTCGGCGCCAAATTTAAATTGGTCGTATACCACTTGCGCACCAGTTCCCGTTTGCGCCCGCCGGCCACTACAATTTGGGGTTTTTCATCCGTATAAGTCCGGACGGGCAGACTTCCCGTTTCATCCGCTATTTGGTAGGAAGGAAAGGACTCCTCCTGCCAGGCCAGACCGTAACGCTCCGAATCAAGGAGGAAATCGACGGGAAAACCCACCATTACTTCGGTCTCGGTGCCGGGGTTTACCAATTCATAATAACTGTAGATATGGGCAAAATCCTGGTCCAAAGTGATATAAAGGAGTTCATCCGCCAGGATAATCTCCTTCGCTTCCAACAGCGTGAGATTGCCGGTACCCATCACCGCCGACTCGTCAATGGGCCCCTCATGTCCTTCATAGATGGCCATTCCAAGTCCGCCGGTGAGAAAAAAAAGGAGCAAGAGTCCAAGGCATTTTAATTTTTTCATGCGATCATCTCCCGACCAACCGGTTCTCCCGGCCGATTATTGCATCTTTGTTAAACCCATTTCGCCCATGTTCTTTCCTGTTATAATATAAAATAGTGTCTTAGAACATAATATCACTGCTTCACCGCTATTTCAATTTACGAAGGAGGTATCTTTTCTTGGAGGCTCTACTGGCTTCATTCAAGGGATTCACTCTCGGTAATGCCTTTATGATTTTCATCGGCGGGCTCCTAATCTACCTTGCCATCAAGAAGGATTATGAACCCATGCTCCTCCTGCCCATTGGTTTCGGGGCGATCCTCGCCAATATTCCTTTTTCTTCAGCCATCGGCGAAGACGGTTTCCTGACCGTCCTTTATAACGCCGGAATTGCCAACGAACTTTTTCCCGTTTTGATCTTTATCGCCGTGGGCGCCATGATTGACTTCGGTCCCCTTCTGCAACAACCGTTTATGCTTTTCTTCGGCGCTGCCGCCCAATTCGGCATCTTTGCCACCACCCTCCTGGCCCGGGGTTTTGGTTTTAGTCTAAAAGAGGCGGTCTCCATCGGGATCATCGGCGCCGCCGACGGACCCACTTCCATCTACGTAGCCAATCTTTTCGCGGGGAAAGAACTTGTCGGACCGATTACGGTCGCCGCCTATTCCTATATGTCGTTGGTGCCCCTGATTCAGCCCCCGGTGATTAAGGCTTTGACCACGCCGGAAGAACGGAGCATCGCGATGGATCTGAACCTCCACAAGGTTTCAAAAACTACCCGGATTCTCTTCCCGATTCTCGTCACTTTTGTTGCCGGTTTAATCGCCCCGATGAGTGTCGGGCTGGTCGGCTCCCTCATGTTCGGCAACCTGATCCGGGAATGCGGGGTCTTAAACAAGCTTTCCCAGGCCGCCCAGAACGAACTCTCCAACCTGGTCACCTTGTTGCTGGGCATTACCATCGGTTCGACGATGGTCGCCGAGAACTTTTTAACGTGGAAGACCTTAATGATTTTAGCGATGGGCCTCTTTGCCTTTGTCTTTGATACGGCGGGCGGGGTACTCTTTGCCAAACTCCTCAACCTTTTCCTTCCCCGCAAGATCAACCCGATGATCGGTGCGGCCGGTATTTCGGCCTTCCCCATGTCCGCCCGGGTCATTCAGAAAATCGCCCAAAAGGAGAATCCGGGTAACTTTGTGTTAATGCAGGCGGTCGGCGCCAACGTGGCCGGACAGGTCGGCTCGATCCTGGCCGCCGGGATTCTGATTTATTTGGTTAATGCCCTCGCATTATAAGAAAAGGAGGTTCCCGTCATGGCCGATAATATGCTCACCACCTTAAGCATTCTTCTGCAGAGCCTGGGTTTGACTTTTGTGGGGATGATCGTTTTATATACCCTCATCAAATTACTGGTAAAATACTTCCCGGAAGACAAATAAGATTGTGACTTCCAATGAGCAAAAAATTTTCCGCTTTTAACGTCCCTTCTAACGTAGAAGGGACGTTTCTTCTTTAATCTTCTTTTTTTTGGGGGAAAAATCGGTTTATTCTCCTATTGCTTTTTCTTCTGTTAAGGCGTATTCTAGTCTCAAACGGAATCAAAGGGGGGGTTTTTATTTTAGTACCTGGTAGTTGACGGTAGCCGGCATCTTCCTTCTCTGGACGGATTTTAAGAAATCAGGGAGATGAAATAATGAGGAGGCTACCTCCGCACAAACGGGATACCGTCCGGTCCATGCTGGCCGATACCCCCGAAAATTGTTCCGCTCTGTTCCTCTTGAATTCTGCGTCCAGTGTGGTCGAGGTAGACCAGGAACAGTCCCCAAAGTTCTTGTCCATTTCCTACCCGCACACTGTCCCGCCTATGTATTTCCTCTACGGGGAAACAGACCAACTGATTATGACGAAAAAATTCTTAAAGTTATTGACGCAACCGGCTGATCTAGTGGTCACCCATTCCTTGTTTCCCGCCGTCAACCGGTACTGGCCGGTGCGGTTCGCCATTCCGGTGCTGTTTTTGGCCGCGCCCCAAGACTGGCAGCCGGCTTCCCTACCCAATTTCCGGGTCCGTCTCTTACATCCGGAAGAAGCCGGGCTCCTGCAAAGGGCCTTTGCCACCGAAGACTGGCTCTGGGATTTCTTCGGCTCGCCGGCCCGGCTGCTGACGGAAGGGCAAGCCGCGGCCGCTTTTGTCGACGGTGAACTGGCCTCCGTGGCGACAATCCTGGCCTACACCAAAAGTTACTGTGAATTGGGGGTCGCGACCCGCCCTGCCTATCAGGGACGCGGTTTGGCCCTGGAATGCGCCGGTCTGTTAAGCCGGGCCCAATTTGAGGAGTTTGGCCGTTTACCTTGCTGGCGGACACATACGGGAAACATCGGTTCCTGGAAGACCGCCCTGCGTTTAGGGCTGGTCGAAACAGCTCTTTCGGGGCAATTTGTTTTTCTTTCCAACTATGAACATGTCGGCGCCTATGCGGGTGTGGCGCCCTAAAAGAGGCAATCACTGGTTACCAATCTTCCCGCTCCAGGTGTTTTCCCCGTCTCGGCCGGTTAAATGTTGCTCATGATAGTCAAGGTTAGAAAAGAGGCTCACGGTTTAACCGGAGCCTCTTTTTGCTGTCTTTTCTTGATTATCTCCACCAAAGCCCGGAGCCCCCATAGATACCCGTCGGCGCCCAGACCGCAGATCACCCCGCTCGCTACCGGCCCGGTCAGCGACTGGTGGCGGAAGTCTTCCCGGGCAAAGATATTACTGAGGTGAACCTCGATGACTGGTAAAGCAACGGCCGCCAGGGCGTCGCGCAAAGCCACACTGGTATGGGTCAAAGCCGCCGGGTTAATCAGGATCCCTTGGGCTTTACCGTAGGCTTCCTGAATCCGGTCGATTAAGACGCCCTCGTGGTTGGACTGGCAGATCTCCAAATCCACCCGGAGTTCGGCCGCCACCCGCCGGAGGGCTTCATTAATCTCCGCCAGTGTCACCCGGCCATAGATCGCCGGTTCCCGGATTCCTAACAGATTAAGGTTTGGTCCATGCAAAACCAAGATCTTAATGGCAATCACCCCTCAATGGCACCCAGCCGGTATAAGACCTGAAGGAGCGTTTCCGCCGGCACATCCTCTTTGATCAAGGCTTGACCGAGGCCGGGACTAAGGATAAAACGGATTTTCCCCGCTTTCACTTTTTTGTCCAAAGTCATCCGGTCCACCAGTTTACCGGCAGGAAGACCGGGTATGGTCGTTGGCAGGTCATAGGCCTGTAACAGTTCCCGCGTCATCTGGAAAAGATCGGGAGAGGCCAGCCCCAACTCCACACTGAGGGCGGCGGCACCGGCCATCCCGACGGCCACCGCTTCACCATGCCGGTAAAAGGTATAGCCGGTCTCCGCTTCCAGGGCGTGCCCAATGGTATGCCCATAATTTAAAATTGCCCGGAGGCCTTGCTCCCGGACATCCAAACTGACAATCCTGGCTTTAAAGGCACAAGCCCGCTGGATAATCTCGACGAGCGCCGATATTTGCCGTTCTTTAACGGCTTTTTGCTCCCGACGGAGGAAACAGTCCAGTTCCGCATCGCCAATCAGGCCGGCCTTGATGATCTCGGCCAAACCGGTGTTGAATTCCCGCCGGTCCAAAGTGGCCAGGGTTTCCAGATCGCTGATCACCGCCGCCGGTTGGTGGAAGGCCCCGATCAGGTTCTTTCCCTCCCGGTGGTTAACCGCGACCTTCCCCCCGATGGAACTGTCCACTTGGGCCAGGAGGGTGGTGGGAACTTGCACCAAACGGATGCCCCGCAGATAAGTGGCGGCGGCAAAGCCGGCCAAGTCTCCGATGACCCCGCCCCCCAAGGCCAGGATCGCCGAATCCCTTTCCAGGCGGGAAGCCACCGCCGCATCAAAAACCCGGACCAGTTCCGCAAGGCGCTTGTAGTTTTCCCCGTCGGGAAGGATCACCGTCGCCACCGCAAACCCCGCCCGTCTTAATCCTTCTTCCACCACCGCCAGATACAAGGGAGCCACTGTCTTGTTGGTGACCACCAAAATCTTCCCGTTTAAACCGTTTTCTTTTAAAATCTCCCCGGTCCGGGCCAGTAACCCGGTTCCTAAATAAAGGGGGTACGCTTGGTCCCCCGCTTTGATCAAAAGCCGTCGCACAACTCCCATCCTACCACCTTCCATCCGTCCCGGCCGGCGGGCACTGCCCGCTCTGCCGGCCGGCTGCCTGCCTAATAATCTCCTCCGCCACCTGACTGGGGGTTCGTCCGTCCGTCACGACCACCAGATTGGCTTCCCGGTAAAAGGCCTCCCTCTCCTTCAGTAGAGCTGTAAGCACTTCCACCGGAGCCCCCCCCGCCAGCAAGGGGCGGTCTTCTCCCCGGCCGACCCGGGTGGCCAAAACCGCCGGTGCCGTTTGTAAGTAAATAACCAAACCCATCTCCTGCAAAAGGTGGCGGTTCTCCGCCGCCAGGACAATTCCCCCGCCGGTGGCCACCACCGTTCTTTCCCGGTCCTTGATCGCCAGGAGGACTTCCTTTTCCAACCGGCGAAAAAAAGGCTCCCCTTTCTCCGCAAAGAGCGCCGGAATGGATGTACCGGTTTTCTCCATGATTAACCGGTCGGTATCGATGAATTCCCAGCCCAGCCGGTCGGCCACCAGCCGGCCGACCGTCGTCTTGCCGCATCCCATCAAGCCGACCAAAATCAGATTGGTCCTTTCTTTGCTCCGGCTAGCCACCTAACCCCTCCCGGTAAGCGGCAAAGGCCCGCTTCATCTCGGGCAGGGTATCCCCGCCGAATTTTTCCTGGAAAGCCGCTGCCAAAACCCAGGCCACCATGGCCTCGGCCACAACCCCGGCGGCCGGCACCGCCGTCAAATCCGAACGCTCCGCTCCGGCCTGTCGGGGCTGGCGGGTTCTGAGATCAACCGATGGCAGCCCATGGTAGAGCGTAGGGATGGGTTTCATCGCCGCCCGCAGCAGAATCGGCTGACCGTTGGAAATGCCCCCCTCAATCCCGCCGGCTTGATTCCCCCCCCGGTACCAGCCGGTAGCCGGATTATAACCGATGGGGTCATGCATTTGCGAACCGGGAAGCTCGGCCGCGCCAAAGCCGGCCCCGCATTCAACCCCTTTGACGCCCGGAATCGCCATGATCGCCTGGGCCAGTTGACCGTCCAGCCGGCGGTCCCAATGGACATGGGAGCCCAAACCCGGCGGAACCCCGGTGGCATAGACCACAAAAATTCCTCCCAGGGTCTCCCCGGCCTCCTGCGCGGCATCGATGGCGGCCACCATGGCCTCTGTCAGTCCGGACGGATAGGCCCGGACCGGAGAGCGCTCCACTTCGGCTTGCTCCTCCGGGGTCAACGGCCGGCGGACCTCAGCGCCGACCGTGCCGATTTGCGTGACATAACTGCCAATCTCCACCCCAAAACAGGCCAAAAGTTGTTTGGCAAAGGCCCCGACGGCCACCCGGGCCGCCGTCTCCCGGGCACTGGCCCGTTCAATGATATTGCGTAAATCCGTATATCCGTACTTAAAAGCCCCGCTCAGATCGGCATGACCCGGACGGGGCGTGGTAACCACCGGAGATACCTTTGCCAGGTGCGGATCAGCGTCAATCTTCACCATCTCCGTTTCCGGAGCGGCGAAGGCGGTCATGGCCGGCGCCCAGCGCGCCCAATCCCGGTTTTTCAGCCGCAAACAGATCGGGCTGCCCATTGTGGTTCCGCCCCGCACCCCGGCCAGGATCTCCACCTGGTCCTGTTCTATTTTCATCCGGCCGCCCCGGCCGTAACCTTGTTGGCGCCGGGCTAGTTCCCGGTCGATCGCCTCCCGCGTGACCGGAACCTTGGCGGGAAAGCCTTCAATAATCGCCACCAAAGCCGGTCCGTGGGATTCGCCGGCGGTCAAGAAGCGCATCTTATCACCCCGTTCTGCCTATTCCAAATTGGAAAACCCATCCCCACCATGGCGCGGTTTCGCCGCCACTTTCCGCATGGCCTCCATCACGGCCAGCAAAGCATCGGCCCGTACCTGACGGTCCACCTGTTCAACCCGGGCAAAGATCTCCCCCTCCGGGCTCACGGCATAACTCCCTTTTATCTTGCCTAAAGCGATGGCAAGAACATCTTTTCTACACCTTTCACACCGGCAAAAATCGGAATTCTTCGCGAGGAGATCGTCAAAGACCTCGTTAATGACATCCTCCATATAATTTTTCATCCTCTTTCCCCCCCATCCTTGGTCAATACTTATCATTGACTACCTGGTCCACCGGAACCGGTAGAATAATAATCTGATCCGTGCGCAGGGTGGTCACATCGGTAATCCCGTTAATCTCAATCAATAATTCCACCGTTGTTCCGTAGCGTTGGGCGATGCGCCACAGAGTCTCTTTGGGCTGCAACTGATAGAGATGATCGGCCGGAATGGGAATCCGGATGGTTTGCCCGGCCTTCAACAGGTCGGAAGAGCCCATGGCATTTTCTTGGAGAATCGCCGCCGGCTCCACGCCGTACTTACGGGCAATGGAAAAGACGGTATCGCCTTTGACGACACGGTAAGCTACTTTGAGTGCTGCGGGTACTGATCCTTGGTCCTGTCCGGCTGCCGCCGGACCTTGAACCGTGGCCGGCTCCTGGACGGGTTCGGTGCGGACCCCCGTCTGGGCTGGAGATTGCCTGGCCGTAACCGGATCGGAACCGGCCGGGGCGGACAACTCCTCAAAACCAACCACTTCGGTGAGGACCTGAGCCACCGGTGGTTTGACGGTCACCACTTCCGGTTCCGCGCCGCCCACAATCTCAATATGGACCACTTCCGACCCGGCCGGCGGGCTTTCCTTTCCCGCCGCCGATGATAATGGGGTCCCGCCCTGACTGTTCCCCCCCACTTGCGGAGTGAGCAGCACACAGACGGTTTTTTCCTGCTCCGGTCCCTCCTGCCCCGGTTTAAGAATTAAAGCGGAGGAATTTTTTCCGTTTAAAGTTAACCCGGCAAGCACCACAGTTTCGCCCGGGGCCAGGGTCTGTTGGACTAAAAGCCGGTTGTTTTCAATCAGGGGGACCTTTCTTCCGTCGGCCGTCTCGGTCCAACCGCCGATCCCCCGCACAGTAAGCGCCAGTTCCAGACCGATCTTTCCCTCCTCAAGCATCCGGGGCAACACTTCAAGACCCAAACCGAGCTTCTGGTATTCGATAAGATCCGTTTGGGTCTTGGGTTGGGTGATAATCACCGGATACTGATCACCAAGAAAAGCGGCACCCGCCTGGTTACTGGCCGCCCACAGCCGGGCGGCGGCCAGCCGGCGGCCGGTCAACTCTCCGCCCCCCGCCGCTTCCGAGGCTGATAAAGCAGTCAAACGGACCGGTGAAACGGCTGATGCCCGAGGCAAAGCCCAAGTAATACCCTTTTCTTGCACCTGATTAAGGTCAAACTCAATCAGTTCGGCCTCGATTAAACAGGAGACCGGTGCCCGGTCGGCAGCGGCCAATACTTCCCGGATGTTCCTGTCCTCCAAATCGTTGGCGGCTAAAGAGATTTCCTTCCGCGCCCCGTTGATGTGCAAACGTTCTTCCGGCACCACCCGGGCCAAGGCGGCGACCACCGCCCGCTCATCCAGGAAGGACCATTGGTAGGAACGGGGGCTCCGTTCCCCCAACGTGGCGGGGTCGGCGCCGACCACCGCCGTCCCTTCCACCCAAGAGCAGGAGTAACCAAGGCTTTCCGCCAGTAATTCCAGCATCTCCCGGGCGGTCAAACCCGGCCGCAGCGGCATCGTTACTTCTCCTTGAACGCCAGGGGCCAGAAGCAGCGGAAACTCTCCCATCTCCGCCAAACTCCTCAAGACCATCCTCAGATTGGCGTTGCCAAGATGGAAGGCGGGTAAGGCCTCTGCTTCCGCTTCCCCGGCCACCCCGCGGAGGGGAAGGGGAAGCATTAAAAAGAGCAGGAGAGGAAGAATCCAGAAATGACTCCTCGGAGCTCTCTTCATACGCATGTTTGCACCCTCTTAGTTCCGAATCATCTCCCCAGAGGGGGTGTGGATTGCATTACCTACTTCGCGACAGGAGCAGTTTTTCCTGCCGTGTCCGGGATTTCCTTAAGCCGGCGGAAAGAGGTTTTCTTCCGGATCAATCTCTCCTTGGGGTCAACTTCTCTTTTAATAACCGGTAGAGGGGGGCAAAGGGAGGCAACTTACCGGTCCATAACTGGCAGGCCAAGATTCCTTGGTAAACAAGCATTCCCAGGCCGGAGAGGGTTTTCAGGCCCCGCCGGCGTGCTTCCTTGAGAAAAGCCGTTTCCAGGGGATTGTAAACCAAATCCGCCACCAGGCAGTCGGCCGGACAAGCAGCCAAAGGAAATGGCGGCTGGCTTGAAAGATCAGGCGACATCCCCAGGGGGGTGGCATTAACCACCAAATCGGCGGTGGCCGCAATTTCGGTCAAACAGGGAGAAGCGAAGGTGCAGCTTCCGGCGGGAAAACCAGTTTTTCCCTGGAGTTCCTTGACCAAGGAGTGGGTTTTGACCGGATCCCGGCCGACCAGAGTGAGGGCTCCCACTTCCGCTTGGGCCAGACGGAAAGCAAGGGCCCGGGCGGCGCCGCCGGCGCCCAGGATTACCACCCGCTTCCCGGCGGGCTCCACCTTCGCCTCCTGCCGGAGGGAGAGGAGAAAGCCTTCCCCGTCCGTACTGTAGCCGATGAGTTTTCCACCAGCCGGAACCACCGTATTGACCGAACCGGTCAAGCGCGCATCCCCCGCCAACTCATCCAAATAGGAAATGACCGTTTCCTTATGGGGAATGGTAAGATTGACCCCGGCAAAGTTAAGGCAGCGTACGGCAGCCATGGCCGTCGCCAAATCCTCCCGTTTAACCCGGAACTTCAGGTAAACCCCGTCCACCCCCAACAGGCGGAAGGCCTCATTTTGCAAGCAGGGCGAGAGGGAATGCCCCACCGGATCCCCAAACAGCCCGAATAAGCATGTCTCCTTCTCTTTCATCCCGACCCTCCTCCTTAGCAAATCATCGCTCAATACGGATCACTCGTGAATGACTATTATGGCTTGACAAAGAAGAATGCAGGCAGTCGCGCCCGCCGGCTGCCGACAGCTTGCGCCAAACGCTAAAAATTAAAGCCGCGGGCGACTGACCGGTAAAAAAACTCCCCTCCCAAGCAGGAGAGGAAAGCAAAATTTAAACTTCGGTGATAATCGGGAGAATCATTGGCCGCCGCTTCGTGCGCTCGTAGAGAAAACGGCTGAGGGTCTCCCGGATTTGCCCTTTGATGAAAGACCAGTCGTTATTGCCCTGGTTCTGACATTTTTCCAGCGCTTCTTTGACTTTCGCCCGGACTTCCTCCATTAAAGCCTCGGATTCACGGACATAGACAAAGCCGCGGGAAATAATGTCCGGTCCCGCTAAGATCTGGCCGTATTCCCGGTCGATGGTGATGACCGCGATTAAGATCCCGTCCTGGGAGAGTTGTTTCCGGTCGCGCAAGACCACGTTACCGACATCGCCAACCCCCAAACCGTCGACAAAGATCCGTCCCGCCGTCACCCGCCCGGCAATCCGGCCGCTGCGGGAGGTAAACTCGATGACATCGCCGTTCTCGGCAATAAACACGTTTTCACTGGGGATCCCCAATTCCTGGGCTAAACGGGCATGTTGTACCAGGTGGCGGTACTCGCCGTGGGCGGGAATAAAGAATTTGGGTTTCACCAGATTAAGCATAAGTTTTAGTTCTTCCTGCCGGGCATGGCCGGAAACATGGACATCGGCCATGGCCTCGTAAATAACATGGGCTCCTTGTTTGAACAGGTGGTTGATTGTCCGGGCAATCAATTTTTCATTACCCGGAATCGTCGAGGCGGAAATGATGACCGTATCCCCGGGCATAATCGAGATCTTCCGGTGCTCGGCCATGGCCATCCGGCTTAAAGCCGACAAGGGCTCGCCCTGGGTCCCGGTGGTCACCAAAGCCACTTTATGGGCAGGAAGCCGATCCAGATCATCCACATCCACCTCAATCCCCTCGGGGATCTGCAGATAACCCAGATCTTTGGCGATGGAAACCACATTCACCATACTCCGGCCGACAAAAGCCACTTTCCGGCCGTGAAGCACCGCGGCGTTCACCACCTGCTGGACCCGGTGGATATTCGAGGCAAAAGTGGCCACAATGATCCGGCCCTCGGCCCGGTGAAAGAGTTCTTCAAAGCGCTCGGCCAAAACTTTCTCGGAAACGGTGTATCCTTCCCGCTCCACATTGGTGCTGTCGGAAAGGAGAACCAGGACACCGTGTTTCCCCAGTTCGGCAAATTTCCAGAAATCCAGCGGTTCCCCTTCCACCGGCGTGTGATCGATTTTAAAATCGGCCGTATGGACAATCGTCCCCACCGGAGTGTGGATCGCCAGCGCCAGGACGCCGGCGATACTATGGTTAACATTGATAAACTCCACTTTAAAGTTGCCCAGCTTCATACTGGTACCAGCATTCACGGGTATCAGCCGGGCTTTCCGCTCCAGTCCGTGCTCCTTCAGTTTCGCCTCGGCCAAACCCAGGGTTAACCGGGACCCATACACCGGCACATTAAGCTGCCGGATCACATAGGGCAGCGCGCCGATATGGTCTTCATGCCCGTGGGTGAGAATAATCCCGATCACCTTCTCCCGGTTCTCCACCAAATAACTGATGTCCGGGATGACAAGGTCAATTCCGAGCATATCCTCGTCGGGAAACATTAAACCGGCATCAACCACCAAAATCTCGTCTTTATACTGAATCACCCACATATTCTTGCCGATCTCGCCTAACCCGCCGAGGGGGATGACCGAGACCTTATTTTGTTTTGGCAATAAAAAAAACACCTCCTGTTTCTATGACATTCGTTTCGCTTTATAATAACCAAAGACCGTCTCCCGCCTGACGGTCTTCAAGCCCGAACAAAATGGTTTACCATAAACTTGTCCTTATTATATCAAAACCGCTTTTCCCCGACAACCACCTTTTTCGTACCGCGGGGGTCGAAACCGGATCCACGGCAGAGAAGCCGCCTGCCGCTTTTCTTGTTTATACCGGAGAAACCCCAAAGCTAAACGGTAAATTCGGTCAAAAGTTCCTGGAACATGTTCATCGCCTCGACGATGGGCTGAGGCTTGGCCAGATCCACGCCGGCTTTGGCCAAAAGCACCAACGGATAATCGGAACCGCCGCTCCGGAGCAGTTCCAAATAGGCGGTGACCGCCGCCGGCCCTTCCTTCCGGAAACGCTGGATAAAGGCAACCGCGGCGCAGAAGCCGGTGGCATACTTATAGACGTAGAAATTATAGTAAAAATGGGGAATCCGGGACCATTCGGCTTTCAGTTCCGGGTCCAGGACCACCCCCGGTCCGTGGTAGACCTGGGCCAGCCGGTAATACTCCTCTTCCAGCCAGTCCGGGGTCAAAGCTTCTCCCTTCTCCACCTGCTCGTGGATGACCTTTTCAAACTCGGCAAACATTGTCTGCCGGAAAACCGTCCCGCGGAAGTGTTCCAGAAAATAATGGAGATAGTAGAGTTTTTCCTCCTTGCTCCGGGCTTTCTCAATTAAATAACGGACCAGCAACACTTCATTCACCGTGGAAGCGATCTCCGCCAAAAAAATCGGGTATTGGGCATTGATATAAGGCTGGGCCAGGTCGGACAAATAACTGTGCATAGCATGGCCCAGCTCATGGGCGAGGGTGAAAAGATCATCCCCGGTCCCTTGGAAGTTCATTAAGACGTAGGGATGACTGTCATAACAGCCCCAGGCGTAGGCCCCGCTGGTCTTCCCCTTGTTTTCATAAACATCAATCCAGCCTTCGGTGAAAGCCTTATCAAGCAGCGCGGCATACTCCGGGCCCAACTGCTGGAGGCCGGCCTTCACCACTTCTTTGGCCTCCTCATAGCCGATCTTCAGTTCAAAACCGTCCACCGGGGAGACATAAAGGTCGTAAGGATGCATCTCATCAAGGGACAGCATGGCCTGTTTCGCCTCAAAATACCGGTACAGGAGGGGAAGGGCCGCGTGCACCCCTTCAATTAAATTATTGTAGACCTCTTCCTTGATGTTATCATCATCCAGCGCCGCCGTCAGGGCCGAAGGGTAATGCCGTGCCCGGGCATAGAAAATGTTACTCTTCACCCCGGCGTTTAAAGCGGCGGCCAGTGTATTCCGGTACCGGCGATAGGTCCGGTGCAGGGTCAGAAAAGCTTCCTGCCGGACCGCCCGCTTTTTGCTTTCCAGAAAACGTAAATACCGGCCATGGCTTAAGGCCACTTCCTTGCCGTCTTCATCATGGACCGGAGGGAACTCCAGGTCGGCGTCGTTGAACATCGAGAAGATATGCTCGCCGCTGTCGGTCAGCTCACCGCTTAAGGCCAGAATCCTTTCTTCCGCCGGGGAAAGAATATGCTTTTTCCGGCGGACCAGATCCTCGAGAAAATGACGGTACGGTTGAAGCGCCGGCTCCTCCCGGAAAAACTTCTCCCATTGGCTTTGGGGAATCGCCATCACCTCCGGCAGGAAAAAGGAGGCCATCGTCCCCACCCGCACCATTAAAGCCTGGGCCCGTTCAACCAAGGCCTGGCTTTGGGAGAGGGTGTTATCCTCGTCCCGTTTCATCTTGGCGTAAACAAAAGTTTTCTCCATTAGCCGGCTCATCCGGTCCCGTAACGTCAAAACCTTCAGAAAGGTCCCGGCCGAAGTAGCGATCTTTCCTTGGTAGGAAACAAATTCGGCCGCCAAACGCTCCACGGTTTCCAGATCCGCTTCCCATGCCTCCAGGCCGGGGTAAAGATCCTCCAGCTTCCACCGGTACTCTTGAGGTATCTCCGCCCTTTGGACCAGACCGTCTTCTTTTTGCTCCATCACGAAACCTCCTTGTCGCCTGCTCCATTTACAGTTACAAAGGAGGGGAACATGTCCCCTCCCTTACCGGACCGCCAACGCAGCCGTCCGGTCCACCTTGACGATATCCTCATCCTGGATGGACTGGAGAATCGCGTAAACTGTCCGGAAATCCCCGATCTCCAGGTCGGGAGTGACGGCAATCTCCTCCGTTCCCATCAGCGCATTATAGAAATTGAGCAGTTCATTATAGTACCCCCGTTCCGGCCGGAAACTGAGCATTTCGTGGCCGCCATCGGCGTAAAAGACATTCACGACACCGCAGGCGGTATCTTCCAGGTAGATTTGGCCCTTCGTCCCAAAGATCCGGAGCCCCACCGCCGGCCTTTGGACCTCCCGGCCGGCCGGGAAATAGGAGAAAGTGCCGATCACACCGCTTAAAAACTCCAGGTTCACCGTAACCGCCGCGTAGGGACTAAACTCATCCTTTTGGGGAACCCCGAAGGCCGCCAAGTGTTTGATCCCGCCGAACAAGTGACGGAAACCGGCCAGGTCATGGATGGCCGCATCCAAAAGATCGCCCCCCGGGTAGCGCGGGTGCTGCCGCCATTCGGTGGCGGCAAAAGTATCCTCCCTCATCTGGCAGGGGAAACAACTGCTCCGGTGGGCAAGAAAGAAGACGGCCTCCCCGACCCTTTTTTCCGCCACCAGTTTCCGGATGAGGTTATATTCCTCACTATAACGGTAGTTTTCGGCGATCATCATCTTGATCCCGTAGCGGTAGGGGAGTTCTGTGGTGGCGACGGCCTCTTCGTAAGTGGAGCCCAGGGGCTTTTCCAGAATAATATGCTTCCGGGCACGGGCCGCTTCCTCCGCCACCCGGTGATTCTGAGGGATCGGCACCATAATATCGATGACTTGCAGATCAGGCCGGGTTAGCATCCGTTGGTAATCGGTGAAAACATCCTTCTCCCGGTCCAGACCCAGCCGCCGGCCCCAGTCCTCCGCCACTTCCCGCTGGCGATCGCAGACCGCCGCGATCACATATTTATCCGCCAATTCTTGATAAGCCGGGTAATGCAATCTTTCCCAGGCCAGTCCACAACCGATAATGCCTACTTTCACCTTTTCCATGTCTAAACCTCCTTTTTCCCTTACCCATAATGTCCCCAGTCAAAAGGAGGTTTATTAGCCCGTTCCCCCTATTTCCCCAAGGGGTAACGGTTGTTCTTGGTGACATACTCGACAATTTCGTAGGTTTCATTGGCCTGTTTCCACCGTTTGACTTCATCCAGGTAATAATGGAAGGCCCAGCAAAAAATGGCGAGGAGCAACACCCCCCAAATCCCGGTGGCAAGCCACTCCTTCTTTTTGGCCTCCGCTTTATATTCAGCCAGCAAAACCTGTCTCGCTGCGGCATACAACGAATTCAACTCCCAGGTCGCATCGGCCAGGGCTTCCTGGACTGTTCTTTCCTCCCCGTCTTGGCCTGCCGGTTTACCTTTCGCCGTTTCTCCGGTCACGCGGGCTTCCAACTCATTAATTTGCTGCTGTAAAGCCAAATATTTCCTTTGGTACTCGGTCCGGCTTAAAACCGCTTCCAACCTGGTATCCAATTCTTCCTGAGGAAGATAGGGCAGCCGCTCCCCGCTGTACAAAGGATACGGTCCGGCGGCGCTGCCTCCGGCCAGCCTGGTGGAACCGCCATAGAGAATAACCCACCGCTGGCCGGTCCACCGGTCTTTAGTATGTAAGACTTGATAATCATCCATACTTTGGAGTGGTCCCTCCGCCCACCGGAAACCGCCGGCCAGCAGGATCAGGATAAAAAGAAGCATGGGGAATAACCATAATTTTCTCATCACTAACCTCCGGTCATTTTCCGTCCAGCCACTTAACCCCTCTGCTTTGACGGAATTTTCTGCTTTTCTTATTCGACTCCCGGAGGAGAATTCCTGTTTATTCCCCATGCAGCCTTTCCTTACTCACCAGCCGTCCTCTCTGCCCCGGCCAGCGTTGGCGCGGCCCGGCGGCTTCTCCGTTTGGCGCCGAGCCGGTCAAAGCTTAAGTAAAAGACCGGAACCACAATCAAGGTGAGGAAGGTCGCCACCGTCAAGCCGCCAATCAGCGCCACGGCCATCGGAGTCTGCAGTTCGGCGCCGTCGCCAGTGCCGAACGCCATCGGGATCAGCCCGAGAATGGTGGTCAAAGCCGTCATCATAATTGGCCGGAAACGGGTCGGCCCGGCCAGCATTAAAGCTTCCTCCACCGGATGACCTCTCCGGCGCAATATATTGACGTAATCCACCAAGACAATCCCGTTATTGACGACCACTCCCGCCAGGATGATCATCCCCAGCAGGGCAGGGACCGACAGGGGCAATTTTCTTATGGCCAAGGCCCAAACCACCCCGATAAAGCCCAGGGGCACGGTGAACATGATAATGAAGGGCTGCAGCAGAGATTCAAATTGGGCGGCCATAATCATATACACAAAGATCACCGCCAAGAGCAGCGCCAGCGCCAGATCGCTGAAGGCGCTATACATCTCCTCCGCTTCCCCGCCCATGGTAATACTGTACCCGGCCGGCAGCGGGTAGGCCTGCAGTTTTTGGTTGATCTCCGTGACCGCACTATTCAGATCCCGGCCGGTTAACGCCGCGGAGATCGTCACGGTCCGTTCCTGATCCTCCCGGGTGATGACCAACGGTCCTTCCACCACCTGTAAAGTGGCGACTTCCCGTAAAGGCACCTGGGCGCCTAAAGGGGTCGGGATCATAAGCTGTTGCAGGCCGGTGATGTCTTTTCCATCCATTTTCAGGCTGACTACCACGTCATACTCTTCCCCGTTGACCTTGAAGGTGGTGGCCGTCGTCCCCGCCACGGCCGTGCGCAGGTAGGAAGCAATGCTATAGGCATTTAACCCCAGTGTCGAAGCCCGTTCCCGGTCAATGCGCACCTGTAATTCAGGACGGCCTTGATCGAGACTGGACTCCACCTCCCTGGTGCCTTCCACCTCTTGCATCAAGCGGACCAGATCGGCGGCGATCTTCTCCAGTTGGACAAAGTCTGCCCCCTTCAGTTTAATACTGATCGGTTTGCCGCCCGAAAAGGACAGGACGGTCGGTTGTACTTGAATTTGGGCTCCCGGAATCACCCCAATCCGCTTCCGGATCTCCTCGGCGACCTGGTCGGCGCTGCGTGTCCGTTGTTTTTTGGCTACCAACCGGATCCCCCCGGAAGCCTGGTCACCGCTGGTCTCGAACAATACCATCTCTACTTCCGGGCAGCCGGCCAGCGCCGCCTCCACTTTCCGGACGACCCGTTCGGTCTCCCGAAGCACCGTTCCTTTGGGAAGCTCAATTTGGAGCGCAATATACCCCTGGTCCATGTTGGGAATAAACTCGGCCCCTAAGCGGAAAAGCATAAAGACACTGACCATCACTAAAAAGAGGACAAAAAAGATGACCGTCCCCCGGTGCCGCAAGGACCAGGCCAGCCAGTTTTTATACCAGCCGAGCCGTTCGTTCCGGCCGGTTTTCGTCTCCACCGCCGTCGTCCTTTCCTTCTTCACATAAAGGAACTTGGAGCAGAGCACCGGCACCAAAGTCTGGGCCACAAAGAGGGAGGCCAGTAAGGAGTAGGTGACGGTCAAGGCCAACTCTTTAAAGATCTGGGCCGTCAATCCCTCCATAAAAACGACGGGCAAAAAGACGACCACCGTGGTTAATGTAGAAGCCACGATCGACATCCCCACTTCCGAACTGCCTTCAATGGCCGCTTTCTGCAGGTTGAAGCCCTCGTCCCGGTAACGGAAGATATTCTCCAACACCACAATGGCGTTATCCACCAGCATGCCGACGCCCAAGGCCAGGCCGCCCAGGGTCATCATGTTCAGTTCCAAGTTACTGAAGTACATCAACACAAAGGTGGTAATAATCGAAATGGGAATGGAAAGACCGATAATTAACGTACTGGCGATATTCCGTAAAAAAACATAGAGAATCGCCACGGCCAATAAGCCGCCGACGATGGCGTTGCTTTTGAGGTTATCAATGGCCAGTTGGATAAAGTCCGCCTGGTTCATGACGATATCCAGTTGGATCCCGGCCGGTAACTCTTGTTTGATCCGCTCCAACTCGCGGAGGACCCGCCGGGCCGTTTTCACCGTATTGGCGTCGGTCTCTTTCTGCACGGAAATGGCCACGGCCGGTCGGCCATTCAGCAGAACAGAACTGCTCATTTTTTTATAAGTAGAGGTCACCGTGGCTACTTCTTTCAGCTTAATAATGGCGCCGCCGGTGGTCATCAGGTTCAAGTTCTCAATCTGCTCCAGCCGGGCAAACTCGCCGGTAGTCCGGACCATCAGCTCCAAATCGCCCGTTTCCGCCGTACCCCCTGGCAGGTTCAGGTTCTCCGCCTGAAGGAGCTGGGTAATATTCTGGAGACTCAGGCCGTAGGCTTGGAGTTTGATCGGGTCCGCCTCGATTTTGATCAAAGGCGTCAGACCCCCGGAGACGTCAACAGAAGCAATCCCGCCCAGCCGCTCGATGGCCGGTTTAATCTCCTCCTCGCCCAGCTTTTGCAATGTTTCCAAATCGGCGTTCCCGCCGAGGGCCAGGCTGACAATGGGGAGCATTGACATGTCAAACTTGTAAACCAAAGGATCACTGGCGTCATCGGGTAAATAGCCTTTGATCAAATCGATCTTTTCCCGCACATCCAAAAGGGCGAAATTCATATCGGTCCCCCAGGAAAATTCCAGCATCACCGTGGAGCTCCCCGCCGCCGAAAGGGTGGTCATCCCTTCGATATTGGCCACGGTACCCAGGACCTCTTCCAGAGGTTTGGTGATCAGGTTTTCAATCTCCTGGGGTCCGGCTCCTTCGTAGGTGGTCAGCACCGTGGCCACCGGAAAGGTCATCCGAGGCAAAAGTTCCACGTTTAAACGGGTAATGGCCACGATCCCCAAGACCAGAACCAGGAGAAAGACCATGAACGTTGTAACTGGCCGTTTAATCGCAATGCCGGGTAAATTCATCTATTTCACCTCAACTAACATCCCGTTTTCCACCTGATGTTGGCCCCGGATGATCACCTGCTCCCCGGCGGACAGCCCTTGCTCCACAGCCACCCGGTCCGCCGTGCTCAAGCCGGTGATAATCTCCCGCCGGACGGCATAACCATCCGCCACCACATAAACATAAGCCTGTTCCCCGTCGTACAAAACCGCCGTCGCGGGAACGATTACTTGCGTACGGGCGGTACCTACCGTTAAATGGGCCGTCCCGATCATCCCCGCCTTCAGCAGGTCCGAGGTATTGGTCACCGCCAGTTCCACCGGGAACTGGCGGGTCGTCTGGTCGGCCATGGGGGTAATAGCGGTAATCGTCCCGGTAAAATTGACCCCCGGGACCGCTTTCACTTCAATCGGTACTTGGTCGCCCACCCGCAGACCATTCACATAACTCTCGGGGACGTAAGCAGTGGCCTTCATTTCCCGTTGGTCCAGGACAACCCCGGCGGTCACGGCCGGCGCCGCCATGCTCCCCACTTCCACGTTGAACTGGGCCAGCACTCCGCTGATGGGCGCTGTCACCCGTGTATAACTTAACTGCAATTTGGCCATTTCCAAAGCGCTCTCCGCCTGTTTAACCTGGGCTTCCAGCACGGCCAGCTGTTCCGGGGAAGCTCCCTTCTCGGCGGCGGTCAACCGGGCTTCGGCCGCCGTCAGGTTGTTGGCGGCAATCTCCTTTTGCAGCGTGATCGCTTCCAGTTGTTGCTGGGCAATCATTCCTTGCGCAAAGAGTTCCTTCACCCGCTGGTATTCGGCGGCGGCATTTTCGTAGGAAGCCCGCGCCTGCAAAACCGCCGCTTCCAACTGTTTGAGCTCTTCGGCGGTAGCCCCTTTCCGCACTTGCGCCAGATTGGCACAGGCCATCTCGTAAGCGGCTTCGGCCTGTTTCACCTGTAACTGTAATTGCCGGTCGTCAATGGTAAAAAGGATTTGCCCCTTGGCAACCCGGTCGCCGGTGGCGACAAAGACTTGCGTAACCGTCCCTCCGGTCTGCGGAATCACCGGCACGGTACTGGCCGGCTTAAAGATCACACTTAAGGCGAGCGTTTCCTGGAGGACCCCGGCCTCCGCCGGGGCCACTTCCACCGCCGGCCGGGCGGCCGCTTCCTCCCGGCCAAGGGAAGAACCCGACAGCGCCGGTTTTTGCTCCTTCCGGTTACCGGTCAGCAGATAACCGGCGGTGGCAATAACAATCAGAATGATGACAACCACAAAAAACTTACGCATCATCCCTTACCTCCAGCAAAAATTCTTCGGTTTCCCCCAGCGCATGGTATAAGTAGGAGACCGCCAAGTAATAATCGTACTCGGCATTTAAATAATCGTTCCGTGCGCCATTCAAGGTGTTCTGCGCGGTCAATAACTCCAAATTGGTAGCCGCGCCCAGTTCAAACTTGGCTTTTTGCAATGCATAATTCTCTTGAGCCTGACTCAGGTTAAGTTTGGTCAAGGCCAGTACTTGCGCAGCTTCATTGACCGCCAGGTATTTTTGGCGCACTTCCAGGGCAATCAGTTCTTTAGTCTGCGCCAATTGATAACGGAGCTTCCCCAATTGGGCTTCGGCTTGTTGGACCCCGGCTTTCCCGGCGCCGGCATCGAAAAACTTCCAGTCCAGGCTCAGCGTGATCCGCCAGACCGCATCCTGCAAGGTCGGCTGATCCGGGTTTTGCGCCTCATAGGCGCCGATCATGGCCAAATTGGGCTTCCAATAAGCTTTGGCCAGTTTGAGATTTTCTTCGGCGCTGCGGATGGCCAACGCCAGGTTTTTCAGTTCCGGCCGGTTAGCTTCAGCCCGGCGTAAAACCCCTTCCAGTGCAGGTGGTTCATGCTCCGCCGCCAGCGCCGGTTTGGAGGTTAAGATCAAATCTTGTGGGGGAATCCCCAATAAAGTACAGAGGTTTTCCATCGCCAGTTTTTTCCCGTGTTCCGCCTTCACCACGCCCAACTCCGCCTGGGTCAGGCGAATCTGGGTCTCCAGCAAATCGCTCTTGGTCGCATACCCCAGACGCAAATTGGCCTCAATCAACCTTTGGTGTTCCGACAAGATCTTGATCTGTTCCCGGCTCAAGGCCAGCATCCCGTCGGCTTTGAGCACACTGACATAGGCCTGAACCACTTGGTGGACCAAATCCTGGCAGGCGGTTTGGTAACTAAGTTCCGCCACTTCCAGGCCCACCTGGGCCAGTTCTGTCCCGGTCTTTAGTTTTCCGCCCGTATAAAGGGGGAACTGAAGATTAATTCCGGTGGTGTAGGTGCCAATGGCCTCGATCTTTTGTGCCTTGGTCACCAGTTCAAAGCCCGGACTGGTGGTGATTTGCGGACCCACCCTTGTATAATTGGTGCTTAAGGAAAGGGTCGGCCAGCGGGCGGCCACCGCCTGGTCCACCTTGGCCTCCGCTTCGGTTACGCCAGCCCCGTACACTCCCAGGTTGTTCGGATTGGCCAGCGCCATCCGGATGGCTTCCGTCAGACTAATCCCTTCCTCCTCCGCCGCCAGCGCCGGCTGGAATCCTCCACCGCTCAGCAACATGAAAAGGGCGAGGCATAACCCGGTCATTTTAAATCTTCTTCTCACTTTCATCCCCCCTGCATTGATTGGCGATCCCCTCAAGTAATAAATCTTTGATAAAAAAGGCTTCGGCCTCCACTTGTTGCCAATTCTCCTCCAGCAACTGCCTTCCCCCAAAGGCAAAGAGGATACCTGTCAAAGCAGTCACCACTTTTTCCACCTGGATACCGGGGCGCAAATACCCGGTCCGTAAGCCGATCCGGATCAGTTCGGAATTCAACGCGAGAAACTGAATCCGCCATTTACGTAACTTTTCCCGTAGTTCCATGCTAAAGCCCGGCGGCGCACTGATAAAAAGGCGTACCAACTGCCGGTGGTGATAGGAATAGGCCAAACATTCCCTGATAAAAGCCAGCAACAAATCGGGGAAAGGCCGATCCGGCCTTTTCAGAACAGCTTCCAGTTTCAAATTAATCCCCCGGGTCAACTCTTCGACTATGCCGGCAAACAAATCTTCTTTGCTGGCAAAATGCCAGTAGAGGGTCCCCTTCCCCACCTGGGCCGCTTCGGCAATCTCCGCCATCGTGGCCAGATGGTAGCCTTTTTCACTAAAAATAGCCAGCGCAGAGGCTAAAATCCGCCGTTTGGTCTCCGTTTCTGTGCCTGTAATATCCTTTCCCATCTCTATTTCATTGGTCAAAGGCTCACCCCCTCGACCGGACGGTCAGTCAGTTTGACAGGCATATATTACCATCCCCCCGATCTGCTGTCAAGGAAAAACCCGGCTGCAGCAGATGCTTTTACAATCTTTTCATTTTTATCCCTTTCTCCCCAAATTATGATCAAAAAAATCCAACGAAATATTTCTGATCCTCAGAACGGGGTAATACTGATCAGCAATAAAAATAAAAAAGCATAACCCATCTCTGGATTATGCTTGCCGAAGACCGGACAAACGGCCCTTTTCACCGGCCAAAAGAGTCTTTTCAGACCACCATCCGCTCCCGCCCGGCCTGGCTATAGGTGGCCAGAAACTTTTCCAGCCGGTCCAAGGCTGAACTTAAGACGGCAATCTCCGGCAGGAGTACCACCCGGAAATGGTCGGGCCCCGGCCAGTTGAAACCGGTTCCTTGCACCAGAAGGACTTTCTCGGCGGTCAAAAAGTCTTTGACAAATTGTTGGTCATCGGTAATTCCGAAGCGGCCGGCGTCCACTTTGGGGAAGAGGTAAAAGGCCCCCGACGGCCGGACGCAGGAGAGACCGGGAATCTCATTAATCCGGCGCCAGGCGAATTCCATCTGTTCATAAAGGCGGCCCCCCGGTTTGGTCAAATCCTGGATACTGTTCTCACCGCTCAGGGCAATCTCGATGGCATACTGGGCCGGCGCATTACTGCACAGGCGCATCGACGCCAGCATATTCAACCCTTCGATATAGCCCTTGGCCGCCTCTTTCTTCCCGCTCACCACCATCCAGCCCACCCGGTACCCGGCGATCCGCTGGGATTTGGAGAGACCGTTCATCGTCACAAAGAGGACTTCGTCGGAAAGGGAAGCCAGAGAGGTATGTTCCGTCCCGTCGTAAAGAATCCGGTCATAAATCTCATCGGCAAAGACAATTAACTCGTGGGCCGCTGCAATCTCGACAATCCGTTCCAGAATCGCCCGGGGATACACGGCGCCGGTGGGGTTATTGGGGTTAATCACCACAATCCCTTTGGTCCGGGGGGTAATCTTCCGCTCCAGATCCGCCAGGTCCGGATACCAGTTGGCCTGTTCGTCACAGAGATAGTGGACGGCGGTGCCGCCGGCCAGGTTGACCGCAGCTGTCCAGAGGGGGTAGTCGGGCGCCGGAATCAGGATCTCGTCGCCGTTATCCAAAAGGCCTTGCATGGCGCTGACAATCAATTCGCTAACCCCGTTGCCGATATATATATCCTCCACATCGACCCCGCGGATCCCTTTCTGGGCACAGTAGCGTTGGATGGCCAGACGGGCGGGGAGAATTCCCTTGGAATCGGTATACCCCTGGGCGGCGGCCAGATGTTCCCGGACCGCCCGGATCACCACTTCGGGAGCATCAAAGCCAAAGGGGGCCGGGTTCCCGATATTCAGCTTTAAAATATCGTAACCCGCCGCCTCCAACCGTTTTGCCTCATCCATTACCGGCCCGCGGATATCGTAACAAACATGATCCAATTTACTGGACTTTTTGAAACTACGCATGCTTTTCCTCCTCCAGTTCGGAGATCACTTCCCCGATAATCTTAAAGCCTTTCGCCATCTCCGCTTCGGTCACCCGGCCGATTCCCAACCGGAAGGTGTTGGCCCCGCCTCCGTCGGTGTAGAAAAGATCCCCCGGCATAAAGAGGATCCCCCGCCGGTAACAGCGGGCTAAAACCTCCCGGGCGTTCAGGTGTGGCATGAGTTCCACAAAGATATGGAGACCGCCCTCCCCCCAGATTCGCCGGTGGGGAATAAGTTCATTCGCCAGCCGGATGGCCGCTTCATGCCGGGCCCGGTACACCTTGCGCGCCCGGCGCAGATATTTCTCAAAGGAGCCGTTCTTCAAATACTCGTAGAGCAATGCCTGGTCCAGGAAGCTGGTGTGGATGTTCATACTCCGTTTGATGCTTTCCAGGGCGGCAATCAAGTCCCGGTCGGCCATCACCCAGCCCAGACGGAGCCCGGGGAAGAGAATCTTGGAGAAACTGCCGATGTAAACCACATTGTTTCCCCGGCCGGCCAGGGCCAGGAGGGGTGCGATATGGGCGCCGGAGTAACGAAGTTCTTCATTGAAACCATCTTCAATAATCGGCACCTGGTAACGGGCAAAAACGGCCAAAACCGCCCGGCGGCTCTCCGGGGACATGACCAGCCCCGTCGGGTTATGGTACGACGGGATCAAGAATCCGGCTTTCACCGGTTTGGTCGCCAAAGTCTCCTCCAGCCGCGCAAGGTCAAGCCCCTTTTCGGTGAGGGGAATGCCGTAAATCTTCAGGCCCCGTAGTTTAAAGATTTTCAGTGCCGTATTGTGGGTGGGATTTTCGGTCACAATCCCGTCCCCCGGTTCACAGATGCCGGCCAGCACGATATTTAAGCCTTCGGTAAAGCCGTTGGTGACAAGGATTTCTTTTCCTGCCGGCTCCACCCCTTTATTCTTCAGGTACTCCTTTAAATATTCCAAAAGCGGCCGGTATCCCTGGGCATAGCCGTAATTGAGAATCTTCCCTTCTTCCAAAGTAAAGCGGTCAAGAAAAGCCCGTTTAAAGTCGGCAATAGGAAAAAGCTTACCGTCCGGGGCAATGCTTTTAAAGGAAATCATTCCCCGTTCCCATTTTAACTCGGTTTTCTCAATATCCAGGTCCACGGCGGCCTTCGCCTGGACGCTGAGGCGCGTCTTCCAGGAGAGTTCCGTCGCCGTCTGGTTTTTCACTTCCACCAGCGCCACAAAGGAACCCCGTCCCGGCGTGGTCCGGATAAACCCTTCTTCCTCCAGGTCCGCATAGGCCTGGATCACCGTGTTCCGGCTTAAATTAAGGGCGACCGCCAGCTCCCGGGTGGAAGGGAGCCGTTCCCCCGGCCGGAGGATACCGCTGAGAATCTGCTTTCTCAGATACTCTTTCAGCTGAAGGTAAACCGGCCGTCCTGCTTGACACTGAAAATCAGCAAACATTTTCTTTCCCCTTGCTTCTTGCTCCCTATTATACAACAAACCCCGCATATGAAAAGAACCACAGATTAACTCTTTCCGTTAGCCTGTGGTTTAGGCTCATACGCCTTATTGCTGACCGCCGGTTCAGCGTCTTCCCTCACTGCGCTTCCCCGGCCGCCCGGGCATAGTCCCGCCAGTTGAGGCTCCAGACCGCCGGCCGGTTATCCCGGAAACTGAAAAAGGCAAGGACCTTCCCATCCGGGCTCCAGCAGGGCGGTCCTCCGTTAAGACTGACCCCGTCGCAGATGAAGTACTTTTTTCCGCTCTGCAGATCCTGGACGAACAGGCTTCCCCGGTCCCGGACTACTTTGCCTTCGGGTGTGGCCTGTCCGCCGGTGGAAATGTAAGCCAGATAACGGCCGTCGGGTGAAACCGCCGGATGCCGGTTATCCTCCCCGTTCTCCAAAAAAGGCCGGTTTTCCCCGGTGTTTACGTCATAAACCCAGATACTCCCGTGATCCAAGCCCCAGGCTTCGGACTGGTAGCCGGCCACCTCCACCCGGGTCTTTTTCTGACGCAACAAGGTATAGTAAATTTTGTTGTTCTTCCCCCAATCGGGAGTGGCAATAAACCCTTGCACATTGGCAAGGAGCGTTTTTAAACCCAGACCGTTCTTTTGGATGGTCATTAAAGAAGAGGTATAGAGCCCATCCCCCCGGACAAAAACCAGGGTCTCGCCGGAAGGCGCCCAGTCCGGATCCCGGTCCAAGGGGCCGCTGGTCAAACGCTTCCCGGCACCCGAAGGATACTCCTTCCACCAGATGGCGGTCGTGAGTTCCCTTTTTTCCGGGCCGGGGGCGGTTTTCCGGACCATCACCACACCACTGCCATCGGGCGCCCATTTCGGGGAGGTATCAATCATGCTCCCCGTCCCGGTCCAAAGGACCGGCTCCGACTTGGCGCCGGGCTTGTACAACCAGATGCGCATCTGGGGCCCGGTTTCCCGCTCCTTCTTGCCGGAGAAGGCAATCCGTCCGTCCGGCGACCAGTCCATACTCCAGACGTCGTACCGGTCGGGAATGACCCGCTCCGGTCCCTTCTTCTGTTCCTTACCGTAGAGGGAGGGGGTGAGGACGAAAAGCATGGCAACAACCGCCAGCAGCAAGCAGGACAGAAAAGATTTCGGCCGTCCTTTCCACATCTTGTATCCCTCCCGCCCCTTACTTCGCTCTTCTTTTTTCCCTTTCCTCCTGGAATTTATTCTCTCCCCAGAATCCGGAGCTCCGGCTCCAACCAATACCCGGTCCGCTGATAAACGACAGTGCGGACTTCCTCAATCAAGGCCAGCACCTCTTGGGCGGTGGCCCCGCCCAAGTTGATAATAAAGCCCGCATGTTTGGTCGAGACTTGCGCCTTGCCCACCGTTTTCCCCTTCAAACCTGCCTCTTCGATTAGCCGCCCGGCATAGGCCCCCGCCGGTCGCTTAAAGACACTGCCGGCGCTGGGGTATTCCAACGGTTGTTTCTCCCGCCGCCGGGCATTCAACTCCTTCATCTTCGCCCGGATCGCCGCTTCCTCCCCGGGGGTCAAGCGGAGAATGGCCTCCAGTAAAATGCCGTCCGTCTTTTGCAATACACTGCTCCGGTAAGCCAGGGCCAATTCCTCCCGGGTCAACCAGGTAAAACCGGAACCCGGCTGGTAGACTTCGGCGGCAACCACCACATCTTTCATCTCGTTCCCGTAAGCCCCGGCGTTCATGTAAACCCCGCCACCCAGGGACCCCGGGATCCCGGAGGCAAACTCTAAACCGCTCAGACCATGGCGGGCCGCCGCCTCCGCCACCAGCGCCAGGGGAGCGGCGGCTCCCGCCCGTAACTCAACTCCTTCCACGCTAACCCAAGCAAAAGCCGGGCCGAGGCGAAGGACCACCCCGTGAACTCCCCGGTCTTTAATCAAGACATTGGTGCCCCGTCCCAGCAAGAGCCAGGGGATCTTTTCTCCGGTACAGTATCGGATCAGGCGGTCAAGCTCGGCCCGGGTGTTCACCTCCACCAGCAGATCGGCCGGTCCGCCAATGCGGAAGGAAGTGTACCCGGCCAACGGTTCGTCATAGCGGAACCGGTAAGGTTTAACCGCGTCGATTAACGCTTCCCGCCAATCTCCACCTTTCATCCGACAACCCCTTCCATTCCTCTCCCTTTTCACTATTTTCCGGCCGGCATCTACGGAGCCAGGGCCGAATGGTACTTTCCACTACCCGAACAAGCCTTGCGCAACACCATTGGGTCCCGGCGGAGAATGTGCCCGTATGATCTTTTCCCCATGGTATAGACTATGTTCCAGAAAGGATGGATCGCCCATGGAACTTTTTATGCCCAGCCGGGCCTTTTTTGAACCCGCTGCCCTGGAGTATCCCCTGGGGCAAAAGTTATACGAGAAGTTGGCCGGCCAGGGAATACCGGTCCAGATCACTCCTTCCCACAACCGGGTCCGCGGCCTTCCCGGGGGAACACCCCAGATTGCCTACCGGGAAGCCAAACGCACTTTGGTCGTGGGCGTCAAAAAAATCCTGAAGTTTGATTCTTGCCGCCCCTCGGCCGATTACGAGTTTGCCCTCGGCACCAGTTGTCCCGGGGGCTGCCAGTACTGTTATCTCGCGACCACCCTGGGGCGTAAACCTTACGTCCGGGTCTATGTCAACCTGGATGAGATCTTCGCCGCCATCCAAAAGCACATCGACCAAAACCGTCCGGCGGTCACCAGCTTTGAGGCGGCCAGCACCGGCGATCCCCTGGCCGTCGAACACTTGACCGGTTCCCTCCGGAAGAGCATTGACTTCTTCGGAAGCCAGGAATACGGCCGGCTCCGGGTGGTTACCAAATTCGCCAATGTCGACGGGTTGCTCGACGCCAACCACCGGGGACACACCAAATTCCGTTTCAGTATCAACTCGGCCTACGTGATAAAAACTTTTGAAGCCCAAACGGCCTCCCTGGCCGAGCGCTTGGCGGCCGCCGGCAAAATGGCGGCCGCCGGTTACCCCCTGGGTTTTATTATTGCCCCTTTATTCCTCTACGAACACTGGCGGGAGGATTACCGCCAGTTATTGGAAGACCTGGCCGCATGGCTCCGGCCCCACCGCCCGCCCAGCCTCAGTTTTGAATTGATCTCCCACCGTTTTACCGCCCGGGCCAAAAAAGTAATCCTGGAACGCTTCCCCCGGACCCGGCTGGAGATGGATGAGGTCAAGCGCCAACTGAAATGGGGAAAATACGGTTATGGCAAGTACCTGTACCCCCCGGCCCAGTTGGAGACCCTCAAAGAATGGTTCACCCAAGAGATCGGCCGTTTGTTCCCCCAGGCGGAGATTGAGTATTTCACCTGAGCGAAAAAGAAGCCATCCCTCCTTGGGTGGGATAGGATTCAAAACTGATGGCCGGGCCGTAATAATACCGGAGAATCTCCTGATAGTTATAGCCTTGGGCGGCCAGGGCCACCGCCCCCCATTGACTGAGACCAACCCCGTGGCCGGCCCCGTTCCCCACAAAAAGCAAAGTCGTGCCCGGAAGTAAGGTTTCTTCCCGCGCAAGCTCCCTCCCTTCCGGGCCGACCAAAACCCGGAAGTTGGCGCTGGGTAAAAGCAACAACCGGCGGAGCTCTTCATTTCTCAACCGGACGCTCCGGCCGTCCCCGGCAAAGTCATACCCCACCCGTTCCCCCGCCTGGTTATAAAAGGCGGTGACCACCAGCCCCTTTTCGCCCGGCACGCCAATCAGCGAGCCCAACTCCTCCAGGCTAAACCGGTAAGTCTGGGGCCATTGGTAATTCTTCCCCTCTTGGTCGAAATCATCCACCGCCCGCAAGTAGGGAAGCGGGGGTCCCGTCCAGACTTCCTCGTTGTTCCGCGTCCGCCCGCCGCTACTCGAATGATAGACGGCATTAATCGGCGTCCCTTGCCAGGTCATGACTTCGCCGGCCGTGGCCGCCACCGCCTCCCGGAAAACCGCCGCTTCCGGCAGCCCGCGGTAAACTTGACAATGTTCACCGGCGCAAAGATCATAAGCCGTGTGTTTTCCCAAACTATATAAAGTGTATGACCGGATGGCGACCGCATTCGCCTTCAAAGCCTCCAACGGCCAACTGGCATAGGCTTCACTGCCCAAAACCCCGCAGACATAATCTTCGAGGTTAACTTCATTAAAGAAGAGCAAATTATCCCCTTCCGGCCAAAGGAGCAGAGTTCCCGGATAAACCTCTCCCTTCAGGATAAAGCCCCCGCCGGTACCGGAAAAGAGCAAAGGCAATTCCGAACTGATGGTATCACCACTGGCTGAAGCAAGGGTAATCCGCCCGCCGGTCAACCGGACCTCCCAGGGAAGTTCCGGTTTCAGCACTCCACCGTCCACCATCTGCCAAGAACCGGAAGGGAGTTGGGGTTTCCGGGCCAAATCCTTTTCCGGCTGGTAAAAGAGGGTTACCGGCTCTAAAAAGCTGAGGGTAACGGGAGGGACCACGGTCAGTCTGACCCAAAGGGCAACAGAGGTTTCTATCTGCGCCGCAGCCGGCATTATGGAGAAGAAATTAAACACAGCAAAGATGAGAAGAATAGGAAGGGCTAACCTGCCTCTGCGCATTGATCTTCCTCCGTCGGTGGTTGACATTGTCGCTGAATTTAAATTCGACACTTTTCAGCCGCTTCCTCTCCGGTGGCGCCTCTTCCCGGCAAAACAAAACCCGTCTTCCTTTCGGAAGACGGGCGGAAAACTGGGTTAATTCGATTGCGTCCCGATCCGGGTTTCCCCGATGGAGACTTCCACGACCTCTGTCAGCAAATCCGCGTAGCTAAAGGATACTCTCCGTTCTACCTGTCTCTCCCGAAACTTGACCACAAAGACTTTGGGGTAAGTCTGTTCCAGAATCCCGGTGACCTGAAAAACCTTCTTCCGGCCGGTATTCGCCTTTAAACAGACCTCCTGTCCCACAAAGCTGTCCATATCCCGGCGAATCTTTTCCAAAACATTCATTTCTTGCCCGGACAATCCTCTTCACCATCCTTCTTCTATACCATATGTTAAGTATAGCACGGATTGTCCATTATTGTCAAGAAAGAAAATTATAACAGAAAACGCCGAGCCTTGTCAAGATACTTTCTTAAGTATTTTTCTGGGATGTTAAATTAATTAGCATCCCCCGTCCGCCACTTTTCTAGCCGGCTTTGAATCTCCCGTTCATACCCTTCGGCCGTCGGCCGGTAATACCGGCGGCCTCTCAGTTCCGCCGGCAGGTATTCCTGGGCTACATAATGTCCGGGAAAATCATGGGGGTAAAGGTAACCCTGGCCGTATCCAAACTGGCGGGAGCCGGGATGACTGGCGTCCCGGAGGTGCAGGGGGATCGTCCCCTGGCTCACAGTCTCCACATCACGAGAAGCCTGGTCTATCCCCAGGTAACAGGCGTTGGACTTGGGCGCTGTCGCCAGGTAAACGGCGGCCTGGGCCAGGGGAATCCGGCCCTCCGGCAAGCCGACCATCTCCACTGCCTGCGCCGCCGCTACCGCCACCATTAAAGCCCGGGGGTCGGCGTTCCCGATATCTTCGGCGGCCTGGATCACCATCCGGCGGGCAATAAACTTCGGGTCTTCACCCGCCTGCAGCATCCTCGCCAGGTAAAAAAGGGCCGCATCCGGGTCGGAGCCGCGGATGGATTTGATAAAAGCGGAGATGGTATCGTAATGGTTATCGCCGTCCTTGTCATAACGGATCACCTTTTGCTGGACCGAATCGGCGATAATCTCCTCCGTCAGGTAACGTTTACCGTCCGCCGCCGGTTCGGTGGTCAAAGCGGCCAGTTCCAAACCGTTCAAGGCCAAACGGGCATCCCCCTCCGCCACCCGGACTAAATGCGCCAGCGCGGCCGGCTCCAGGACTACCTGGAGATCGCCCAACCCCTTTTCCCGGTCATGGAGGGCCCGGTTGATCACAATTTTTATTTCCTCGTCGGTGAGCGGCCGGAGGCGGAAGATCCGGGCGCGGGAAAGCAGGGGGGTGTTCACTTCGTAATAGGGATTCTCCGTCGTCGCCCCCAACAAGATAATCGTACCGTCCTCTACCGCCGGAAGAAGCGCATCCTGCTGTCCTTTGTTAAAGCGATGAATCTCATCGATAAAAACCACCGTCCGTTGTCCGTGTAAGGTGTAACGCTCCTTCGCCTCGTTGATGATCTTGCGCAGCTCCGCCACACCGGTGGAGACGGCATTGACCGTCTCAAAATGGGCCTTCGTGTATTTGGCGATCAAAAAGGCCAAAGTTGTTTTCCCGGTGCCCGGTGGCCCATAGAAGATCATGGAAGTTAACCGGTCGGCTTCAATCGCCCGCCGGAGTAATTTTTTGGGGCCGACAATCTCCTGCTGGCCAACAAATTCCTCAAAGGACTCCGGGCGCATCCTGGCCGCCAGCGGCGCTTCCTTTTTCCGTTTGGCCTCCCCCGCCGCACTGAACAGATCCATCTCCTCTCCTCCCTTCGGCAAAGATCAATCTGATTCCATCATCGATCCATCCTGTCCCATTATCGCATATCCCCTTTTCTCCCTCAACCATCCCTTCCGTCCCCCCGCCGGCATAAAACATAAAACATAAAACATAAAACATAAAAAAGATCCGGTTTCCCGGATCAATGACTTTCCCACTTAGTATAATGAAAATATCCCTTTTGGTTCAGAAAGAACCTTCAAGCGGCTCCCCGCTTGCAACCGGTTTTTTTACTGTTCCGTCCAGTTAATCTCCCCGGTGGGGGCATACCAAACCCGTATGCCGGGACCGCCCCCCACCCCGGAAAAATCCAACCGCCAACGGTCAAACGCAAAGGTCACTGTGGAGAGCGGCCCGAGGTTAAGTCCCTCTTGTTCCGCCCAGGCCGTCACCACCTTTTTAATCTGGGCGGTGGAAAACGGCCCCTGGTTTGTCAAGACCACATCAGCTGCTTCAAACTGATCATACCGGTAGGCCGGAGAAATGCCGCCTACCACGGAGGATTTAGAATTTACTCCCCTAATCTCCACCAACAGCCGAAAAGGACCGTTCACCCGGAGCCGCCGGAACTCCCCGCCATAGAAATATAAAGCGGCTTCCGCTCCGCTTTCCCGTCCGAAGGAACGGGCAGTATAATCGATGGTTCGCCACTGGTTGTCCACCATTACCTGGAGTTCACCGCAGACCCAGCATAAATCGGAAGATGACCCGTCAGGTAACTGAAGAAAATAGCCAAGATGATCGGCTACGCCATTCCCGTCCGCATCCACCAGCTCAAAGCGGCCGGTCAAAATAAACTCCCCTCCGGAAGAGGGAGTTTCCGCCCTGGCCAGTAAGTTCAAGGCGAAAACCAGTAAAATTTGGATGGTGATTAACAAGACCAGATAATAACCGGGATGTTTTTTTGCCATGTCGCTTGCTCCTTTGTCTGCTGCCTTCTGTGTTCAACATTTCCTGTTTCGTTTTTCCTTTCATCCACTACCGTAATTAAGTATTTTCGGGTAAACCGCCCAATCCCCTTCCGCAAAGATCTGGCAATCAAGCCATCAAACGGTGGACCATTTTCGTTACTTCTTCGGTATGGAAAGGTTTGATTAGAAAATCCTGGGCTCCAGCTTTAATTGCTTGATAAATCAGGTTTTTTTGTGTTGCCGTACTGCAGACCACAATCTTTACTTCCGGATTGTACTTTTTGAACTCCTTGATCACTTCGAGGGGATTGGCCTCGCCGATGATCAAATCTTTAATCACCATGTCCGGATTCTCCTTGAAAAAAAGGGCCAAACCTTCGGTTACCGTTGCGGCGTCAAAGCACTCATTACCGTCGCGGATCAAGATTTCCTTGAGGAGCAACCTGAAGAGCGGGGAATCGTCAATAATAAGAATCTTCGCCATCTTCCCCCTCCTCCCGCACAAATTCATAATATTAATTTAACTTCTACGATCAGCAATAAAATCCTGCCTTCCTCCGTCTTCCGGCGGTTTTTTTGTCTTTAAACAGAAAAAGGCCTTCTTCAGGCCTTTTCTTAATCGCTTATTTCCCCGTTATGCACCTCATAACTCCAATTCCGTCCAAAGTTATTATCCCAGTTGCCGGCACCGTCATGGAAACAAAAATTAAAGCGGGTCGCATCTGTAACCACTAAAGATGCCGACCAACTCCCATCCCGGCCTTTTTTCATCTTAATGTCTTGGACATCCCGCCACTCTTCAAAACCATAACCGGTCCGCAAATAAATACTGTCGGCGCCTTCCTTCGCCAGGATGCCTTTGTATTTCAGTCTAACCTCCTCACCAACGGTGATCGGCACCGGTTCCATATAGATGCCGTCGACAACCTCTTCCAGTTTCCGTCGGGGCATGTTTCAACCTCCTCGTAAAGTGATCTTCCTTCGTTATCTTACCCATGCCCCTCAGGATCATACTTGCCGGATCCGTACTTTATTTTCCCTGGTATACCTCGGGTTTTAACACGCCGATAAAGGGGAGTTCCCGGAAACGTTCGGCATAATCCAGGCCATAACCGACCACGAAACGGTCGGGAATGACAAACCCATTGTATGCGGGGGTGATTTCCACCTCCCGCCGGCTGGGTTTATCCAGTAAAGTACAGACCTTCAGACTGGCCGGGTGGCGGGCCTGCAAATTACGTAATAAATAACTCAAGGTTAAACCGGTGTCGATGATGTCCTCCACCACCAGGACATCCTCCCCTTCAATGACCATCTCAATATCCTTCAAAATCTGGACGGCTCCGGAAGTTTTGGTTGACGCCCCGTAACTGGAGACCGCCATCAAATCGTAACGTAAAGGAACTTTAATCTGCCGGATCAAATCGGCCATAAAAGGCAGCGCGCCTTTTAAGATCCCAATCACCACCAGATTCTTTCCTTGGTAATCTTTGGTGATCTCCGCCCCCAGTTCCCGGACGCGGGCGGCAATCTGCTCCTCGCTCAGTAAAATTTCGGCTATCTCTTTCACCTTGTTTCCTCCCGTATGTATCGACTTTCTTTTTTTGGCCATTTCCCGGATGATTCTCTTATCTTAGCTTACCAGCCTCAATCTGTCAATAGTGGCGACCGGGACTGGCCGGCGGGGGATAACGGTGTCCGTTCTTCCGCTAAGATCTCGGTCCTTAATTCCCCAATCCGCCACTCTTTTTTCTTTTTAACCATGACCAGTTGGTCACGGCGGTCCTGGTCAACGTATTCTTCCCCCAATACCATCCGGAGATGATAAACAGCGGTAAAGGCCGGCGCTTCGGGCGTGGAACCGGCCGCCTCGCTCACCTCTAAATCCTTAAGTTCAAGCATGGGCCCGTTGAACCCCTCATAAACCTCGCGCATCTTGGAAGTAACATGTAGCACCGAGACCAGATTGATAAAATCCTTGCCGGCCCCGTTCGCCAAAGGCTCTTCCAACTGTACCGCATCCAGCTTGGCCAAGGCGTCGTAAAAGACCATCACCACCTCCCGCGGGGTACTCTCCGGAGTAATCTTCTCCTCGTATCCCCCCCGGCCGAGAAACACCACGAGCATAACAAGGGCCACCGTAATGGCCAAAGGCCATCTCCAGCGCTGCCAGCGCCAGTACCACCGGCGTTTCCGGGCGGCCTTTTCCTGGGCCGGCCGGGCGGCGGCACGAAACCGGGCGGCTTCCTCAGGCTCCGCAATTATCCTGCCGGCTGCTTCAACCTGGGCAAGCTCCCTTGCGCAGGCCTGGACCTCCGGCCGAAGCTGCGCTTTTCTTTCCAGTAATTTCAGGATCAATTGGGCCAACCCTTCCCCAAGCTCCGACCGGAAATACCGGGGATCCAGGGGTTCTTCCCGGAGCATGGCGGTAACTGTCTCCCGCCGGTTCTGTAATGGAAAGGGAAATTCACCCGTGGCCAATTGGTAGAGGGTCAACCCCAAAGTATATAGATAGGACGCTTCCGTCCGGGAGAACCCGGAACGGGTTTCCGGCGCCGTAAAAAATTCCCGGCGTTCTCCCTCCTTCCGGTAGGGCGCCAGCAATTGCTGGACCCGGGGGTCCAGGAGCCCCCAGCCGGCCGGTCCCAGGGAAACCAAATCCCCCGGGTAAAAAGCTGTCCAAGCCGGACCCAGTTCCACCGCCGTTGGCACCAGAGCGAGGAGACTCCGGGCGGCGGTGGCCACCGCCACCGGATCGACCGGTGCCGCACCCTTCTCCGGCCAATGCTCCCAAAGTTCCTGATCATACGCCAGCAGAAGCCCGGTCTCGTTCCCGCACTTCTCAACCCCAAGGTAAGAAAAGACTTTCACCTCCGCCGGCCAATTCACTGGTGTAGCCAAGACTTGCCGGAGCTCGTGGAGGAGTTCAAGGTACAGTTTTTCCTTCGCGGAAACGGTCAAGTTTAATGGTTCAAACAGGTAGTCACGGCCTTCCTCATCCACCACCAGGCCTAAAATAGCTCCGTCCTCTCCGGTGCGGCTCTCTTTTAATTTTAATCTCATGTTAACACCCCCTAGTTGCCGGTTCAAGATTAACCCTTAAGAACATTTAGTACTATACCGATAAATATTAAAGGTGAAAAAGGCTTTCCCTTGTCGCACCTCCCGGATCTTTAACATAAATATAACCTTCTTTTAATGCTTGGTTCAATTACAATCGTTAATATAAACCTGTTTTACCGCTTTTGCTGATGAAGCCCGGTTGTTCTTTTCCTGTCAATTCAAAAGGTTTTAAATCTCTACCTAAGGATGATAAAGATGTCATTACAAAATAAAGAAGGTAATATCCGGATTCGTCTGCGGAACAATTTAAGGTTACACTCGCTGACGATTGCCATCTTTCTTCTACTGGTTTGGGGACGTTCTTCTTTCGGGAACGGCGCCCACCTCCAAGCTTCCTCTACTTATATCTGGTTTACCCTTGGCTTTTCCCTTGGCTGTTTGGTTGTGAAGCTCTATCTTTACCGGCGGAAGGCGGAAACTCTCCAGCGCTGCTTTTGGTTGGTGGATCTTCTGGACGTAGCCGCCGTCTCCTTCCTTTATTATTTAGGCTTCTACCCTGTCAATTTCCTGTTGGTCTTTTACTTTTTACTGATCTTTTTCACCCTGCGTCAAGCAGCCCCCAGCGAGACTTATTACGTAACCTTCCTCTCTCTTCTGGGCTTGGGGATTAACGCTGTCTTGCTCTGGCCCAATTTGCCGCCCCTGGCGCAACTTGCCGGCCGGGATGCGCTTTTGTCCGGACTCTCTTTGCTGACGGTCATGGCCGGTCTCGGCTTGATGGGGTACTTTACCAATCTGTACGCCCAATCCGATTTACACCTGGCCAATCACCTCCAGCAAATGCTCGATGAGAAAGAGGCCGTTTTAAAAGAAGCTTCCCTCACCCACGCCAAACTGGAGGAGAAATATGCCTTTGCTTATACCCTCACCCTGATCCAGCAATCACTTTTAGAAGAGTCGGACGAAGCCAACCTGCTGAGCCGCATCACCGACATTATCCAGGGTGTACTGGGAAGTTACAGTTGTGCCATCTTCAGTATTGAACAGGACAATTCCCTTAAACTTTCGGCCTACTCCGGGCCGGAACTCCCCCCGGAACTTGATGAGATCGTGAAACAGGAGAACAGCCTGGTGGCGCAGACCATCGCCACCCAGGCCATCAAAACTGAAGAGGCGGCCACCCCCGCCGAACGCCATTTTTGGGCGGAACAAGGCATCAATTCTTTGCTCGCCATCCCCTTGTCGACCAAAAACGATAAATTAGGGGTTGTCCTCACCACCGGCGCCCAAGGATTCTCCTTCAACCAGGAACAACAAGAACAACTGATGATCATTATTAACCAGGTCAGCCTGGCCTTGGAAAACACCCGCCTCTTGAAGAAAACGAAGCTGATGGCCTGGCATGACCCGCTCACCGGCCTTTATAACCGGAATTATCTAAATATGTTCCTTTCGGTGGTCGAAGGCAATCCCGAAAATAACCTCGGTTGCCTCCTCTTTGATCTCGATCATTTCAAAGTGATCAACGACACTTACGGCCACAGCACCGGCGATGTTGTTTTAAAGGAAGTCAGTACCATTCTAGCCAAATATACATCCCCCCGGCGGATTGCCGTCCGTTACGGCGGAGAAGAGTTTATGTTGCTCAGTCTGAATTCCGAAGCGGATGAGTTGTTCACCTTGGCCGAAACCATCCGGAAAGAAACCGCCGCCTTAAACTTCTCCACCAATAAGGAGGAACATTTTTCAATCACGATCAGTGGCGGCATTGCGGTCGGGCGTGGCGACTTCAACGTCATCTTTATCCAGGCCGATACCGCCCTCTACGAAGCCAAAAATACCGGCCGAAACAAAGTGGTTATTTATCAACCCAACTAAAAAAGATCTCTAACTTAAGGAGGCTTCAACCTGTGGAAAAAGCCGTCGTTACCGTGATGGGTAATGATAAAGTAGGCATTGTCGCCGGGATCACCAAAGAATTAGCCGCCAATAACTGCAACATCATTGACATCAGCCAAACCCTCCGCCAGGGCATCTTTGCCATGATCCTCGTCATTGAATTACCGGAAGGCTTGGATCTCCTTCTCCTCCGTGAGCGCCTGGAAAAGGCCGGGGCGGAGCTGGGGGTCAAAGTCCTTCTCCAACACGCCGACCTTTTCCAATACATGCACCGGATCTAAATAGTCCTCCCCCCACCAAGGCGGGACAAGGGAGCAACCGGTGACGATCAGGCATAATAATCCCAAACATCAGATTTTACCCAGACAACCTGATCCATCATCCTGCGGCCGCTTTTCCACCGGCCGTCAGGCGCGCATGAAAAGGGGTGCGAATTTTGAGCTATTCATCGGAAGAAATCCTGGAAACCATTGATATGGTGGAAAAACTCCATTTTGATATCCGCACGGTCACGCTGGGCATCTCCCTGTTGGGCTGTAGTGATCCCTCCGCCGACACTGCCGCCCGGAAAATCTACGACCGGATCACCAGCGCCGGTCAGCACCTGGTGGCCACCGTCCGGAAGATGGAAAAGACCTACGGCATTCCAATTGTGAATACCCGGGTGGCGGTGACCCCCATCGCCCTCCTGGATCATGATTACTCCCCCGACGACTATCTGATCATCGCGACCGCCCTGGAACGGGCTGCTCAAACTTTAGGCATTGATTTTTTAGGCGGTTTTTCCGCCCTCATCCCCAAAGGATTCACCCGGGGGGACTTGAACCTGATGGCGGCCTTGCCGGAGGTTCTTGCCTCCACCGAGAAAATCTGCGGCTCGTTGAATGTGGCCTCCACCAAAGCCGGGATTAACATGGATGCCGTCAACCGCGCCGCCCACCTCATCTGCCGGGCGGCCGCCCTGACCGCCGACCGGAACGGGATCGCCTGCGCCAAATTGGTCATCTTCGCCAATGCCCCTGAAGACAACCCCTTTATGGCCGGAGCCTTCCACGGGACCGGCGAGGCCGAAACCGTCATTAACATCGGGATTAGCGGTCCGGGCGTCGTCCGTGCTACGGTGGAGCGCTGTCCCGGCTATGACCTGTGCGCGCTGGCGGAAGAGATTAAAAAGACGGTTTTTAAGATCACCCGCGCCGGTGAATTAATCGGAAGAAAAGTATCCCAAGCCTTGGGAGTTCCCTTTGGGATTGTCGATCTCTCCCTCGCGCCGACCCCGGCCCCGGGCGACAGTGTGGCCAACATTCTGGAAGCGATGGGCTTGGAGTCCTGCGGCGCCCATGGGACCACCGCCGCCCTTGCCCTACTCAATGATGCCGTCAAAAAAGGAGGTGCCATGGCCAGTTCCTCCGTGGGCGGACTCAGCGGTTCCTTTATTCCCGTTAGCGAGGACGCGGGGATGATTGCCGCCGTCGAGCGGGGTGCCCTTTCCCTTCCTAAATTGGAGGCGATGACCGCCGTCTGTTCCGTTGGCCTCGATATGATTGCCATCCCCGGGGATACGCCGCCGGCGATTATTGCCGGCTTAATCGCCGATGAAATGGCCATCGGAGTGATCAATAATAAAACAACCGCCGTTCGCCTTATCCCGGCTCCCGGTAAGAAAGTCGGCGATAAAGTCTCCTTCGGCGGTCTTTTGGGTGAAGCGCCGGTCATGGCCGTAAATCCGTACTCCCCTGCCCGTTTTGTGGAACGGGGAGGCCGGATTCCCGCTCCCCTGCAGGCCTTGACCAATTAAAACCAAGGCCCTGACCAACTTTTTCCCTTGTTACGCCTCAACCAGCACAATCCGCCCGTCCTGATAACGTGCCAAACAAGGACGGGCGTCGATTTGGGCGCAATAGGCAATATCCTCGGCAAAACCGATGGAAGCCAAGTATTTACTATGTTGGAACTCGTTGAGCACTGCCGCCGGATCGGCCGGCGCCGTTCCCAGCAAATGCCGGTAGACCACCAGTCCCAAGCGGGCCGCATCGGTAAGCACGGTTTCCACCCCGGCGGCAAGGAGCCGGTCCATCAGCAATCCGGCACAGAGTAAATCCTCCATCGCCGGCTCGCCATTACTGCCGGCGCAAAAAAAGACCACATCCTCTTTGGTTGCCAGATAAGTACTGAGCTGACCGGCGTTGAGAAGGGAGCCGATCAGAATCTCCGCGGCATTTTGTGCTTCCAAGAGTGCTTGAGTGCCGTTGGAAGTCGTCAGAATCACCCGTTGGCCGCCGACTGTAGCTTCCGTGTATTCCCGGGGGGAATTGCCCAAATCAAAACCGGGAATCTTCACCCCGCGGCGCTCCCCCCCGGTCAAACAATCGGAACCCAATTGCCGCTTAAACAGCGCCGCCGCCCCCGGATCCGCCACCGGATAAACGGCAAAACAACCGTTGGTCAAGGCCGTTATAATCGTGCTGCTGGCGCGGAGAACATCGATCACCACTACAGTTTTCCCGTGGAAATCCCGGCGTCCTTTCCCGCCGGCAGATAAAACCAGATCCATCTTCATGCTGCAATTACCTCTCCATTTTCATCCTGTCAAAACTACTGTCAACTGTGTTTCAACGGTAAACGGCGGTCATTACCTCAATCTCCCGCGGGTGTAAACGCCAATAAGGGCCGGAAAACTCACCCGGCAGAGTATAGGTGGCCAAACTCTTCCCCAGATCCAGATCTTTAAAGAAGAAAAACAGGCCAAGAAGCTCAGGAAGGCTCAAGTCGGTCTGGAGGTATTCTTTGCCGATTCGAAGCGCCTCCGGCCACTCACGGAGCACCCGCCGGATGGTGGCTGGTTCTTTCAGTTTGGCGGCCAAGGCCGCCATGAACTGTTGCTGCCGCCGGGTCCGGGTGATATCGCCCAAGGTGTCCCGCCGGTAACGGACATAGCCCAAGGCTTGGTATCCGTTGAGCGTTTGCCGTCCGGGCTGGAGATCAATGGAAAAGCCGGCACTCTGGTCTTGATAGAGCATGCGCTTGTCAACCGTAACCTCGACGCCGCCGACCAGGTCAACAACATCCTCGAAGCCCTGAAAATTGACCATTACATAGCGGTGCACCGGCATCTCCATGATCTTTTCCACCAAGGTTTTGGTGAGTTCATAACCGCCGTAGACATGGGCCATGTTGATCCGTTCCATGCCATGACCGGGGATTTCGACCAGACTGTCCCGGGGGATTGAAAATAGTGCAGCCCGGCGTTCTTGCGGCCGGACGGCCAGGAAAAGCATGGTATCCGTCCGCGGCCGCTCCAGTTCCCCCCGGTTATTCCGGTTGGGCTCGTCAACCCCCAGGAGTAAAATATTGACCGGGGTTTGGCTAACCCTTTTAATCCCGTCTTGCCAGCGTACCAACGTCAGGTAGAGGGTCAGTTCGCCGCAGAAGAGCACGATCGCCGCGGCTACCAGTATCTTCTGAGCCAGACGGGGCCTGGCCTTCACGGAACCCACCAAAGGCTGCATCGCTAACCCCCTCCTTTTCTCCTCACCCCTCGGGATTATCTCTGTGTCCGTCCGTCTCCTCCGGCTTCTCCAACTGCACCGGATCCTCCGCCGGGGCCTCGCCGCTGGGTGCTGCCGATCCGGGCGCGGCCCCGGTTTCTTTCTTGGCCTCAGGCGGACTCAAGCCGGGTTCTTCTTTCGCCGGTAATTCTTCTCCCCTGATCAGGGCTTCAAATTCCGCCCCTTCCAGCGTCTCTCTGCTCAACAAAGCTTGCGCCACCCGGTCCAGCTCCTCCCGGTGACTGTTGATAATCTCCTCCGCCCGTTTATAGGCTTGATCGATCAGCGCGCGCATTTCCCGGTCGATATCGGCGGCCACTTTTTCACTGTAGTTCCGGTTCCGGGAAATATCCCGGCCCAAAAAGACCTGTTCCTCATGGCCATGACCGAAGGTCATCGGTCCCAGTTCGGCACTCATCCCGTATTCCGTGATCATCGTCCGGGCCAGTTTGGTCGCCCGTTCCAGATCATTGCGGGCGCCGGTGCTAATCTCGCCCAGGGCAATGGCTTCGGCCACCCGGCCCCCCAGTAAGAAGACGATATTCTCCGTCAGCTCGGTCCGGGTGGCGTAGTTTTTATCCTCCAAGGGTAATGCCAAGGTATAACCGCCCGCCCGTCCCCGCGGAATGATTGAAACTTTATGAATGGGATCCACCGTCGGCAGGTAATGACCGACCAGCGCGTGGCCCGCTTCATGGTAGGCCGTCAGTTGCCGTTCCTTTTCGCTCATGATCCGGCTTTTCCGTTCCGGACCGGCGATTACCCGCTCGATGGCTTCCTCACAATCTTTCATGGTTATCTTTTTCTGGTTTTTCCGGGCGGCCAGAAGCGCCGCTTCATTTAACGTATTGGCCAGATCGGCCCCGGTAAAGCCGGGCGTCCGCCGGGCCAGCACTTTAAAGTCGACATCGGGTCCGAGTTGCTTCCCCTTGCCATGGACCCGGAGGATCTCCTCCCGTCCTTTCAGGTCGGGAATATCCAGCACCACCTGGCGGTCAAACCGGCCGGGGCGCAGGAGCGCCGGATCCAGGACATCCGGCCGGTTGGTCGCGGCCAGGACGATGATCCCCAAATTGCCTTCAAAGCCGTCCATCTCCACCAAGAGTTGGTTTAAGGTTTGTTCCCGCTCATCATGGCCGCCCCCCAAGCCGGCACCCCGCTGCCGGCCCACGGCATCAATCTCGTCAATGAACACGATACAAGGGGCGTTTTTCTTCGCATTGTCAAAAAGGTCACGGACCCGGGACGCTCCCACCCCGACAAACATCTCCACAAAGTCGGAGCCGCTGATGCTGAAGAAGGGAACGCCCGCCTCCCCGGCCACCGCCCTGGAAAGCAGAGTTTTTCCGGTTCCCGGCGGTCCGACCAGCAAGACGCCTTTGGGGATCCGTGCTCCCAGTTCGGTGAATCGCCGCGGCTGTTTCAGAAACTCCACAATCTCGGCCAACTCTTCCTTGGCTTCATCGGCCCCGGCCACATCCTCAAAGGTGACTTTGGTCTTGCCTTCCGCCGTATACAGCCGGGCCCGGCTTTTGCCGAAAGAAATCGCTTTGTTCCCCGAATTTTGCATCTGATTAAGGAGGAAAAACCAGAGACCGACAAAGATCAAAATCGGAAGGACATTCGGGAGAATCATCGACCACCAGGGTTCGGTCTTTTGCTGATACTCCCGTTCCACCCCGGCCCGGCTCAAGGGCTCTTCATAGATCTCCGGCGCCAAGGTCGGACTGGGCCCCTGCGCCACAAACTCCCGGATTTCTCTCCCGCCCGCCGAATATTTACCTTTAATCTGACCGTCGGTGTAGACAACAACCTTTAAAACATCGCCCTGTTCCACCCGGGTCAGAAATTGATCCCACGTCCAAGATTCCACTTCTTTATTAGTCCCGAAAAAGTTCACTAAGACAAATAAAGAAATCGAGACCAGTACCAGGTAGAAAACTAATTCCCTAGCAAAGCGCAAGGATAAACCCCCTCTCGAGGTAAAAAAATGTCATAGGTACTATTATAGCATAGCTGCATCTTTTCGACAACTCTAACCCTGCCGCCGGTAGTGGAGGTAAAGAACCCGCCGGCTTGCGGGGGTAACCTTTCCCTCCTCCGCCGGGCGGAGGCCCAGCACACCCAAGACCCGGCCTTCTCCATCCACCAGCAGCGGATAGGCCGTCCTTTCCTGCCGGGGAATCTTCGCTTCAATGAGCAAGTCCTTTACTTTTTTCCGCCCGCCCAAACCCAGCGGGGAGAGACGGTCTCCCGGCCGGCGCGGGCGAAGATAAAGGGGAAAAGTAAGCCGTCCGGCGTCGAGGAAAAATTCAAAGGGGGAAACCTCCCCCCAAATCGACGGAAGCTCTTCCCGCTTGAGCCACTTGCTCTCCACCACTCCCCGGTTGGCGGGTAAAACAGTCACCCCGGGGATCACCAGCGGCACCGGCCCCCAATTCTCCCAACCTTCCCCGGCGTCGACAGGGATGGGCTCCCCAAGCCAGAGGTCCGTCCCCTGTTTACAGGCAACGAGGCCGCCGGGAAGGTTAATCTCCTTGCCGGGTGGACCGGCCAATAACCCTAAGAAAGCTTCAGAATGAACAAATTCCAAAGGAGAGGGGGACGGCATGAGCGAAAAAAAGAGGCGGCGAAAGAGGAGCCTTTGGAGAGCGGGCTTTAACTCCAGCCAAGGAGCGACCGGTAACAGATACCCGCCCTTCCGGTTGGGCACCGGCTTCCCGTCGTCTTGCCGCACCCCCCAGCGCTCGAAAATTTCTTCGGCCAACTCCTCCATTACTGCTTTCCATTCGCGGCAAATCGCCGCCGTCTCTCTTAACCTTCCGCGCAGGCCCGGTTGATATTCCTTTTCCAAATAGGGAAGCAAACAGTGGCGCAAACGGTTACGGAGGTAAACCGGTTTTTGGTTGGAAGCATCCTCTGCCCAGTTTAAATTGGCTTGACGGGCGTAGGCGAGAATCTCTTCCCGGCTGACCTCCAGCAGAGGCCGGACATAGCGATCGCGGACCGGCGGAATCCCTGCCAGTCCCTCCGGTCCGGCTCCCGTCAGGAAACGCATTAACACCGTTTCCGCCTGGTCGTCGGCATGATGGCCGAGGGCGATTTTGTTCATCCCCCAACGGTCGGCCGTCGCGGCCAGCAGCCGGTACCTTATTTCCCGGGCCGCCACTTGAATGGATTTATTCCCTTTACAAGTATGCAAATCATAGGCCAGACGCTCCGTATAGCAAGGTAAAGCATGATCCGCCGCAAACCTCCGGACCATCTCCGCTTCGGCGTCGGCCTCCGGCCGCAACCGGTGGTTCAGGTGAAAAACAGCTAAAGTTAAGCGAAGGGGCAATTTCAGCAGGACGGTCAGGAGGACCATCGAGTCCACTCCACCGGAAACCGCCACCAAAACCCGGTCCCCGGCATCAAACATGCGGTAACGCCGGATGGTGCCCAAAACTTTTTCTTCAAAGCCGTCCATTCCTTCACCTTCATTAAATACAAACGAAATCGGCCAGTAATAAGTTTCGTAACCCCGGCCGATTCTCCTGTTTAAAAATTGTTAAGCAGAACCCCGGCGGTGGTTTTCATCTGCAAAACCATAATGGTCAGATCATCATTAATTTCCCCGCCGGCCTCGATTTTAGCCAGCTCCAAAAGATACTGGCTGAGGGGTCCGGCGGCACTTGCCCCCCCTCTTTTTATCGCCTTTAACAGCCAGTCCTCACCCAAGCTTCCCAAGGTTGCCACCCCGTCGCTTACCATCACCACCAGATCACCGTCGGCCAAAAAATCACGGTAATACTCGGGTTCCACTTGGGGGACAATCCCCATGGGCAAGGAAGTGGAACGGATTACCTGCACCTCCCGGCCCTTCTTCACATAGGTTGGCGCCGAACCGACCTTGAACAACTCGACCTCGCCGCTGAACCGGTCGATTAGTAAAAGGTCAAGCGTGGCAAATTCCTCCTCCGGGGTTGCCAGTAAAAGCAAGGTGTTCAAACTCTCCAGCGCCAATTTCTTCGGCAGCCCCGCCGCCAACATTTTTTCCAGCAAGCGCACTGCCGTTTGGCTGATCCGGGCCGCCGCCGACCCCACCCCCATCCCGTCACTGAGGATGCAGAGGATCAGCCGGTCCCCGATCATCCTTACCTGTTGGGAGTCCCCGGAAATCTGCTGTCCCGGTTTTGCCAGTTGCACCACGGCGGGCTCCACCGTAAAGGCCGGTTCCGGCCCCAGCACCAAAAGGCACTGTCCCTTCCCGGTCCGGCCGCATTCCCGGTGCGTAATGGCTAAAGGCCAGCTTAATGCCGAGGCAAGCAGGGGAGCCACCACCAACCGGCACTCCTCCCCTCCGGCACAGGGTTTCTTCTCCACCAGGAGACGGGGGTGACCCCCTTCCCCGCCGGGCCAGATCCGGACCGTACCCCCCTTGACACCGGCTTTCCGGAGGGCCTTGCCTAATTCCTGCTCCTTGCCCCACAAAGTTTCGTTCCGTACGCCACCGGCCTCTGCCATTCGGGTGATTACCCCCGCCACGCCGGCAAGCCTCTCCGCCAAGAAAAGCCGGGCCTCGCGATAACGCCGGCGCCAATACAAACTGGTCCGTTCCTGTTCCATGAGGTAATTAACCGTGCGTAACAAAGCTTCCTTTTGCACACATTCCTTCCCCAGCTTTCCTTTAAGGTGCGTAAGATCCACTTCAACCCCAAGTTCCACCCAACCGAGCAAAGTAAAAAGCTCCTGGTAAGTTTGGTAAAACCGTTCCTGCCAACAGAGCTCATACCGGGGGCAAGAGAGGCAATTGGCCTCGGCAATCTCCTGAAAGAGTGCGAGAAATTCCTCCTTCGGGGTTTTGGCTTTCCCCCCCGGTTCCGGGGAAAAGGCCCCGGCCAACTCCTGAAAGAAAAGACCAAGTTCCCGCAGGCGGGAGGAGCCCTCCATCCAGGGCAACTTCTCCCCGCCGGAGCCGGCCCTAACCCCGGCCTCGACCATCTTCGCCAAAAATTGATCCCAACGGACAAGAAGCCGGCCCGGGAGCGCCAGAAAAAGCAGGAGGGCCAAGAAGGCTTGGACCAAAACTGACCAGAGTTGACTCTCTCTCCAACAAAAGGCCGCCACCAAAATCCCAGGCAGGACAAGCGCGGTTATCGCCCGCTCCTTTCCCTTTAGGGGTAAAAGGACCGGCAATAAACCGCTGCTGCCAATCCAGAGGATGAGCCAAAGCCGGATTTCCCCCAAAGCCAGTTCGGCAAGGCAAAAGAGCAAACCCAGCAAGGGAGTAAATGGAACTTGGCTTCCGGCTCCGGCGACCAGAAGCAGAAAAAAGAGGAAACCATAATTGATCTTCAATTGCCACCAGGCAGTAGCCGGGAAAGAGATCCGGGCAAGAGTCAGGTAAAGAATAAAGACCAGCAATACGAAGGCCAGCCCCAACCGGTTACTCCCCCGCCGTTCCCCCCTCTCCTTCTCCCGGCGGCCGATCTCCCGGAACAAGGGCGCCAAAAGCCAAGCGAGAAGCCCGGCACCGGCCGTTTCCACCGCTTCGCGCCCGGCCAAGGCTTGTCCCCCTTGCCGGAAAAGCAGGAAGATAATTGCCCCAAAAAGCAGCAAAAAAAATAGGCAATTTCTGACCCGGAATGAACCCCGGCCTTTTTGGTAAAATACCAGCAGAAGGGGGAGACCGCCGAAACCGGCGGGAAACGCGGTTCCGGAGAGAAAACCGGTCCGGAGTAGAACGGCGGCCAGGGCAAGAAAAAGACCTCCCGGCAGCCCCGCCAGTTCCCAGGCTCCGGCCAGGCCCAAGCCTCCCGGCGCCAGCCCGTATGGTAACTTAAAAGTCGTAAACAGCCAGGTAAGCCCAAAACCCACCAGGAGCAAAAGGCCGTCCTTCCCCCGGCCGTCTCCCTTTTGCTTTTCCTTTGCCATGGACAACAACTCCTTTGCTGAAGTAATGTCCATCCTGCCTGCCAAAACTAATTTTCTCAAACATTCCTAATTATAGCAAGTAATTCCTATTAATTATGTCGAGAACTACGTGCTGAAAAAAACGGCTTTTTCTGGCAATTTCCTCGCCTTTCTTTACCCTTCGCGGCGGGCGGCGCCGGAAGCGGCCGGACCGTCAGGGGGATCAGCAACGTCAAAGCCAGGTAGCCATAGACGGGGTAAACCTTCTTAATCAAAGGGGCAAAACCGAACCAACTGACGAACGCCGCCATCACCATCAGCAAAACTAATTTCCCGCTGTAAAACCGGGTTTGCTCCAGACGGAACCGACTGAGCAGCCCGTAGACGTTGGCCACCAAACTGGTGAATAATTCCCCCCAGAGCACCAAGGAATAAAAAAAAGGCCACCCCCACTTCCAATTCCGCGTCAAAAATAGAACCGGTAGGTCAATCCCGGAAAAATCGTAGTTTTTCAACATTATGTAAAAGAAAAAAGCCAAAATTCCAAGGGTACCCCCGCCAACCACCCCTCCCCACATGAGAACCGCCGGATCCGGTTCCAGCCGGTACAGGTTAACCAGCACGGGGAGAGCCAAAAACAGATTATAGGCGCCATACTGTAAGGCGCCCACCAGCCAATTCCCGGCCGCCATTTCCCCCGGCGCCAAAGGGGCCGGGGTCACCGGCCCGCCCAGGTTAAGCAGGAACCCGGTCAGGCAGAGAAAGGGAACAACCACGGCATTGACCCTTTTTAACCCGGCGAGGGGTTTTAAGAGCGCCAAAACGGTCAAGAGCAACGCACTGCCTACACCGGACCACCGGCCCCACCCCATAACGGAGGTGATCGCCCCGGCCCCGGCCAACATGATCCCGCTTAAAAGAAATAAAAAGGCCGTGAGCATCAGGTCGGCCAAGAACCCGTACCCTTTGCCCGCCACACTTTGGAAAAACTCGCGGTAGGATTGGGCTTCGAGGCGGCGCCCCCATTCCATGGCTTTCGCTCCTAAAAGCGCAAAGATCAACGTGGAAACGATCAGTCCCCACGCCCCCTTTTGCTGGAAACGGGCGAAAAAGTACCAAATTTCTTGTCCCGAGGCAAAACCCGCCCCGACAACAGCGCCAATATAGACAAAAGCAATCACCATCACTCGCCGCCAACGCTCCACCCCGTTACCTCCTTAAGAACCGGCGCCACCAATAATCCCGGCGGATCCGTTCCCGCGGGTATAACTCAACCCAGTCCACTTCCTGCCCTTGGTAATAAAAACTGAGCCGGCCGACGGTGGTACCGGCCCGGACCGGCGGAATCAACGCGGCAAAATCCAGATGAATCCGGCTTTGGGCTTCCCCCTCTTTTCCCTTGGGCAGGACCACCACCAGATCCCGGCGGGGGTAGAGCTCAACGGCGGCCGGGTCTCCCTGGCGCAGCCGGACTCTGGTAACCGGAGTGCCGACGCGAGCCAGTTGCTTCAGTTCAAAATGGTCAAACCCGTATTCCAGCAAGCAGGCAGCCTCCCCCCAACGGTCCGGGCTGTTCAGGACGACGGCAATAAACCGCCGCCCGTCCCTGGTGGCCGAGGCCACCAAACAATAACCGGCCTTGTTCGTTGTTCCGGTTTTTACTCCGTCCGCACCGGCCAAAGACCAAAGCAGCCGGTTGGTATTCCGCACCTGCCTGGTTTTGACCCCCTGATACCATTCGATCGCTTCTTCCCGCGCCCCGACAATCCGGGTAAACTCCGGGTTCCCAAAACCGTACCGGGTAATCAATGCCAAATCATAAGCGGTGGTATAATGGTTGGGCGCCGTCAAACCGTGCGGGTTCCGGAAATTGGTATTTAACGCCCCTATCTCCCGGGCCTTCCTGTTCATCAGTTCGGCAAAAGCCTGTTCCGAACCGGCGATATGCTCCGCCAGCGCCACACTGCCATCATTCCCCGACCGTAACATCACCCCCTCCAGTAATTCCCGGAGGGTAATCCGATCCCCGGCCTTCAACCATAAACTGGAACCACCGGTCCGCGCCGCCTTGGGGCTAACCGTTACGACCTCCGCCGGGTCCCCTTTTTCCAACGTCACAATCGCGGTCATAATCTTGGTCGTACTGGCCGGAGGCCGCCGTTCATGTTCATTTTTGGCATAGAGAATCATTCCGCTGACGGCTTCCACCAAAATTGCCGCTTGTGCATTAATCCGTGGTTTTGAGCCATCATCCGGCAAATAGATGAGGGGAGGAAAACGTTCCACCCGCCGGTACTTACCGCCGACGGGCACCTCCAAATGGGGCCAGAGCACAGCGCTCAGGAGAGCAAGGAGGCAGCCGCCCCAGGCCAACCACTGCTTTCCCCTCAACCACTGGGACAAACCCGCTTTCCTCATGGGAACACCTCTTCCATCCTCCATTCCTATGCGCCTTTCCCGGCCAAAATACCGCCTCCGGCCAATTGGATAAAAAAAAGGACCCGTACGGGTCCATTCATTCTCCTTAATCTAACTGTTCATTCCGGGCCGAGGCCCCATCCCGGCCTCCGGTTCTTTAATAACTGACAAAAAGCCCTACGTCCCAATGGCCCTGCGCATCCTGCCCCACGAACAAACCGGTTTCCATTTCATTCGCCCATCCTTTGGTCACAGTGGTTTTATGGGAGAAATCCCCCTCCACGCCTACATGGGGCTCAAAACGCACCGCCCAATTCTGCGGGAAGGACCAGTTTAAATCCAATTCCACAAACAATTCCGGCTCATGCTCGACACCGGTTTGAAACTGGCCTTGCCCCCCGGCAAACAAATAATGGTGATAACCGATGCCGATTTGGAGACCCAAGCGGTAATCCACATATTTGGAACTGCCCTGCGCCGGAAGAACTGTCTTCAGCCCGGAGACAAAGGTCAAATTCTGGTTTAAGGGCAACTGGGCCTGACCGCCAAGGAAATAGTGGTTGCCGGTGAGATCGTAGCCGGCCTGCAAAGCCATGGTCTCTTTTGGTGTCCAGCGGAACTCACTCAGCCACCGGTTACCCGTGAGGACATTACCGGTCAGTTCCCCGTAGCCGAAGCCTAAGGCCAACCGGTCATTTACTTGATAACCCACCTGAAACTGGGCTTGTCCTTGCGTCGAATAAGAAGCCGTTCCCGACCAGGGCGTAGCCCCCGCCGCCGGGAGACCCACCCCAAAAACCATACCTGCGATTAAAAAATACAATAGTGTCCTCTGCAACCTGCTCTTGCGCAAAGTGATCCCTCCTAATCTTTTCATCTAATTCTGGGAAAAGCTTTTAATTCCTTTTTTCTTCCCCCTTAAATAAATGGGATCCCTGGTTACTTTTGTTTAAGCCAGTCCGGCCCCGTAAATGGTGTAAAAAAAGAAGACCGTCCCGGGAGGTTTAAGGTAGTACCCTACCTGAGCTTGTCCCCGGTGGCCTTCCCGTAGTGTTTGCCTGTTTTGGCCTTTCCGTGCTTACTTTTTTGCAGATTACCCGGTAAATTCCGGTCGAATTTGCTTTTTCACAGCTTCCAGCGGAACGTTTCCCGACTTAACCTTTATCTTTCCAGGGAAGGGCATCCTTTGTCATTCAAGCCCGGCACGGATCAACCGCTCCGCTTCCCGCAAAGCCTCATCCAATTTGGCCGGGTTTTTCCCGCCGGCCTGGGCCAGTTCCGCCCGGCCGCCCCCGCCGCCCCCGGCGATGGCCGCCACTTGCTTCACCAAAGCCCCGGCCTGGATCTTGCCGGTCAAATCCTTGGTGACCCCGGCCACAAAATTAACCTTTTCCTCTTTGACACTCCCGAGGAGGATCACCCCGGAACCAAATTTCGCTTTGAAACGATCCACATTCTCCCGGAGGAGCTCCATGGAGGCGGCCGTCATCTTCGCCACCAAATAGTGATGACCGCCAATCTCCCGCACTCCGGCAAAGAGCGTTTCCCCTTCGGCCAAAGCCTGTTCACGCTTGACCTCTTCCAGTTCCCGCTGGAGTTTATTTTCCGTCTCCAAGAGCGCCTTAATTCGCTCTTTCAGTTGGGCCGGTTCCGTCTGGAGCAGGGCCGCGGCCTCTTTCAACAACTCTCTTTCGGCTTCAGCCAGCTCTAAAGCGGCCCACCCGGTCACCGCCTCGATCCGGCGGACGCCCGTGGCCACACTCCCCTCGGAGAGGATTCGAAAAGCCATGATTTCTGCAGTATTCCGCACATGGGTGCCGCCGCATAGTTCGGTACTGTAATCATCAACTTTAACCATCCGGACCCGGTCCCCGTATTTCTCCCCGAAGAAAGCCAGGGCACCCTGGGCCACCGCTGTCTGGTAGTCGGTCTCTTCCACCCGGACCGGCAATGCGGCAAAGATCCTTTCGTTCACTTCTTTTTCCACTTGACGAAGCTCCGCTTCGTCCACCCGCTGGTAATGGGTGAAGTCAAAGCGCAGGCGGTCCCGGGCCACCAGGGATCCGGCCTGGTGGAGGTGGGTTCCGAGCAAACGCCGGAGGGCGGCCTGCAACAGATGGGTGGCGGTATGGTTGGCCGCCGCCATTTTGCGGGCTTTCTCATCCACAATCAGGGTATAACTCATCGCCCGGCGGGGGAAATCTTCTTTTTTCGCCACCAGGTGGACGATCTTATCCTGTTCCCGCTGGGTATCCACCACCGGAAACTCCACATAGGAGCCGGGGGTCACCTCTGCCCGGATCCGTCCGATATCCCCCACCTGCCCGCCGCCGGCGGCATAAAAGGGCGTTACGGCGAAGACCAGCCGCCAATGGTCGGCGTCGGACCCGATCATCCTCAGTTCCGTGGTGGCTTCCAATTGTTGATATCCGACAAAAGCCGAGTGGGGGCCGGCCGTGATCTCCTCCCAGCGGACCTCGGTCCCGTTGGCACTGAAATGGCCGGTGGCCCGGGCCCGCTCCCGTTGCTCCTCCATCAAACGGTTAAATTCTTCCAGTTCGACCTCGAGTCCTTCTTCCGCCGCCATCAGTTGGGTCAGGTCCAGGGGAAAACCATACGTATCATACAGTTTAAAAGCCTCGCGGCCGGGGATAACCTTTTTCCCTTCCGCCCGAAGCGCCTGGCTGAGCCCGGCAAACATCTCCAGTCCCTTGTCCAAGGTCCGGCCAAAAGCTTCCTCTTCGGCCAGGATCACCCGGGAACAATGCTCGGCCTGTTCCCGGATTTCCGGATAAGCATCCCCCATCTCCCGGACCACCACCGGCACCAAACGGTAGAGGAGAGGTTCTTTCATCCCCAGGTTCCGGGCGAAACGGGATGCCCGCCGGAGAATCCGGCGCAAAACATAACCCCGTCCCTCATTGGAGGGGAGGACTCCGTCGGCGATGGCAAAGGTCAAGGCCCGGATATGATCGGCAATAACCCGGACCGCCACCCGCTCCTCCTCGGTCTCCTGGTTGGTACCGGTCAGCGCCATAATCTCCTCAATAATCGGTGTAAAAAGATCCGTATCATAGTTGGATTTCTTCCCTTGTAAAATCGCCACAATCCGTTCAAAGCCCATCCCGGTGTCCACGTGTTTGGCCGGGAGTTCCTCCAGGGTTCCGTCGGGTTTCCGGTTGTTTTGGATGAAAACCAGGTTCCAAATCTCCACAAACCGGCTGCAATCCCCATTCACCCGGCACACGTGCCCGGGCACATTCTTTTTGTTACAGCACTCGGGGCCCATATCATAATGGATCTCCGTACACGGACCGCAAGGTCCGGTCTCCCCCATCTCCCAGAAATTATCCTTATCCCCAAAGCGCAGAATCCTTTCGGGAGACAAAGGGGTCAGTTCCCGCCACAAGGCGGCCGCTTCATCATCGGTGTGGTGGACGGTGGCGTAAAGCCGGTCAACGGGCAGTCCCCAAACCTTAGTCAACAGTTCCCAGGCCCACTGGATGGCTTCCCGCTTGTAATAGTCGCCGAAAGACCAGTTCCCAAGCATCTCAAAGAAAGTATGGTGGTAGGTGTCGCGTCCTACTTCCTCCAGGTCGTTATGTTTCCCGCTCACCCGGAGTACCTTTTGGGAGTTGGTCGCCCGCCGGTAGGGCCGGGTCCCGGTCCCAAGAAAAACATCTTTAAACTGGTTCATCCCCGCGTTGGTAAACAACAGGGTCGGGTCGTTGGCCGGGAGTAAGGATGAACTGCGGACAAAAGTATGCCCCCGGTCGGTAAAAAACCGCACAAATTCGCTGCGGATCTGGTTGGCCGTTTTCATCACATATCGCTCCTTATCTGCACTGCCGCCCTGCCGGTCCGGGGTTTCCCCTCCCGGTACGCATAACCTTGGCGGTCCTTGCTCAACATTATTCTTTACTGAACAATCATTTAAGATTAATTCTACAAAAAAAGGGCCTCCCCTGCAAGGGGTAGGCCCAAGGAGTCCCTTCCGTCCAGACTTATTTCCCGGCCCGCCGTTTGAAGAACTCCAGCGCCACTTCTGGGAAGAGAATGTAGGAGAGGACATCCTCTTCCTGCTGGTAATAATGGTGATCGATGTCGAGCAGTTCCTTCCGGGCCTTCTCCATCTGGGGCTCGAGTTTATCCGCCGGCCGGCAGGTGATGGGTTCTTCATCACCGATGATTAACTTCTTGACTTCCGGATCGATGGGTGCCGGCGGACGGCCGTAATAACCGCGGACATAATCTTTGATCTCCTTCGGCACCACGCTATAGCGTTTCCCGGTCAGCACATTCAGAACGGACTGGGTGCCCACCATCTGACTGGTCGGGGTCACCAGCGGCGGATAGCCCAGTTCGGCACGGGTCCGCGGCACCTCGGCCAGGACTTCCTCATACCGGTCCAAAGCGTTCTGGGCTTTTAACTGGTTCCGGAGATTGGAGATCATACCGCCCGGCACCTGGTAATTGAGGACCGCGGTGTCCACCCGGCGCGGCGCTTCCAAATCCTTATACCGGACACTAATCTCCTTAAAGTGCTGGTTAATCGGGGTCAGGGCGGCCAAATCAATCCCAGTGTCGTAAGGTGTGCCCTGCAGCGCCGCCACGATCGATTCTGTCGGCGGTTGGGAGGTCCCCATTGCCAACGCGGAAAGGGCGGTGTCAATCACATCGACACCCGCTTCAATCGCCTTCAAGTAAGTCATCGACGCCAGTCCGCTGGTGTAGTGGCAATGGAGCTGAACCGGTAAACCGACCTCTGCTTTCAACCGTTTGACCAATTCTTCGGCGACAAAAGGCTTCAGTAACCCGGCCATATCCTTGATACAGATGGAATCGCAGCCCATCTCTTTTAATTCCTTGGCCAGTTTCACATAGGAGTCAATATTATGTACCGGACTGACGGTGTAGGAAATGGTCCCTTGCACATGGGCTCCGGCCTCTTTACAAGCCTTAATCGCCATCTCCATATTCCTGGGGTCATTCAGGGCGTCAAAAATCCGGAAAATATCGATTCCGTTCTCCCGGGCTTTATAACAGAAGGCGCGGACCACATCATCTGGGTAATGATGGTATCCCAAAAGATTCTGCCCCCGCAGCAGCATCTGGAGGGGGGTCTTTTTGATCACCGCTTTCAAACGGCGCAGCCGTACCCAGGGGTCTTCGTTGAGAAAACGCATACAAGTATCGAAGGTCGCCCCGCCCCAGGCCTCCAAAGAGTGGAAGCCAACCTGGTCAATGGCTTCGGCAACCGCCATCATATCGTCGGTGGTCATCCTCGTTGCCCAGAGGGACTGGTGGGCGTCACGGAAGATCGTCTCGGTGATTCCCACTTTATGTGCCATTTCTTCTTCACCTCTTCTTTATTAAATCAACGCAAACGCAGAACCGTTTCTCCTCAGACCAAAATTCCAACCCAACCTAACCTTACCTAACCCAAACGGGCGAGCAAAATTCCGGCCGCCACGGCCGAACCGATGACACCGGCCACATTGGGGCCCATCGCGTGCATTAAAAGATAATTACCGGGGTTCTCCTCCGCCCCGACCTTCTGCACCACCCGGGCCGCCATCGGCACCGCCGAAACCCCGGCCGCACCGATCAACGGGTTAACTTTACCCCCGCTCAGTTTACACATTAAACGCCCAAACAATAAACCGCCAATGGTACTAAAGGCAAAAGCCACCAAGCCCAAAAGGATAATACCGAGGGTTTGGGGGGTTAAGAACTGTTCGGCATTGGTCTTTGCCCCCACCGACAAGCCCAGGAAAATCGTAAGAATATTAATAAGCTCATTCTCCGCTGTTTTCGCCAACCGGTCGGCAACCCCGGAAACCCGCAGCAGATTACCGAACATCAAGGCGCCCAGGAGCGGAGCGGCCGACGGCAAGAGTAAAGAGCCGACCACCGTCACGATGATCGGGAAGAGAATCTTCTCCCTCTTGGAAACAGGACGGAGTTGTTCCATGACAATCCGCCGTTCTTCCGGCGGCACGATCAGGCGCATGAGCGGCGGTTGGATAAAGGGAATCAAAGCCATATAGGAATAGGCGGCGATGGCAATTGGACCCAACAGTTCCGGCTTTAACCGGCTGGTCAAATAGATCGCCGTCGGGCCGTCAGCCCCGCCGATAATCCCGATGGAGGCGGCGGCTTTCAAGTCAAAACCTAAAAGCAAAGCCCCCAGTAAGGCAATGAAGATTCCCAATTGAGCAGCGGCTCCCAGTAAGATACTTTTGGGGTTGGCCAGCAACGGCCCGAAATCGGTCATCGCCCCAATCCCGAGAAAAATGAGGGGCGGGTAAATTCCTAACTCAACGCCCTGGTACAAATAATAGAGCAACCCGCCGGGTTCCGGTTTCCCGTCAACCAGCGTCGGCCCGTTCATCAAGCCGGCCAGGGGCAGATTGGTCAGTAAAGCCCCAAAGGCAATGGGCAATAAAAGCAACGGTTCGTACTTTTTGACAATGGCCAAGTACATCAGGAAAAACGAAACAAGAATCATCACACCTTGCCCAACGGTCATCCCTGCCAGACCACTGGACGCAAGGATTCCTTTTATATTTTCCAGCATTAGCCCCAACCCCCTCTACGACCTGAGGGATAATAACGGATCGCCGGTATTCACCGCCGCTTTCGGCTGGACAAAGATCTGACCGACGGTACCGTCTTGCGGGGCTACAATTTCATTTTCCATTTTTAAGGCTTCCAGAGTCAACAAAACCTGCCCTTTCTTCACCTTGTCCCCAGGTTTAACATTAATCTGTAAAATCGTGCCGCCTAAGGGAGCCGGTACGGCCTGCTCATTGCTGTCCAGATTCACCGGAGCAGGAGCAGAAGCAGAAGCCGGTGCAGGGGAAGGAGTGGAAACTGTCGGCGCAGCCGGAGCGACCGACGGCGCGGCGCTTTCACCCGTATTCCCTTGTGCAACCTCTTCCACACTAACATCATAAACCTTTCCGTTAACCGTCACTTTAAAATACTGCATCTTTTAAATCCTCCCCGTTTTAATATTTTAATTTCCGCCAAAATTTCGGTTTAGTGACCTGACTTCATCACCGCCAAGGCGCCGGTGATGGCCGCTGCCATCATAGCTTCGTCCTCCTCCCCGGCGGTTTGGGCACTAATCCTCACTACCGCCTGTCGGTTGGGGGGAAGAACCTTTCCTAAAGCGGTCAGCACGGCAACCAGTTCCTCCGGTGATAATTCAGCACTTGGCGGTGTCGACTGGAAGCGCACCTTTTCCGCCGGCGGTCTTTCCCCGGCCAATCTGGAAATAACCTTCATCACGTACATCAAAAAAAGCAAAACCAAAAAGACGATCACCATTCCGGTTAAGAGAAGCTGCAACCCAACGACGATCGTATTCACTCTCCCGTCCTCCTTTGCTGCTTTGAAAAGGTCTCTGCCTGTTGGATCCTGGTTTTTCGTCCCGCCGCTTATTTTAACAAGCTTTTATAATTCTTCTCACTTCATGTATTATGTATGCCGACGGTGGCCGCCACCCGCGACCACCTGCCGAAAATCAGGGCATAAGGAAGAAACCGGCAAAAACCGGTGGTGTTGTTCAAACCTTTCTTCGCTTTTGGGGTATTCAGCAATGGTCATATAAAAGACCACATCCCCCCGTTTGCCCTTAAATCATACTAAAAAGCAAGAGGAAAATCAACTTTTTCCCTGTTACATTTTAGTTTTAATTTCAAATTTCCCCTTCCGCCTTGGCAGGTTTTTAACGATCCTTCGCGAAATTACTTCGCGAAATTATTTTTATTCTTTCATAAGGAGGTCTTCTTGATGGGTATTTTGAATATGAGAAAGATCCCTGCCACTGCCTCCCAAACCATCATTACCCCAGTCCAAACCAAGCGGGATTGGCGGGTGTTTATTAATCTGCCTTGGCTTCTCTATAAAAACGATCCCCATTGGGTACCCCCCCTTAAATCCGAAATGTGGGATACCGTCAACCCGAAAAAAAACGCCCTCATGAAGTTAGGCCCTTACCAATACTTCCTCGCCTGGCGGAATGGTCAGCCGGTCGGCCGGATTGGCACCGGGATCGATGAAAAATTAAACCGGGAAAAAAACCGGAAAGAGGGTTATATTACCCTCTTCGAGTCGATAAACGACTACGACGTCGCCAAGGAGTTGTTTGATGCCGCCCTCGGCTGGCTAAAGGAACGGGGGATGACGGCAGTGACCGGCCCGCAATCGCCAACCAACGGCGATGATTACCGGGGTCTCTTAGTCAAGGGGTTTGATTCCGAACCGGTCTTGTTAAATTCCTACAACCCCCCTTATTATGTGGAGTTTTTCGACCGCTACGGCTTTACTAAATTCTTTGACCGCTACGCTTTCTACTATGACCTTTCCAAACCCCTCACCAAACGGTTTGAAGAATCCGTTGATCTTCTGAAAAAGCGCTATAATTTCACCACCCGTAAACTTAACCTGAAAAAGCTCGATCAGGAACTGGTCGGTATTCAAAAATTGCTGGTACGGGCCTGGCCGGAAAACTGGCCGGATATGGTTCCTCCCTCTTTAGCCGAGATCCAGGATGAAGTAAACCAATTACTCCCGGTCGCCGACCAAGACTTACTGGTGGTCGCGGAAGACGCCCAAGGAAAGATCGTTGGCCTCGCCATCGCCCTTCCCGACTATAACCAGGTCTTTAAACGGATGAACGGGCGGCTCTTCCCCATCGGCTTTCTTAAGTTTTTATGGTACAAAAAGAAGATTAACGGCGGGCGCAGTCTCATTCTCATGGTGGATCCCGACTACCACAAAAAAGGCGTGTCGGCCGCCATGTATCTCCAGATGTTCCAAAACGCCATCCGGAAGGGGTATAAGTACGGTGAAGGTTCAACCATTCACGAATTTAACACCAAGATGGTCAACGACGCCATCCGTGCCGGCGGAGAACTCTATAAAATCTACCGGATTTACCGGAAGGACTTATAATTTTTGATTTTAAAAATGGCTTTGTATTTGTTCCTAATCGTTCAGCCTTTGGTAACTTGTTGTTAATTATGATCCAGTATACTGAATGACGATCGATATTAAAAAGTGATCACCCCTCCTTTTTCCTCCTTTGTCTATTGCCTCTACCTGTGGTAGAGGCTTTTTATTTTCCCTTCAGGTTCTCCCACGCGGCCTTCACCACCGCTTCCGGGTCGGGAGTGGCCGAATCATCCGTGCCCTTTCGCCAGTAGAGCAAGAATTCGATATTTCCTTCCGGGCCCAAAACTGGCGAGTAGGTGAGACCGGCGCAACCGAAGCCGGCCGCCCGGCCCATGTCGATCACGTTCGCCAAGACTTCCCGGTGCACATCGACGGAGCGGACCACCCCTTTTTTCCCCACTTGGCTCCGGCCGGCTTCAAATTGGGGTTTGACCAAAGCAATCACTTCCCCATCCGCCGGTAAAAGCCCCGTAAAAACCGGAAGGACTTTGCCGATGGAGATAAAGGATAGATCGGCCGTAATCAGACTGGGCCGGGCTGGTAATTGGGCCGGGGTTAAATAGCGGACGTTCGTCTTCTCCATGACTACCACCCGGGGATCTTGCCGGAGTTTCCAGGCCAGTTGCCCATAACCCACATCCACGGCGATGACCAGTTTTGCTCCGGCCTGTAAGAGGCAATCGGTAAAACCACCGGTGGACGCTCCCGCATCCAAACAGATCCTTCCGTCGACCTGCACCGGGAAGACATCAAGGGCCCGCTGGAGCTTTAAACCGCCCCGGCTGACATAGGGCAGTCCGGCCGCCACCGTCAAGATAGCAGTGGCCGGCACCCGCGTCCCCGGTTTATCCACCACCTTGCCGTCCACCAAAACCTGACCTGCCATGATCAACGCTTGCGCCTTGCTCCGGCTTTCCGCCATTCCCTTCGCCACCAGTAAAACATCGATCCGCTCGCTCTCCATTCTGCCGGTTCCATCCTTTCAAGCATAAGCTAACATGAGTTTATGGTTGACCTTAAATCTACTTTTGCGGATGACTCCTTTTTCCTGCCCCCATCAATTATTTTCTACTTCTTATTTTCTGCGTCTCTCTCGAAAAAAGCCTACTCTCTTTCCCACCCGTTCGCCCTTGAACTTTTCTCCCTTTTCCAGCGGGCAGCAATTCATGGGAGAACCTTGCCGTCTATCCATCGCCCACTTTGAACACGGCGGGAAGAATATTATGTACTTTAATAAAAAAAGCCCCGCAGGGCTTTTTTAACAAAACTCTTCCTAATCGACCCGTTCCCAGATCATCCCGCCCGCCGGGGGCAAGGCCAAGCGGAAGTCTTGGGAAAAACCAATCCCTTCCCCGGCCACCGGATAGATGGACCGCCAGACACCCTTCGCCTCCGGTGGCAGGGGAATTTTAATTTCCGCCATTCTTTCCGTATTGTTAAATAGGACCAAGAGCCGTTCCCGGCCGTAAAGCCGCCAGTAAGCATAGACCCCGTATCCGTCGGTCAAAGCTGTTTTAAATTCGCCCCGCCGCAAGGCCAACCTGGTCTTGCGGAGCCGGATTAGTTCTTTGGCCGCCTGGTATATCTCCCGGTGCCAACGGGTCTCATCCCAGATCATCGTCCGGCGGCAATCCGGATCCTTCTCCCCGGTCATACCGATCTCATCCCCGTAGTAAAGAACCGGGACCCCCGGGTAGGTAAATAAAAATAACAAAGCCTGCAGCATCCGCCGGTCGTCTCCCCGGCAAACCGTAAGGAAACGGGGGGTGTCATGACTGCTCAACAGGTTAAACATGCTCCGGTTCACCGTTTCGTTATAGCGCGCCCGCAAGTCGGCCAGCTTCTCGTCGAAAACCGCCGCCTCCATCTCCTGCCGGGCAAAAAAGGAGATGATCAGTTCTCGCAAAGGATAGTTCATCACCGCATCAAACTTGTCCCCCTGTAGCCAAAGGGTGGCGTCATCCCAAATCTCGCCGACGAGATAGGCTTCGGGATTCAAAGCCTTCACCAAACGCCGGAAGGCCGGCCAAAAATCGGCCCGGACCTCATTAGGCACATCCAGCCGCCAGCCGTCAATCCCGGTGAGGGTCCAGAAGGCTGCAACGCGCAGGATGTAACTGACCACTTCCGGGGTGTTGTAGTTTAACTTCGGCAAAGTGCCAATCCCCCACCAACATTCATAGTTCGGCCGGGGCGACTGGACCACCGGCAGTTGGCAGTGGTACCAGCTTTGGTAAGGGGAGGCGCTTCCCCGCCGTACCAGATCCCGGAAAGCCCAAAACTGGTCGCCGGTATGGTTAAAGACGCCGTCCAGGATTAACCGGATCCCGCAGCGGCGCAAGGCTTTCACCAGCCGTAAATAAGTACGGAGATCGCCGAATTCCGGGGCAATCCTTAGGTAATCCCGGGTATCATATTTGTGGTTGGACGGCGCATCAAAAATGGGGTTGAGATATATAGCATTAATCCCTAAATCCGTCAGGTACGGAATCTTCTGCTCAATCCCGGCCAAATCCCCGCCAAAAAAATTGTCGAGCCCCGGCTGCCCGCCCCAAGGGGTAACCGCTTCCGGATCGTTGGCCGGATCTCCGTTGTAAAAACGGTCCGGAAAGATCTGATAAAAGACCCGGTCTTCCAGCCAGGCGGGGTTCGGTAAAAGCCCGCTCCGGTCGTGGGGCCCGGCGGCTACTCTAGGCTTTGGTTGCATTTCCATCCCCTCTTGACCTTAATCGTTACAACTTAATCAACCTAGATGTTAACAGCCCGCGTCAAGCAGCACAACCGGTAAGTTACGGTAACAAGAGGAGTTGGCTGGTAACCAAAGACTACACCGCAGACGCCAAATAATCAACGGCGCTTAACGCCGCCACCAGACCTTCGCCCACCGCTTTCCCAATCTGCCATGGTTTACCGGTACAATCCCCGGCGGCAAAGACGCCGGGCAGGTTGGTCCGCTGCTGCCGGTCTACCCGGATGAAGCCGCTTTCCAGGACCAAATCCGGGAGCAAACGTTCCAAAGGCAGGCTGACCCGTTCGATAAAGACCCCTTCCACCTCGTAGGTACCGGCGGTGGTTTCCACACCGGTCAGTTGCTCCTCCCCCAGGAAACGGAGGACCCGTCCGGAGACCACCTTAATCCGGGGATCCAACCCTTTATATTCCCCCTGGTAACGGGGGAGATAGTACACCTCGCTGCAGATCCCGGCCAGGAAGTTGGCCTCCTTTTCCCCCTCGTCCAGTTCGGAGAGGACCATAACCTTTTTCCCCCGGAAGAGCAGGCCGTCGCAGGTGGCGCAGTAGCTTACCCCTTTGCCGACCAAAGCTTCCTCCCCGGGCAGCAAAGCCCCCTGGGGCGCCCCCGTGGCAATCACCACCGTTTTCGCCGTATAAAGCCGGGTTTTCCCCATTGCCTGGAAAACATCCTCCTCCAGCCAGAGGCTTTGCACCTCATCCTCCTCCCATTGGACTCCTTCGGCAAGGGCATGGCTCCGGAATTTGTTAGCCAGTTCCGCACCGTTGATCCCCGGTAAGCCCAGATAGTTGTCGATTTGGCGGGCCTGCCGCAATTTATTGCTGCGTTGTTCTTTCCCCACCAAAAGCACCCGTTTATTCCGGCGCCGGCCGGTTACCGCCGCCGAAAGACCCGCCGGTCCCCCGCCAATCACCAAAAGATCCCATGTTTCCATCCTTGTTCCCTCCTTGCCTCCCGCCGGGTAAATCTATGTTTAGCTTGACCCTATTATGCACCCGGGGCCAATGAATTCTCCAGATGACTTGAACTCCTTGGCCTAGCTTGCGCAAAAGCTGATTTTTAGAATACGCCAGGAAATCCGCCGAAAAAGCAAAGTTATCTGAGCCGCCGCTCATGGGCAACAATCCATCGGAAACCCTAAAGATCTTTTCTTCCCCCGGCAGGGTTTTCCCTGGCCAAGTATAATATTTTTTCGATGGTATAAGCTTGTAAACCTCCGGGTTTTTTCCAATTCAATTCCGGAATTACCGCGAAAAGAAGGGAATAGCCATGCCGAAAACCGCAATCATTACTGGCGCCGCCCGCGGAATTGGCCGGGCCTGTGCCGAATTATTTGCCGTCCACGGTTACCAGGTGCTGATCAACTACCACCGTTCGGAGGAAGCCGCTACTGAGCTTGCCCGCTCCTTACGGGCCCAAGGCTACCCTGTCGCCCTTTTTCGGGCCGATGTCCGTTCGCGTCCGCAGGTTGACCGGATGGTTGAATACTGCCTGAAGGAACTGGGCCCCATTGATCTTTTGATCAACAACGCCGGCATCGCCCAGTCCCGTTTATTTATCGACCTTTCCGCCGATGAATGGCAGGCGATGATCGATACCAATCTCACCGGTGTTTTCCATTGTACCCAAAGTGTCCTCCGGACCATGCTTCCCCGCCGGCAGGGAAAGATCATCAACATCGCCTCCATGTGGGGGCAGGTGGGCGCCTCCTGCGAAGTTCATTATTCGGCGGCCAAAGCCGGCGTCATCGGCCTCACCAAAGCCCTGGCCAAGGAGGTGGGCCCTTCCAACATTCAAATTAACTGCATCGCCCCGGGGATTATCGAGACGGAGATGATGGCCCCCTTTTCCGCGGAAGAAAAAAACGCCCTCAAGGAACAGACGCCCTTGGAGCGTTTCGGCACCCCCGAGGAAGTGGCCGCCTGCGCTCTTTTCCTCGCTTCCGACGCGGCCAATTTCATCACCGGACAAGTGATCGGGGTTAACGGGGGCTTTGTGATTTAACCGTTCCAACTGACAGAACCTCTCTTGCTTGTTAAGGCCGGAATTTCCCAATCATTAATGTAGCAATATTGGATTAAAAGATTTATTCAGTCGGCAAAAAGAAAAACCCCTGACCAACTGGGGTTTTAATCTCTAAATGCATGGCGCGCCCGGAGGGGCTCGAACCCCCGGCCTGCAGATTCGAAGTCTGCCACTCTATCCAGCTGAGCTACGGGCGCAGGTTAACCTCTATATTTTATTATACCATACATTCTTCGTCTGAACCGGAAAATGTTTATATAT
>DATCJZ010000037.1:0-4268 GCA_036562545.1 Capillibacterium sp. | reverse complement strand
GTCCAGACGCCATTAAGTCGCTTAGCTCCCGAGTTGCATGATCCTCTCTTGAACGGGGAAGCTATTGGCGTCGAGGAAGAATTTAAGCTTTTATCGAAGCTCGCCATCGGTTAGGCCTGAAGGTAATGGTGGACTTTGTTCCTTTCCTCAATAACGGACTGGAGTTATTAGAACGGCAAACGATGTATTTGGGTCTGGATAATACGGAGGAAGGGCGGTTTGTGCTTGACCCGGACGATCTGATCTACGGCAAACTTGCCTTTTTTGACAATTACTGTTTACATTGGCGGAACAATGATTTTGCATGGATGAGCGGCTTATTGCGCAAAGCTAACAACATCCGGACCCGGTTTTTCAGCGTGATCCAAAATCCCCGGAATTTTTTGCGCTCTTATTCCCGGCAAAGACGGAAAAATTTGCTTTGCCTGGGGTATTATTCATCCCAGGAAAAAAGGGGTTTGGTTTTCCTGGCCAATAAGAATCTTCAAGAAGCGACCGAGTTCCGGTGGCGAAAGGTGTTACCCCCGCCTTTACGGTCCAACTGGGAACTCCGGCTGCTTTACCCGGCGGAAAAACAAAGGGCGTGGCAGTGGCCGTTGCCGGAAAAAGGGAAATTGGCGCCGGGGGAAGTCATTATTTTGGGGACCGGAGACGGAGCAGAGGAGGCCTAATGATGGTAAAAAAACAGAGCGCTCTCCCCACCGTGGCGTATTTTTGTATGGAGTTTGGTTTACATGAAAGTTTTCCGATTTATTCCGGGGGGCTTGGGATTCTGGCCGGCGATATCCTGAAAGAAGCGAAGGCCAGCGGGTTCCCCATGGTCGGGGTCGGGATTTTGTGGCGGCAGGGTTATGTATCCCAGCGGATTGACGAGAAAGGCTATCCCTACGACTCCTATTATGAGCACCGCTTTGACTTTCTGGAAGATACCGGCGTCACGGTTAAGGTCCGGATCCGCGGGCGTCAGGTCAAGTGTAAAGTCTGGAAATGCACCCAGTTTGACAATGTACCGCTCTACCTTTTGGACGCCAACTTGCCGGAGAATGATGACCGCCTGATCACCGGGCAGTTGTACGGCTGGTTCTCGGAAGAACGGATTGCCCAGGAAATGATTCTGGGGATCGGCGGGTACCGGGCACTGAAGGCTTTGAAGATCCCGGTTGACATCTATCATTTCAACGACAGCCATCCGGTCTTTGCCGGAACGGAGATTATCCGGGAGCTGATGGATGAAGAAGGGCTGAGCTTTGACGAGGCGTGGGCCAAAGCCCGGGAGAAGATCGTCTTCACCACCCATACGCCGGTGAAAGCCGGTAACGAAGAGCACGACCATGAGCTTTTGCAATACATGGGCGCTTACAACGGGCTGACCTTCGGCCAGATGCTGCGTTTGGGCGGCGAACCCTTCTCCATGACCGTGGCCGGTTTGCGCCTGGCGAAAAAAGCGAACGCCGTTGCCCAGTTGCACGGGGAGACCGCCCGCCGGATGTGGAGCGGGGTGACCGGGGCGGCCGAGATCATCGCCATCACCAACGGGGTCTTTCCGGGCGCCTGGCAGGACCCGGAGATCGCCAAGGCCTTTGCCCGTAACGAAGATCTCTGGGCCCCGCACCAGCAGGCGAAACGGGAGATGATTGCCGAGATCTACCGGCGCAACGGCGTCCAGCTTGACGAGGAAGTTTTGACCATCGGGTTTGCCCGCCGGGCGGCGCCCTATAAACGTGGTAATCTCATCTTTACCAAACCGGAAGTGATCGGGGAGTACCTGGAAAGCGGGAAACTCCAGATTATCCTGTCCGGGAAGGCCCACCCCAACGATCTGACGGGGAAAGACATTGTAGCCGAGATGTACCGGATGTCCAAACGGTACCCCAAGAGCGTGGTCTTTCTTGAGGACTATGACATAAAGATCGGGCGGTTACTGACCAGAGGGTGTGACGTCTGGTTGAACAACCCGCGGCGTCCGCAGGAAGCCAGCGGGACTTCGGGGATGAAGGCCGCGATGAACGGGGTCTTGAACTTCAGTGTCCTTGACGGCTGGTGGCCGGAGGGCTGTGTCCACGGGGTCAACGGCTGGCAGATCGGGGACGGTTACGAAGGGAAGGACCAGGACGAGAAGGACCTGGCATCCCTCTACAAAGTCCTCAAGACCGAGGTGATCCCCACCTACTACCAGAACCGCGCCAAATGGCTTGCCATGATGCGGGCTTCGATCGAAATGTCGCATGAGCAGTTCTCGACCGCGCGGATGTTGAAGGAGTATTACGAGAAGTTGTACTGCTAGCGCGCAAGGCACTCTTGGTCATCTTGATTTTTAAAGGCTGTTCTTATTTGGGAACAGCCTTTTTATATTGTTTCGCATAGCGGCATTGCATAGTTACGATCAGAACTAGATTTGGAGAAATTTAACAAAACAATAGATGATGACATTAAAGCAGATATAAGAAATTTTTTAAAGAAAATTTGAGAAATCAGCTAAAATTTTACAGATAACTGGTTTTACAATATTGGGTTTAAATAGTAAATTAATAAATAAGTTGCTAAATTACTGAATACGAAGTTAAGTCCGTATAATGGTGTAAAATTGGTTTCCTGAAAAAAGAGGGGGCCATTAACAAATTCCTCAGTTAGAATAGTAGTTGGACAAACCAAAATTCTAAGAGGAGGAATTTGAATGGCCCAATACCAGATTACCGTAGATCAAGAGCTTTTGCACCATCTATTTTTAGGTAATAACAAGGATTCTAGTGTGTCAGCGCTATTGGAATCGGTATTGAACCAGGTTTTGCAAGCACAAGCCACCGAACAGCTTCAAGCCGAACCGTACGAACGTACTGAAGAAAGGAAGGGGTACCGCAACGGCACCCGTCCGCATACACTAACCACCCGGGTGGGAACCATAACCTTACATGTTCCGCGCTTTCGTAACGGTCAGTTTTCCACCGAGATGTTTGCCCGCTACCAGCGGAGCGAACAAGCCTTGATACTGGCCTTGATGGAAATGGTAATCAACGGGGTCTCCACCCGTAAGGTCAGCCAGATCACAGAAGAATTGTGTGGTACGGAATTCTCCAAATCCACTGTCTCAGAGTTGTGCAAGAAGCTGGACCCGCTTGTGAACGCCTGGAATAACCGGGACTTGAGCGAAAAATCCTATCATTTTGTCTTGGTGGACGCTTTGGTCCTGAAAATTCGTGAAGATGGCCATGTCCGTTCCCGAAGTGTTATGATTGCCATTGGCATAAACACTGGAGGATACCGGGAAGTCTTAGGTCTCATGATTGGCGATAGTGAATCCGAAGCCAGTTGGAAACAGTTTTTCTCCTGGCTTAAAAACCGTAACCTGCGTGGTGTCGAATTCGTAACATCAGATGATCATAGCGGCCTGGTCAAAGCGTTTTGTTGTCAATTACAGGGCGTTACCTGGCAACGCTGTCAAACCCACTTTATGCGTAATATCCTGGACGCTACGCCTAAACCGGTAAGAGAAGAGCTTTATCCGCACCTGCGGGCCATTCTCGAAGCGCCGGATCCCGGTACTGCCCGGTTATTGTTAAACCAAACCCTGGAGGCATTCGAGAAGAAAGCGCCCAAGGCTATGCAAATACTTGAAATGGGCTTTGATGATGCTACCGCCGTACTTGTACTGCCGGAGAAATATCGTCGGCGTCTGCGCACTACAAATGCTCTAGAGCGCCTAAATGAAGAGATTAGACGTCGTGAACGAGTTATCCGGATTTTCCCGAACCGGGAATCGGCAGTCCGCCTGATCGGAGCCGTGCTCATGGAGATTGACGACAAGTGGGTAGCCGGCAAAAAGTATCTTGATATGAGCGAATACCTCCAGTGGCAGGAAGAGCAAAAACAAATCAATGATCGAAGTAATATTGCTTATATCGGATAAGCATAATGATAACTGAGGAATTTACACACTAATTTGGACTTGATCGAAAACCCGGTAAGCGTATATCATCCGGGAACCATTGATTCCCCGGAACCCGGTAAAAACTTGACTTTTGGGCGGAATTCAGCAGGGACTTGGTATTGGGAAGGGACAATTGACGATTTTCGGATTTATGACCGGGTTTAAAAGACGAGGAAATAGATGAGCTGGCCAGTGATAAACCTTGACCATCAGTAGACAGCAATTAGCTTGGCGTTTAAATTTAGCTCAAAGCAGAAAACCACCTTTCTAGGTGGTTTTCTGCTTCGGTTCATGTGTCTCTATATTTAATCCTTAACAAATGTGGTAAAATAAAGAATCAGGT
>DATCJZ010000033.1:0-56654 GCA_036562545.1 Capillibacterium sp. | reverse complement strand
GTAATGGCTTCGGTCACCGTCAAAGAGCCACCTTGAGACTCAAGTATTTCGCCGATTGCAGAACTGATCTTATGGTTCATCAGCACGCCGTCTCCTTTCCTCCATTTTACAGCGGTTGCCATTTTCTTGGTGACAGAAGGGTTGTTTTATATTTACTCCAAAGTTGAAAAAGCCTCTTTTTGGTGGAGGCGGGGGGAATCGAACCCCCGTCCGAAAAGATGACCACAGGAGTCTCTCCGGGTGCAGGCCGCATTTTCCTTTCGCCTAAGTCCCGTCTACGGCCGGACTGAACTTAGACTATCTCGATGATCTTAGCACCGGCCGCCGAGAATAAGCCGGTGAGCGCCCTGGTTTAGTTGACGCCCGCACCGTACTCCCAGGTTAAGTCCGGATTGGACGGCTGCTTAAAATTAAGCAGCTAAAGCTAATTCGTTATTGGCACTTAATGTGCTTGCTGCAGTTTAACGAGGCCACAGCACCTCGACCCGCTACTCCTGTCATCAAACTCCCCGTCGAAACCAGTCGCCCCCAAAACGTAAAGTTGACATTTTTATTATACCCTATCTTGAGGTTTTTGGCAAACCACCAGCTGCAAAATAATCCGCTTTAACGCCGATGCGCTTTTTCCTTCATTACCCGGGCGATCTCCCGCTGCGCATCCCGCTTGGCCAGATCCTCCCGTTTGTCATAGAGTTTCTTTCCTCTGGCCAGCGCGAGTTCAACCTTTACCCGGTTGTTCCGGTCAAAGTACATCGCCAACGGAACCAGGGTAAATCCCTTCTCCTTAGTTTTGCTGATTAATCTTCTAATCTCCGCCTTGTGCAAAAGGAGTTTACGGGGGCGCAAGGGATCATGGTTATACCGGTTGCCAAAATCATAAGGGCTGATATGACAGTTGTAAAGGAAAACTTCTTCATCTTTAATCTGTGCGTAACTGTCGTTTAAATTACCCTTTCCCCGCCGCAAGGATTTAACCTCGGTCCCCTTTAACACGATTCCCGCCTCAATGGTCTCTTCGATAAAATAATCATGCCTGGCCCGGCGGTTCGTGGCGATATTCTTTATCTCCAAAGGTGCCAACTCCTCAATATGGTCACTTTAATTTTATCCAGGGTCCGACCTTATTGTCAAGTGGTCGCTCCCGCCGGCTTCCGCCGCGCGGACCATCCGGCTTCGGTTTTACATCACGATTTAACCTCGCTGCCTTTTTCATCCTTCTTCTGGGGAATCCGGCGGGAGGGACTACTTAAATTGCCACGAACATACTTCCCTTTGTTGACAGTTTCAGGTTATGACCGGATCAACGTCATCGTATCCCTGGCTATGACCAATTCTTCGTTGGTGGGAATCATCAAGACTGTTACCTTGGAATCGGGGAGACTGAGCACTCCTTCCTCACCGCGGAAATTCTGGTTTTTGGCGTAATCCATCTTCACCCCAAGAAATTCCAATTCCCGGCAGATGTCAGCCCGGGTCTCCCAATCGTTCTCGCCGATGCCGGCGGTGAAGACCAGAACATCCAAGCCCTTCAAGGCCACCAGATAGGCGCCGATATATTTCGCCACCCGGTAAATAAACAAGTCGTAAGCCTCTTGCGCCCGCTGATTTCCCGCCTTCCGCTCCCGTTGAATATCACGCATGTCCGAATAACCGGTCAGTCCCAAAAAACCGCTCTTTTTATTGAGCAGTTCATCGGCCTGAACCGGGGTGAGGTTTAGTTTATTCCCGATAAACGGCACAATCGCCGGGTCCAGATCGCCCGAACGGGTGCCCATGACCATCCCTTCCAGTGGGGTCAGACCCATTGAAGTATCGATGACTTTACCCCCGTCAATCGCTGCCAAACTGCTGCCGTTCCCCAGATGGGCGGTGATCATCTTTAGACTCTCCAGGGGCCGTCCCAGAAGTTTGGCCGCCTGCTGAGAGACGTAGCGGTGGGAAGTGCCATGGAAACCATACCGGCGGATCCGGTGCTTTTCATAAAGCTCATAAGGGATGGCATAGAGAAAAGCCTTTTTCGGCATGGTCTGGTGGAAAGCTGTATCAAAGACGGCCACCTGGGGGACGCCCGGCATCAACTCGGCACAGGCTTTAATCCCCATGATATTGGCGGGCATATGCAACGGACCAAGCTCAATCAGTTCTTCCATCTTCTTGATATCCTCCGGCGTCACCCGCACCGATGTTTTAAAGTATTCGCCGCCGTGCAAGACCCGGTGGCCCACCCCGTCAATCTCTTTTAAGTCGCGAAGCACCCCCCACTGGGGATCGGTCAGTAATTTTAAGACCATTTGGAGTGCTTTCTGATGGTTGGGAATCTCCTCTTCGGCTTGATATTTTCCGTTGCCTTGGACTTGGTGGGTAATCCGGCCCAGACCGCCCGGCATACCAATCCTTTCGACTAATCCGTAGGCTAAAACCTCTTCTTTTTCGGCGGCAAACAATTTGTACTTCAAGGAGGAACTACCGCTGTTCAAGACCAAAATATTCATGTTGCCACAAACTCCTTTCCATATTTTGCTTCTTCGTTTTTATCTCCGGGGGGAACTGAGCTTTACCTCACCGGAAGCAAAAGAGGAAGCCAGTTAATACTGGCTTCTTCTCTCAAAGCTTATTCATCTCCTGCTTACGCAGGGTTTTCTTTTTCTTCCTCTCCTTCTCCACTCACCACCGTATTGATCTTAAAGACCTTACACTGGTGACACTGGGCCCGTTTCTCCAAGACCGAACCCATTGGGATCCCGTTCCGCCCCAAGGTATTCGGAATCAACCAGCATTTTTCCTCTTTCGACTGGTAAGCGGGGCAATCAACCCGGTTGCAGTCCCACACCCGCCAACACCGTTGGAAGTTGGCGCTGACCCGGAACCACCCGACCATGGAAGTCAGATGCTCGGCCATTTCCACCAGGTCACTGGAGGACTTGGCCAGTTGTTCCATGACGGTTCTTTGCTGTTCGGTCACAGCAGCCACCTGCTGAGCCGCTCCCACATTCCGCTGGGCGATTTCTTCCACCCCTGCCATGGTGCTGGTCATCTCTTCACTGCTGGCCGCCTGTTCCTGGGAGGCCGCCGCAATTTCCTGAATGGTCTGGACTGTTTCCGTAACGGCATTCACAATCTCTCTAAAGGCTTCATTGGCCTGGTTGGCCAGGGCCGCTCCTTCATCCACGACCGTTTTGCCGGATTCCATGGCCTCAACGGCGCTCTGGGTTTCCTTCTGAATCTCGGCAATCATCTCCACAATCTGACCGGTGGATTGGGTGGTCTGCTCGGCCAGCGCCCGCACCTCATCGGCCACCACGGAAAACCCACGGCCATGCTCGCCGGCCCGGGCGGCCTCAATGGCCGCATTCAAAGCCAAGAGGTTGGTCTGGCGGGAAATCCCCCGGATCACGTCGGTGATTTTCCCGATCTCCTGTGACCTTAAGCCCAAACGCCGGACTGTAGCCGCCGAGGAGTCAACAGTCTCCTTGACCTGAAGAATCTTTTCCAGCACGGTCTGGATGATCTCGCCACCCGCTTTCGCCCTTTCCGATGCTTTCGATGAAAAGGAGGCCGCTTTTTGCGATTCGGCAGCCACTTCCTGGGCAGTGGAAGCCATTTGCTGAGCGGCTAAAGAAGATTGTTTGACGTGCTGGGACTGTTCTTCCGTCCCCTTCGCAATCGTATCAATGGCGTTGGTAACCTCCTGGGAGGAAAGGTTGGCCTCTTCCGCCATGGCCGACATATCATGGGCCGCCAGCATCAATTTCTCGGCCGCCTCCAAGTTTTCCTGGAGAATCCGGCGCAAATTCGCCAGCATCTGGTTGATATTCTGCCCCAAAATGCTGAATTCATCCCCGGAGGTAATATGCACTTCATTACTTAAGTTATTCTCGGCGACTTCCTCCGCCACCTTGTTGATCTGGTAAACCGGCTCCAAAATCCGGCGGTTAAAAACAACCTCCACTAATTTTAAGTAGGCTCCGATCAAAAGGAGATTACAAACTATTTTCCAGAATAAACTGTCAATCACCTTCCCCAGGAAATTACTGAGCAGGAGCAAGACAATTAACGAAAGTAAAATCCAGAACAAGACATGCTTTTTTACACTGTTAAATGTCAAAGGAACTCTCCTCCCTACCTGAACTCTCCCCTAAATTACTCTAGATTCTACACAACAATAAACAATCCTGCTTTATCCAATGGGGAATTGGCGAAGCGCCGACTCTTCGTTTTGAAAGTCAACACTTTATTCCCCATCCCCCCTTTTTTCATTCGGTAGAACAAAGTGTTTTCTGAAGAGAAAGATAGGGAAAGTATAAAAAAAACTCCCTTCCGGGAGTTAAACCAGATTGGCCAGGATCGCCAGGAGGAAAAAGGCGACACCTAACCAAGCCGTCACTTTGGTCAGCAACGCCTCCAACCCTTTATTCTTCCCAAACAAACGGGAAGAACCTCCGCCCAGAACCCCCAGGCCCTCTTCTTTGCTGGGTAAAATCGTCACAATGACAATCATGGCCACCGAGACAATTAATAACAGCACGGAAAAGAAATTCATTTCTTCACCCCCACTGGGTCGCTATTTTTTATTGTACCAAAGTTGTCCCAGATTAACAAGGGCTTTCTTTTAAGGCCCTTTCCGCCGCCGAGCGGGGAGGCAAACACTTAAACAGAAGGGAGGAGTTACCTCCCTTCTGTTTCCTCTGACTTTACTTCTTTTACTTCTTTAAGTTATAGAAGGCTTTCAGGCCGCGGTAGATGGCCTGGTCCCCCAACATGTCCTCAATCCGGAGCAACTGATTGTATTTGGCGACCCGGTCGGTCCGGGAGGGGGCGCCGGTCTTAATCTGCCCGGCATTGGTGGCGACCACGATATCGGCAATGGTGGTGTCTTCGGTTTCCCCGGAACGGTGGGAAACAACCGCCGTATACCCGGCCTTCTTCGCCATCTCGATGGCATCCAGGGTCTCGGTGAGGGTCCCGATCTGGTTGACTTTGATCAAAATCGCGTTGGCCACCCCACGCTCAATACCCTTGGCTAAGCGCTCCGTATTGGTGACAAAGAGGTCATCACCAACCAGTTGGACCCGGTCTTTCAGGCGTTCCGTAAGCATCGCCCAACCTTCCCAGTCCTCTTCGGCCATCCCGTCTTCGATGGAGATAATCGGGTAGTTATTGACCAAACCGGTCCAGAACTCCACCATTTCTTCGCGGGTCTTCATCATGTCCGATTTCCAGAAATAGTACTTGCCTTCCTCACCCTTCTCCTTGGCCGCATCCCATAATTCGGTCGAGGCTGGATCCATGGCAAGCATAATATCTTTCCCCGGGGTTAAACCGGCTTTGGTGATGGCTTCCATAATCACATCCAAAGCCTCTTGGTTGCTCTTTAAGTTGGGCGCGTAACCGCCTTCGTCCCCTACGGAAGTGGCGTACCCTTTCGCCTTCAAGACTTTCTTCAGGGCGTGGAAAACTTCGGCGCCCCACCGCAAGGCTTCGGAGAAACATTCGGCGCCGACAGGCATGATCATGAATTCCTGCAGGTCGACACTGTTGTCGGCATGACGTCCGCCGTTTAGAATGTTCATCATCGGGACCGGCAACTCTTTGGCGTTCACACCACCCAGATAGCGGAAGAGGGGAATTTCCAGGGCGTTGGCCGCCGCTTTCGCCACGGCCAGCGATACCCCTAAAATGGCGTTGGCCCCTAATTTCCCTTTGTTGGGGGTGCCGTCCAAATCAATCATCAACCGGTCGATCTCGGTCTGGTCCAGGGCATCCATGCCGATTACTTCACCGGCGATCTCCTCGTTGACGTTATTTACCGCCGTCTGTACGCCTTTCCCCAAGTAACGCTTGGGGTCGTCGTCCCTGAGTTCAACCGCTTCAAAAGCGCCGGTGGAAGCCCCTGACGGCACCGCGGCTCTCCCGACGGCGCCACCGGCCAAGGTAACCTCCACTTCTACCGTGGGGTTCCCCCGCGAATCCAGAATCTCCCGGGCATGAATATCAATGATTGAAGTCATCCAAATTCCTCCTCGTTTAATCTGTCTTCCTTTTAATTCTTTAGAGACTGATTTTCCATAATCATATGTTCCGCCCAAAGTATCTCCGGTATTAGAACCGTTCCCTGCTTAGAGAGGTTCGATCAAAGAAGTTCCGGTCATCTCCGCCGGTTTGGGCAAACCCAGCATCTCCAGGAGAGTAGGAGCCAGATCGGCCAGAATCCCGTTTTTGAGGCGGCATTTTTTCCCGTAACCGATGAGCAGAACCGGGGTGGGGAAAGTGGTATGGGCTGTCCACGGCTCGTTGGTCTCCGGGTTCACCATCAATTCGGCGTTGCCGTGGTCCGCCGAGATTAAGACGGCGCCGCCTTTGGCCAAAATCGCCGGCACCACCCGGGCCAGACAGGAATCAACGGTCTCCACCGCTTTCACCGCAGCTTCCCAGACACCCGTATGCCCCACCATGTCGCCGTTGGCATAGTTCATGATGATCACATCAAAACGGTCACTGGCAATCTCCTTGAGCACCCGGTCGGTGACTTCCAAGGCGCTCATCTCCGGTTTAAGGTCATAAGTGGCCACTTTCGGCGAAGGAATGAGAATCCGTTCTTCCCCGGGGAAAGGCACCTCTTCCCCGCCGTTAAAGAAGTAGGTCACATGGGCGTATTTCTCCGTTTCCGCGATCCGCAGTTGTTTAAGGCCGAGGTTACTCAGGTATTGCCCCAGGATATTCTGCATCGGCGGTTCCGGCGGGAAAAGGACCGGCACTTTGATGGTCTCGTCATATTGGGTCAGGCAGGCCATGTGGGGGGCCAGGTAACCCTTCTTCCGGGGGAAGAAATTAAACTCCGGATCAACTAAAGCACGGGTCAGCTCCCGGGCCCGGTCGGGACGGAAGTTGAAGAAGATAATGCCGTCCCCCGGCTCCACGGTGGCCACCGGCTTTCCGTTCTGCTCAATCACAGTCGGCAGGACAAACTCATCATGGACGTCTTTGGCATAGGAAGCTTCCACCGCCGCCACCGCACTCGCGGCCTTTTCCCCTTCGCCGTCGACAATGGCGGTGTAGGCCTTTTCCACCCGTTCCCACCTTTTATCCCGGTCCATGGCGTAATAGCGGCCGGCCACCGTCGCGATCCGGCCGGTGCCGATCTTGGCCAGTTCTTCCTCCAGTTCGACCAGATAAGCCTTGGCGCTGGCCGGCGGGGTATCCCGGCCGTCCAGGAAGGCATGGATATAAATCTCCTTGACCCCCATCTCGACCGCCAGGCGGATAAACTGGTACAAATGCTCGGTATGGCTGTGGACTCCGCCGGGGGAGACCAGCCCCATAAAATGAAGGGGTTTTCCGGTGGTCACCAAATAATTAATTAGTTCGGTAAAGACCGGATTCTTCTTGACCTCCCCGCTTTTCAGGGCTTTGCTGATCCGGACCAGACTCTGGTAGACAATCCGTCCGGCACCGATATTCAGGTGGCCCACCTCCGAGGTGCCCATCTGCCCTTCCGGCAGACCCACCGCTTCCCCGGAGGTTTCCACCAAAGCATGGGGATTTTCGGCCGTCATCCGGTCCAAAAATGGCGTCTTACCTGCTTTAATCGCGTTATATTTATAATCCGGATCGGGGTTATGACCCCAGCCGTCCAGAATAATCAGGGCGACCGGTCTGTGTTTCAGTTGCATTTTTTCATCTCTCCGTTCCAACGAGATCGCCTGGTTTATTGGTAAGAAATAATGCCGTAGAAAGAATCGGCCTTGAGGCTGGCGCCGCCCACCAGCGCACCGTCAATCTCCGGTTGGGCCATAAATTCTTTGATGTTTTCCGGTTTGACGCTGCCGCCGTATTGGATCCGCACCTGCTGGGCCAGTTCCTCCGAAAAGGCCCGGGCAATGGTCCGGCGGATCAACCCGATGACCTGGTTGGCATCGGCGCCCGTGGCGGAACGGCCCGTCCCAATCGCCCAAATGGGCTCATAGGCGATGACGATCTGGGGAATGGCCTCCGGATTTAACCCGGCCAAGGCTTTCTCCACCTGTCCGGCGACAAACCGGTCCGTCTCGCCGGCTTCCCGTTGGGCCAAGCTCTCGCCCACACAAATGATGGGTTTCAACCCGTGGCGGAGCGCCGCCTTTACTTTCTTATTCACGGTTTCATCGGTCTCTCCAAAATACTGGCGCCGCTCCGAGTGGCCGATAATTACATAGGTACAGCCCAACGCCTTGAGCATCCCCGGGGAGACCTCCCCGGTATAGGCGCCTTCCTCTTCCCAGAAAATGTCCTGCGCCCCCAGGCCGATCTCTGTCCCGGCCAAGGCCTTAGCCACGGTAGCCAGCGCTGTAAAGGGCGGGCAGAGGACCACCTCCACCCCGGCGGGAAGTTTTTTCCCCTTGAGCGCCGTGACCAGATCCTCTGCCTCCAAATGGGTTTTATACATTTTCCAGTTTCCGGCAATAATTGGTTTCCGCAACACAATCCACCTCTTATTCTTTGTCGGTCAGCGCCGCAACGCCCGGCAGTTCTTTTCCTTCCAGGAACTCCAGGGAGGCGCCGCCACCCGTGGAGACGTGGGTCATCTTCTCCGCATAGCCCAGTTGTTCGACGGCCGCCGCCGAATCGCCGCCGCCGACAATGGTGGTGGCGTCGGTTTCCGCCATCGCCTTGGCAATGGCGTTGGTCCCGACGGCAAAGTCCGGATTCTCAAAGACACCCATCGGCCCGTTCCAGACCACGGTCTTGGCTGCTTTAATCGCCTCGCTGAATAATTTCACGGTCTCCGGCCCGATATCCAACCCCATTAAATCGGCGGGAATCGCGTCGACCGCCACCGTCTTCTTCACCGTCGGATTCTTCAAGTCGTCGGCCACGACCACATCCACCGGGAGTAACAGTTTGACCCCTTTGGCCTCCGCCTGGGCCATCATCTCACGGGCAAATTCGATTTTCTCCTCATCCAACAGGGATTTCCCGATCTCCAAACCTTTAGCCTTCAGGAAAGTATAAGCCATGCCGCCGCCAATGATTAAAGTATCCACTTTGTTCAGGAGGTTGGTAATGACCCCTAACTTATCGGCGACTTTCGCCCCGCCCAAAATCGCCACGAAGGGACGTTCCGGATCGCTGATCGCTTTCCCCATGATCTCCAGTTCTTTTTCGATCAAGAAGCCCGCAGCGGCCGGTTTCAGGTAGGCGGTGACGCCGGCGGTGGAAGCATGGGCCCGGTGGGCGGTCCCGAAGGCGTCATTCACATAAAGGTCGGCCACTGACGCCAATTCCCGGGCAAAGTCGGGATCATTGGCCGTCTCCTGTTTGTAAAAGCGGACATTCTCCAAGAGCAGAATATCCCCTTCGGCCATCCCGGCCACGGCCTTTTTCGGTTCGTCGCCGATACAATCGTTCACCTTGATCACTTTCCGGCCGCTCAGTTCCCGCAGGCGCTGGGCAATCCCGTCCATCCGGTATTTCTCGTCCACCCCTTTGGGACGGCCGAAATGGGAGACCAGAATGACTTTGGCTCCGTGTTCCGCCAGATAATTGATGGTGGGGAGGGCGGCCCGGATCCGCCGGTCGTCGGTGATATTACCCTGATCATCGACGGGAACGTTGAAATCCACCCGGACCAAAACCCGTTTGCCATTAACCTCCAGATCCTTAATGGTCATCTTTTTCATCTGTACACCACTCCTTGCTTATTCTCACCTTTATCTTATAGCCCTTTGCTGACCATATAAGCGGCTAAATCCGCCACCCGGCAGGAATACCCCCATTCATTGTCATACCAGGCGACCACTTTCACCAGATTATCTTCGATCACCATCGTGGAGAGACCGTCAACGATTGAAGAATGGGGATCCCCGTTGTAATCGGAGGAAACCAAGGGTAATTCGTTATAGGCCATAATCCCTTGGAGTTCGTTTTCGGCCGCCGCCTTGAGCGCCGCATTGATCTCTTCCACCGTGACCGGCGACTGGTAGAGCTCGGCTACCAAATCCACCACCGACACATTGGGGGTGGGCACGCGCATGGCAAAACCGTTTAGTTTCCCTTTCAACTCGGGAAGGACTAACGCCACCGCCTGGGCCGCCCCGGTCGTCGTCGGAATGATTGACAAGGCCGCGGCCCGCGCCCGACGGAGGTCGCTATGGGGAAGGTCCAGAATTTGCTGGTCGTTGGTGTAACTATGGACGGTCGTCATCAACCCCCGTTTAATCCCGAACTTCCGGTGGAGTACCTTCGCCACCGGGGCCAGACAGTTGGTGGTACAAGAAGCGTTGGAGACCACATGATGGTTCTCGGGATCGTACTGGTCGTCATTGACCCCCATCACGATGGTGAGATCTTCCCCTTTGGCCGGCGCCGTAATAATTACCTTTTTGGCACCGCCTTTGGTGATGTGGTTGACGGCGCCCCGCACTTCCCGTCCTTTCTTGTTCACCCCGTCATGCTTCAACGTGAAGAGGCCGGTGGCTTCGATGACAATCGCCACGCCCAACTCCGCCCAGGGCAACAAGGCCGGATCCTTTTCCGCCAGGACGGTTATGGGTTTGCCGTCGACCACAATCTGCTCTGCTTCCGCCCTCACCTCGGCGTCAAAGATCCCGTGTACCGAGTCGTACTTCAAAAGATGGGCGAGAGTCCTGGCATTGGTCAGATCGTTAACCGCCGCCACCTCAAGTTCCGGATGGTATTGATGGATCGCCCGGAAAACATTCCGCCCAATCCGGCCAAAACCATTGATGCCAATCTTCACACTCATTTTTTTCCTCCTTTTTCCCTTGCGTATCCTTATGTCGCTGTTTTACCGACAAACAATAGGATATTCCTTTTTGGCCCGGGGATTGCCTGAATCTCTCCGGCAATTCCCCTTACTACTGGAATTATCTCCCCCTCGCGTAAAAACTATCATTAACAGTTTTTCCTAGAAAGCGGGGGATGCCAAAGGGAAAAAGGAGAACCCAAAGGAACAACCATTTGGAGGTAAAAAAAGAACCGCAGTTTGTTAAATAAGGATCAAACTAATGGTTCATCCCGGAAGATTCATTTCCTTCCTGGTCCAGATATATTTCGGCAATTTTTAACAATTTCCGCATCCGGTGATTGACCGCCGATTTGCTCAACGGCGGGTTGGATATTTCCCCCAGTTCGCGGAGGCTCGCCTCCGGATGTTCCAAGCGCAAGGCCGCCAGTTCCTTCAGGTTGGGAGGGAGTTTATGCAGGAGGTTTTTGGCCTTGAGGGCCTTGATGATCTCCACCTGTTCCAGGGCGGCCCGGACCGATTTTTCCAGGTTGGCCGTCTCGCAATTGACCAGACGGTTCACTTCGTTCCGCATTCCTTTAATGACACGGATCTCTTCCAAGGCCAAATAGGCGCTGTGGGCGCCGATAAAGCGCAAAAATTCGCCAATCTTTTCCGCGCCCTTCAGATAAATAAAGTATTCCTTCCGGTAGTTCAGTCCGGCGTTAAACCCGCACAAATTCATCAGATAATTAAGGCCGAGGGCAAACTCTTCATTTTCGGTCACAATCTCCAGGTGATAATTTTGCTTCTGCGGATCGGTGATTGACCCGCGGGCGAGGAAGGCCCCCCGCAAAAAGGCGGCCCGGCAACAATCGGTGCGGACGAGGGCGGAGGGGATGTTACTCTCCAGGTTCAAGCCGGACATAATGTCAAGCTCGGTCAAGACCCGCCGGACATTCCGGGCGCCAATCAGTTGCAAAGAGTAACGCCTCCGGTTGAACTGGCCACTATCTTCCACAATCACCCGGCTGGGCAATTGAAAGTAATTCTTCAGGAGCAAAAGGGTTTTCCGGATCAAGACCGCACTTTCACTGGTGACCGTCAGCGCATAGGTCCGGTTGGCCCGCAGGTGCAGACTGCCGCTGGCCCGCATAATCGCCGCCAGTTCCGCTTTGACACAACATTTTTGCTGGGGAAAACACCGGCCCAATTCGGCCTTGGTCCGCTGGGAAAAGGTCTCCATGCTTTCCGCTCCCGTCGTCTTGTTATAAAGCCGCCCGCTGTCCGTTATCCGTTCTCTCTTCCCGGCCGGAGCCGGAACGTGTTTTCTTCTTTCCGGTGATTTTTTGGTGGAATGCATACCAAAAGATTCAAGTCATCCGGAAAAAACCATCCGTTCCGACAGAAGGTTGACAATGGATTTTGGCGCATAAACGCCCTCGATCCAAGATATACATGGAAAAGAAGGGGGTGTCTGCCACGAACCGGATCTGGCTTGTCCTTTTTTTCCTCGGTTATGTGGTGGCCGGGGCCACCGGACGGGTGGAAGCGACCACCATGGCCCTGCTGGCCGCCATGGATGACAGCGTCAAATTCGCCCTGGGAATCACCGGTTTTCTCGCCTTCTGGTCGGGGCTGCTCAAGATTGCCGAAAAGGCCGGCCTCACCCAAAAAATCGCCCGGGCCCTTCATCCCCTTCTGCGCCGGCTTTTCCCCCGTCTGCCGGCGGACAGCCCGGCTCTTGCCGCCATGACCCTTAGCCTGGCCGCCAATCTTTTGGGATTGAGCCACGCCGCCACCCCCTTGGGAATCAAGGCCATGCGGGAGTTGGAAAAGGTTAATGCCACTCCCGGTGAGGTTTCCGAAGAAATGACCGTTTACCTGGCTTTAATCCTGGGTGGTATCTCCTTCGTTCCCTCCACGATTATTGCAGTCCGTTCCCAAGCCGGCTCGCTTCGGCCTTCGGTGGTAATTATGCCAATCCTCATCGCTTCCTCCCTCGGCACCCTTGCCGCCCTTTTAACCCATTTTCTCATAAAAAAAACCCGTAAGGAGAGGAGAAAATGAACACGCTCTCGGTTTGGGCGATCCCCCTTTTTATCCTGGTTGTCCTGGCCTATGGGGAGTACAAAGGGGTTAAGGTTTATGAAACCTTTATTCAAGGCGCCGGTGAAGGAGTGAAAACCGGCATTCAACTCCTCCCTTACTTCCTGGCCATCTTCGGCGCTTTGGCCGTCTTCAAAACCTCGGGGGCCCTCAACTTCTTCTGCCGGCTGGTTGCCCCCCTTGCTGCTTTTCTTCATATTCCGGAAGAAATTCTTCCGCTTGGCCTCATCAAGCCCCTTTCCGGCTCCGGGACCATCGGAATGATGGCCGATCTGACCCGGAAGCACGGCCCCGATTCCCCGCTAGGGATTATGGCTTCGGTCATTGCCGGCGGATCGGAGACCACCTTCTATGTACTCTCCGTCTACCTGGGGGCAGTCGGAATCACCCGCCCCAAACACCTGGTGGGAATGGGGTTGCTTAGCGATCTGACCGCCTTTTTCGTCGCCATTCTCATTGCTCGCTGGTTTCAAACAGGCTAGCCGCCTTTGCTTTCGCCGCCGCCAGCGCCGCCGGGTCCTTATCCAGTTTAAACGGGGCGTTTAGTTCAATCTTCTTCAGCTCTTCGAGTTTAGCAGCAATTTCCTGATCAATGACATCAAGTTCCTTCCCGGTTATCTCTTTACCGGCCGGTTCTTTGGCCACAAAATCCTTAAGATCTTTAGAAACAATATTCTTCGGAGCAGGATCCTCCTTGGCAATACTCTCCTTCACGGTAAGATCTTTCACGTTAAGATCTTTAGTGATCATTTCTTTACTGGTAGCATCATGCCGGGCAAGATTGGCCATCTTCTCCCAGATCCCCTCAATATCCAGGTGTTGTTCGGCCATTTCAATAAGCGCCTGCAAAAAACGGGTGAATTGGATCCGGAAGAGATCCACCTGCTGTTTAAGGTTGGCTAATTCCTGAAGTTCGGTCTGGATCTCCTCCCTAACTTTCAACCGCATCTGTTCGGCCCGGTTCTGGGCTTCCTTCAAAATAACTTCGGCTTGTTTTTCCCCCGCCGCCTTAATCTCTTCCGCCGTCCCCTGGGCAAGGTAAAGGGTGTTTTTCAGGGTTTCCTCCATCTGCTTGTAGTTCTTCAGCAAATCCTTTTGGGCTTCCAATTCTTCCTTGAGATCAATATTTTCTTTATATAGCTTTTCATAATCCACAATTAACTTCCGCATAAATTCCTGAACATCTTTGGTCTTATAACCGCGGAACCCCCGCCGGAAGACCATGGTTTCCAAATCTACTGGTGTGAACATCCGATCCAGCCTCCTTTTCTCGAAGTATAAATTTAGTTGGGAAATCAACGGATTACAAGAACCGCTTAAGCGTTACAACTAAACGCCCTTTTTTTGTTTCACCGCCAACCTCCGCCACGACGACCCGGCCACGGCCGCGGATGGAAAGCACATCACCGGCGGCCACTTTATAGTCGGGATCGGTGACCAAATGCCAATTCACCTTTACCTTGGCCATTTTAATCTCCCGGGCCATCCGGCTGCGGGAAACGCCGTACCCCAGGCTGGCAACGGCGTCTAAACGCAGGGAGGCCACCGTGCTTTTGATCTCTTTTACCCTTTCGACCGGAGTGTTTAGTTGTTCGGGATCGATCGCTACGACCACGACGTTTAAAGACCCTACCTTGGTGAGGTTGGTCAGGATAAAGTCCCCAACCTCCTCCGCCACCACGGCTTGGGCTTCCTCCGCCGCCATAAGGAGATCGCCGATTTTTCCCCGTTTGAGACCCAAACCTAAAATACTGCCTAACACGTCCCGGTGGGTAAAAAGGGCTTCGCGTCCGTCCGGCAGAGCCTTTCCTCCTCCCGCCGCCGGACGAATCGCCAGATACACCAAAGGTGGCTCCACGGCTTCGGCCAGATAAAAGGCGGGTATAATCACCATCCGTTGGCGTTCAGCGCCGCGGTATCCGCCAAAAGATAAGGCCTTGGCTTCCGGCAAGTAATGAAGGATTTCATTGCAAAGCTCCCGTTCCCGCGGGTCCAAAAAGTCGGTCGCCACCGGCGCCGCCTTCTTGACAGCCATCTCCACCTGATCCAGTAAACGGGCGGCCAACAGCCGGTCATCACCGGTCAGAGGGGCTAAAATTCTCTCTTTATCCATAAAATTCATTTGTTCCCCCCCAAAACTTCCGCCCGTTCCGTCGCCGCCAACACGGCCGCCATGACCTGTCCGGCAAAGCCTGCCTGCTCCAGTTGGGCAAGACCGGCAATGGTAGTTCCCCCCGGGGAAGTCACCATGTCCCGGAGGACGGCCGGATGTTCTTTCGTCTCCGCCACCATCCGCGCACTCCCTAAAACCGTCGCCACCGCCAGTTCCCGGGCAAGCGGCCGGGGCAGGCCGGCCAGGACACCACCGTCAATTAAGGCTTCAATAAAAAGGTAAACAAACCCGGGGCCGCTGCCGGAAAGGCCCGTCACCGCATCCATCAGTCTTTCCGGGACGGACACCACCCGGCCGAGCCCCCGCAGGACCCCTTCCGCCCAAGCCTGTTCCGGTTGGCCGCACCGGGAGCCGGGAGCCAAAGCGGTAATCCCCTCCCCGATCAGAGCCGGGGTATTGGGCATCGCCCGTAATACTTTAGTCCCGGCCGGAAGGAGTTCCTCTAAGCGGGCTATGGTGTAACCGGCAACAATCGACAGGAGAGGCAGCGCCGGAAAGTCCAAACCGGCCAGGGCCTCCGGAACGACCTGGGGTTTGACCGCCAGCACCACCCCGCCTGCCTCACCCGGAGGCAGGGCCGTGAGCATCTCCTGGTTGGCGTTGTAGGTTTTCACGCCCAGTTCGTCAAGGATCCGCCGGCGCTCCGGGTCGGGATCGGAAACATGAATCTTGGCCGCCGGATAACCCTGCTTCAGTAAACCCTTGATTAAAGCCGTCGCCATCAGGCCGCCCCCAATGATGCCTAACCCTTCCATAATTCTCCACCTCACCTGTGCCTTATTCCTCGGAATCAAAATAAGGATTTTTGGCCGTCTCCGCCCTGAGCGGGAAAGAAACTTCCACGTTGAGCGGGGTAAAGAGCATAATCGAGGAACTGACCTTTTGGACCCCGCCATCCAGGGCATAGACGGCGCCGCCGACAAAATCGGTAATCCGCCGGGCAACGGCTTTATCGGTCTCCTCCAGGTTTAAAATAACCGGGCGTTTATTTTTTAATTGGTTGACAATGTCCTGGACATCCTCAAAACTTTGGGGCTCAAAGACCACCAGCCGTGTGGTCTTGTTCGAACTGGAGAGGCTGACCACCTTTCCCCGGTCTTTCCCCGCCGGCGCTTCCGGCTTTACGCCTTTCGGGTTTTCTTCATAAACCTCTTCATATTCGATCTGGGTTTCAAATCCCAACAGGTTCATCAAACGTTCCAAAAAACTCTTCTTCCCTTCCGGCTGGCCCCATTCCTCATTATCCACGGTTTTCATGCTTATCCCTCCGTTCCGTCCCGAAAGATGGCACTGCCAATCCGAACGATGGTTGCCCCTTCTTCAATCGCCACCTCAAAATCGTTGCTCATCCCCATGGAAAGCTCCCGCCATTCCGGTCCGGGGTTATACTGGGCGCGCACCCGTTCAAAGAGAAGACGTAGCTCACGGAAGACCGGGCGGACCGTCTCCGGATCATCGGTATAAGGTGCCATCGTCATTAAACCGGCGGCACAGAGCCCCGGGAGTTTTCTGACCGTTTCATAAAAAGCGCCCACCTCACCGGGGGCGATCCCATGTTTGGTTTGTTCCCCGGAGACATTAACCTGGATCAAAACCGGAATCCGCTTTCCCAGTTGGGTGCCGATTTTATTTAAACTTTCCGCCAAACTCATCCGGTCCAGGGAATGAATGAGGTCAAAGTTCAGGGCCACCTGGCGTGCCTTGTTCGTCTGCAGGCTGCCGATAAAATGCCATTTATACTTGCTTTTCAACTCGCCAAGGGCCTCTTGTTTGCGCAGGGCATCCTGGAGCCGGTTTTCCCCGATTTCTTGAAGGCCGTAAGCCAGTAACTCTTTGATCACAGGGGCTTCCACATATTTCGTCACCGCCAAGACCGTCAGTTCCTCCGGCCGGCGGCCGGCGGCCGCCAAGGCTTTATTGATCCTGGTCCGCACCGACAAGATGTTCTTTTCCAGATCCAAACCCCATTCCTCCCCTTCTTGACGGTTAGTTTCCACAAGTCACCGGTAATAAATGGCAGTCCCCAGGGGAAGTCCGTTCACGATCGCCCATTGGTCATCTTGATCGACCACTTCCACCCCCACCGGACGCTTTTCCCCCTTGACCGCAGTCGTCACAGTCCACCCGGTTTTTTCCTGGTAAGCCAAAGCCCGGGCCGGCACCCGCAAACCGGTCGTCGAATGGTAAATAAGGTAAGCCGAGAAACTTCGCTTGGCGAGGAGCACAGGGTCTAAAGAATCCTCGGTAAAATACCACTGGCGGTTGGTATAATCGGTCGCCAGAAAGGAAAGGTGAAACCGGCGCCCATCCACCACCAGCACCGCTTCTTCCGGGGGTTCCAGTTCCACCCCGTCCGGTAACCGGCAAACCAGTGTTTGCGTATATTCGGCAATTATTTTGGCCCATCCTTTTCCCGCCGTCACTTTTGGGGAAAAACCCCGGTCCGCCTTGGCACCGGACCGGAAAGGATTCCAACCGGCGTGTTCCAGCAGATCCAGGCTTTCCCCTCCATCCAGCCGGGTGCTGAAGATCCCCGGCTGGTCGGGGATAACCAATCGATAATTGCTCTGCCAATCGGCCAAAACCGACTCGGCGTTCCGGAGCAAGCGGGTTTTATTCACCAGTAACTCCGCTTTGCAAGCGGTTAAGTATTTTTCTTCTGCCTTTTCCCCGGCCGCATTCCGGTTATGAACGGCGAGAAACTGAAGGTCTTTGTCGATTTGGGCAATTTCTTTATCGATTTCGTAAAGGCGAAGGGCAATTGTCCGCAAGGCCTCCCGTGCTTCTTCCTTCAGGTGGGACCGGACTTGGGCGCTGATCAGTTCCGCGACCGCCTCCCCGGCCCGCACCCGGGTTCCCTCCTCCACCAATAAAAAAGCTTCCCCGTCAAAAGGAGCGGTTAACACCTTTTCTGTCCTGAGCTCCAGGACATCAACCCATTGTCCATGTTCAATCGTTCCCCAGTCCACCACGGAGACACGGGGGACCAAATAGCCGATTCCGGAATAAATCAACTGGGTGAGGAGGAGAAGAGTGAGCAAAACACCAAGGAAGAGAAGGGGACGGCGTAAAGAATGCAGTACTTTCAAAATACGTGCCAAGCATGAATCGGGTCTCAAGACATAACGTTTCAAAATACCATCCCTGCCTCCGACTTCTCCGGCCTTCCGGTCAAAATTCCCCTTAAAACCTATAAATTCGTTAATGCTCTACTTTTTTCCTGCCATCCCGGTTATTCTTTGCTTTTATTTCATCATAATTAGGGAGAGCATCCGCTTGGTGGTCTGGTCCCGCCGGAAAGAATAAAAATCAGCCGCCTGACAGGAGGTACAGAGTCCGGCCCGGTCAATCCGTCCGGGCGCAACCCCGATCTTTTCCAGCAACTGTTGGTTGATCCCCACCAAGTCGAGGACCGTTTCCCGGGAGGCGACGGCCAGGTCCAACCAGGGCCACTTTTCTTGAAACAGTTTAATTCGCTCCGGACTCACCCGGTAACAACAGGCGCCGATCGCCGGCCCGATGGCGGCCCAGCAATCCGCCGGCCGGCTGCCGTATTCCGCCGCCATCCGCGCCACAGTTTTGGGCACAATCCCGGCCAGGGTTCCTTTCCATCCGGCATGTACTGCCCCAATCACCCGGCGCACCGGGTCGACCAGCACCACCGGGACACAATCGGCATGGATCGTCACCAACCCCACGCCCGGGCGGTTGGTAATCATGGCGTCCGCCGGGGGCAGTTCCTCTCCGGGCCGGGGTTCGTCCACCACCAATACCCGATCACCATGGACTTGTTTGACCATTTGCACCCGGTCGGGAGTAAGCCCGAACAGGTTAAAAAAACCGGCCGCCGTGGCCTGCTCTTTCACCCCGGCCGTTCCTTCCGTTTCTTCCCCTTTCCCCGTTTCGCCGGCAACCGGGCCGCGGGTGGAAAAAGCCTGCCACAGCCAGGGAAAGCGGGCCAACTGGCGGGAACGGTAATAACGAATCCCGTTATCTTCCTGACATTCCCAGGACATCACCGTTACCTCCCTTCGGCGTCCATAAAACCGGAGCCGGTTTGCCAAGGGAAGCTTGGACATCGATAATCCGCTGGTTACGGGAACCCCGGAAAAGCAAACGCTCGTCTTTTTCGGCTAAAAGGAATGGTCCGTCCACCAGAAGCGCAGTCATTCCCAAGAGTTCCGTCATCACCGGCGAGTCGAAACGGCAAATCTCTTCCCAGGTATAACCCGTATAGATCATAAGATTGCCGCCGGCCGCCCGTACTTTCCGGGCCAGGGCAAGGGCCCCTTCCGGTTGGGCCAAGGGCTCCCCCCCGCTCAGCGTAATTCCGGATAACAAAGGATTGTAACGGATTAAACGCCAGACCTCCTCAACCGTGAGAAGTTTTCCCCCTTGGGGGTCCCAGGTTTCCGGGTTATGACACCCCGGACAATGGTGGGGACAACCTTGAAAAAAGACCACTGCCCGCAACCCCGGGCCATCCACCACACTCTCCGGGGTGATCCCGGCGACCCGGATCATAGTTTCCTGATCGGTCAACAGTAACCCCCCTCCTTTCTCAAGATTTAACATAATCCCATGGGCTCCCTTTCAAGCGAAACTCCAGTTCATAATGGGTTTTTCCTTTTTCGCCCGGAAAAGGAATCCCTTTTCCCCACTCTTTTCTCCACAATTTCCACAGAGTTATCCACAATAAAAGCAAGGAAAAAGGGATAATTTTGGGGGTAATCCACAATATCCACAAAGAAGTCAACAAAAAAACTGTCTATAATTGAACCGGTTTTAGGAGGAGTTTAAGCTTTCATCCACAATTGTCCACAAGCAAGTTGTCTGATTATTATCCCGCCCCAATCCGGCTTTAAGTCAATTCAGCCTCAAGCGGGGCGCCGCCGCCAAAGCCAGGGAGGAAGCCCCTTGCTTTTGATATCGGTAATAACCGGCCGCGGCGATCATGGCCGCATTATCGGTACACAACACCGGCGGCGGGAAGAAGAAACGGATTCCCCGCCGGGCTGCTTCCGCGCTGAAGAAGGCCCGCAATTCGGAATTGGCGGCCACACCGCCGGAGACCGCCAGGGTTTTGACTTTTTTCTCCTCCACAGCCCGGAAGGCCCGCTCCGCCAGGACGGTAACCACTTGCCTTTGGAAACTGGCCGCCAGATCAGCAGTGGGAACCGTCTCCCCCTTTTGGCTCAGGCGGTGAACCAGGTTCACCACAGCCGTCTTTAAACCGCTGAAACTGAAATCATAAGTACCGGCCAACGCGTCATGCTGAACAAAGGTCACTCCGGGCTTGCCTGCTTTCGCCAGCCGGTCAATGGCCGGTCCCCCCGGATAACCCAGCCCGAGCACGCGGGCGACTTTATCAAAGGCTTCCCCGGCCGCATCATCCCTGGTCTGACCCAGAAGCTCATAAACACCGTGCTCCGGCATATAGACCAGTTGGGTATGGCCGCCGGAGACGGTCAAACAGACCAAAGGCGGCTCCAGCTCTTGATGGGCCAGGAAATTGGCGTAAATATGACCTTCTACGTGGTTAACCCCGACAAACGGAACTTGCCAGGCCAAACTGAGCGCTTTCGCCAGGGACAGGCCGACCAAGAGGCCGCCGATTAGACCCGGACCGTAGGTGGCGGCGACCAGGCCGATGTCGTGTGGGGAAACTCCGGCCTGCCGCAAGGCTTCCGCCGCGAGTTGGGAAATCACCTCCAGATGGCAACGGGCGGCCAGTTCCGGCACGACACCGCCGAACTTTTGGTGCTTTTCGACCTGGGACAGAATCAGGTTGCTCCGGATCCGGCGCCCGTCTTCCACCAGCGCCACCGCAGTTTCATCGCAAGAGGTTTCAATCCCTAGACATAACATTCTGTGCTCCTCCCGTCTTCATTGCCAACGCCTTTTTCTACATCGGACCTTTCCACATAATATAGGCATCTTCCTGGTTATCCTGGTAATAACGGGGACGGACCCCGGTTTTGACAAAACCGAATTCTTCGTAAAGCCGCTGGGCCGCATAATTCGAAGCACGGACCTCCAAGGTCAAGTACCTGAGCCCCCGTATTTTTGCCTCCGTCACCAAGTGCTGCAGCAGGGCACGGCCGACGCCATGCCGGCGATGGGTGGAAGCCACCGCCAGGTTGGTTATGTGGCCTTCATCGAAGATAATCCACATCCCGACAAAGCCCAGAACCTTCCCCTCCGCCTTGGCCACGCAATAATAAGCCCGTTCGTTCTCCAATAATTCATAGAGGAAGGAAGAACGGGACCAGGGGATCGGAAAACTCTCCTCCTCGATGGCCAAAACCTCGGGCAAATCGTCGATGGTCATCGGTTCAACCTTGTACATCCGCCCGGTCACCCCTTTCTTCCCACCGGACCTCCGCCTCCGTCCGTCGGAGATACAAAGGGAGAACCGTATCCAGTTCGTTCTCACGGGTCTTTTCCCATTTTCTCTCTCCCAACGCCGCCAGTTTCCCGCCGTCAACGCTATTTTCCGGTCCGTGGCCAAAGAAAGCCCCTTCCCGGAGAGCCGCTTTTAGATCGGGCCCGGCTTCTTCGATGGCTTCGCCCAAAAAGAAAACAGGTTGCCCTTTCTCCTGCAAAACCTTGGCTAACCTTGACACTTCCCAAATCGCCGGCGGCGCCACTTCCACCGGCCAGCCTTGTTCTTTCCGGTACAGCCCGGCATAAACCTCCCCCCGCCGGGACTTGGCTAGAGGACAGATCAATTCCGCCTCCGGCTGCCCGTTCATGGCCAGCGCGGCCAGGGTGGAAACACCGACCAACGGAATGCCAAGGCCAAAGGCTAAACCCTTCCCGATGGCCAGCCCGACGCGGACCCCCGTATAGGATCCGGGCCCCACCCCCACCGTAATCAGGTCCACTTCCTGAAGCGGACGGCCGGCCCTGGCAAAGGCTTCTTTAATTAAGGCCGGGAGTTGTTCACTTCCCCCCGGCTTGATCTCCACTCGCTCGGAAAAGACGGTCTCTCCTTCGGCACGGTAGCCGATGACGCCCATCCGGGTAGAGGTATCAATCCCTAACACCCGCACGCTAGTTCACATCCCCGTTCCTGTTTTTTCCAACTTCGCCCATAATAACCGGATAAGCTCTCGGTAGCGCTCCCCGGCGGGACGAAAAGTAAGAACCCTCTCTTCTTCCTGATCACCACGGGCAAAGTTAACTTCCATATAAGGAGAAGCCAGCAGTTCTTTGGCCGGCTCGCCCCATTCAATCATCATCGCCGCCTCCTCTTCCCGTAATTCCTCCAGAGCCAGCGGTTCAACGTCTTCAGGGCCGGAAAGCCGGTATAAATCCAGATGATAAAGGGGGAGCTTCCCCTCGTAACGGTGGACCAAAGCAAAGGTGGGACTGGTGGCCAATTCTGTGCTGGCCAGCCCCCGGGTTACTCCCCGCACCAGTAAAGTTTTGCCGCTTCCCAAATCTCCCGATAAAAAAAAGAGGTCACCCGGTTGCAGAATCCCGCCCAGAATCTTACCGAGTTCCTCCGTCTCCGCCGGACTCTCCGACCAAACAATTAGGGCGCCACCGGGTTCTTTTCTTGTCCGCACCGGACTTCCCCCTTTTTTCCCGATTTTCAAGTCAAGATTAGCATAACCCTTTTCCGGCGTCAAGCTCTCCCCTCTTCCGCCCAATTGCGTTCAAGAAAAGCTTTAATCTCCCGGGCCGCCGGCGGACATCCCGAAAGGCTCCGGTCCAGACCCCGCGTACAAGCACCAATCCCTATCCCCGGACCATGTTCCCCGCGGAAGCCTTGTCCAATCTTAATCCGCGTCCCTTTTCCCCGCAGCTGAGGTAATTTCCCTTCCTCATCCAAACGGTGAAGGGCGTGGATGAGTGAACCATAACAGGCGGAACAGGCTTTTCTTTCCTCCACATAACAGGCCAGCTTGGCAGCCCGTCCCGCTAAGCGGAATTCTCCTCCTTGTTTGGCTTCCGGGTTGACCTCCATCACTTCGGCGCAAGACAGATCGGTTGTCCCCACGCCCAAAGCGGCGGCAAGGGCAAGGTAAGGGATGTCGGCCGCCTCCATTCCCAAGAGGGAGGCGGCGTAACTGTCGAGGAGGACCGGGTCGGTCCCGGCGAACAAGCGCCCCATCGGCACCGGATTCCCGCCTTCTTCGAAGGTGAGATCCCCGCAGATGGCATCGACAATGGTCAAGGAAACCGGAAGGACCGACGCGAGCTCGGCAATGGGCCGGTGCAGACCCAGTTGGTGGAAGCGCCGCTTCTCCCGGTCGGGGATGCACCCCTTCAGGTTCTTCAACGCACAAGTTAATTTGGTCTGGCAATGAGCTTTTAAAACGGGCAGGTTAATCAGATAATCCACTTTAAGCGGGGTCGCACAAACGGAGAGTTCCCCGTCGGCCACCTTCACCTTGACCGTTTCGTCCTTTTTTAGATCAATTAAGGGGACCCCATACCGGGCGGCCAGTTCCCGGTAGCCGCAAGTCGCAAAAGCCTGATCGGTTTGGGCCCCAAGCCAGGAGCTTTCCATGATGGCCAGTTTGGAGTAACCCCGGGCTTGAAAATAACGGATGATTCCTTCCACAATCTCCGGATGGGTGGTCGCCCCGGAACTGGCCGGTTTGGCCATGACCAAATTGGGTTTGAGCCCGATGGTCGCTTCCCGGGGGATCTCTTCCTCCGGTTTTAACTCCATCAGTAAAGCTTCCACCATAGTTTGGGGATCTTCCCCGTAAACGACGGTAATCCGGTTTTTCTCCATTATCTCATCCACTTTCGTTATTTGGTTACAATATTTCTCGTTTATAAGTTGGATTCCTTTTTTGATTAGGGTCAAATGTTTTCAATCATTTTGGATAAAAAAAGAGACCGAATGGTCCCTTTTAAATATTTACCTAATCTAAACTATTATAACTCAATATCCTTCGAGGTAATTAGATTTTGAGTCGGTATGCTCAACGTACTAAACTGTGAGGTTTGTAATTTTACCTTTTTGAACCCAATAGCCGTAAAGATAAAATCGTCAAAATAAGCTACGTAAGGATTACCAGAATTAATGGAAGCATACAGCCCGTATTTAATGGCGTCAGTAACTTCCGTATCAATCTCATCTACCCAAACCGGTTCACTGCCCGAACCAATATAAAGCCTTATTTCCCGCCAATTCTGTTCGACTTTAAGACGATTATGTTCTTTTTTTATTCTAATTCTACTGGCATCTTGACCCCAAGCTTCTCTTTCTAGCTTAAGCATCACACCCTGAGGAGTATACCCTTCAATAATGGCTTTACATAACTCCCAAAAGGGAACATACCCATTTTCTTTATTTCCTTGTGGACAAACCCGGAAAATATGATAATAATCGCTATGGTCGGTAATATTGAAGACAAAACCATAACACCCATCCCCACTTGCTTCCATGTCTGCCTCAATCGAATAGCTCGTCGGAGCCGCATAAGGCGCAAGCGTTTTAATGGACGTATAGCCAGGCGGTATTACTTCTAACCAATACTCGCCCTCGTAATACCCAGCATTTTCGTTTTTCAGATCCCACCCGCTCCCGGGATCTGAAAAGTCATCTTGCCAACGACTTAACTCAAAGATTAAATCGCTTCTGTCACCTGTTACCTCAATGTCATAAGGAGATGGTTGAAAGGAAAAATTATTTTTCTGCGCCCAGATTGTCACCCGGTCCCCCTCATCAGCCCAAATCGACCATTCACCCGAATATGTCCGTATAGACCACCAACCAGAATTATTGATTTTGTAGTTAATCTTGACATCGGAAATCCTTTTTCTCCCCTCCGCATCTGTCACCCGCCCGGAAATCTTATATTCGCCGACTTTAAAAACCCGGCAACCGGAAAACAGAAAAACCCCGATCCATAAAATAACCAGGGCAAGATAGGTAAATTTTCTTTTACTTATGACGGTTCCCTCTCTTCTTTCGAAATTCTAGTTAAACAAGAGCCATTTTTCCATGACAAGCTGCAACAAAAGCCGCAAAAAGACGTTCTGATTCCGGTGTCGCCAACCGTTCGGGATGCCACTGCACGCCGAGGAGAAAACGGTCATCCTCCCCCTCGATGCCTTCGATGACTCCATCCTCACTCCAGGCGGTAACTTTTAAACCAGGTGCTGTTTCCTTCACCGCTTGGTGATGGTGGGAGTTGGTCCAGATTTCCGTGGAGTTCACGATACGGTGAAGAAGAGAATGCACCGTAATTTTTACCCGGTGCGTCACCTGGTCACCGGGTGCGGACTGCTGATGTCCGAGTAAACCTTGCTTTCCGTTTACCGGATACTGACTGGACAAATCCTGATAGAGACTGCCGCCTAAAGCAATATTAATTGCTTGCATCCCCCGGCAGATCCCCAGGATGGGCAAGCCCTCCCGCCGGGCCTTGTTGATTAAGAGAATTTCCCAGCAATCCCGCTGGTAGTCGACGGTGCCCAAGACCGGATGGGGCAACTCACCGAAAAAAACCGGGTCAAAATCACCGCCGCCGCTTAAGAGCAATCCCTGGCAAAAGGAGGCAAGCGGCCGCTCCAACCGGGTAACGGCCGGAAGCAGCACCGGGATTCCTCCCGCCTTCTCCACGGCCCGGCAATAGGCGCCGGCCAAGTGATACTGGTCGGGTTGGCGCTTCCGGTCGTGGCTGCAAGTTACTCCGACGATCGGTTCGATCCGCGGACCTCCTTTCTTCACTGTCCCATCATTTCCCACATCAAATTATTCGTCCATTCCATATATATTCCTTATATATTCCTTTTGGGCAAGATCAAGTCGAAAGGGATTGATCTTTTTTCGCGCGAATAAACTATTAAGACATTCTTTTCCGGGCTTTCCCTATTAAATGATGGGAGGTTGTATCATGATTACTTCACTTAAACGAATCCGGTTATCCCGTCTGTTCCTGATTGTCCTCATCCTGTCGTTAACCTTGGTCGCTTCGGCCGACAGTCAATCCAGTAAAGATGTGGAGATTTCCACCCCGCCGTCCTCCTCCGGCCAGAAGAAATCCGGGCAATATTTAAGCTTTTGGTTTCAGATTAATCCTTCAAATCAAGGCAAGAAAGATTTTAATTTCCGGCCACCGACCAGTTTGCCCAAAGCCCCCAATGAGCTCCAGGAATTACGCTATCTGATCTTAGGCCAGATCGACCCGGAATTGGCTTTGATTATCCGCTTAACCGATAAAGCGAAAGAACGCCGTCTCGACCCCGCCCAGTTTGCGGAGTACTTATCCTCGCAACAAATTCCCACTTGGGGCCGGCTCTCCGTCAGCGACCGGATCTACAATTTAATCTTGGAACTCTGCATTTACGATTTGGGGCAGACGTCCAAAACCAACTTTTTCAACTACTTGCGGACCTTACGCATCAAGTCTTATCCTCTTTCCCCGGTGGAAGACACCTTTAACTATGTCATCGATCTCCTGGAAAACAACATCTTCTCTTCCACCGAAGCCATTGACTACTTAATCCAGCTCAAACAAGAGGCCAATCCCGGTTGGTAAAAAAAGGGCTGGCGCTTCATTGCGCGTCAGCCCTTTTTCTTCTTTCCGCAATAAATTCCAGCCGGGGCCGGATGCCGCCCGGGCCCAACTCCAGCCAGCCGTAACTTGGCGTTTCCCCGGTACTGTTCCGGTACAGGCTCCCCGGGTTAAAAAAGAGGATCCCCTGTTCATAACGGATTAACGGGGCATGGGTGTGGCCAAAGACAACCACCTGCGCCCGGCGTTCCTGTCCGGCCAGGGAGAGACGGAGGAGATCCCACTTCACCCGGTACCGGTCACCGTGGGTCAGGAATATTTGATAGCCTCCGGCGGTAAAAAAAAGTTCCCGGGGAAGTGTGGAAAAGGGATCGCAATTTCCGGCCACCGCCCTCAGGGAAAGGCCGGGAAAGTCCCGGCTTAAATGGACGAGGTCATTGCCGCTGTCGCCCGCATGAAGCAAAAGATCAAACGGGCCTGCAGCTTTAACAACCTCCGCCAGCAAAGGATAATTGCCATGGGTGTCACTGACCACCAGAATCCGCAAACCCAGGTTCCCCCTTAAATTCGTGCTCGAGATAAGCCCGGAATTTTCCCATAGCTATCGCCCGGTGGCTAATTTGGTTCTTCTCTTCCTCCGGAAGCTCCGCCATGGTTTTGCCCCGCTCCGGAAGGTAAAAAAGGGGATCATAACCAAATCCGCCTCCCTCCCGTGGCTCCAAGCCAATAATACCAGGACATTCCCCTTCGGTGGTCCAAAGCCGGCCGGCGGGGGAAGCAAAAGCAAGAACACAGCGGAAGCGGGCGGTCCTTTGCTCCCATGGCACTCCCGCCATTAGCTTCAGGAGTTTTTCATTGTTTTTCCGGTCATCGCCATGAATCCCGGCAAAACGGGCGGAGTAAACGCCCGGCGCCCCGTTTAAAAAATCCACTTCCAACCCGGAATCATCGGCCAGGGTCCAAAGCCGAAGCCTTTTGGCCACTACCAAAGCCTTTTTGATCGCGTTCTCCCGGAAGGTGGCGCCGTCCTCCTCCACTTCAGGAACTTCCGGGTAATCCAGGAGGGAAGTGACCTGCCAAGGCAGGCCGGCCAGCAACGCCTCGAGTTCCCGGATTTTCCCTTTATTCCTGGACGCCAACACGAGTTTTGGCAACCGGCACCCCTCCAATGCGCCGGGCCAAATCACCAAGGACTTTGGTTTGGAAGGCGACCAGTTCGGAGATTCCTTTCCCGGCCAAACTCAGCAGGACTTCAAATTCCTCGTGGGAAAAGGGGGCCCCTTCGGCCGTCGCCTGGATCTCCACCAGCTGACCGTTGCCCGTCATCACCAGGTTCATATCCACGTCCGCCCGGGAATCCTCCTGGTAACAAAGGTCCAGAAGGATCTGGTTGTCGACAATCCCCACACTGGTCGCCGCCAGGAAATCATACAAAGGTAATGGATCTTGGTCATCCTTGGCCACGGCCGCCAAAGCATCGACCAGTGCGACAAAGGCCCCGGTAATCGAAGCGGTACGGGTCCCCCCGTCGGCTTGGATTACGTCGCAATCGATCCAGATGGTTTTCTCCCCCAGCGCGCTCAGGTTGACCACCGAACGGAGGGCCCGTCCCACCAGGCGCTGAATCTCTTGCGAACGGCCGCTGGGTTTCCCCTTGGTCACGTCCCGGACGTTCCTTTGGGGGGTGGCCCGGGGAATCATGGCGTATTCGGCCGTAATCCATCCTTGGCCGCTTCCCCTTAACCAGAGAGGAACTTTATCTTCGATCGTCGCGGTGCAAATAACTTTGGTACCGCCCACTTCGATCAGGACCGACCCTTCGGCATGTTGAATAAAGTTGCGGGTAATTTTGACCGGCCGCAACTGATCGGCTTGTCTTCCGTCAATTCTCTCCATTTTTTCCTCCACTTGCTGTTTTTCCACGTAAACGGCATCGTTTTTCCCTGTGGAAAAGTTGAATCTTGCCTCTGTTTATTCTTAACTAACTATATATAAGCATCTCCCGGCTGTCAACTTCCAAACACCTTCGAATTTCGGTTTTATCTAATTTTAAACCTGCTTTAATGCCTTTTCCAAAAGGCAAAAGGAAATATCCGGGTATTTCTTGGCAATCAGCCCGATAGCCGGGAAAAGATAATACTGGTCCAGGTAGAAGCGGGGACTTTGGGGTTTTAAAAGATCGGGCCGGTCCGGGGCCGGCAGGACCCCCGTCAGAATCCGGCGGGCCGCCGGGGAATGAACCAAAACGCCGCCGGTACCGATCACCGTGGGCATCCCGGTCAGATCTTTCCCCTCTTGGAGATAGCAAACACCCTGGGGCGAATAAACCCGCTCCAGCCGGCCAACATGCCGTTCGGTCGCGCCTTTGACCGCCAAATACCCCAAAACCGTTTCCAAATGCTGATCTTCCGGATCCGCCGGCAAGTATGCCGGGTTTCCGGCCCGTGCCTGAATAAGGGCGATCACCTTCTCTTCGGGCAAACCGGAGAGGGCGGCCACCACCGGCGGAGTGAAATATTCCAGCAGGGCGGCAGCGCTGACCCGCATCCCCAGGTCCCCTTCAACGCTCCTTTTCACTTTCGGCTCGGGTAAGCCGGAGAGGAAAACCTGGGGGCGGGTGGGCCGTCCTTCGGCGACGCTATGGACATCGGTGGTGGCGCCGCCCACATCCACCACCAAAAGATCGCCCCATCCCCCTTGCCCATGTCCGGGTCCGGTGGCCAGGCGTTCGGCGGCGGCCAAAACCGCCGCCGGCGTCGGCATCAGAATACCGTCAATCTCCCGTTCCACCTCGGCCAGGCCTTTTGCCCGGATGATCCGGGCGAAAAAAACCTCCCGGATCTTTTCCTGAACGGGTTTTAGGTTTAACCGGTCCAGCGTAGGCAGGACATTGGGCACCCGGTAACAGATCTTCCCGGCCTGTTTCAACATTGCTTCCACTTCCGGCGCCACCGTCCGGTTGCCCGCCAAAATCAGGGGGGCCGTCAAAGGACTGGCCGCCAGAAGCCGGCCGTTATACCGGAGCACACTCTGGTTGCCCCCGTCGGTCCCCCCCGCCAGTAAAACCAGATCGGGCTTGAGGGCAAGGATCTCCTCCAAATCGGAAGGGGTCAATTCATAGCTGTAGGTCCCCACTACCCGCGCGCCGGCCCCCAGCGCGGCTCTTTTGGCAGCTTCCACCGTCAGTTCGGGGACCAAACCGATGGCCACCAGCCTTAATCCCCCCGCCGCGCTGCTGCATGCCCAACGGGCTTCATAAGAAAGCCGGCCAACTTCTTTGGCCAGCTGCTCCAAGGCTCGACGGTAACCAACGGCTAATCCTTCTTCCGCCGTCGTCAAAGCGCGTGCCAAACCGAGCACGGCCGGTTTGGCCAGGTCCAGCGCGGTTACCTTCGTATAGGTACTGCCGAAATCAATCAACAAGTAAGGTCGCACACCGGTCACTCCTGGTCGGCTGTTTTTTTCCTACTTGGCAGTGGAAACCTGAAAGTAGTCGAGTAAGCCTTGGCATAAGCCTTCGGCGATTTTCTCCTGAAATTCCTCGGTCTTGAGGAGTTTCTCCTCCTCGGGATTGGAGATGAAACCCATCTCAAAGATGACCGCCGGCATCTCGGCCTCCCGGGGCAGCACAAATTCCTTGCTGGCCATACTCCCGCGAAAGTGCTGTTTGGTCCGGTCCAGGACCGTTCGGGCCAAAACCGCCGCCAAAGCGGCGCTCTCTTCCCGTTCCGGATGATGCCAGATCTCCAAACCGTTGATCTTCTTGTTATCATGATTATTGGCATGAATACTCAACAGCACGGACCCTCCGGCCCGGTTGGCAATGGCCACCCGGTCATATAGCCAAAGGTAACGGTCGTCCTCCCTGGTCAGCAGAACTTCCGCTCCCAGCGCCTCCAGTTTTGCTTTGAGACGGAGGGCCACCACTAAGTTCAATTCCTTTTCCCGCAAACCTCCGGTGCTGATGGCGCCGGCATCGGCCCCGCCGTGCCCGGGATCAAGAATGATCACCTTTCCGGCCAACGGGGCATTTTGGAGTTGAACCGTCATCTCCTTCCGGTCCTGGGTCCAAAGCAAACGGTACTGGTAACTGCGGGGAACCGCCAATTCCACCTCTACGGTCGAGGGAATTTTTTCCCGGATCTGAACAACCGGCTCTTCCGTGGCGGGCGCCTGAAAACCGGCGCCCAGCTTGGTATCGGGGAGCTCAACATAGAGTTTGCCTTTTTCCGGATCGGAACGGACATTCCCCTGTAACGCCCCGGTCCCTTTCAACACCAACTTTCCGCCGCTTCCTTCAGGCACCCAGGCGGCCTCAACCAACTCCGGAATGGTCCGGATCACCAGGCGTCCCGGATTGGTTTCGTCGATGGCGACCACACAGTTGCGGGGCTCATTAATCTCCAAGACCAACCGGATGGTCTGTGGGTTGAATTGACTCACCCGGATACTGGAGACCCATTGGCCATTGCCCGGAATCGTCAAGGCGGGACCCCTTAAGGTCACATCCCAGAGATCAATCACCAAACGGTGGGGATCCAGCAGATAATCGGTCTTATATTGAACCGGTCCGGTGCTTTCAACATAAATCTCCGGTGTCGCACTGGCCGATTGGAAACCTACATCCTTTAAGACCACATTAAAATCCAGGCGTAAACCAGCGGGGGATGTGGTCAGCCGTTCCAGTTTATACCCGACGAGATATTCCAGATCAAAAACAACCCGGACCGTATCCTGATCAAAACGGCTCACCCGTATCCCTTTCACCGGTCCGCCGGCCAGTCCTTCCGTGGAAAGGGCCGGATCAAGCTCCACCCCTGTCAGGTCGATCACCAGCCGGTCCGGTTCGGCCAAAAGAAAGGAACGGTAAGTATAATCACCGTTAATCAACAGATTATAACTGTATTTTCCCTGGTTGTTCTCGCAGTTCAGCCCCAGCAGGATATTGCCTTTTCCGGCCGCTTTCACCTGGATGGAACCGGTGCCGCCCGGAGAACCGATTTCAGTTCCGGTGAAGAAAATCAGCAAGAGCAGTAAGCTAAAGCCCAGGTTTAACCGCCGCTTCCAGTTCGCCGTTGCTTTCAAAATCTATCCTCCCGCCAAAACAATGTCCGTCTATAACACTTCGACCCGTCGCCAAGGCGTTCCTCCCCATTGTTGGCAGGGATCTATTGGCAGTTATTTACTCCACCTTTGTTAAAGGAGCCAGTTCCACCAGGAGTTCTTTAATCCCCAAACCGGGAAAAGCCACTTTTACCTTGGCTTCTTGGCCTTCCCCCTCCACGGTGATGACGGTCCCTTTCCCCCATTTCCCGTGGAGGACCTTATCACCCGGACGGTAGTTAACCGTCGTGCCTTGCCGTGGACCGGCCGGAAAGAGCGGGCCTGCCGCCGAAGGCCGACCAGCCGGAGAAGTCGGACCGGCCGGAACGGATGCCGCCGCAAACGGGATCCGGAAGGGCATGTCCCCCGCCGCCGGACCCATGGTTTCTTTTTCCGGAAACCGCAGAAGAGCGGAGGGAATTTCCTGCAAAAACCGGGACGGGACCTGGTACTGGGTGTTTCCATACAAGGTACGCATCACGGCGTAGGAAAGGTATAAACGCCGGCGGGCGCGGGTCATCCCCACATAGCAAAGGCGCCGCTCCTCCTCCAGCTCCGCCTCCTCCATGAGGGAGCGGCTGTGGGGAAAGATCCCCTCTTCCAGCCCGACCAGGAAAACCACGGGAAACTCCAGCCCTTTGGCGGAGTGAATCGTCATCAGGGTAATCCCCTCTTGTTCCTGCTGATATTGATCGATATCGGCCACCAGGGCCACCGTCTCCAAAAAGGCCCCCAGACTCTGGTCGTCACTTTCCTTTTCAAATTGGGCGGTGATCGAAAGGAATTCGTTCAGGTTCTCCAATCTGCTCTCCGCCTCCACGGTGCCCTCCTTCCGCAGACTCTCCAGGTAACCCGATTTTTCCATCACCTGTTTGGTCAGGGCGGAAACCGGGACAGTTTCCCGTAAAAAGAGCATCTCCTCTAAAAATTGATAGAAAGCGTTCATGGCCTTCTGCGCCCGGCTGTTTAAAACGGCGGCTTCGCCCATTCGCTGGAAAGCCTCGAGCAGCGTCAAACCTTGCTCGTCGGCAAAGGCCAGGAAGCGTTCGACCGAGGCCTCGCCAATTCCCCGTTTGGGAGTGTTAATCACCCGCCGGAAACTAATCCGGTCATTGGGATTATAGACTAATTTCAGGTAAGAAAGGAGATCCCGGATCTCTTTCCGGTCGTAGAAACGGAGTCCCCCTACCACCTGGTAAGGAAGGCCTTTTTGGACCAAAACCTCTTCAAAGACCCGGGACTGGGCATTGGTCCGGTATAATAAGGCAAAATCCGCATATTTCCATCCTTCGGTCCGGACCAGTTCTTCAATGGTCGCCGTCACCAGCCAGGCTTCCTCCCGTTCGTCGGCGGCCTTCAGAACCGTGACCGGTTCCCCTTCCTCATTCTCCGTCCACAGCGTCTTCCGCTTCCGGGCATGGTTGTTTTTAATCACCTCATTGGCCACTTTCAAAATATTCTGGGTGGAACGGTAGTTCTGTTCCAGTTTCACCACTTTGACTTCGGGATAATCCCGCTCAAAATCGAGAATATTCCGGATATCGGCGTTCCGGAAGCCGTAGATCGATTGGTCATCATCCCCCACCACACAAAGATTCCGGTATTTTTGGGCCAATAAATGGACCAAAACATACTGGGCACGGTTGGTATCCTGATACTCGTCGATCATGATATATTTAAACCGTTCCTGGTATTTAGCCAGGACCGCCGGGTTTTCCTGAAACAGGCGGATCGTGAGCCGGATCAGGTCATCAAAATCCACCGCCATACTCTCCGCCAATTTCCGCTGGTAAAGGGGATAGACCTTTTTCACCACCCCCGACCAGAAATCGGCGGCTTCGGCCGCGTATTCCTCCGGCCCGCGCAGTTCGTTTTTGGCCTTGGAAATGGTGGCCAAAACTGCCCGGGGATTGAAATTCGTCTCGCTCAGGTTCAGCTCCCGCAGTGCTTCCCGGACCACAATTAACTGGTCCTGCGTGTCATAGATGATAAAATTACGGTCCAAGCCGATGGCTTCCCCATCTTGCCGTAAAATCCGGCCGCAGGTGGCATGGAAGGTGGCGAGCCAAATCTTTTCCGCCTCCGGCCCGATTAGATTAACCACCCGTTCCTTCATTTCCTGGGCCGCTTTGTTGGTAAAAGTAACGGCCAGGATCCGGTAGGGCTCTACCCCGTTCCTCAACAACTGGGCAATCCGGTAGGTAAGCACCCGGGTCTTGCCGCTGCCCGCCCCGGCTAAAATCAAAAGCGGTCCTTCAGTATGGCAGACCGCTTCCCGTTGCGCCGGATTAAGTTCATTGCTCCATAAATCCACTCTTCTGATCCTCCAACCCCTACTTACTCTCCCGGTCCGGAACCGGGTTCCCCGGGAAAGCAACCCCATTTATTGCTAAAATAGCATACCGTTCTTTCCCCTGTCAAGCGAGGAACGTTTCCCCGAAAGAAAAAAGGCCGTTTGGAAACGGCCTTTTTAATGGCACGATATGTAATGCCTTTAATTTGAGGGCACGAACCCAAAGATAATACCGGCCACGCCCAAAATGATCCCCACAATGCTGAGGGTCCGGTTGGATTTGCTTTGTTGCTCAACCGCATCAAGCCTGGCCCCTTGCTCTTCCACCGTGGTTTCCAGCGCAGCAACCCTGCTCGCCAATAAGGAAACGTTGACGTCGCTGCGGGCATTCAACTCGGCTTGGAATTCCTGCTCCAGTTCACGGATGGCATCATAAAGGGCATCAATGTCGGCATTGGTTGCATAGTTACCGTCCGCCAAAGCTTGGGCAATCAACGCCTTCGCCTGGGCTTCATCAAGAGCAAGGCGCCCGCCGTTCTCCGGGAGGGCCACGCCGGCTTCAGCCATCTCGGCTTCCAAGTACTTCAACACCCGGGCGGTCAATTCAACCATCTCATAACGGGTAGCGTACCTTTCACCTTTAAAAGTGCCGTCCGGATAGCCCTTCAACAGTCCGGCATTGTACAACAGGATGAAATTGTCGTAGGCCCAGTGGGTCGCTTTCGGCGCATCTTCAAATGCACCCATCGCTACCGGAACAACCGAGAAGAGCATTGCGAGCGTAACCAAGACGACCAGTGTTTTTCTCATTCTAATCCTCCTTTTCTTATTATTTTATTTTTTGAGCCAGTAAAACTGGAGATTCGTCAAGGACCGCTTCATCCCCCCCAACCTCCAAAAACACAAGAATGGCTCTTAACTATAATATTCTCTTTCCCGGATCAAATTCCTTCCTTTTACACTAGATATTTTCAAACAATAATTGACAACCGGTTAACAAAAAAACCATCTTTTTCCCTTATCTTATTCTTTAAAACCCTCCCCTAATACTTCATGAACGTCAGTAATGATCACAAAGGCTTTGGGGTCTTCCTCTTTAACCAGACGTTTCAGACGGATTTCCTCCGCCCGCCCGACGACACATAAGAGAATCTCCCGGTCTTGACCGGAATAGAGCCCCCGTCCCGCAAAACCAGTTACTCCCCGGTTCAATTCCGCCAGAATCCGCCGGGCAATCCGGTCGGAATGCTCGGAAATGATGTAGACTCCTTTGGCATAGTTAAACCCCTCCACGACCCCATCAATGAGCTTGCCGGAGACCACAATCGAGATCAGGGCGTAAAGCATCAGCTCCACCGATTTAAAGACCAAGCCGGCCAGCCCGATCACCAACCCGTCCAGCAGCAGAATGGCCTGGCCCATAGATAAGCTGGTGAAACGGGCAAGGAGTTTGGCGGCTAAATCCGTTCCCCCCGTCGTCCCGTGGTAACGGAGGACCACCCCGACGCCTACCCCGGCCAGAACCCCGCCCCAGATGGAGCCTAAGAGCGGATCCAAGGTTATCGGCTGTACCAGCAGTTCCCAATACTCGACCACCGCCGCCAGCAGCGCCGTGCCGAAGAAGGTTTTCAACCCGAAACCGGGGCCAAAAACCAGAAAACAGGCAAGAAAAAGAGGAATGTTCACCAAAAGGATAACCAGTCCCACCGGCCAGCCCCACAAGTAATAGAGGACAGTAGCCAGGCCGCTGACCCCGCCGGCGGCTATTTTGTTGGGAATCAAAAATCCCACCAGACCCACGGCGGTCAGATTGACCCCGATAAAGATCCCCAGATAATCAACGATCTCCCTCTTCAGGAAGTTCCGCTTCCCTTTCATCCAAGTCATCAGGTCTCCTCTCCGTTTCTTCCTTCTCGCCACCCCATGACGCCGCCCAGACTTTCCAGACAAAACCGGGCAAGACCCGTAAGCGGTACCAGCGGGCCGGTTCCCGCCAGACGCGGTAGAGCCATTCCAAACCCGCTTGCCTTAGGGCAGCCGGCGCCCGTTTCGTCCGGCCGGCCCAGAGATCAAGGAGCCCGCCGACCCCGATCCCCACCGGCACCGTCAAATTTCCCCATTGCTCAGCCAGCCAAATTTCTTGGCGGGGCACACCCATGCCCGCCAGCAGAAGAGCAGGCCGGGTTTGGTTGATCCGCCGGACCACTTCCCCGTCCTCCGCCGGGGAAAAATACCCATGGCTGCAGCCCACCACCTGAATACCGGGCCAGCGCCGTTCCAGCCGGGCTTTGGCCATTTCGGCAACCCCCGGTTTCCCGCCTAAGAGGAAAACCCGGAGCCCGTCCAGGGCCGTTTTGGTCAGGAGGGTTTCCACCAGATCCACCCCCGTCACCCTTTGCCGCTGCGGATAACCGGCCCGGCGCAAGGCCCAGACAATCCCAATGCCGTCCGGGACAACCAGATCCCCGCTCCGGAGGGCCCGGCCAAGGGCAGGATCCTTTAATCCGGCCATCACCATCTCCGGGTTCAAGGTCACCACCCTTAACCTTTCCTGCCTTTCACCGGAGAGGACCGCCCTTAAGCGCCCGACAGCCGTTTCCAGATCAATCGCCTGAACCGGAAAGCCCAACACCTCTACGTTCCGGCCACCACCGTCCGTAACTGTTGCAGCAACCACCGGCGATCCCCCTCCCCTTTTTGCTCCATCTCTCCCGCTTTTTGCCGGACGTGGGCCCGGAGCAAGTCCCCGCCGGCCAAAATCCCTTCCGCCGCCGGAATGAGTTGAGATACCAGGTCACGTGCCGCCCATCCCCAGCAGGGCCACTGTATTTGGCGGCAGAAGGCATGAAGCTTCGGGTCGTCACTCAAGCCAATCCCGGGAACCCCGTACCGGGCTGCCAGTAAAAGGCCGTGTAACCGTTCGCTCAAGACCAAGCCCAGATCCGGGAGGCAAGCCGCCAAATCCGCCAAGGTCCTGACCGGGCAGGGTGGCGGAAGCCCGATCTCCCCGGCCATCTTTTCCGCTGCCGCCTCATCCCCGGGGGACAAGGTAAGCAGCCTGACCTCTCCGAAACGCCTCTTTAACGCCGTAAGAACCGGCCTTTTTTCCATCATCCGCTCCGCCCGGAGAATATAACCAACCGGACGGGAAAAAACGGCAGGCGGAAATACCTCCGCCGGGACCGTCGGCAGCGGATAGTCCCACAAGGGATCGACCCCCGTATAAAGCAGAGGGCTGGTCACCCCCATCTTCTGCAAAACGGCCGAGGATTCCGGATCCCGGCAGGCAATGGCATATGCCCGGTTCAGAACCGGGGCGGCCCGCTTTTGCCCCCACAAGGACAGGGGACCAATCCCCTGGCCGGCCAGGAAAATAACGGCCCGCCGCCGACCGGCCAGTTCCAATAGGGTGAGATAGTAAAGGAGACTCCGTTTACTGGTCCCATCCTGAAAAAGACTGCCGCCGCCGCCGACCACCACATCCCCGGGGGTTATCAGGCGGCCAAGCCGCCAAAGTTGCCAGCGGTTGACCACCCGATACCCCGCCTTTTCCTCCCGGGCCGGGCGGCGGCGGGAATTGGCCAGGAGCATCAACTTGACATCCGGAAAAGAAGTGCGCAACAACTTTATGTAATAGTCGCTCATAAGTTCATCACCAAGGTTACCGAAGCCGTAATACCCGAAGAGGAACACCTTTGGCACCTCAAGCCCCCCTCCCGTCTAAGACCCGCCGTCCTGAAGAGGAACCCTGCCTTCCCCACCCGCCGTTGCTTTTCCTCCGGCCGTCACAAAAGCCAAGCCAAACCAGAACAGAAAAAGGTCCAGCGGGACCACCCAAAGACTCTCGGCGAAGCCGGCCAGGAGCCGGCCCAGCAGGGCGCTTTGGACTCCCCGCCGTAAAGGGCAGTCCGCCCCCCGGTCCCCAGGACAGCCGGGCGCCCGGAAAATCCAGGCGGCGATCACGGTAAAAATAACAGCGGCAGGCAAGCCTTTTTCCGCCGCCAACTGCAGCCATTGGTTATGGGCATGTTCGGCTGCCAAAGGCCGGAGCATGTTCCGGAGCAGACTGCCGCCCCCTCCCGTCCAGGGATAATTCTGCACCACCCGCCATGTTTCCTGCCAAATCCGGTACCGGTAAAGCATGGTCCCGCTGTGGAAGGGGTCAGGCCCAAGCCGGCCGGCCACCGAAGGGAAGAACCCGGCAACAAATAACCCGGCACCCAATAAACGCCCAATTTTCCTTTTTTGCCGCGGCCACCAATAAAAAACAAGGGACACCAGGGCAGCCGCCCAGGCGGTCCGGGAATAGGTAAAGAGTAAAGCCGGAACAATAAAGAATAAAAGCGCCCCCCGGGAAAAAACCCGGCACCCCAAGGCGCCCTCCGTTTCCGAAAAAGCCACCAGAATCGGGAACAAAAAGGCGAGAAATAATCCGGTCCGGTTCGGATTTGGCCAGAGGCCGGCGACCCGGAAAGGGAGAAACGCCCGTTCCGCCGGGCTCACCCAGCCGGGAGGATAGGGTGGCGCGGCGGCTGCTTGCACAAGGCTAAGCCCGGCCGTTAATAAGCCGGCCGCAAAGAAGATCCACACCCACCGCCGGTCCTGCCGGGCGTAGAGGCCGGCATAAAACCCGGCGGTAACCACAATCATCTCCAGTCCAAAGGTGACCAGGGAGGAAGGAAACCCGGGGGAAAACAGCGCGGAAAAATAAGCCCAGCCCGACCAGAGGTAAAAGAGGTTTTGCGCGCCCGTAAACTGCAGGGGAAAAAGGGCGCCGGGCAGAAAGAGCAGGAAATTGAAGGCCGCCTCCGGCTGGAGGAGAACCACCCAGAGGGCAAAGAGGTATAATTTGGGCCAATAAGGGATGAACCTCCCTCCCGGCCGGCATATTCCTGAAGGTTTACTCACTCCTGAACCACCACCCGGTTAATCCGGCCGGTAAACTCCAAGTAGAAAGTATGGAACTTCCGTTCTTGTCCGGCACGGACCACTTCCCGGCCGAAAAAGATCCCCTCCCTCTTCCGGATGGTTCCGGTCCGTTCCAAAACCAGGAGGAGATCCGTCCGGTCCGCTCCAGATTCCTTCCGGACAATCTTCCCCATAAATTCACCGGATGGCTCATCCTTGACCCACTGGCCCACGCTGAGTTGGGCGGCCAAATCACCGGCCAAACCGGCAACGGCCACCTCCAACCGGACCGTCCGTTCTTCTTTCCGGTCAAAGCGAGGCCAGGCCTGCAGGACAGCCCGGAAAATCAGGAGAAAAAGGGCGATGCCCAAAACCAGATCAAACCAGGACAGGTGCTGGCCGCCGGGCCTTTTTTTGCCGCTTAAATCCAATTTTTCCGCCAGCCTTTAACCGCCGATCACCTTTTCCCGTTCACCCGTGAGGATATTCACCCGCCAGGTCCCCATCTTTGCCTCGTCGCCGGCGGGTTGCACACCGGCGCTAACCCTTATGAGCAGGGCGTTACTCTCCGGTTCCCATTGGCGGAAGGAGACATTATACTTTCCCGCGGGAAAGGCCTGATCCAGCCCGAAGTTCAGCTTATTTTTCTCGCCGGCCTGGTAAACTTCGACCCGGTCGGTGCCGGCGGTACTCCGGATCTCGACCGCCAAATAACGGCTGTCCGGGGAAAAGGCGAGCAAAATGGGATGTTCACCATAATAAACATCAACCGGGGTCAGTTGAACGTCTCCGGAGCCGGGCGTTTCCCCGGTCCAACTCAAGATCCCGAGCGCCCCGTGGGTGCCGGTAGTGCCAAAGGCCGCCCGCCGTCCCTCCGGGTTCAGCACCAATGTGGTGTAACCGGCGCGTCCGGTCTCCAATTCCGTGGCACCGTCCAATGGTCTCAACCGGGCGGGGAAATCCTCCAGATTAAAGAGGCGGATCTCCTTTTTCTCCTCCTTTTCGCGGCCGGCCCAGATCAGCTCGGTACCGGCCCCTCTGAGTTCCTCGGTTTTCACGAGGCGCGCCGTAGAGACCCGGTATTCATCGTCGCTAAAACTGACAATCAAGTCTTCCGTCAAGTTGACCGTGTACGGTCTTTCCCTCTCCACCAGTTGGAGACTGGTGGTAAAGCCAAACCTGCCTTCTGTCAGGTCCGCTTCCTCCATCACTTTATACCCGACAAATTCCTCTTCATTTGCGGCCCGTAAAGTCAAATTCCCGCCCTGGTAATCATTCCAGGCTTCGGCAGTCAGGTAAGCCCGGAGGTTTTCTTCACTTTCACCGGCCAGGCGCGCATTTAAGAACGAGTTTAACAGTTCCCTGGCTTCCGTCCGGTTCCCTTGGGGCGTCTCCGGCTGACGTTCGGGGGTTTTCAAATAATCCCAAAGGTTACATCCTTGAAAAGTAAGGACCAAAAGCAGGGAGAGCACTTTGCAACTGGCGGTCATTGAGCTCCACCTCACAACTTTATTTCCTTATATTCTCCCCTTTTTCCTTAAGGATTAAACGGTCCCGCCCGTCGTGGGTGCCCATCATTATTTTTTATTTACTTTTCCCCAAAAAGCAGGTTTTTTCCCTTTCCGGCTGGAATTTATAATAATTGGCGATGCTAATTTCAGAAAGTTATTTATATTAAATATAGATAAATAGACAATTCAATGAAAAGAGATTCGGAAATAAGAAGAAATAAGAAGGTGAAGCAGAGTGGGTTTAAACCGCGAGAAAAAGTTTCCCCTTCTGGCCAGATTATTACCCATTATCCTTGTTACCATGATCGGGACCGGCTTTCCGCCTCCCTTGGCCGGCAGTTCGGATCAACAGCTTTTTGCCCCCGGGATCTACGTGATGCTCCCGCCGGAGCAGGAGACGGAAGCCGGAAAGGTGGTTACCTATATCTTTCGTTTGGAAAACCAGACGGAGGAGACCGTCACCTTAAAAGTGAAGGCCGCTTCCTCCCTCGGTTGGCCGCTCTTGGGCTCCAGCGAAGAATTAACCTTAGCCCCGTTCCGCAAGGAATATGTGGTTTATTCGCTGCTCATCCCGGCGACGGTGGTGGCCGGCACCACGGACCAACTGTACCTCACCATCAGCGGGAAAGAACGGGAAGAGGTCTTTATGGTCCAGACAGTTGTCAAAGCCATCCGGAAAATTGAGTGGGAATCCCGCCCGCTCCTCCGGGCACAGGCCGGCGAGGAGCTTTTCTTTCCGGTCCGCCTCCGGAATTTGGGGACCACCCTCGAACGGCTCGATCTGGAAATCCAGTCGGATCAGGGATGGCCGGTCTCCGTCAGTTCCGCCCAGCACATAATCGCCCCCGGTCAGGAAGGGGAGGTCCTCATCCGTTGTTATGTGCCGGAAGCCGTTCCCGCCGATACGTTGGGAGAAATTCACCTCCGTTTACGTGACGCAGGGCCGGAAATCCCCGCTCTGAAGCTGAAAATTCTGGTTAATGAAGCCCTACCGGGAGAGCGGGAGCAGGCATTGACGATTCCCGTCAATGCAACTGTTAGTTTCAATTATGCGCCGCCCAGCCGGCGTTCGCTTTTACCTTGGAATCTAACCTGGAGAACAACGGGGAATCTCTTCACCGACACCCGCTTTGACCTCTTTTTCAGTGGCACCCATGATGTCCAAGCACCGGTCGCTGCCTTTATGGGAGTAACTGGTGAAAAGTGGGCTTTGCGTCTGGGTGCTTTAAGCCACAATTGGAACAGTCCGATCCCGCCGCCCACCTACTCTTCCTTGCTTTACTTTCAAGACCAAAGATCTATACCCTGGAGCCTTTGGCTCGGCCCCGCGCAAGACGGGCCAACCCCCCGCTGGTGGGGAACGGGGATCCATCTTAAGCAACCGGATTTACAACTCTCTTATCTGCAAAACTTGGAACCGGACCGTTCTTTCCAACATGCCTTGACGGCGACCCACCAAATTTATGCTTCGCCCCTTTACGGATGGAAACTGACCACCGAAAGCGCCCTTGGCCTGGGGGATTCACCACCGCTTGCCCAAGAAGGAATCACCCTCTCCTTCCGCGATGAAAAACAGGAGTTTTTAGGCCAATACAAGCTGGGAACAGATTTTTATGAGCTGACCGACTTTCATGAATTCAGCCTCGCCGCTTACCTTTATCCCCCTGGCGAGCCTGCCTATTCCACCGGATGGACCCTGCGGGATGAAACTTCCCCGGACCATTCTTACCTGCTCAGCAATAAACTTTGGTCCGAATTAAGCTGGGGAAACTACCGTTTCGGTTATGCCTACACCGCCCGCTCCGACGGGGAGCTTATCGAGTTAAAAGCCAGTACCACCCGGCGCCGTCCCCGGAGCAATCTTTCTCTCTCCGCAACTTATAGCCAGGAGAAGCTGAGCAGCCAACGGCAAATCTTTTTGTTGAGCAGTAATTACCAGTACCGTTTCACCACCAACAATTATCTGGAAACCATCTATAAAGAAACCTTCACTTACAGCCAAGGGCAAAGGGGAAGGTTACCCGAACTCGGATTTCGCTGGCGTTATGCGGACAACAGGAAACCATGGAACTGTTTTGGGCTGGTTCAATGGAATATGTCGGAGATGCCCTTCAACCAACTCTCGGCTTTCCAGGCCGGTTTGGGGGCCCAAACTCCGTCCGGAACGGCCTGGCAGCTTTATGCCCAGCTTTTCTATGAAGAGGAAATTTCCCATTATAGTTTGGTCTTCCGCCTTGAACACGAGGATCTCTACTTCCTGCCCTCCCCCTGGGCGGGGATCTACGGGAAAGCCTTTGTCGACCTCAACCGGAACGGACTCTATGACACCGGCGAACCGGGACTGGCCGGCCTTCCGGTTTTCCTCAACGGTAGTCAGGCCGCGTTAAGTAAAGAGGATGGCAGCTGGGAAATTCCCTTGACCGGTGCCGGCCGGCAAATTCTGGATTTCCCCGTCTATCACCAAAACTATTATACTTTGGAAGCGAAAAAGGAACTTTTCACCCAACGGAATAAAGCCATTTCCGTGCTGATTCCCTATTTCCCGCCCACTGAAGTTCAGGGCCGGCTTTTTATCGACACCAACCGGAATAATAGGTTTGATGCCGGTGAAAAAGGTTTGGCCGGGGCGACGATTGTCATCTTTGATCATAACCGGCAGCCGGTTATAGAAAAAAGCACCACCAATGATGGCGCCTTTTTCTTCACCCTGCTTCCGGGGGAATATATATTGGAACTTAAGGAGGAGTCCTTCGCCGGTAACTACCTTTTACCGGAACCGTTACCTTTCAAAGTAACAACCGAGTCACCGTTCAAGCTTTCCGTCGCGGTCACGCCCGTCACCAAAGCAATTGAATTCTTTGGCGAAGAAGTGATCCCGCGGGAATTATTGGAAACCTATACCGAAGAAAGCTGGTAATGAACTTTTACTCTATAGACACCGGGTCCGGCGTATTCCAGTCCCCGTAAGACCAAACGGAAATAGACCTTTAATTCCAGCCAGCCACCGGTATAAGCGCCGGTGGTCAGCTCCTGTTCCGTTGTTTTCAGCGGATACCAGGAAGCACCATCCAGAGACCACTCAATCGCTCCCTCGCCCAACCCTTGATCGGTCTCCCCACTGATGAGCAGACGCCATCCCGTCTGGCCGTTGGCATAAACCCGGACCGGCAAATATTGCTGGGTGGAAGTAGGGGTGTAGTAAAATGGATAACTGGGGGCCGGAAAAGGTTCACCATTCTTGGGATGGGCAAGATCGAAGCTAATCTCGGCGGAACCAACTTCCAACTGGAGAAGTTCCGGGATATTCGCCACAATTTTATGTTGCGCCTGATTATTCCCGGCATAAACCGGCAAGCTTAAAAAAAGCAATAATAAAGTCCCGGCAAACTGTGGAAATAAACAGGTTTTTTTCATTCCTCTCCCTCCACAGATCGCAGGGACACCTTCAAAGAAAGAATACTTCAGTTTACTTTATTCCTTTCATCCCTTCAGTTCCTTCAGGATCTACTTCGGCGGCCCGGCGATCATAGTGAATAACCACTTTAGACCCGTGGCTTTGCGCCCCCGTTTTTCAACGGGTTTGCCTTTATCGTGTAATCCCCTTGGGACAAGTATATTATACACTAATTTCTGACAAAGGGCAATATTTTATGGGAAAACCACCGTCAACATTACGGTACTGTAGTAACTGCCGGGTTTTTCATCGCCCCTGAGCACCAAACGAAAGGATAGACTATCCGTATACAACCAGGATTCCTTAACGCTCCCGCTCCTAATCGCCAGCTCTTTCCCAGCCGCCGGCATCCTCCGGTAATCGCCTCCGCTCAGTTTCCATTCCATCCGTTCCAGGGGAATCCGGTCCATCCCGGACTGAAAGTCGCCGCCGGAGAGAAAGAGTTGCCAATTGTCACTGGCGCTGATCAAAATAAATCTTAAAGCTCTTTCGGCCTCAAAATATTCCAGGGTCGGATCGAGCGGATCCGTTTTTATTTCCCCCAAATTTACAACGGGATTGAGGAGGAGAAGCATGGTGTCAAACCCATAAAAATCAACCAATCCCGCCTGCGCCGGGAAAGAAAGAAGTACCAGCAACAATAAGAGAACCAACCGACGTCTTCTGCTCCGGCCCATGCCAACACCTCCTAAGGGACAAAAAGCGTATAGGTGACCGGAGCGGAGTAGGTTCCACCCCATTCATCCCCTATAAGCTCCAGACGGTATGAGATCGTTTTACTCTGTTTCAAACCGCTGTAGGTCCCGTGATCCCGTCTCCGGGCTAAAACCGTATACTGGCCGGGAGCAGGCATCCTCTGATAATTGCCGTCCCTGGTCCGCCACTGCAAGCGGGTAATGGGAATAACCCTCTCCCCGTCCCGAAAGTCCTCTGCGGAGATGCGTACTTCCCACTCAGTAGGAAGGTTGCAACGGTAATCCACCCGCACCGCATCAATTCGTTCATAGTACAAACGCCCGGCCCCACGGGGTTCCCCCAAATCTACAACCATGGTCGAAAGGGAAAGTTCCACCCGTTCCGGGATGGTAAATTCAAGATAAGTATCGGCGGTCTGGACCGGGAACGAGCAGAGCAAAAAAGCCGGAAACACACCGATTAACAAGATATAAAGGGTTTTCCGCATCCTTTCCCTCCTTTATTATTTTACGGTAAAGACCTTCTGGTAGCCGGTTTGGGTCTCCCCCCCGTAATCAAGGACGGCAATGGCGACATAAGTCCCCCGTTTTAAGGAGATCTCCGCGCTAAGCTGATAGTCGCGGGTGCTTTTCGGCAGAACTTTAAAACCGGAGATCCCGATATTACCGTAGCTTTTATTCTGATAATCGATAATATTGATATAGCCGCACGGTTCAACAACGAAATCTCCTTCGTTCACAAAGGTTAATTTAGCCTCCAAGCGCTGTTTTCCCTTGTCATGTTCCGCCTTGATTTCAAAGGAAGCGATATGGCCTTTCCGCAGTGCCGGCCCGGGAACGGTTACGGTGATACTGCCACCCACCCGTCCACTGATCTGGACGCCACTGGTCTGCAGCACCGAATAGGGTTGAAATTCCACAAAAAACATGCTCCAGTAATCACCGGAGGGTGTTCCCGCCGGAACTCGGCCGCTGACGGTCACGATCTTTTTGCTCCCGGCGGGGATAAGAAATTCTTCCGGTGTCATCTGAAGCCAAGCAGTAGCCGACCTTTCCCCCTTACTCCCTTGGGGGAAAAACTGAACAGTCCCATTCCGGTCGAAATTCCAGTCTACAAAGAAGGTTTTTACCCTGATGTCTTTATCTTTTGCCCCGTAGACCTCGATCTGGCCTTCAAAGTAACCATTGCTGTCCGCCGTAAACTGTAAACGTGGCGGGGTTACAATGATACTGTTGGCTTCCCCCGGTAAGGCGAAAAAGCTCACCATTAAGGTGAGCAAGAGAAATTTACAACAACGGATGAAGGTTGATCTCATTTTATTTCAAATTTCCCCTGTGTTTATTTTAAAGCGCAAGAAGGGTATATGTAACAGTCGTGCTGTACTGACCGGCGAAGGGGTTTTCGGGCAGTTTCAAAGCATAATAGATATTGATGGACGTATTCACCGGTTCCTTACCGCTGGCCACCACATTACCGCTGGTCGCCATGGTGTTATTGATGGCTTCAGGTGTGGTCCCCCAGCTTAAATGATCCACCGGAATCTTCATGTCCGCGTTGTCCGTATTAACAAAATCAACGGCCGATACCCTCAATTCCCAACCGTTGGGATAGTTACAGCGATATTTTACCACCAACGGGTTGGTGCTGGCAATCCGCTCCTGAAAAACACCGCCGACTTCGACAAAGCTTCCCAAATCAATAATATCTTCCGATAATTCCAGTTCCAAAATCTCCGGAATGGTCACAATAATCTCATGGGTGGCATCAACCGCAAAAACCGTTCCCACCAGCAATACCACTAATAAAATCGGTAAAATTAACCTCAATCCTCTCCGCAAAATAAACCCTCCTTAGCTTCCAAATCTTTATGAGAAAATAAAAAACCGGCCTAAAGGCAAATCTACCTTTAGCGCCGGTTTCACTACTCACTCATCCTAGACCAAGTGACCACATAGAGTCTAGGAGTCATCGTTTCGCTAAATATCGGATATATTCATTTTATAGACATATTCATGTATATTATAGGACATTCACAGGATAATGTCAATCATTTTCCCTAAAAAAATGGCTCCCCGCGTTGGATTCGAACCAACAACCCCCCGGTTAACAGCCGGGTGCTCTACCGTTGAGCTAGCGAGGAATGCCGTACAAGAGTTATAGTACCATGGTTAAGGCTCTTTGTCAAGAAAAAGATACTTAATTCCGGTTTGGATTGACTTTCGGCCTTCTACTTATCACAATGTTCCGGGGTAGGCTCTCAACAATTACCGTTGGAAAGGGAAAATATTTGTTTAAATGTTTAGCAATTAAAGGAAAAAGAGTAAAAACAGCGAATCAATGTCAAGTATAACATATTTTAAAAACGTATTAAAAAAAGGAGAGATTTTATGTCCAAACCGAACGGGATTAACCCCAGACTGATCATCCTTGCCCTAATCTGCCTGCTACTGGCTTCTTCCTTGACCGGTTGTGTGCCGCAAGCCCCCTATGAACAGATGATTGCCGCCATGAAAAAGGCGAACAACCTTGAATACCAGGAGTATGTCTGCAAGGCGTCAATGAGCTTACAGTCGGATGATCCGGAAGCCCAACAAATGATTGAAATCTTAAGTGAAGTTTCCTATGAATTCAACATGAAACTGGATAAAAAAGAACACCGTTATTACCTGGCTTTTGATCTCCTTTATAAAGGAGAAAACTGTGGCAATCTTGATTTATACTGCGATATGGAGAAAATAACTGTCCAATCGGTTTTCCTGGGGCCGAAAACCTTTGTTTTGACCTGGAATGATCTCCAGCGGCTAATCCAAGTTTATTTCGGTCTCCAAATCCAGGTCAGCGATTATCTCCCGCTGCTCTTCGAAACCGACGAAAAAGCATGGGAACAAGTGGAAACCGCGCTTTATGATTTTTACGCCGATTATTTCCGGGACAAGGTCACTGCCGGTAACCAACGGGTGAAACTGTCCGTGATCGAAGACGGTCAAGAAAAAACCCTTACTTGTAAAGAACTCCTCCTGCAAATGGATAGCGACGACTTTTCCCAGGAAGAAGCAAGCCGCCTCCTACAAGGAATTTTCGGCAATGCCACCGTCCGGAGTCTAATCAAGGATAAAATCACCGAGTTTATCACCATTGCGAAGAACAACGGCGACTTGGCCACTTGGCCGTTGACCGAAGAAGAACTAATCGCTTTTCGCGATATTATTGACAGCAAAATCGATTATGTTTTGGACTTAATGACCACGTCGGCATTGCAAAACGAGTCGTCCTCTCTGTCATCTGTATATGATCTTAACGGAAAAATCCGCATCGACCAACAGGGTCTGTGGCGTAACATGGTAACCGACCAGACCATGAAATATACCAATGCCGAAACGGGAGAAACCTTCCAATACAAGATGACAATAGAGCAAAACCTGGTTAATCCCGGGCAAGTACCGGCCTTCCCCGATCTTCTCCCGGAGAAAACAATCAACATTGGCCAAACTTCCGCTCTGGATTGGGAGACATTAACCGAAGACATCACCGTTAACTTCCTGACTCAGGTGATGTTCAATCCCCTCTTCCAAGATCTCGCCCGACTGAGCACGGAAGCCACAGATTCCGGCAATTAACCGTCTGGCTTCGCGACAGCTGCTTCCCCGGGGCAAACCAACTGGCGCCCTTTGACGAACCTGCCAGTATTTCCTAAATAAGCTCTGAAAAGCAAAACCCGCCTGCCCGTAAGGAGGCGGGTTTTGCTTGGCGCTTTCTTCTCCCGCGTTTACCGCCCATCGGTCGCGGGCGACCGTCCTCAGGAAAAATAGACCGGCCGGCCTGTGGCGGCCGATTGATAAACGGCCTCGAGGATTTCAGTGACCACCAGAGCTTCCTCGGGTTTGACCATCAGTTCTCCCCTGCCGAGCACGGCATTGATGAAGGAAAGCTGCTCCAAGACCTCCGGCTTTGTGCTTGCCCCTGCATAAAAGTCCACACCGCCGTTGCTGAAATCAGGCTTCAACACATAGGGGCGGCCATGGCGGACCCCGTTAATCCGCAGGCCGTCAAACATATCGGCGCCGGCTTTCGTTCCGCACAGCAAAGTCGCCGCCTCCAGGACTTCAAGGGAATTCAAAGCCCAACTGGCTTCGATGAGCACCGTGGCGCCGTTTTCCATCACGACAAAACCAAAAGCGCTGTCCTCCACGGTGAATTTCTCCGGCTCCCAGTCCCCCCAGGCGTTGCCTGTATTTCTCTGGTTGTTCAGTTTATGGTAGACGGTCCCCACGGCATACTTCGGCCGGTAATTCTCCATCAACCAGAGGGTCAGGTCCAGGGCATGGCTGCCGATATCGATCAACGCTCCGCCTCCCTGCAGTTCTTTATTGAGAAAAACCCCCCAGGTCGGCACGGCGCGGCGGCGGATGGCCCGGGCCTTGGCAAAATAGATCTCCCCAAGCGTTCCCTTTTGACATTCCTCCTTCAAATAGAGGGCATCGGGGCGGAAACGGTTCTGATAGGCGATGGTCAGCACCTTCCGGCTGGCCTTGGCCGCGGCCAGCATTTTCCTGGCTTCCGCCGCATTAATCGCCATCGGCTTTTCGCACATGACATGCTTTCCTGCTTCGAGAGCGGCGATGCTGATTTCACTGTGCCAACGATTCGGGGTACAGACATAAATCAGGTCAATCTCCTTCTCTTCCAGCAGCTTCCGGTAATCGGTAAAAGTTTTTGCCCCGGAACTTCCGAACGCTTCGGCTGCCCCGGCAGCCCGCTCCGGCTGGGGATCGCAGAAGGCAACCACCTCCACCAGACCGGTGGCTTTAATCGCCGGTAACTCCTTGGCCCTGGCAATCCCGCCGCAGCCAATAATCCCTGCGCGTAACGGAACCAAACGCCTTCCTCCTTTGTCCTTATTTGGCTTTGCAACCACCCTTTCCGTTCTTCCCTGGCCGGCCCGGCCGGCATGACCCTCACTCCCTTAGGTCTTTAAATCCCCCGGGCAGCCAGGTCGGCCAGGATCACATGGTGGCATCGGGCAGATTCAGAATTTCCGTAAGGTAGACCGTGAGATACATACTTTCCTGGGCATAGAGCATATCCCGGCCCACCGTGCCCAGGCCGAAGAAATACCGGTTGGGTTGATTAATCTTCTTGCCCATCCTCTTCCCCCTCCGCCTTTATCTTTTCGGTGAGGTACAAATTCGACCCGAAATCCCCAAGCATCCGCACGTTTTGGTTATAACCGGTCCCGTTGAACTGATTATGCAGGGGAATCCCGGCGCTTAACGCCGCCGCCGAGCACTGATATTCCTCGACACAATCGGCCAGGCTAAAGTGGCGGCTGACTTGGCGCAACAAAAAGCCGTCGGGGTTAAGTTCCACCGGAGAAAGATGATTGACCAGCCCGCCAAAGCGGGTGAACGCCAAACGTTGAGGCCGGGTGCGCACCCGGTAAGTACCGGGCTTTAGGTCTTTGACCACCAACCGGTCTTCGGTTTCGGCCGCAGCCGCCAGGGTTTGGAAAAAGCCGGTCACCGCCAGGTCCTGCCCGGTACTAACGCATTGCCAAATCACCTGGTTTTCCTTGGCGGCCGGGATCCGGGAAAAGGTGCCGTATTGGAAGAGGCGGCGGTATTTCTTATAAAACGCAACCTCCTCCTTGATCTCCTTTTTCTCCTCGGGCGTCAGGTATTTGAGATCCAACTCGTAACCGAGGCAGCCAAAGCAGGCCACATTAAAGCGGGTGGAAAGCGGTGTAGCCCGTAAAGTCTGCTGGCTGGGGGATTGGGAGACATGGGCGCCCATCGTCGAGAGCGGATAAAAATAGGAGAGCCCGCCTTGGATCTTCAAACGTTCAATGGGGTCCGTATTATCAGAGGTCCAGATTTGCGGGCTGAAGCAGAGCATCCCCAGATCAAAGCGGTTTCCTCCGCTGGAGCAGCTTTCCAGTAAAATCCCCGGCCGGGGCCCAAAGATCCGGGCCAGCACCTCATAAAGGCCGATCATATACCGGTGGTAAAACTCCCCTTGGTGCTCAAAGGCGGGTGAGCAGGTTTCCGCGATGTGACGGTTCATATCCCACTTGACGTAACTGGCTTTGGTTTCATCAAGGATCCGGCCCACCTGCTCGACAATGTAATCCCGCACCTCTTTTTGGCAAAGATCCAGTACCAGTTGGTTCCGGCCGAGCACCGGTTTTTTGGCCGGGTGCCGGACGGCGTACCCGGGATGGGTCCGGAAAAGGTCGCTGTCGGGGTTGACCATCTCCGGCTCCACCCAGATCCCGAACTCCAGGCCAAGCTTGCGCAGCTCATCGGCAAAAGCCTTGAGGCCATGGGGGAACTTTTTTTTGTTGACGGTATAATCCCCTAAAGCAGCTTTGTCGTTATCCCGTGCCCCGAACCAGCCGTCATCCAGGACAAAAAGCTCTATTCCAAGGTCCTTCGCTTTTTTGGCCAGCTGGAGCAGCTTGCCTTCATCATAATCAAAGTAAAAAGCCTCCCAGCTATTGATAAGCACCGGGCGTTCCCGCCTCCGCCAGGGGCCCCGGACGATATGTTCGTTGACAAAAGAGTGCATGTTGTGGCTCATGCCGTTAAAGCCCCGCGTGCTGAAGGTCATTACCGCTTCGGGCGTCTCAAAGCTTTCCCCCGGCGCCAGGTACCACTCAAAACAGTGGGGGTTGATCCCGACCGCCACCCGGACCATATCATAAGCGCTTTTCTCGATGTAGCTGGCATGGTTGCCGCTGTAAATGAGGTTAAAACCGTAGACATGTCCGTACTCCTCCGTGGCCCCTGCGGCGGCGAGCATAAAGGCGGGATTATGCCGGTTGCTGCTGGCCCCGGTGGTCGAGGCATTAATCATCATTCCGTACTCCACCGGCCGGCGGTGGAGATGGGCTTCCTTAATCCAGGCCCCGTCCAGGGTGTACAAGTAAAAATGCTCGTCGGGCAGATCCACCATCATGCTCATCATTCGGCGGATGACCAGCGGCTCCTGGCTTTCATTGGCCAGTACCGCCCGGCGGGTAAGCACATTGGCTTTGGCAAAGACCGTATAATAAAGAAAAAGCGTAACTCCGGCGGTGGTATCCCGCATGGTAATGACCAGCGTCTGGTCGCCGCCGTAGGCGGTGGGCAGGGTTTGCATGGGCACCGAGCCGTCAATGATCTGGTGGGAGACGTAAACAAAATCGCTGACAAAAGAGGAGTCGGGCATTTTTAGCTCCGTGGGGCTCTGCCGGTAATCGCCGCGCCCGTTGTCGGACCACTCCAGATACATCTGGTCCAGGCAGTATAATTCATCCCTTCCGTCATAAGCCACACTGCCGCCCTGTAAAATAGCCCTTTTCTGGGCCAGAACCTCCGCCGCCTCTCCCGGCGCCAACCGCGGTCCGTAATAAAGATGCTCCAGATGGCCGAAGTTGGTCACCCGGAAAAGATAACTAGTGCTTTCCGTATCCAAGCGGAAGACACGATCTTCCGCCGTGATCATTAAGGTTCCCTCCCTTCCGTTCCCCTCTCCGTTAGACAACGGATAAGCTCACAGCAAAGAACGATTGATTACTTTGGTCGAACACGCGATGCTCAACTTATTATTCTCATTTAAAGAATAACACCCCAAAGCTAAAACCGGCAAGCTTTTCCTGGAGGCGCGCGCGATCAGTCCCCATCCAGACTGTTTCACCACCAGCCGGCATATGATGAACTAATCAACTTTTTAACCTTCCGGAGGGAGGTGAAAACCATTGACCCCCTTTGAACAGCCCGTGGTTGGAATTGGCCAACATCTCCTCCCGCCCCTCCCTTATCCCTACAATGCTTTGGAACCGGTCATCAGCCGGAATACCCTCCTTTTCCACCATGACCATCACCACCTCTCCTATGTCGAAGGCTTAAACCAGGCCGAATTGGCCCTGGCCGAAGCCCGTAACACCGGTGACTTTTCCATGGTCAAACATTGGGAGCGGGAACTTTCCTTCCATGGTTCCGGCCATCTCCTCCACTGTTTATATTGGACGAACATGGCTTCGCCGGGCACCGGAAGCGAACAGCCATTCACCGTCTCCCAAAGGCAGATTGTTAAAGCCTTCGGCAGTTTTGAAGGCTTTAAAAACCAGTTCAGCCAGGCCGCCATCGAAGTTGAAGGTTCCGGTTGGGCGATCCTGGCCTGGAACCCGGCCTGGGGAAGACTGGAGATCCTGACGGCAGAAAAACATCAAAACCTCACCAACTGGGGGAGTATCCCCATCCTGGTTTTGGATGTTTGGGAACATGCCTATTACCTGGATTACCAAAACCGCCGGGCCGACTATGTCAGGCGCTGGTGGTCCCTGGTGCACTGGGCAAATGTAGAACGGCGGCTGCTCCTTGCCCTGCCGGCCCGGATTCCCCTGGCCGACGGTCAAATTATTTAAAAAAACCTTGGCCTCCCGGCCAAGGTTTTTTTCTTAAGTTTTGAGCAACCATCCCTTAGAGGTTACCTTGAAGGCCAATCTCCGCAGCGACCTCACGCATTCCGGCAATGGTTTCTTTGATGATCTCATCCAGCTCCATTCCCAGGAGTTCCGCCCCTTTTTGGATCACCTGACGGTTGACCCCGGCGGCAAAAGCCTTGTCCTTCCATTTTTTCTTCACCGATTTGACCTCCAAATCCAGGAGACTCTTGCTGGGCCGGACCAAGGCGGCCGCGGTAATCAGGCCGGTTAATTCGTCAATGGTATAGAGCACCTTTTCCATCCGTTCCACCGGTTCCACGTCACAGCAGATGCCCCAGCCATGGCTTTGGACGGCGTGGATATAATCCTCGGGCCAGCCCTCGGCCGTCAGGATTTCCTTTACTTTCAGGCAATGCTGGTCGGGATAGCGTTCGTAATCCAGGTCGTGGATTAAACCGACGATCCCCCATTTTTCCTCGTCTTCGCCGAAAAGGGCGGCAAAATGGCGCATTACCGCCTCGACCGACAGGGCATGCCGGTACAAACTTTCATCCTGGTTATACTTTTTAAAAAGAGCCAATGCGCTTTCCCGGTTAATTGCCTTAGACATTGACCGATCCTTCCTTTCTTTTAATTCAAAAAGAACTTTTCTCTTATTCTCCTGCAATTGCCGGAGCTTGTCAACCTCTGCCAAGTGACACCAGCCCCGGCTGGAGAGCCGGGATCGTCGCGCACGCCGGTTTTCACAAACACATTCAATGCGGCTGAGCGGACAAGCATTGAAGGCCTTTACCTGGCAGTAAAAAGCTTGTAAACAGAAAGCAGTCGGTAAAGGAAATAAGGATGCCGGCGCGAAACAACGCGAAACAAAGGAATATCTCCCCGGCGGCGGGAGAAAGGAAGGAAACCGTCGTATTTATTCCGGGCAAATTCTCCCTTAACCAGGAAAAGCAAAGGAGTGGTTATGATGCGGATCGGTGTCATCAGTGATACCCACGGTTCCGTCAGCGCCTGGCAGCAAGCCTACACCGGCTATTTAGCCCAGGCTGACTTCATTATCCATTGCGGGGATCTGCTTTACCACGGGCCACGGAATCCCCTCCCCGAGGGGTATAACCCTGCTGCCTTAAGCGCCATTCTTAACGCCCTGGAGAAACCCGTTCTTTTCGTCCGGGGCAATTGCGATACCGAAGTGGACCAGATGGTACTGGACTATCCGCTGGAAGCGCCCTATGCCCATCTTTTCACCGAGCGCTGGCGGATCCTTGTCCACCATGGCCACCAAAACATGTTCCCCGCCAAAACAAAGAATTTTTATAATCTCATCATCTCTGGTCATACCCACCTCCCCGGAATTAAAAAAGAGAACGGTCTGGTTTACCTTAACCCGGGCAGTCCCGCTTTACCCAAAAATGACGGGAAAACCCCGACCATCGCCCTGATCGATGAGGAAGCAATCGTCATCCTGAATATCAATACGGGGGAAACCATCCAAAGGCTGGCCTGGGCTTAAACACCGGTCAAAGCAAAGGGCGAAATCGTTGGTGAGGCGGCGTCCCAACTGCGAATTTCCGCCGCCTCCCCCAGCGGAACATACGGTCGACGCAACCGGCTTTGATTTTTCATCATTCGCTATCCTGACGAAAGCCGGCGGGAGCGCGACTACTCGCCTTAAGGGATACCCCGGCTGCTTCCGCCGTAGGATAATAACGTTCCAGCCAAGCCAGCTCCTGTCGCTGGTCGTTGGCTTCGTACCAGCCCCGGCCAAAGATGCGGTGAACCCGCTGGAAATATTCCTCGTACATCTTGCCCACTCTTTCCAGGGAAAAGTTTTTCTCCGCCCACGCCCGGCAGGCGGCCGGCTTGATCCGGTGGATATTCTTGACCGCCCAGCAAAATTCCTCAAACACCCGGCAGCGGTACCCGGTCACGCCATGGAGTACGGTTTCGGGAAAGGCCCCCCAGTCGCTGGTAATCACCGGAGTGCCGCAGAGTTGCGCCTCCACATTCACCCCGCCGAAAGGCTCCAAATAAAAGGTGGGCATTAAAACAGCTTTCGCCTTGCCCAGCAGCTTGGCCCGTTCTTCCGGGCCGACCGCCGGCCGGTACCGGATATGCTTTTCGCCGCTTAAGGCCAGACCTTCCTGGGGATTGTCCAGCGAACCCTGGCCGACTACATATAACAGGTTGCCGGTGGCCTTCGCCACGTCGGAAGCAACCTGTACCCCTTTGCGCCAGATAATTCTCCCGAAATAGAGCAGGTAATCCTCTTTTTTCTCTTCGAAGGGAAAATCGGCCACGTCAAAATAGTTGGGAATCACTGCATCGTACCAACCGCCGTCATCTTGTTTTAAAAGGCCATAGATATAATGCATCCAGGCATAGGACTCAAAGACCCGGAAACGGGAAAAAACCCCCGTATAGCCAATCCCCGGTTCCACGGTCAGCAGGTTTACCGCCTGGGCAATCGGTTGTTGATAATTCCCCATCGGGCAAAGGAGAAAATCCTGCTCTTCTTTGCGGGCCAAAATCTCTTTAATGGCATTGGCATTAAAAGTCTGGTGGGCTAAATCCTGGGGGTGGTGCTTAAAGAACTCCCTGCTTTGGTCGTATTTCCCGTAAGTTTTCTCCAGGATCTCCCGGGAGGAGACTTGGATTAGTTCATCACATTCCAGTTCGGAGCCTTCCACCCCGTAAAAGAAGACCTGATGCCCATAACTTTTCAACATCCGTGCCAGCTTAATAATTTTCTGGGTGTACGCGCATGCCGAATTGGCTCTGTTGGTCGGCAAATGGGCCAGGCCCAAAAGGTGAAAGCGGAGCCGTTTCATGAAAATCCCTCCTTTTTTCCCCGGTCGATTCTAATTAAGGTTAAAAAGGGGGAATTCCACCGCAAAGGCGGCGGAATTCCCCGGTCTAAGTTAAATCAGCTTTCCTCGCGGTCGAAACCGGTCAGTCTTAAAATGGAGTACTAGCTAATTCTCCGGATCAGAACCGCCGCATTAACCTGGTCTTGGGTTCCTCCAATTAATGTTTCTAAGGTAATCGGGCTAAACGAAGTATGGTTCCGGATGGAGATGATTGCCGGTGCGGTGATCGAGACAATAACCCGTCCGGTATTTTGGATATTGGCGGCGCCTACACTGTAAATGGTGCCTGGGATTAGATCGTCATTCAGGAAGAGCGCAAACTGGTTGACCCGGTCCCCCTGCACCATAAAGGTGATTTCGTAGATGCCGGTTTCGTTGATGAGGATCTCCGGAGTGCCCGGTTCATGGGCAATTCCACCAACGATGAGGCCATTGTTGCTGAAAGGAACCAGCCCATCCAGGGGAATATCTTCCACCGTCCCTATATTATAGATATAGGCGAAGGTTTCCGGCGCTCCCGGACCGGTCGGTCCTGTCGCACCTGTTGCTCCCACTGGACCCGTGGCCCCTGTGGCACCTACGGGACCGGTAGCACCAGTTGCACCCACCGGACCCGTAGCTCCGGTTGCGCCTACGGGACCGGTAGCACCAGTCGCACCCGCTGGACCTTCCGGACCCGTGGCTCCCGTCGCACCTACGGGACCGGTCGGACCTGTGGCTCCCGTGGCACCAGTCGCACCTACTGGGCCGGTGGGACCGGTCGGGCCGGTGGGACCGACGATGGGCAACCGTAACAAGATCTGCTGAATCTTATTTATCAACCTCAAAATGGGTATAATCTTATGGCACAAATCGGGACGGCTAAGCAGGAAGGCTACCAATTTATCGAAGATGACGCCCAGGACG